>JADFFQ010000021.1 GCA_022568135.1 Planctomycetota bacterium | reverse complement strand
CCTCCGAGCCGCGCTCGCTTCTTGTGAAGCCGCGACCATTGGTCGCGGTTTGCCACTGTAAAGCCGTCCCAATTCCACCGGGACTGGTCGCGGTTTTCTGTTCGGCGCCAACGATGCTCGCCGCTGAACAAGCCCCGCCAGGGAGCGCCCCGGAACCAAGTCGCGTAGCCGCCAGGTCCGGGCGATCTCAAGGAACAGGTGCGGCCGGAGATTCAAGCTCGACGGCACGGCACGCCTTGCTCGGAATGTTGCTTGGCGACCGCGGCCGGTGGGTCCGATTGCTGACGGCCGCAACGGAGGTTGGGGATCATAGGCAGAGTGGGCGGCCAGTGAGCCATATTCTGAATTCCGCGGATCAGCATCGCGAATCTGCGTCCCAAAAAAGCTTTGAAAATAGGTACATTTGCACTTGTACTATGGGACTATTGCGATCACAATGGGTGCAACAAGAAGAAAGGCACGCTTCCAAGGCGATAGGCCGTGAGGCGGAGTGCCACCGAGTGTGGGTGTGTTGACGCCACAGCGTGATCGAGCTGGGGAGCGTCTGTAAAAATGGGCAGGAGGGGCTACCATGGCAAGGCAATTCGTGTTCGTCGCTGCTTCCTTGTGGCTGTGCAGTGCAACGTTTCCAGGCATCGCTTCCGCCGGGATCATCGGCACGACCGGCGCGATTATGGAGATTGCGCCGCCACCGTCGGTCGAACTGGATGCGCTGGAAAGTAACTTGAGGATCTTCGCCTTTACCGAGATGCTCGGGCTTACGCTCGGCAAGGACATTGCCGTCGATATCACCAGCGCGGGCTCCTATAGCGAGCCAGGCGACCTCACGCCAGGATCGATCGCAGCGACGACGGTGGTCGATGTCTATTTCTTGCATTTTGATCCGGTGACCGGTCTCGTGAATCTGTCAGGATCGATCACGTTCGATCAGGACATTGTGGGCGTGATCGTGCTCAGCGACAGCCTCGACGCGACCGACCGCACGCTTGGCTTCCCGGGGACGACATACCCGACGGGTCTGACCACCCGCGGCCTCGAGTTCGGTGGGGACTTTAGCGATTTCATCACGCTCAGTGAAGACCTCAGTACGATTAGCATCGATCGGTCAGCGACGACAGGTGTGGATCAGATTCGGATCATCACCGCGGTCGCCAACTTCTACACCGATCCCGCCGAGTTCGAGGCGGCGCTGCTGGAGACGAACAAGCGGGCCAAGGCCAGTTGGAACTTCAAGCCCAACAACCTTCCCCCCGCTTCCGTCGTGGCGCTGGATGACCCGCTGAATATCGACACGCACGGGGCCGACCCGGACGACCCGTGGTCGAATCCCCCGGTCACGCCCAGCGGCGATTGCTGCGTGGCCCACCCGACGCCCGGCTGCGAGGATCCCGTCTGCGAGACTGCGATCTGCGCGGCCGATCCGTTCTGCTGCGACAACACGTGGGATGGCATCTGCGCCGACGCGGCTGCGGTCAATCCGGCCTGCGACTGCGTGCGGCAAGAGGCCAACAAGTGGCCGCCGTCAGTGGACAACGTGACGTTCCAGTCCAATCTCGGCCCGAACCCGCAGGCGCCGTTGCCCAACCCCAGTGGGCCAGACGGCTTGGCGTTTGCGTCCGACGGGTACCTAGGCATTCCCAACAACATCCTCGTGGCAAACACCTTCGTGGACAGCTTCGACATCCTCAGCGGCCCGCCCACCGGCACCGTGCCGGACAAAATGTACAAGATTCCCGTTCCGCCTGGCGAAGGCGTTATTCCGGATGATGACCCCATCGGGGTCAGTCACGAGTTCACGGTGCCTGACAGCGGGATCATCACCGACCTGAATCTCGACCTGTCGATCACGCATACCTGGGTCGGCGATCTGTGCGTCATCCTGGAGAAGAAGACCGGCGACGGCGCCGGGATATCGGTGGCCGTCATCCAGCGGCCCGGGGCTGTCGTCAAAGGCGACCCCTGCCACTTCGGCGGTCCCTTCGGCTGCGCTGAGGACAACTACCTCACCATCATCCTCGACGATGAGGGTACCGGCGGGTCGATCGAGGACGCGTGCACGGCGGACTTGACATCGCCGCCGAACTACGTGCCGAACAATCCGTTGAGTGCCTTCGACGGCATCGACAAGCTAGGCACGTGGAGCATCACGGTCATCGACAACGCGGCTGCTGATTTCGGTACGCTGAACCAGTGGTCGCTGAACTTCCTCAACGTTGGCGGCGCGCCTGACAACCACACGGCCATGTCGATGGAGATCATCTCCTCTCTGGGCGGAGTTGGCCCGATCTTGGTGACGGTGTACGACAAGAATGAAGTACCCTTGGGCACGATCGAGCTTAATAATCCGCCTCCCCCGCCCAACAACGACTGCGCGGATCGCGAACTCATCGAGCAGGATGTCCTCACGCTGTTCGACACCTCGGAGGCCACGACGGACGGTCCGTCTCCGTGCGGGCTGATGGGGGACATCTGGTACAACTTCACGCCGGCCCAGACCTTCGTCTACGACATCAGCCTTTGCGGCAGCTCCTATGACACCGTGCTGGCCGTGTACGATGGCTGTGCGTGCCCGGCCGATACAGCGAATGAGATCGCTTGCAATGACGACTTCTGCGGCTCGCAGTCGCAGGTCAAAGTCCACCTTGCCGGCGGTCAGTGCTACAAGATCCAGGTCGGTGGTTTCTCGACCGATGCCGGGCTCGGCCAGATCCTGATCTCCAAGCAGAACCCGACAGGGTGCGACGATCCCCTCTCAGGTGACTGCTGCATCGCCAACGGGACGCCTGGATGCGAACGCAAGGAATGCTGCGTGGCGATCTGCGCGATCGATCCGTTCTGCTGCGACACCGCGTGGGACAGCATCTGCGCCGGCGAGGCTGTGGCCGACCCGGTCAACTGCCCGCAGTGCCTCAACAATGATGACTGCGCGGGTCGCACACCCATCGAGCAGGATGTCCCAACAGCGTTCGATACCACGGGGACCACCACGGACGGCCCGGAAACGTGCGGGATAATGGGGCAGGACATCTGGTACAACTTCACGCCGGCCCAGAGCCTCACCTACGACATCAGCCTCTGCGGCAGCAGCTATGACACCGTGCTGACCGTGTACGACGGCTGCGCGTGCCCGGCTGATCCATTGGATGAGATCGCCTGCAACGACCAGTTCTGCGGCGACCAGTCGCAGGTCAAAGTCGACCTCATCGGCGGCCAGTGCTACAAGATCCGCGTCGGTGGATTCAAGGGCGCCCAGGGGACGGGGTTCCTCACCATCACCAAGCAGGTTCCGGGGGAGTGCGTTGGTGGGACGTGCAAGGGAGGGTTCCCCTCCTGCGGCGGCGTGGGGGTGGGGGGCTGCTTCTGCATTACGCAGCCCGACGGCAGTGGCGCCTGCGCAAGCAACATCTTCTGTGATGACGCGACGCCTTGTCCGGAGGGCACCTGTCCGCCGGGGTTCGTCTGCGCGATTGAGACGTGCTGCGTGGATCCCGTCTGTGTCCCGGTGTGCGGATCGGCTCTGCTCGCACCGCCGCCGCCCGGCACGCGCACGGCCTTCGGAATCGCCGGTGACCGAGCCGCCAGCCCTGGAGGCTACGCCGACCGAGGCGCCAAGGGTAAAGCCAAGAGACAAGATGCCTTCGCCGACCGAGCGGCCCGACAGGCCGCCATGAGCCGCGACCGAGCGCTCGCCCCCCAGGCCGTCCGCGGCGGAACCGTCGCGGCCAAAAAGGCCGCCATGCGAAAGGCCGCCAAGGGCGGAGGCAAGGGCGGAGCCCTCACCGACCGAGCCGGTACGGGCGGAGTCGCCGGGGAGACCAGGAAGCTGTTCCTGGGGATCATCGTGAAGGGTGATCGCACCATCGGCCGGGTCAACATCTATGATACCACTGATGGAGCCGAAGGGATCTCCAAGATCACCGTGTACTCGGACTCCCCGGGGGTCGCCAACACGGATATCTCCGGTCCGCTCGGCCCCGGCTTCCCCGACGGATGCGTTGATGCGTTCGACCTCGGGACGCTGCTGGGTGCGTGGTGCTCCGCTGCGAGCGACCCAGACCCGCCCGGCGACATAGACCCCCCCTGCGAGGGCTGCGTCTCCCCGAACTTCACCCTCGCGGACATCTCCGGACCGGTGGACGGCGTGCCTGATGGGTGTGTGGATGCGTTCGACCTGGCGAAGCTGCTGGCCAACTGGTGCTCGTTCCTCGGCGGCAACCCATGCGGCACATGCTTCCCGTAGGTGGGCGACGCCCTGCCCGCCCGACTTCGACGGCGATGGTCCCGGCGCGCCGGGATCGGCATCCTCGACCTGCTGACCCGCCGCGGCGGGCTGGCCAACTGGGGGCCCTGCGTGTGAGAGAAAGGTCGAATCGCCGAGGCGTGGAAACGTTCTCTCACGCGCAGCCGCGTCGCTGGTTATCGATCACGACCCGCTCGTCGTTGCCGTTGAGCGCTTAGTCGGGGTCCTTGGTCCGGGATTTTGGGGTGTAGTCGTGCATCTTTGGCACCGTGACCCCCTTGGGCGCAAACCGCCCGCCGAGGAAGAGCCCGCCGCTGATCGGCGCATACAGCTCGATGGCGATTTGCGAGATGGGCAGCCTCGTCTCGTCGAATTTCGACTCGTCAGCCATCGTGACGGATGCAATGACCATGATCGGGCCGAAGTCGTCGCCGATCCCTTCCAGCGGCTTGTGTGAATCATTCTCGTCATCGTGGACGAAGAGTTGATCCATGATCTGTTGATGTCTCTCGCTGTAGTACCACGTCATCATCGCCTTCTTGTCCTTGAACCAGGCGAAGATGAGGTTCATTCCGCTTTGTGTTCTGGCCAGCTCAACCCCCAGGCATCCGTCTGTCGCTTTGAGCGCGCCCACGAGATCAGGAAATACCTGCTGCGGCTTTGTCGTCGGTGGCGGCTGGTCCTGGACACGGCCGCCGGCGGCGAGTGCTCCCAACCCAACCAGGCCGGCGCCTATTGTGACGATCAGATGTGAACGGGTTCTCATCGTTTGATCTCCGGTCATGTGCTTGTATTCAGATGACGGCCGGACGCTGCTCATTCGACCAGCGCCCCTAGACCCGGCATCCTACCGATATTCACAAGGAGCCGCACGCGATGCGGCCGGCCGACACCTCGGCCCCGCGGGCAGATGTGACGGCAGCGGCCGGTGAGCTCCCCCGGCTGGCTTGTTGGCCCGCACGAACCGAGGCAGCGCTATCCGCGCCAAACCGATCCCATCCTTGCAATTCTTCCTTGAACTACGGTCGCCGGTCGGCGACACTGTCCATGACGCCCCAAGGAACATCAACCTGGGAGTACTCAGATGGGTTTGATTCGTGTCGTTGGCATCGGCATTTCCGCAGCGATTGTATTGAGTGCCCTGTCCGAAGCTGTGGCCCAGACCGCGCCCCTGGCCCAGAACGAAGTCGCCGTGGCCGTGGACTCCGGCTTCGTTGGCAACCGGACCGCCCGGCGCGGTGTCGTCTATTCGACGGTGGTGCGGGTGCCTGATGCCACCTGGATTCGGCTCACGTTCGACCAGATTGTTCTGGGAAGCGCTCCCGACACCGCCAAGGAAACAATCCTGCGCATCACCTCCGTCGCCGACGGCGCGGTTCAAACGCTCAACACCGTCAGTCTCGCCCAATGGCACAACACGTCTGCGTATTTCAATGGCGAGGCCGTCATCGTGGCCCTCTTCGCCGATCCCACCGCTGAACCGAGTCGGGTGGCGATTCGGCGGGTGCTGGCCGGTCCGCCGGGCCAAGGCGGGGTCGCCACCATCTGCGGCCCGACCGACGATCGCGAGCGCTCAGCTGATCCTCGCGCCGCCCGGGCGCTACCAGTTGGATGCACAGCCTGGATCATCGGCGATGCCGGCAACTGCCTTCTCACCGCCGGCCATTGCTCCGGGGGAAGCCTGGAAGTGGTCCAGTTCAACGTCCCGCTCTCCGACGGTGGTGGAGACATTCAACACCCCGGACCCGAAGATCAGTACGCCGTCGATATCACGTCGAAACAATCCGTCAGCGGGGGCGTCGGCAACGACTGGGGCCATTTCGGCTGCTTCCCCAACACCGAGACCGGCCTGACCCCGGTTGAAGCACAAGGCGACTTCTTTCTTCTGGCCGATGCGCCGCCGTCACGTCCCGGCCAGACGATCCGTATCACCGGATATGGCGTGGACGGCAGCCCCCCACAGTGGAATCAGATCCAGCAGACCTCCATCGGCCCTTATGTCGATGTCACGGGCACGACGATCGAGTACCAGGTGGACACACGCGGCGGCAGCTCCGGCTCCCCCGTCATCGATGAGAAGACCGGCGAGGCGATCGGTATCCACACCAACGGCGGTTGCGATGTCATCCGTGGCGCAAATCGCGGCACCGCCATCAACCATGCCGGGCTCCAGAACGCGTTGGCCGATCCGCAAGGCGTGTGCTTGCCCGCTCCGCCTCTTGGATTTGTGTTCCCCGATGGGCTGCCGGAGATGCTCCACCCCGCCGGCGACTCCATTCGAGTCGAAGTCATCGGACAAAACGACGGCGTCCCTCAGCGGGCGACCGGTGTGCTGCATTTCGACCTCGGAGACGGGTTCATCAGCGTTCCCATGGACGAGGTTGAGCCCAACATCTACGACGCCCTCTTTCCCGCCGTCAAGTGCACAACGGTCGTCAACTATTTCTTTAGCGCTGAAACGACTCGGGGCGAGGTCGTGACGAATCCCTTGCTTGCGCCAACCATGCACCACACCGCCCTCAGCGCCGTCTCGCTGAACGCCTCGTTCACGGACAACTTCCAGGACGACCTCGGCTGGACCGTGCAGAACGTCGGAGGCCTGACCGACGGGCAATGGCAGCGCGGCGTGCCTGCAGGCGGCGGCGACCGCGGTGATCCACCCTTCGACGCCGACGGATCCGGACAGTGCTACGTCACCGACAACGCCGACGGCAACAGCGACGTTGATGACGGCACCACCATCCTCACCTCACCCGTCATTGATGCTGCCGGCGGCTCGGCGATCATCTCCTACTGGCGATGGTTCTCCAACACCCGGGGCAACGCACCATTCCAAGATGTCTTCGTCGTCGAGGTTTCCGACGATGCCGGCTCAACCTGGGTAACGCTCGAGACGGTCGGCCCAACCGGGCCGGAGGTGGACGGCGGGTGGTTCTTCAAACAGTTCCACGTCGCCGAGTTCGTCGAGCCAACCGATCAGTTTCGCGTTCGCTTCCTCGCCTCCGACACTGATCCGCAATCAATCGTCGAGGCCGGCGTGGATGGGGTGAAGCTGGTCTTGATCGGCTGCCCAGTAACGCCCGGCGATCTCGATGGCGATGGCGCCGTCGGCATCATCGACCTGCTCATCTTGCTCAGCGCGTGGGGGCCGTGCGCGGATCCGCCCGAGCCCTGCCCGGCCGACCTCGACGGCGACGGCGCCGTCGGCATATTCGATCTGCTCACATTGCTCGCCAACTGGGGCTAGGTCCCGAAATCCCAACACCGAAACGCCGTATTTATTGCGCGCAAGCCCTCACGCACCTCGCTACCTATCGCTTCGCGGTATACTTCCATGCGACCGTTGGGCGTTTGATCCTCAGGAATGAAGATCAGCACTGCACAGCCACAAGCCGCCGGTAGGGGAGTCAGGAGCCCAAAGCATGTGGATGAGTAAGAGAATTGGGGGGCGCTTGGTCATCGTCTGGGCGGCTATTGCGGTGACCGCAGGACTCGCCGCCGCGTTGCATCCGCAACGTCAGCATGACCAGGGGCCGCGTGAAACTCCCAGCGGCAGGACGTGGACCTCGGACGATCTGGTGGTGGATCCGTTCGGCGATCCGAATCAATTCGCTGAGCTGTGGCGCCAAAGCGCCGGCGGGGTCGCCACTGCCGTCGGGTCGATGGACATCGGCGAGATCGCCGTGCTTCAGGATGATGGCACGCTGGTCCAAGGCAATGTCACGAACACTTTCAACATCGTCCAGGCCTTCTACACCACGCATGGCGATGAGTATGACCAGGTCATTATCCACGTCGCCAGCACCTATCGGGGCGATGTCGATCCCGAATTGGGCTTCGCGTTCTTCTCGTTGGTCGCGGGCTACGTCGGCGGAATCAACCGGTTTCAGGGCAATCCCTTCGAGGAATTCGGGGTCACCCGACTGATCGGCATTTGCAACATGAATGATCTTCCGGAGTACCCTGACAGCCCCACGGAAGATTTCCTCGGCGACGTCGGCTCCTATGTCGAAATCCTCGGCCAGGAGTTCGAGCACGCCTGGGCCGCCTTCGTCCAGCCGGCCACCGGCACGGGCGCCGACATCCTTGGCCGCAGCGACGCCCATTGGAGCTTCTTCCTGAACCACCCCGGCCTCGGCAACGCCTCGCCCATGGAAGGCAACCGCTGGCAGGAAAACGGCGACGGCTCGTTCACGACCGTGGAGTCGTTCACCGGCTTTGGCGAACTCGACGACTACCTGATGGGTCTCCGTGCACCGAATGACATGGCCCCGTTCTACGTCATCGATTTCCCTGGGGGCGAGCCCTTCGACGACGGAACCTTCCCCGAACCTGAGGTCACCGTCAAGGGCGGCACTCGCATCGACCTGACCATTCAAGACATCATTGACAACTATGGGCCCAGAGGCCCGGACACGACCACGTCGATGAAGACCTTCAAGATCGCCTTCATCCTGGTGATCCCTCCCGATTCGGACCCCGATCCCGCCGACCTGCAGAAGCTTGACGAATTCCGCCTCGCTTGGGAAGCCTACTTCAACGACACGACCGAAGGTCTGGGGACGATGGACACGACGTTGGGCATCGGCCCGGGGGTCGATCCGTCTGTGTTCGCCCAAGTGGACGACTTCGAAAGTCAGACGATTGATCCAACGCGATATCAATACGTCCAGGGGGCAACGATCAGTGACCTCGGCCTCAAAGAACCCAGCGGCGCAAACGCTCTGCGCCTCAACGGCAACTGGGGTGGCGGCGACGAAGTCCGCTCCGTTCCAATCGATCTCGCCGGCCAGCCCTTCAGCAGTGTCACCCTCCATTACTCGATCCAACGCACCGGCGGCGGCGATTCGCCGGAGTTAGGCGATGATCTGCTTGTCGAATACTTCAACAACGTCGGCCAGTGGATCGTCCTGCGCACCATCGTCGGCTGGGACAAGGATCAGACACAGTTCACCGCCTTCGATGACATCATTCCCTTCAACGGATTGCATGAGCAGTTCCGGTTCCGCTTCCACCGGCTCCAAGGCGACATCGCAGAAGTTGACGACTACTTCGTGGACGACGTGTTTCTGACGGTTGCCGACACCTGCCCCGCCGACCTCGATGACAACGCCACCGTCGGCATCCTCGACCTGCTCGCGCTGCTCGAGGCCTGGGGCACCGATCCCGGCGGACCGCCGGACTTCGACGGCGACGGCAACGTCGGCATCCTCGACCTGCTGACGCTGCTCGCCGACTGGGGCCCGTGCCCATAACGTAAACGCCGAGACTTATCTGTAAAGCCGTCCCGATGGAATCGGGACGCCTCGCTCCCGTGTCCCACTCGATGTCCCCTGCGCAGGCGACATGGGCCGCATGTTTCGCAAGCTTCCGGGGGCGGGGGCCCGGGGCAAGTCATTGCGGTGTTGCGCGGGGGCTCCCTAAGAACATCTCCGAGTCGAGACGCCGGTACAATATCTTGGGTGCCGAACGTGTATGAATACCCGGTCTGGGGCGAGGCTGGCCTCCTGTTGGTAGGCTGCGTAGAATGGGCGGAAGGGCGGATCCCCATCTGTAGTAAAATTCAACATGAAAGGCACTTCTATGTCAGAGAATCAACCAAACACGCCACCCGAGACACCAGGTCATGGCCCGCCCGATACCCCGCCTGGACCACCGAACGGCCCGCCTGGTCCGCCGCATGACCCGCCCGGCCCACCCGATCCGCCGCGGCCACCGAAGCGGCGAGAGGTTGGATGACCGTAACGCGTTGGTGGGACCGGATTCCTGCTCGGTTGGAAGCAGAAATCGAAGCATTGCGCGATGCTGGTATCGATTGCAAGATCGATAAAGACGCGCGCAAATGGGGAGTGATGCGTCTGAATCTGAGCAACGTGGATGTTGACGATGAGGTATTTGATCTGATCGTGACGTTCCCCGACCTTTATCCTTTTTTTAGATTCGAGGTAAAGGCTCCAACGCTTGATCTACCGCTCCACCAGAATCCCTTCCAAAAGAATCTTTGTCTTATCGATCGACCTACGGAGAACTGGCATACTACTGACACGGTAGCCACTCTTCTATTGCCGCAACTTCCAAAGCTGCTTCAGACTGCTCGCCAGACTGATAGGAAAAAGGTCGTCGGTATCGAAGCCCAGCAGGCTGAACCCTACTCAGCCTATTACCCTTACTTTCCGGGATCCACTGTACTAGTGCAAAGCGAGTGGGATCTAGGAGATGAGACTTGTGGCCGGCTCCAAATTGGTCTAACCGCGCAAGTGGAAACAAATACGAAATACCCGTTACGAGGCGTAGTTCTTAAGGTCTTCAACAACGGGAACAAGGTTCTAGCTGAGGCGGATCCTGCACTATGCAAACTTACAATCAAGAAGACGGTGGATGCACGCTGGGTACGCACGCAAACACAGGGCCTTCCAGGCACGGAAGAGGCCTTCTTTGATCACATCCAGGAAAGGGATCTGCGTTCAACGCAGCTCAAGCAAAATAAGCTGAGCGCGGGTTATCTAAGCATTTACGCTGCTGTTTTCCCGGAACAGCACAAGTGGCGCGATGAGAGCGGTCTTGGATGGGTGTTCGTGTGCCGCATGACACCGCACAAGATGCCACGCCAGGAACAGGAACATACAGCGTCATTCGGTAAGAGAACATTATGAAGTGTGAGTACTGCTTCACCCGCGCGGGGCGAGCGGGTCCAGAGGACATCGCCGCTCGAATACCGGAACTCACGCCTCTACGTAATGCAAAGGTAGCACTATTCGGTCTCGGCTGTCTTGGCGCACCGGCCGCGATCGAACTGGCGAAAGCCGGAGTGGCCGAGTTAGGTATCCTCGATCATGACACAGTAGATCCCGGAACAATCGTACGCTGGCCGCGAGGGTTAACAATCTCGGGGCGCTTCAAGACTGAAGTCATCAAGGAATGGATCATCCATGAGTTTCCATACTGCAAGATAAAAGACTGGCCATCCAAACTCGGAGGCATCCGAAACCCTGACGATAGAAACAAACTGCCGGATGAGCAGATTGTTGAGGACATGACTCAGGATGCAAATTTGATCTTTGATGCGACGGCGGAACCTGGTGTACACAACTACCTGGCATATCATGCTCGCAAGCTCGGGATACCGTACGTTGGAATGTCAGTGACGCCAGGCGGATGGGGTGGCCGAGTCTTCAGGATCAAGAACGATGACAGCCAAAGCGGCTGTTATTGGTGTTATCTAAAATGGAGTAAGGAAGATAAAATAATCGAGCCGCCCTTTGATCCGAATGGTAGCCTTCAGACCGCCGGATGTGGAGATACAACATTCACGGGAACTGGCTTCGATATGCTCGATATTGCGATGATGGGCGTGCGAGTTGTAGTATCGACGCTCTGTGAAAACCACGAAGTTGGCTATCCGAGAATGAACTGGGATGTGACACACATTTCGTTTCGTAATGAACAAGGCGAACTCTTACCTCCAGTGTATATGCCCCACAGCCTGCCTGTTCATCCCGAATGTCCCATTTGCAATCTCAAGTAGACCCACCATCGAATCTGTGGATTTCACACTCGGTGTTTGAAGCTTTCATAACGGAAGCTATCCAACAGTTCCCCCATGAAACAGGAGGGGTACTGATGGGATACTGGGGGACGGCACCAGCCGAACCCGTCGTGACAGAGATGATTGGGCCGGGTCCTGGTGCGGCACGGACTACGGAATCGTTCAGGCCGGACCACGATTATCACCTCCAAGAGATTTCCAATCGATATCATTCGTCGGGAAATCGCATCGTCTATTTAGGCGATTGGCACACCCACCCAGATGGGAAACCGGTACTCAGTACGAAGGACATAAAGACACTCCGACGTATTGCAAAGTACAAACCAGCAAGGGCGCCGAACCCGATTATGCTCCTTTTGACAGGCGAGACCTGGCGTTTATCTGCCTCAGTTCTCTGGCCTGTTATGACGTTTTGGGGGCGAGGCCTCCAACTTCAATCACTGAAACTTCGACTCTTCCAAGAAGCGTCAACAGGCAAGTGAGCCTCGGAGTTCCCAAGGCATATTCTGCTACAATCCCGCCATGAGCGCATTTGAGCGTTGGCCGAAGCGTGATAAGAAGGCTTGAGCCCTGGGGCTTGAGGCTTGAGAATCCTTTCCTCATCTCCGTCGCCCTCCGTGTTTCCAGTTTCTCAAAACCATCAGTGCTCATCCGTGTTTATCTGTGATTCCTTCCTCGGATCTGGCGCGGGGGTTGGGTGTGTCGATGCGTTCGACCTGGCGAAGCTGCTGGCCGAATGGTGCTCCGTCGCCGGCGGCAACCCCTGCGGTACCTGCGGCCCGTAGGTGGGCGGCGCAGCCACGACTCTGCGCGCACTGTGGGTTGAGGTCGCGCCGGCGCGCACGAGTTGGTCGAACTTACGGCTCGATGCGCTCCCGAAGCGCCGACTTAGCGCGAGTTGCGCGGAGATAAGCCTCGGTTAGCCGAAGTTATCGCGCACGCGGCATGGCTGGCGCGCGCTGAGTGGCCCGCACGGCCGCCTGGGCGCGCGCAAGAAAGGCCGACCCTCACTTGTACCTCAGAATCAAGCCCCCCGGAAGCGCAATGTGGGAGCGCAAAGATGCGGCGCGCGCGGATGTGGTACGTGCATTCAGGCCGGGGTTGTGCGCGCGGCGGTCAGAATCCCCATTCTTCCCAGAGAAGAATCAGGTCGGCGACATCGACGGTCCCGTCGGCGTTGAGGTCGGCGGGCGAGTCGCTTTCGCCCCATTCGGCCAGCAGAAACAAGAGATCGAGGATGCCGACACGCCCATCGCTGTCGAAGTCGGCTGGGGAGAGGATCTCGTCGAGCAGGCGGCCGAAGGTGGCGCTTCGGAAGAAATCCATTTGCTTGGGCGTGAATTGATCACTGTACTTGCCCAGCAGGCTCCAATCATCCGCGAGCAGCAGCTCAGCCCAGTTGCGTTCAATGATGTCCTGCCCGACGGGCCCCAGCACCCCGTCGTTGAGCTCACCCTCGATAAGGATATACGCCCAGAGGTCTGTATCACCGTTGATGATGTCGGCGAGCAAGTCCGCATCGTCCCGTGGATCGAGGATGGCGGCTGCGGTTCGGGGCGTGAGAATCAGCTTGCCACGGATGGTGGAGGTGTTCTTCGGATCCAGGCGTAGCTCGTCCATCAGCAACGCCAGGTATTCCTCGCCGCTGGGGAGCTTCATTTCCCGTCCGCGCAGAAGATTCACCTGGGCCAAGTCCAGCGTGATGGGAATCTGGATGCCGGGGATGATCAGGCTGACGATCTGACGAAGCGGCGCGGCCACCGCAGCGTCGAGCTTGCCGGCCAGCGGCGCGGTCGGGCCAAACAAATACGGCCAGGGCACACCGTTTCGAAGTTGCTCGTCGATCGGATCCAAGAACGTGTCTGGGGCAACCTGCACCTCGGTCGGAATCAGCGTGTGCAAGCGGAAGGCGCCGCCGGCAAACTCGACCGTCACGTGCGGAGCCCCAACGGGGCCCAGCGGCTGGCGCGGGTCCTGGATCGCCTCGAACAATGTTCGGCCGGTGAGCTGCTGCGCCAGCTCGTTGCACACGATGCCCTGGTAGTAGGCAGTCGTGTAATTGCGGGCCTCGTTGAAGATGTCCCACCACTGTTCGCTGAGGAACTCCAAGCTCAATTCGTCTATACGATCTCGAATGATGATCTTGTCCACCTGGACGTTGTGCAGCTTCATGAAAGCCCGATGGAGCTGGCCGATCACGCCGGTAATATCGTTGCGCGGGTCGCCGATGATGGCGATACCGCTGCCGCCGCGAATGAAGTCAAGCGCCCCACTACGGTTTATTGAGAAGCGGAATCGCAGGTTGCTGAGGTCCCAAGGGCCGAGGTTCTCCGGCGTGGACGGATACTCCAGCGGTGAGATTCGATAGAGCGGGTCGAGATCGAAGCCGGGGGTTCGTCGGTTCTGAAAGGAGCCTTCGGTCTCGTGATATCGGAACACGAACGGCTCGATCAGCAGCTCATCGAACCGGAGACGAGTGAGCGTGAGATCGTGGTCCACGAACTGCCCGAAGTACGAGCCGCCGGTGGTCATCCCGCTGGTGGAGCGCGTCGTCCGGTCGTCGGTGAAGCGAGGCGGCAGGTCGGCGGGCAGACTGTCGGGACCGCCTCCAACATCAAGATGGCGTTTATCGTCGTTCTCAAAGTTGATCTGCTCAAGCGGAACGATGCGCAGATACAGCTCCAGGGCCGGCACGGGCACACCATCGAACGGCCGAGTGAACAGCGGCGCATCCTGGGCGCTGCCGTCGGGTGAGATTGCAAGCATCAGTGCCAGCCCACCCGCTGCGGCTGGCAGCACAGGGCACTTGGCGCGCGGTCTACCGCTCATAGGCTGCCCCCTTTCTTCTTTCGGCCCGTGTCAGTCGGACGCGACCCTGCCGGGCGCCGGGATGCTGCTGGGGCGGTGATCTTCTTCTTCGCCTACCATACTCCACGATAGGCGGGCGACCAAGGCGCTTCCCGGGTTTCGAGGCCGCAATGTGGCCTTTGAGGCGATCCCAGCCTGCCCCGGCAACGAATAACCGGAACCATCAGCGCATCTACACAGATCACCCTCGCGGGCCGCAGATCGGTTCCGCAGAGCCGAGCGATGGCCTGTGCTACGCCGGAGGAACCAGCCCCGGCGGCCGGGTCAACCAAAGTGCCAACCAAGATGACAGGATCGACGGCGGGGCGCATCCTATCACTGACACGGAGCTTGTTGTGACCGCCCCTGCGGAGGTGCCAATTGGCGACGCGACTGTTGTCGCGGCAATGCGTGGCGAGCGTGAGGCGATCCTTGCGCTGTGGCACGAACACCGGCGCTGGATTGCGGCCGTGCTGCTCGCCCACAAATCACCGCATGATCCGCTCGACGATCTGCTACAGGAAGTGGCCATGACCTTGGTCAGCAAGATCAGCAGCCTTCGGGAGCCACGGAATATCCGCGCCTGGCTTCGGACGGTCGCGGTCAACACGGCACGGGCATCAGCCCGGGCATGGAAGAGTCGGCCGAGGCCTGAGGCCCTTGACAATGATTACGATTACGGTGCATCGTCCGCCGAGGCCGGTGATCTCATCGCGCTGGACGACGAAGCACGCCGGCTGCTCGCGCTGGCCTCTCGGATTCCCGAAGCATACCGCGAGCCGCTGATGCTCAGGGCAGTTCACTCAATGCGCGGCAGGCACATTGCAGAGATTCTCAGCTTGCCCGAAGCGACCGTCGAGACCCGCATCGCACGCGCCCGTCGTATGCTCCGCGAGCTGGCGCTGAAGAGCAGAGAGATCGGACCCCGGCCGGCGATTGTCGCGTCGATCGCCGGGCACAATGTACAAAGAGGCGAACGATGAAACAACCGCGCGAAGAACTATTGATCTCCAAGGCCATTGACGGCCAGGCAACCCCCGGCGAATGGGACGAACTCACAGCGATGGCCGGCGATGATCCAATGTTGTGGCGCCGTGTCGCCGAGACCCTGCGCGAGTGCGCCAGCTTCGCGCGAGCGGTCAACGCGTTCGCGGGCGCCGCCGATGCCATCGAGCTGCCGGCCGATGAGCCCAACCCCGGGAGATTGGCCCAGACATCGCGGGACACCGCAGGCCGGCGATTCGGCGCGTGGGGTGGATGGGCCGTTGCCGCCGTCGTGACAATAACCTGGGCTTTGGGGCTTTTCGGTCCTATGCCAACGAATCAAGGTATCGAGCAGGCGGGCATCGCAACCGCCGAACTCCTGCGCTCCGCGCCGGCCGCCGACCTCTTTCGGGCCTACCTCGATCGCGGACGCCAGGAGGATCTTGTCATCGGTGAAGTGCCTGAGAAAGTATTGATCGACTCACGACCGGCTTCCTCCGGCCAGGGATACGAGCTGCTGTACCTGCGGCAGGTTCTTGAGCGGGCGATTGTGGCGGATTTGTACCAGTTCACGGCCCAGGACGAGCTCGGTCGTCCCACTCTGGTGCGATTCGAAGAGCACCCCGGCCGGTCGATGTAACGATCGCTCCACGGTTCGGCAGCGAACGCTTTGTCAACTTCCAACGTCTCAAACCCAACGACTGTACGAAGGTCTAGAACGAGGACAAACACGATGGACAGCATGAATACAAACACATCTTGGTTTACACTGGGCGCCATTGGCATTGCGGCGGCGGCGTTGTTGACCGCCCCGGCCACAGCAGGATGCCCGCAAGAAAAGGTTCACGTCATCTGCAAGACGGCGGTCATCACAGATGACCCGCCGATGGCGGCCTTCTCAGACCGCCAAACGATCGAGGTCCGCATCGAGGACGGCGACATCTCGGTCAAGGTGGACGGCGAAGAGATTCCCGCCGACAGAATCATTCGCGACAAAGACGGGCGCATCATCATCCTCGACGAAGACGGCAACGAGATCTCGTTGGACAGGATCATTCGCGGCGACGACCGCAGCATCATGATCCTTGACGACGACGGCAACGACATCGAGGTCTTCGGCGGGCGCGTCGGCGACGGTGACCGCGGCCCGCGCTTCAGGTTCCGCCGCGGGCCGCGCGGCGATGCCCCTCGCGGACGTCCGGGGCCGCGATTTGAAATCGACGGACCGCACCCCAAAGTGATGCTCGGTATCCATCTGGCCGAACCGGGCAAGGCCCTGCAACGCCACCTCGGCCTCGAGCCCGGCTCGACCACGATGATCAGTGCGCTGTTTGAGGGTCTGCCCGCCCACGATGCCGGGCTGGATCAATTCGACATCATCACCGCCATTGACGGCCAGACACCCGCCGACCCCCATAGCATTCACGAAGCGCTCGCGGACAAAGAGCCCGGCGAGACCGTTACGCTTTCGGTCATTCACGAAGGCCGCGCGGGCGAGGTCGTCGTCACGCTCGACGCCTTCGATGCCGATGCAATGCGGTCCGCCGACTTGATCGGGGGCGGCCCAGGCGTCCAGATCGCGCGCGACTTCCGCTTGCCGACAGGTGACATTGACTGGCGGGGTTTCGTGATCGATCCGGACGCGTCGCGGCTCTTCCGCAGGCTTGAGCGGCCGACGCGCGAACGCCTGGGTGAGGCTTACCGCCTCCTGCGGGAGCGCGCGCCGCGCCACATCGAGGAACGTCTGGAACAGCTCAGCGATCGCATCGACGATCTCATGGAGATGCTCGACAGGCTGGTCGAGGAGATCAGAGGCAGTCACGAGGAGAACGACGAGTAGCGTGTGCTCTCAAGACCGGCACAGACACAAACACAAAGCCCAGGGAAAGCTTTCCCTGGGCGTTCGTGATATTTCGACGTTGGGGCCGATTCGTCGTTTCTCTCACGGGCAGTCGCCCCAGTTGGCGAGCAGGATGAGCAGGTCAATGATGCCGATCGTGCAGTCACCGTCAAAACCGCACCTGGGCGGGCACACTTGGCACGGCCCCCATGCGGCCAACAGCGCAAGCAGATCGAGGACATTGACACTGTCAGAGCCGTTGAGGTCCCACGGACAGGCGGCTTCAAACTCAATGAGAAAGGCCCCTTCGGTGCCGTCTTGCAGGACGGCCTCGAAGACGATGAACCGGCCGTTGTTGCTCATGTGGTAGCCGTCGGTAATCCCGCGCAGCGTATCCACAATGTCGCCGTTGATCGCCGTTACACCCTCCTGCACGAGCAGTGTGTCTTCCAGGAACAGTCCGGTATCGGTATCGGTGTTCGGATCGTCCCAATCCCCGTACCAAAGGACATCACCGGAGTCGCTGATTTCGATCGGTCCGCTGCCGAAGCTGGTGAACGTGAAGACACCACCGATCGCGGGGAGGGTGTCGCCTTCCTGAATGAACTTCTCGCCGTTCTTGACGATGAGCAGGTTGGTTGCGGCATCACCGTCAAGAGAGCCGCTGAAGACGTACTCGGTGTGGTTGTTGAGGTCCATCTCCGGGCCGGAGAGGCTCAGCCAGTTACGGCCGGTGACCGGCGAGGCGCTTCCTTCCTGGGCCAACAACGTGAAACCACCGTCGTAGAAATAGATCGTGCCGTCCGTCGCGGTGGAGCCCGCCAGATCGGCGAACAGCAGCACTTGGCCGAGGTCGTTGAAGGCGGAAGCGTGCGGCCCAGTGCCAAAGTCGGCGACGACCTCGCTTTGACCGCGCAGAATGTCGCCTTCCGCCGCAAACATCTCGAATCCCGTGATCCCACCGCGTTGCGGGTCGGATTCGAGGATGTACAGGGCGCGATCGACCGACGTGGGGATGTTCGGATCGTCTACACTCGCGGTGACGAACAGTTGGTCGGCGTTGTTGATTTTCACGTCGAAGAAGCCGATGAACAACGTTCCCTTGGTCAGGCCTGGTGCGGGTTGGCTCTCTTGAACGACCAGGACGGGATCGGTAAACGGATCTGAACCCGGCCCGAGAAAGGCGTACACGCCCGAATCGTCGAAGATGTCGTTGGTCCCGTCGAGGAAGAAGTTGAACCCGCTGTGTCCGCCATCGGTGATCGTAACGGAGTCGAAGGAATCGAGCGTGGCCCCGGCCGGTGCGGAGACCGGGTCACCCTCCCGCATCACGAGGACACCGTTGCGGAGCAGGATCGAGTCGGCGTCAGTATTCGGGTTGTTCGTATCCGCTTCGACGAGCCACTGGCCAGTGTTGTTGACGGCGACGTTGTCGATAGCCGTCACCTGGCCGACGCCGACGACGGAATCGCCTTCGAGGACGAGCGGCATGATGGTGTACGACCTTGGGCCGCTGGCCAGGGACGCGGGGGTGAGCAACACGCCGCCACACACCGCCAAGGCCGCTGATGTCCGGATCATGTGAAATCGCATAGCTACCACCTCCGGCTCCATTCTACTCACCGCTCCTCAGTCGGGTGCGCGGGTCGTGCGGAATCAGGGCGGCTGGCGATGCGGTCATCTCGCAGCCACTGGGCTTGATCGCGTTGAACTCCGACGCCGATTGCGACCTGACCCCTGGTGGTAGGGTGCGTCCTGGCTCTCGCGGTGGCGGGGGCCGCGCATGATGTGCCGTTGCACCGCCTCGGCGGCTCGGCGCGCCGATCAGGCTGATCAGGCGTTGGGATCGCGATACAGGTCGATATAGAAGTCGAGCATCTTGCGGCCTTCGACCTCGCGTGATCGGGCGAGCTGGAAGCCGAACTTCTCAAACAGGGCGATGGCCGGACCGCGCTCTATGCGCACATCAAGGATCACCTTCAGATAGCCGTGCCGCTGGCAGAATCCCAAGGCTTGCTCGGTGAGTTTGGTGCCAACGCCGCATCGTCGGAAACCCTCGCGGACACGAAGCCGTCGGATTTCCGCTGAGTTGTCGCACATTTTCTGCACGCCGACCATGCCGATGATCTGGTCTTTGTACTGGGCCACCCACAGGGCGCTTTGGCCTTCATCAGAGAAATAAGCCTCGCGAAGATTCTCGACGTCGGCGCCGGTATCGTTCGCAGGAACGTGGCCTTCCAGCAGACCGGCCTTGAACAGCTCCCGCACGGTGCTATGGTCCTCATCGCCCGCAAGACGCACTACGACCTTGTCGAGATTGAAGTTGTTGGCAACGTCCTGGGGCATTTGATCAGGTCTTCGGCGCAGGAGTGATCTCGATGAACTGCACGCGGTCGGCGGCAGGATCGAGCAGTGCAGAAGTATACCGCGCTGCCCGGAACACCGCGCCGGGATTGATAATTCTCGTCCGGCCCACGCGTTCATCGCGGATCATGTGGGTATGGCCGTGCAGCAGGTAGTCAACCCCCTCGCCGATGGCCTGGTTCATCAAGCGGGTGATATCACCGTGGGTGAACGCGATGCGCTTGCCGTCAACCTCCAGGACACCCATCGGATGGTTCACTTGCACGCTGACCAACTCGGCGTAGTGGGCGAGCGCGTCGGCGTTGAGGTCGCAGTTGCCGAAGACAATGCGGGCGTTGTGGCCGATCAGCTCGTCGATCACTGCTTCGGTTCCGATGTCGCCGAGATGTAACAGCATTTCCGCACCCAGGCCGATGAGGTCCGCGACGGCCCGAGCGGTGGTGTCGGCCCGACCATGGGAATCTGAGAGTATGCCGATGAGCATGGCCCAGAGGGATCGCAGCGAACAATCAATTCGTCAGGGGGCTTTGACCCTGCACGATTCGATCGCGCCCGCCGGTCTTCACGATCTGCCGAACGAACAACGTGTACCGCTGCTCGAACGAGGCAAGGTCACTGTCAAAGTAGTCCAGCAGCACCCACGGCCCGATGCGAACGTTGGCGGCAACGCGTCGCCGCTGGCTCGGGGAGATGAACTTGGATGATAAGATCCGCCCGGAAAGTCTGCCCTGGGCGGTGTCCAGCAGCAGCTCGTGCAACGCCGGGCGGTACCGGCCTTGCTCGCCCTCGGCCAGGAAATGCGTCAGGGCCCAGACCTGCGCGTAGTAGATCAGCAGCTTGTTCCTTCCCCGTTCCAGAAACGATTGCGGTGTCCGTTGGAGCAGATCACCCAGCGGGATCAGCCGATCTTCCCGCACCGCGTCGCGGAGCGTGTGGTATCGCTCCAGGTTTGCCCACGGGCGGAACTTCGGGATGCCGTCGGGGCGGCTCAGATGGCCTTCCATGTAGGTGGCGATCCCTTCTTCCAGCCAGACAGGCAGCTGGTGCTGAAAGGTCTGCTGAGAATACTGGTGCCAACCTTCATGCGCGGTAATGGCCAACGTGTCGGTGCGGCCGATGTAGTACAGCACCGAAGTCCCGCGAGTCGTGAAGCCGCCGCGGCCAAGCCCAAGATACCTTGCCGACTGCCCGGGCAGCATCTGGCGGGTCTTCGCCTCCCACTGGTTTCTGCTCTCAAACAGATACGTGTCCATGCGGCCGCTCGGCTTGGGGAGCTGCCCCAGCGCGGTCGTGTATTGGATGAGGCCGCGCTCCATCAGCAACGGCAACTGCTTCAGCACCAAGTGACGCTTGAGCGTGGTGTAGAGGCGGTAGTGCGGGGTAATGATGATTTGTCCTTCGTAGTCCGCGAACCGCCACGGCTTACGAGTCACGTCCACCGTCTTGATTGCATCTGCGGCAGAGACCGTCGCTGTCGGCCGTTTCACCTCCGCCGGCTCGCCCGACCTGGCGCTGATCACCGCCCGACTGGCCAGCGACGCCCGGGCATGCCCCACGGAGCAGCCCGAAGCCGAGGTGACGAGAGCCGCCCCAAAGAGGAGACGAGCAATGATGCCGGCGTGTGTCGAGTCGCTGCTGCTCATGATGGATGCTCAGCCTCAGTCACCGCGCCGGCGCCTTGGAGCACTTCAAGGTCGCGGCGGGCAGCGGCAAGGTCGGCCTCCGCTTCGGCGAGCCTGGTTCGGGTTTCGTCAACCAGATTCGCCGGCGCCTTGTTCACATAGCTGTCGTTGTCGAGCCTCTTGCGGAACCCGGCGGCGGCCTGTTCCTTGTGCTGAACGAGCTTCGCGAGACGGACCCGCTCCGCGGCCGGATCCACGGCCTCCGCCAATCCGCTCAACCGCAGTTGTTCGCCTTCGAACGTCAGCGGAATCGCATCGGCCGGCGGGGCGCTTGGGTCCAGTAGCGATGCGGATTCAAGCCCGGCCAGGGTCTCGACGACACCTTCACCTGACTTGATCAAGGCCATCGCCCGGGGCGTCGCGTGAATCCTGATCCTTTGGCGCGGCTGCACATTGTGCTCGCCGCGCACGGTGCGGATTGCGTCGGTCAGGGCTTGAACGCGCTCGAAGGTCGCCGCGGCCTCCTTGTCATCGACCCGACAGGCGATCTTCGGCCAGGCCGCGATGGCCAGCAACTCACTGGGCGGCAGCTTGATGTCATCGATGTCGGCCTCACCTGCGGCCTGGACGTGCGGCCACAGCGCCTCGGTCACGAACGGGCAGATCGGGTGAAGCATGCGCAGAATCGCGTTAAGCACGGTTCGCAGCACCTGCTGCTGGGCGGGGTTGTCTTTGATCGTCGGCTTGATCGCTTCGAGATACCAGTCGCAGAAGTCCCGCCAGACCAGGTCATACATCGCCTCGGCGTAGACATTGAACTGGTACTGCCGGACCGCCTTCTCCGCTGCGTGCAACGTGCGGTGTAGCCGGGTGATGATCCACCGATCGGCGAGGGTCAGGTCGTCGTCCTTCCTCGATGCCTTGATGCCTTGATGCCTTGATGCCTCCAGGTTCCCCACGGCAAACCGCGTCGCGTTCCACAACTTATTAGCGAAGTTACGGCCGAGATCGAACTTGGCGGAGGTGTTGCGCGCGACGGAGATTTGCTCGGACGGCGTGGCGAAGCCGCAAGCGGCGCCGTAGCTGCTGACCATGGTCTTCTTACATTGTGGGCACTCTTGTTGGGGCGCCGCCACGTGATAGCCGGCTGGGCTGGTGATCTCGTCGGGATGAAAAGTCGCGCTGCAGTGCGGGCAGATCAGGTCCACCGGCATCCGCACATCCTGCGTGCTCGTGGCCATCTGCACCAGGACGAATCGCATCGCGTCTGCCCCGTGGCTGTGGATAATGTCGCGGGGATCAACGCCGTTGCCCAACGATTTGCTCATCCGTTGACCGTGGCCGTCCTGGATCATGGGGTGGATGTAGACGTGACGGAAGGGCAGTGTTCCGTCGCGGAAGTAGCGGTTGAACATCACCATCCGTGAGACCCACAGGGTAATGATGTCCCGGCCGGTGCAGAGCATGCTCGATGGGTTGAACGTTTCGAGCAGGCCGAGCGTATCCGGGAACTCCTTCGGCTCCGGCCAACCCATCGTCGAGATCGGCCACAACGCCGAGGAGAACCACGTGTCGAGTACGTCGGGGTCTTGCTCAAAACCGGCCGCTTCGAGTCGCTCAATAATCGTCTTATTATCACTGCGAACACAGACCTTCATATTCAGTGAGAGGCCGGGGAGTTGCTTGAGAAATGCGTCGTCGTAGCGATAGTTCATAGGGTACCCTGTGAAGCAGACTTCATTCGGATAAGCACCCTCCAGCTCATCTCGAGCCTGCATGGCTTCACCATCGCGATCACTTAGCGCGAAGGTCATGTGGAAACGATCATCACTAAGTTTCTCCTTCGACTCCAGTTCAATGCTGTCCAACTGATAAGTCCACACGGGGATGCGGTGGCCCCACCAGAGTTGACGGCTGATGCACCAATCGCGGAGGTTCTCGTGCCAGGCCTGGAAGGTCTTGGCGTACCGGGCGGGGAAGAAGGTCAACTCGCCGTCGCCCACTCTCCCCTCTCCCCTTGGGAGAGGGGTTGGGGGTGAGGGCTTGGTTCCCTCGAACTGCTCATCGCTCAGCGCCCGCAGCGCCTCGCCGCGCAGGCGATCGTCGGTCACCTTCACGTACCACTGATCGCTCAGATACGGCTCGATCGGCACGTGTGACCGGTACGAGTGGCCGACACTGTGGCGATAGTCGCGCACGTCTTCCAGCAGATCGTGGTCCTTGAACCATTCAACGATTCGCCGGCGTGCTTCTTCGCGCGCTAAGCCCAGAAGCGGGATGGCTTCATCTGATACGTCCGTCCAGCCGTGCTCAGCGGAGATCGTCGCGTCCGGAGCCATGACATTGATCACCGGCAGATCGTGGCGCTGGCCGATCTCCCAGTCATTGGGATCGTGGGCGGGTGTGACCTTGAGGAAGCCGGTGGCGTACTCGGCCATGGGATTGTCACGGTCGTCGGGCATCACGACGTGCTCATCGGTGATGATCGGCACGATGCGATCGACGATCGGTAACTTGACGTTCTTGCCAACTATTGCGGCGGCCCGCGGGTCTTTCGGATTCATCGCCACCGCGGTGTCACCCAGCATAGTCTCGGGGCGGGTGGTTGCGACGGTTACATATTCAACGGCGACGCCGCCCGCTGAAGCGGGCTCCGCCAACGGATACCGCAGGTACCACATGTGCCCGTCGATTTCCTGCATCTCGACTTCATCATCCGCCAGGGCGGTCTGGGTGACCGGGTCCCAGTTCACCAGGCGCTTACCGCGATAGATCAGACCGTCCTTGAACAGCCCGAAGAACGCCTCGCGCACGGCTTTGGCACACATTTCGTCCATGGTGAAGCGGGTGCGGGCCCAGTCGCAGGAGCAGCCCATCGCTTTGAGTTGCTCGATGATCGTCGCCTCGTACTGGTCCTTCCAGGCCTGGACCTTGGCGACGAACTCCTCACGACCCAACGATTTGCGACTGGTCCCTTGCTGCAAGAGCCTCTTCTCGACCACGGCCTGGGTGGCGATGCCCGCGTGGTCTGTGCCGGGCATCCAGAGGGTATTGAAGCCGCACATCCGGTGGTAGCGGATCAGCACATCCTGCAAGGTAATGTTGAACGCATGGCCGAGGTGTAGGGCCGCGGTCACATTGGGCGGGGGAATGACGATACAGAAAGGGTTGAGACTTGTCCGCCTGCGGCGGAGGGGCTTGCCGTCCTCAGGCCGATGCTGCCAAGGCCCGGGCTCGGCGTGGAAGGCGCCCGAGTTGTCCCACCTCTCGCGGACTTGGGCTTCCGATTCCGCGGGCGAATATGATTTCGGCAGCTGCGCAGTCATCATGGAAAGAACCATCATAGTCTCTGCACTTGGGAAGGTTCGTTCAAAGCGCTTCAAGCGAATAGGCCGAGTGCTCGGCTTCGCGTGCTTGATGGGAGGGCTCGTCCCGTTCGGTTGCAGCGAGGGGTCGGAACCCTCCGCCGTTGCGGGTGAAGCCGGAGCTTCCCAGCGGCGCGAGCATGCGGTCAGCCCCCAGGCGATCGACAAATCGCTTGCTGCGGCCGAGGACTACTTCGGCCGCCATGAGCTGGCCAGCGCTGAAGCGATCCTTATAAAGCTGATCGAGAAGGCGCCGAGGGATCATCGGGTTTATGAATTGTTCGGCCGAGTGTTGTTTCTCAAGGGCGTCGAGGCCCGGGCACGCGGCGAGCAACAGAACGCGGCGATGCTGTTGGACCAGGCCTATGGCCGCTACCGCATGAGCGTCGAGCTGGCATCGGAGCTGGACCCAGTCTTGGCCGCTGGGCTTCATCAGAGTGCGGGCGAGATCGCCGTCGCTGCCGGGCGCAGCGATGACGCGCTGGGTCACTTTCAGCAGGCGGGCCGGTTGGACCCGACCAATCCGAAGCACCCGTTGTACGCAGCGCAGATCCTGCTCCAGCAAGAGCGATGGGTCGAGGCAAGGCATCTGCTGGAGCGTGTGCTTACACTCGATCCCGATGAGGCCTTCGCTCACGCGTCCCTGGCCGCGGTGGCGTTGCAGGAAAACAATCAAGCCGAAGCGATCGAGCATATCGAGGAAGCACGGCGAATCGACCCACAGACGTTGGCGCTGCGGATCCAGGAGGCGAAGGTGCGCCGGCGGTGCGGTCAACCCCGCCATGGGCTCGAATTGTTGGTGATGCTCGACGAGAAGCAACGTGCCGAGGAAGCGGTCACCTACGAGATCGCTGAGTGCTATCGCCTGCTGGGTGAGCCGATGAAGTCGGCCAAGGCCTGGGAGCATCGCTATCGCCGACACCCCTCGGCGTGGCCGGCGGCGGTGCGCGTCGCCGAGGCACTGCTCGAAGCCGACCGGCCGCAAGAGGCGCGGATGTGGTACGAGCAAGCCAGGCTCGCCGCCCCGGAGGCGCCGCAGGTCAGGTCGCTAGCCGAGTCGTTTCAGAAGAGGGCGGGCGAGTCGCGGTGAACCATGGCCGTCGCCGGGAAGCTCGCCGCGGGGCAAGTCCGCAGCGGGACAAGCTCGCAGCGGGGCAAGCCCGCTCGCGAAACGGCTACAGCTTCCCGCCCCGCTCCGCCCGACTTCTGCTCTTCATGCCAGCCAGCGGCCCCCGTCGAGGCGAAGAACCTCGCCGGTGATATACACGGCGTCGAGGATCAGCCACCGAACCACTGCGGCGGCATCCTGAGGGGTGCCGGGTCGGCCCAGGGGAATTCGCCGTTCGTAGGCCGCAACCTCATCGGGATCGGTATCGTCCGGCCAGGCAATCACGCCGGGAGCGATGGCGTTCACGCGGACGGTGGGGGCCATATCGCGTGCAAGGCTGTGAACCATCTGGGTCATTGCGGCCTTGGCCATGGCGTAGGCGGCGAAGTTCTTCAAGGGCCGGCCGAGCACGTGGATGTCGCTGAAGCACACCACCGCGCCCCCTCCCGGAAGCGGCGACCGGCTGAGCTGCTCGTTGAGAGCCTGAGTCAGCAGCAGAGGCGCCAAGGCGTTGACGCGATAGTGGTCAAGGGCGTGCTCGGCTGTGATCGATCCGAACGGGGACGAACCATAGGACGACGCGTTGTGGACCACGGCGTCGATGCGCGGCAAGGCACGTAGCGTTCGTCCAAGCTGCTCAACTTCATCGGGAACATTGAGATCGACCTGAAAGCGTTGGCAGTCGATCGGGGTTGCGGAACCTTCCGCGGCCGCAATCGCCAGGGAGACGGTCTTGCTCGCCTCAGCCTCGCTGCGGTGGTAGGTCAGGGCGAGATCAAACCCATAGCGGGCCAGCTCCACGGCGACGGCCCGCCCGACCCGCCGTCCCGCTCCAGTCACCACTGCTAGAGGCCGTGCGGCGCTCACGCGGGCCCGTCCTCTGGAGGGTCAGGGCAGGCCGCTGCGGGCGGCTCCATCCTCCTGCCTGCTTCGCGCCATGGGTCGGGCAGGGTTGGTGATGCACGGTCAAGGCGCCTGCGCTGCCGGCGACGATAAGACCGAGTCAATACGACCACGCCGATGAAGAATACCCCGAGCAACAATACGATTGTTCCTAAGAGAACCAGCGCGGACAGAACCGATACGTCCATGGAGCCAGTAGTATAGTTAGAGCTCGTCGGGCAGCCGCGGGGCTCCAGCAAACTGCCCAGCCTACCGCGCTTGACGAGGTGCCCAGATGGAACTATGGCAGGCGTTATCGGAGAATGCAGGCGGAACTCCTCCTGCCAGCCCACCGCCAGGCGGAACCGCTGGGCTAATCTGGTGAAGGAATCTGCAGTGATGGTCGATGCGCAACCGATGCCCGCCTTTATCGTGCCGCTTTATCGTGCCATAGGTTCCTTGCCGATGCACCCACCGGCGAATCGTGGACGTACAGGACCATCAGAGCGAAAGGGGTGATGTGAAGATGCCGCAAATCAGCCTTGGCAGCCGTGTTTTGATCGTCGCAGTCTGCGTATGGGGAGCATGTGTTTGCCCGCTGGGCGCTCAGGACGAGCGGCTGACGATCGAGCGGTGGTCGGAGCTGGTCTGGGAATCGGCCAGCCAGGGTGATCGCGGGGCACTGGAGACGTACCTGAAGCAGATCCCGGGGCGGGCAGAAAACGAAGATGCCAAGCGGCTCCGCGCGTCCCTGGACCAATATGATCGCAACTTGCGCGATGGACTGGCTACCAGGAGAGCGGACCGCGCTGACGCACGCGAACGGATGCGCACCCATTTGGCAGAGGACAAGATTTCCCAGGCGTTGACGACGGCGGTCGAGGTGCAGACCCTCAGCGACGATCTGGTAGCTGTTCTGGATGATCCGGAGATCGCCCAGGTCGTCACCCGGGCCAAGGCCCAGATTCCCATCGCCCGGCGCGACGGCGACTGGTTGTTGGCCTACGAGCTGCTGTACCGGCTCAACGTGCTCTATGAGCACACGAGCGAATACGAGGAGGAACTTGATCGCACCAACCGCAGGCTGGTGCTGTTGTCCAATTACGCGCCCCAGCGCATGCACGAACTGCGTAGCCGCCAGGCCCAGCGCTTTGGCGAGAAGCCATTGGACGAGTTCAACCCCCGGCGGACCGAGGATTGGAAGCTGCGGCTGCATGACATCAACCATCGGATGGTCAAGGAGGCGCTGCGGGCGTCAGCCAGGGACCACATTGAAGCCGACGACAACGGCTGGCGGCCACTGCTGAACGGAGCGTTGAAAGCGCTCAAGATGCTCGCCACCATGCCCGCCCTCGCTGAAACTTACCCCAACCTTCAGAATGCCGAGAAGCGCCACGGCTGGATTGGTTTTCTCGACCAGAAACTGCTTTGGCTAGACCAGATGCCCGACCACGAGCTGAGGAAGGATCGAGGGTACTGGAAATGTTCCAAATTGCTCGACGCTGTGGTGAAGAAATCACAGGAAACGATCCAACTGCCCAACGAGGTGCTCTACCGGGAGTTCGGCGACGGCGCGATGCGCGCGCTCGATGAATACTCCGAGATCATCTGGCCGAACAAGCTCCGCCGGTTCAAGCAATCCACGCAGGGAAGCTTCGTAGGGGTGGGGATCCTGATTCGCCACGACGAGAAGCGCGAGATCAATGTCGTGAATCCACTCGAAGGTACTCCGGCATATTTCGCCGGCATCAAACCGAACGACCGCATCGCCGAGGTGGATGGCGTATCCACCGTCGGCTGGAGTCTCAACGATGCGGTGGACAAGATCACCGGCCCCAAGGGCACCACGGTTGAGCTCGGCATCCGCCGGGAGGACGCTCAAGATATCATTCGCATCCCGATCACGCGCGACGTCATCAAGATCAGATCGGTCAAGGGCTGGTGGAAGACGGGGCTGGACGACAACGGCAAGCCGCGATGGGATTGGTTCATCGATCCGGATACTCGTATCGCCTATATCCGCCTCACCGCGTTCAATGAAGACACGTATGATGATTTGAAGGAGGCGTGGGACCAGATCAACGACGATGGCCGACCAAACGGGCTGATTCTTGATCTTCGCTACAACCCCGGCGGCCTTCTCCCCTCAGCTGTGGACGTGAGCAACTTGTTTGTCCGTAGCGGCGTCATCGTCTCCGGCGAGACGAAGGACCAGGAGCAGGCCTGGCCCGATCGACGGGCCGTGCCGCACAAGGCCGCGATGGCCGGGCTCCCCACCGTGGTGCTCATCAACCAGGGCTCCGCCAGCGCCAGTGAGATCGTGGCGGGTTGTCTTCAGGCCCACCGGGCTGCGGTCGTGGTTGGGAAGCGCAGTTTCGGCAAAGGCAGCGTGCAGACGGTGCACCGCATCGCTCACGAGGCGAGGTTGAAACTCACCACGCAGTACTACCGCCTGCCGGCGACCAAGGAGCAACGCGAGCGCGGCGAGAAGGGGCGCCTCGTTCACCGCCGATCTGGAGCCAAGGATTGGGGAGTGGATCCCGATATCGTCGTGGACACGACACCCCAGCAGATCAAGGCCGCCTATGATCTACGGCAGGCGGCCGACATCCTTCACGAGGACGACCCGGTGCAAGCTGACGGGCGCCCCGACATCACTGATCTGCTCACCAAGGGTCTCGATCCGCAGCTTGAAACGGCGCTATTGATCCTGCAGGCCAGGGCGTTGGGAACCACCGCGACCGATACCAGGCATGCGATGGCAAACTAGTCACCCGGCGGCGGCAATCGGCCGATAATGGTGTCGGCAACCTCGGCGGCTGCTTGTCTGAGACGAGGAGCGTCGTAGCGGCGTCGGGACAGTGACCGCATCGCGCTCGTGGGCTATCCTGATGCCGGTGCATTGCTGAGAGACCACTTGATGCCCACGATGGCGACGCCTCCAGCCACCCAAAAGAATCTCGCGGCCAACCTTCCGGACCAAACCCTGCGGAACTGGCTGCGCGACATGCTGCTGATCCGCGAGTTCGAAGTGCGGTCAATGCAGGCCTATCAGAACCGCAAGATCGGCGGGTTTCTGCACATCTACATCGGCCAGGAAGCAGTGGCCGTCGGGGTGATCGCTGCCCTGGGTCATGATGATCCGATCATCACAGCCTACCGCGACCACGGACACGCCCTGGCCCGGGGGATGGATCCGAAGCACTGCATGGCCGAGATGTTCGGGCGCATCGGGGGCTGCGCCAAAGGCAAGGGCGGTTCGATGCATATGTTCGACAAGACGAACCAAATGTTCGGTGGGCACGGGATCGTGGGTGCCCAATGCCCGCTTGGGGTTGGCCTCGCCTTTGCCACCAAGTACCTGGACGAAGTGATCAACAGCGCCGCATCCAGCCGTGTCACCACGTGCTTTCTCGGCGACGGCGCGCTGAATCAGGGCGCCTTCCACGAAGCAATGAATCTGGCGGGGATTCTCGACTTGCCCATTGTCTTCGTCTGCGAGAACAACGGCTATTCCATGGGAACGTCCGTCGACCGCGGCACCACCATGGCTCATCAGATCACCGCCAAGGCGTTGGCCTACGGCATTGAACACGCTTCGATCGACGGTATGGACGTGATGACAGTCTATGATGGCGTGAAGCCGGTCGTCGATCGGTGCAGGGAAACATCTCGGCCGGCCTTCCTGGAGCTGCGAACCTACCGATACAAAGGCCACTCGATGTCCGACCCCCGCAAGTATCGCACGAAGGAGCAGGAGCAGCAATACGAGGCGGCGGATCCCATCGACAGGCTTGCTAACTTCCTCATGACGCAGCGCAACCTGGCGCAGAAGGAGTATGACGTGCTGGTCAAGGAGATTCGCGCGCAGGTTCGCGAGGCGATCAAGTGGGCTGAGGCGTCGCCGCCGCCCGGACCCGAGGAGCTTTACACGGACGTCTACGCCGACGTGTGGGGGCCGTACCTCGGCACAAGCCAGCCGCCGATGCTCAATGAGACCCAACAGGGCCAAGCGTAGCATGAGCACGACCAGGCAGATCGAATTCCGTGACGCATTACGCGAAGGGATGAGCGAAGAGATGCGCCGCGATCCCTGCGTCTTCCTCATGGGTGAGGAGGTGGCCCAATACCAGGGGGCCTACAAGGTCAGCCGGGGCATGCTCCAGGAGTTTGGCCCGCAGCGGGTGATCGACACGCCCATTTCCGAATCAGGGTTCGCCGGGTTGGGCATCGGCGCGGCCATGATGGGCCTGCGCCCGATCATTGAGTTCATGAGCTGGTCTTTCAGCCTGGTCGCCGCGGATCAGATCCTCAACAACGCCCCGAAGATGCTGTACATGTCCGGCGGGCAGTTCAAGATCCCCATCGTCTATCGGGGCAACAACGGAGCCGGCGGCCAGCTCGGCTCCACGCACTCCTGGTCTGTTGAGTCGATGTACGCCAACGTCCCGGGCTTGAAAATAGCCATCCCATTTGATCCCTATGATGCCAAGGGTCTGATCAAGACGGCCATCCGCGATGACAATCCGGTGTTCTTCCTCGAATCCGAACGGCTGCTTTCGGTCAAGGGAGATGTCCCCGAAGCCGAGTACCTGATTCCGTTGGGCCAGGCCACTGTCCGCCGCACCGGCAGCGACTGCACAATTGTCAGCTTCGGCCGGCCGTTGTATTTCTGCATGGAAGCGGCGGAGACGCTGGCATCGGACGGGATCGACTGCGAGGTGATCGACGGCCGAACGATCCGCCCCTTGGACATAGAAACGATCGTCCGGTCGGTGTGCAAGACCAACTGCTGCGTCGTGGTGGATCAGTCATGGCCTTTTGCGTCGATTGGGGCTGAGGTCGCCGCTCAGGTCCATGAGCGCTGCTTCGACGACCTGGATCACCACGTCGTTCGCGTGCACAGCGACGATGTTCCACCGGCGTATGCCTACAACCTGGAGCAGGAAATGCTTCCCAACGCGCGCAAGATCTGCGAAGCGGTTCGCACCGTGACCTACAACGCGTAAAGCCCAGGGAAAGCTTTCCCTGGGCTTGCCTCACGTACGCAATCAAACGCGAGACACATCCCATGTCCATCGAAATCACCATGCCCCGCCTCTCGGACACGATGGAGCAGGGAACGATTATCAAGTGGAACGTGGCCGAAGGCGATGTGGTTTCGGCCGGCGACGCGGTTGCGGACATCGAGACCGACAAGGCTACCATGGAGATGCAGGTCTTCGACGACGGGACAATTGCCAGGATTCTCGTCGGTCAAGGGAAGATGGTTGAGGTCGGCACGGTGATCGCCATCCTGGCCGAGGAAGGTGAAGATCGGGAGAAGGTTGCGGCGACCGTCACTGCCCAGCCGGCGGTGCAGCGCTCCCAACACGCTGGTGCACAACCACCGCCCGCTGCTGAGCCCGACAAGCCAACTGTGACGGCCACGGCAACGGCGTCATCGACAACCCCGGCACCCGCGCCGCCGCCGCAACGCGAAGCCGCCGGTGACGGCCGTGTTCGCTTGAGCCCCGTCGCTCGCCGTCTCGCCCAGGAGCATGCAGTCGATGTCAGCACGCTACAGGGGTCCGGACCGGGCGGGCGCATCGTCAAGCGCGACGTGCTGCGGGCGGTTGAGGCCGGTCAGGAAACCGCCGCCGCGATTCCTCCGTCCGCCAAGGCGGTGGTGCCCGCCACGCCGGTGCCTATCGACACGACCATCGTCCAGGCGACCGGTGTCCTCGAAGAGGCGACCGTCGCGCTGTCCAACATGCGGCAGACGATCGCACGGCGGCTGGTCGAAGCCAAGGCCACCATCCCGCATTATCAGGTCACCGTCACGTTCAATATGGATCCGCTGCTCGAGCTGCGCCGCACACTCAACGATCAGCTTGACGAGCAAGGCGTGAGGCTATCGGTAAACGATTTCCTGGTACGCGGCTGCGCTCTGGCCATGCACCAACACCCGCAATTCAATGCATCTTGGCGCGGTGACCACATCAAGATTCACGGCATGGTTAACATCGGCCTGGCGATCGCCCTGCCAGCCGACCGCGGTGGGGGATTGGTCGTCGCCACCGTTCGCAATGCGGATCAAAAAACCTTGCGGACGATCTCGCTCGAATCCCAACACCTCGCCGGGAAGGCTCGCACCCGTGGGCTGACCCTCGAAGAGATGGCCGACGCCACGTTCACGCTCTCCAACCTCGGGATGTTCGGTGTCGAGCATTTCACGGCGATCATCAACCCGCCGAATTGCGCGATCCTTGCCGTCGGCGCCGCCCTCCAGAAGCCGGTCGTGCGCCACGGCGAGATGACGGTTGGCCACGAAATGTCCGCCACGCTCAGTCTCGATCACCGCGTTATTGACGGGGCTATGGCGGCACAATACCTGGCAACCCTCAAACAGTTGATCGAGAATCCCGCAACGCTGCTGGTGTGACGCTGGGCTATTGTGGTGTTGCGGCGGCGGAGGCGATCACGTCAGCCGCCGCCAACGCGGCCCGTCGCTCGACGTTTCGGTCCACATCAAACGCCGCTAATGCTTCGCTGCCCGGCGCGACCGGCGCGAGGGTGATCGAAAGGTGGCGCTCGTACTGCCTCTTGGCGGGCGATGCACATCCCGCCATTAGGGCGACCGTGGCCGCAAGCCAGAGTCCGATCGGAACCAGCCTTCTCGAGGCACCTGAGCGCATAGCCGTGTCGTCCGCTTCACAGGATGCCTCCTAAGCACAGCATCCAATTCAGCGACAGCGGTACAAGGCGCGATGGGAGTTCGAGTCGCCATTTTCAGCTTCCGAGCATGATCAACCGGAAACGCCACCCCGGTCTGCACAATCGACTGAGCTGGAGATATCCAACTGGGTAGAAGAATCGCTTTGCAACGCCTGGGCATGTGGCGGTGTGTCCCCTGTCGGCCGGCTTGCCCGGCAATGCTCCCGCGCCGTGACGTGAAGTACACTTCTCGCCTCGCAATCCAGACGGAGCATCCGCCATGACCACGAATCAAACGAGTCCGGCAACACGTCGAGGATTCCTCCTCTCCTGCGGTGCGGTCGCTGCGTCGGCGGCGTGGCCGGGTCGTGCAAGCAGCGGGCCACAAGAAGAACCGGCTGAACCGCGCGACCTATCAGACATGAACCCCATCGCCGAGGGAACAGGGCCGCCGATCACCTCCGCCACGCTCGCCGAAGCGGAGAAACTGGCGGCGGTCGAGTTCACTGAAGCTGAGCGAGCAGTCATCCTCAAGGGGATCAAAGACGATGTGGCCCGATATCAAGGCCGTCGGTCGCAGGCGCTCGCCAATCGCCTGGCACCGGCGACCGTCTTCGACCCTCGTCTGCCCTCGGTGCAAGTCGATGCGGAATCCCGCCCGATTGTCCGCTCAAAGGTCGATCCTGATCCTTTGCCGACAGACGACCAAGACATCGCCTATGCCCCGGTCACCAGCCTCTCCCGCTGGATCGAGCGCGGCGAGCTTTCCAGTCTCCGGTTGATGAAGATCTATCTCGACCGCCTCAAGCGAATCGGGCCGAAGCTCCAGTGCACGATCACGCTGACCCCGGAGCGTGCGGTCAGCCAGGCGAGTCGAGCCGACCAGGAGATTGCCGAGGGGCGCTACCGTGGACCGCTGCACGGAATCCCCTGGGGCGCCAAAGACTTGTTCGACACGGCCGGCATCAAGACCACTTGGGGGGCCAATCCTTACAAGGACCGGCTGCCGAAGACTGATGCCGCGGTCGTCAGGAGACTCGACGACGCAGGGGCGGTGCTCGTGGCGAAGCTGACGCTGGGGGCACTGGCCTACGGCGACATCTGGTTCGACGGCCGAACCAATAACCCCTGGAAGCTCGATCAAGGCTCAAGCGGCTCCAGCGCGGGCTCGGCCGCGGCGACGGCGGCCGGTCTGATCGCTTTCAGCCTGGGCACCGAAACCCTGGGGTCCATCGTCTCACCGTGCATGCGCTGCGGTGCGACCGGCCTGCGACCGACGTTCGGCCGGGTCGCCCGGACGGGGGCCATGGCTCTGTGCTGGTCGCTGGACAAGATCGGCCCGATCTGCCGTACGGTCGAGGATTGCGCGCTGGTGCTCTCGGCCATCAACGGGCCCGACGCTGACGATCCCGCGTCCCTCGCCATTCCCTTCAATTTCGACGCCACACAAGCGGTCAAGGGCATGCGCGTCGGCTACTCGCCGAAGTGGTTCCAAGGAGACGCAGCGACTGATCTGGACCGCCGTGTGCTTGAGGTGGCACGCAGCGCGGGGTTACAGCTGATCGAGATCGAGCTTCCCGATTGGCCCTACGAGGCGCTGATGACGATTCTGCTCGTGGAGGCTGCGGCGTGCTTCGAGGAACTGACGCTGAACGACCGCGACGACGAGCTGGTCTGGCAGGAGCCGGAGGCCTGGCCGAACACCTTCCGCCAGACACGGTTCGTTCCCGCGATCGAATATGTGCAGGCCCAGCGGTTCCGCCGGTCGGTGATGGAGATGATGGCTGAAAGGTTTGCCGACATCGACGCGATGATCAGCCCCAGCTTCGCGGGCTCGCTGCTGCTAATCACCAACAACACCGGCCATCCTTCGCTCACACTCCGCTGCGGGTACAAAGATGATGGCACGCCTCATGGCATCACGTTGTGGGGTCGCCTCTTCCATGACGGCACCCTGTGCTCAATCGGCATGGCGCTGGAAAGGCAACTCGACGTCTGGCACAAACGGCCGAAGATCGCGTAGCCGCGTAGCGGTGGGGGACCGCTAACCGCGGGCACGTTTAGCGGGTGACGCGCAGCGTCCCCGCCCATTGTTGCTCGTAGGCTGTAACCAACGACCACCGCTGGGGCCGCAGCCCGGCGCGTACGGGATTGGCGTTGACGTAGTGGATCGCTCGCCGAATATCCGCGGCGCGGTCGAGGAACACCCACCATCCTTTGCGCGCCCACGGTGTAGGCAGCCGGCCGTTGCGATACGGCTGATCGGCGAACGGATGTCGGCCTTCACGGTTCAACTGAGCCGTTGCCGCACCTTTGAGCTGCTCACACACGCGCTCGATCAGTAACCGGCTCCGACCAACCACCAGGTGAGCGTGGTTGGGCATCACAGCACACGCGTAGATCGGCAGAGAAGAGCGGGCAGCGTAGTCGGACAACCCACGGACAACTGCCCGCGCTTGGTGACCGTCGAACACGACGGGCTCGCGGGCCAGAGCAGCAAGCATGGCATCGCACCGGATGGGATCGTAACGCCGATGCGCGACGGAGCGCCGTGTCGTCGTTTTCGTGGCCGGGCCAAACCGCGCTAACTCGTAAGCGCGGACGAACTGAGACCATGATCCGCGTTCATCGTTGGGCAGCCAGAATCCGTAGGCGCTAAGAATCAGGTGGTAGGCCAGGACCATAGGACCATGGGTGGAGCGCATGGTAGCAGAAGCGCCGCTGCGCGGCAGCCGCTAAACAGGGGAGGACCAAATCCGAGTCATTTCAATGACCACGCCTCAGCGCTCCTCCAGCAACCGTGCGACTTCCTGCACATCTTTATCGCCTCGGCCGGAGAGATTGATCACCAAAGTCTGATCGGGCGTCATGGCCTTGGCGTGTTCGACGGCCACGGCGATGGCGTGGGCCGGCTCCAACGCCGGGACAATCCCCTCCAGCCGACTCATCAGACAAAACGCATCGATCGCCTCGGCGTCGGTCACGGTCGTGTATTCCACGCGTCCGGCTTCTTTCCAGCAGGAGAGCTCCGGCCCCACCCCGGGGTAGTCCAATCCGGCTGAGCAGGAATGAACCGCCTGAGTCTGGCCGAACTCGTCCTGCAACACGTAGCTAAGCGAGCCGTGCAGCACCCCGGGCGAGCCGTAACGCAGCGGCGCCGCATGATCGCCGATCGCGGTTGATCTTCCCCCGGCCTCCACACCCACGAGCTTCACGGTCTCATCGTCGATGAAGGGATAGAACATGCCGGCCGCGTTCGACCCGCCACCCACACAGGCGATGATCTCATCGGGGAGCCGGCCCAACGCATCGAGGCACTGCGCTCGACACTCGCGGCCGATGACCGATTGAAAGTCCCGCACGATCATCGGAAACGGGTGCGGGCCTACGACGGATCCAAGGATATAGTGGGTATGCTCGGCGGTCTCCATCCAGTCGCGCAGCGCCTCGTTGGTCGCATCTTTGAGCGTGCGGGAGCCGGTCTCGACCACATGCACTTTGGCCCCAAGCAGCTCCATGCGAAAGACGTTGAGACGTTGGCGGCGAACGTCTTCGGCGCCCATGTAGACTTCGCATTGCAGGCCGAAGTGGGCGGCTGCGGTGGCGGTGGCCACGCCGTGCTGGCCGGCACCGGTCTCCGCGATCACCCGCTTCTTGCCCATACGGACCGCCAGCAACGCCTGCCCGAGCGTATTGTTGATCTTGTGCGCTCCGGTGTGAGCGAGATCTTCTCGCTTCAGGTAGACCTTCGCCCCGCTTGCATAATCGGTGAGGCGCTGGGCGAAGGTCAGCGGCGTCGGCCGGCCGGCGTATTGACTGAGCAGCTCGCCAAGCTCGACCTGGAATCGCTCGTCTCCTCGCGCCTGCGCATACGCCTCGGCAAGTTGATCCAAGGCCGCGATCAGCGTCTCGGGCACATATCGACCGCCGAAGGGCCCGAACCGCCCGGCAGCATCTGGGAGCGTCGTGAGCTTGCTCATGCCCCAACCAGTGTAAGTAGGGTCCGGCATCTGCGTCGCCGCGGGATCACAACCCAGCCGCATCGCCCAGGATATGGCGGTACAACAGGGCCGCCCATCGGGAATAAAACGCAAAGGCCGGATCGTCGTGGTTGACACGCATCCGGGGCAGCCGCAGCTTGAGATGGCCCGGGGGAGGCTTCCACAGCCCGAAGTAGGGATCAATGATGACATCCGGCACAACGTGTGCGATCAGCTCACACATCCGATCGACGTTGGTGTTGTCGCTGTAGCCGCGGGTGTCTCCAAGAATCTGGAAGCCGAACTTGTCGCCATCGATCTGGTAGACCTTGCCATCGGTGGTGTGAAGGTCCAGCTTGTGCGACGTCTGTATTGTGGCGAGTGCTCGGTCCTCAGACTCCATCGCATTTGCACATTGAAAGCCCAAGGCCAGACCGAGCGCGCCGCCGTAGCCATAGCCGACGGCCAAGGCCGGGTTTCCAAGGATACGGCTGACGTTACGAACGTCAAAAGTGGCTTGTGGTTCTTGTTTCGTTTCACTCAACTGGACTCGCACAAGGATCTGGATCTGCGAAAACGGGATATGGCCGGACGGTCCGCGCCATTGCACGATGTCAAACCGTCCGTCGGCAGCCTACATCTGTTTGATCTTGAGCGTCGGCCCCAGGGCCTCGATATCAGCGAGGGTGGGCGCGAAGGCGTCGCCTCCACGCTGCCGCAGAATATCAATGCCCGGCTGAACCTTGGCGCCATCGATCCGTCCGAGGATGGCCGGCGGGTCACGCCCGAGCCGCAGGTACACCGTCGGCCGGTCCATCCCCAGCGCCGGAGCCAGCAGGTCAGCCAGCGCGTCTCGGCTCCAGCCCTGCGGCCAGGCGACGACGGTGAAGAACGCTTGGTCATTCTCGCCGGTCGTGTCCATCATCGGAATCACTCCGCACCGAGCGGACAAGTATATCGGTGGCGCCGCGCAGTGCATGATGGTGGAAAGGACGTCAGTTCGAGGTGGGCGGTCGCCGGGTCCTGTTCACGGTGTACCATTTGAGGTAGCAATGGGGGATTGGCAGCTGCGGTTGGGGCCGTGGCCGTTTCCCTGGAGGCCCGCGGACCAATGGTGAAGATCATTGCCGGCGAGTTCCGCTCGCGAGTGTTGGTCACCGTCCCCGATGACGAGACGACCCGGCCAATGCTGAGTCGGGTCAAGGAATCGGTCTTCGGCATGCTGCACGAGTGGTTTGATGGCGCGCGGGTGCTGGACTTGTTTGCCGGCGTCGGAACGGCCGGGCTGGAGGCGGTCAGCCGCGGCGCCGCAGCGGTGTTGATGGTGGAGAACAATCCCAAGATCTATCGTGTCCTGCAGAGAAATATCCAACGGCTGGGCTGCGGCGAGCGGGCAAAGGCGATGCTCGGTGATGCGCTGGCTCAAACGTGCTTGCTACGGGCACCGCAGCCGGCGGATCTGATCTTCATCGATCCTCCATACAAGATGATGGAGGATCAGCAGTCGCGGCCCCGGGTCCTGCAGCAGATCGCTCGGTGCCGGACGATCATGGGCGATCGCGGTTTTGCGGTTCTTCGAAGCCCGCTTGGCCCCAACGCCGTTGATCTTACAATTCCGGGCTTCGTTGGGCCGGAGGATCATCAGTACAGAAAGGACATGTGGGTGCTGATTTATGAGCCCGCGACAGCCGCCGGGCCGGCCGTGCCCAGCTCGGCGCAATCCGCCCAGCATCACACCGCCTAGGCTCTTGCCAGATGCAATCACAGGGTGACAAGCCGCGTGGCGACAGCCGCGTTGATCTTCGAACCGCGGCCATGCAGGTTGTGCGTTCGTTGACTGAAGCGGGCAATATCGCGTACTTCGCTGGCGGCTGTGTCCGCGACCGACTGATGGGCCTGGAGCCGACCGACTATGACATCGCGACGGATGCGAGGCCGGATGCGGTGGGCAAGCTGTTTCGCAAGTCCCAGCATGTCGGGGAATCGTTCGGGGTGATGTTGGTGTCGTCAATGGGCCACCAGATTCAGGTCGCCGCCTTCCGCACCGAGGGTGTGTACTCCGACGGCCGCCACCCCGACACGGTGGCCTACTCCGACGCCCGGCACGACGCGCAGCGCCGTGATTTCACGATCAACGGCCTGTTTGAGAACCCGCTCACGGGCGAGCTTATTGATTTCGTCGGGGGCCAGGCGGATCTCAAGGCCAAGCTGATCAGAGCCATTGGCGATCCCCATGCTCGGCTGCGAGAAGATCGCCTGCGGATGCTGCGGGCAGTGCGGTTCTCCGCACGGTTTGGTTTCGCCATCGACGCCGCGACAAGCGAGGCGATTCGTGCAGGCGCCGATGACCTGCCGGGCGTCAGCCCAGAGCGCATCGGCCAAGAGGTCAAGCAGATGCTCAGCGACCGAAACCGGGCGGTAGCGGCGATGGAGCTTCAGACCCTGGGGCTCGATCAGGCTGTGCTGCGTGAGCCCCACCAAGCCGCGGCGCCCAACCGTCTCGGCCGGCTGCCCCCCGACGTTGCGTACCCCACGGCCCTTGCGGCGTGGCTGCTCGACCGCCACGAGGATGCTGATGCGGACGTGACCGCGCGTGCCCGGCGGTGGTCGGCAGCCTTGCTGCTGTCCAACGCCGATCAGACGGCCATGAGCCGATGTCTGGATGTCTACGAGACATTGTTGCGTGGCTCCTGGCCACAGCTGCGGGTCGCCAAACAGAAGCGGCTGGCGGCCGGGGGCGAGTTCGACGAGGCTCTGCTACTGCTCCAAGCGACCGACCCCCAGGCATGGGTCAGAATCCGCCGAGAGGTGTCGGTGCTGGCCGAATCGGATTTGGCCCCCCCTGCGTTGATCGGCGGCCACGACCTGATCGCCCTGGGGCTGCCCCGCGGACCCCTTTTCAAACGGGTGCTGGATGCGGTGTACGACGCCCAGCTTGAGGGGACTGTCCGAGAAAAGGCCGCGGCGTTGGCTCTGGCGAAGACGATCTCCCTGACCGCAGAGGGTGGTTCGCCGGACACTTGATCGGCGGGCAATCCGGCTGCAGTCGATTCGGCCGGGTTCACGGCCCCCCCCGGGCCGGGCCGCGGAGCGGAAGAACATGAAGGACGAAACTTTGCCCTGCGCGATGCGTCGGATACAGTACTCACAGAATGCCGCATCGGCGATATGCGCACGGGCGCTGCATTGGGACCCAAGACGTTGCCGATCGGGCTCTGCGTTCGGTGCTCACCCAGCTTTACATGTGAGGTTGCCCCATGAAATCCCCTCCTGCTGCCTGGCTAAGAATCGCTTTTGTCGCCGTGGTTGTCGCGCTTCTTGCTCCATCCTCCGGCTTGGCGCGCGACGACGGTGATGTGTCAACCGAGGACATTCTGCACATGGTTGACGGGCGGGAGTTGCACGGCCGTATCCTCACCGAGACCAAGACCCAGATCGTATTTGAGATCATCGATCTGAAACTGCACATGAAATCTCGCCGGACGTTCAGATTGGACGAGATCGCCCACATCGAGCGCGGTGTGGTCGTTGACGACAAGGCCCAGGACGAGGCGTTGTCCAGCAAGAAAAAGAATGATCCGGCAACGACCTCGGAGAGAACCAGCTTCGGTCGGGCTCGTCCCGCAGGCGATGCCCCAAACCTCCCCGGTCTGTACCTCATCCCCATGAAGGGCCAGATGGGTACCGACATCCATCCCTCCATCTACGAGAAAGTGGCAGAAGATATTCGGCTGCACGACCCCGACGTGATCATCATCAAGCTGGATAGCAAGGATTATGAAGATTCGTTTGCTGCGGCTCTGGGCGATGTGGACTTGGCGGAGCTGAGTCGGCCGGACTTCGACGAATACAAGGATCTGGTCAACATATTCCGCGATGACCTCCGTGACATCCGACAGGTTATGTGGGTTCAGGATTCCATAGGGATTAGTTCAACGGTGGCCCTGGCGTGGGATGAGCTTTATATGACGCCGAGCGCGCGGCTTGGCGGGATGCGGGCAGTGTTTGCGCTCACCGGCGCTGACCAATGGTCAGACGACGATATCCGGGCCAAGATGATGGCCGCGTGGATGGGATCGGCCAAATCGTTGTTGGAGTACGGAGGATACGGTCTCGAACTGGCAGATGCAATGGTGGACCCAACGTACAAACTCAGCGCTTCTTTCAAGGGTCGAGAAGTTGTCTGGTCGTTAAACGACCTCGGCGAGTTCCTTGTGGACGACGACGATGAGAACACTGTTGACTTCTCGGCCAAGGCCGCTGAGGACCTCGCCATCAGCGATGGCACGGTCGAGACGCTCGACGACTTGGCGTTCCTGCTCGGCTACCGCGAGTACCGCGTGATTGAAGGAAAGGGCGAGCAGCTGGTTGAGAATTACACGGAACAGTGGCGCCGGTCGTTCGAGAACAGCAAGAAATGGTTGCAAGACTATTTCCAGCACCAAAGGTGGGCCACCGGGGATGAGACCTTGAAGTGGCTCGGCCGGGCGAAGCGCGACCTCGAGAATATCATCAAGGCGATGGAGCGCTACAAGGCCGTGGAAATCCGCTGGCGAACCGACCTGGGAAAAACAAAGCTCGAAATGGAGATCGAGGTCGAAAAAATCAAAGAGCAAATCCGGGCTCTGAAACAACAAGACCGCGGTCGTGGCGGCGGAGGGCGGGGAATGGGTCGTGGCGGCACTGGGCGCCGGTAGACACCCCGGCCGAACCGGAAACTCAAGCTCTACCATGGCTCCTGCAAACCGCATTCTTCGCACCGCTGAATCGAACTGACGAGTAATAACCATGAAGCACCTTATTCGAAACGCGCTTGTATGCACGATCGTTGGCTGTATCGCTACGGCGGCGCTTGGGGGCGAGGCAGTACAGATTCGACTCAAGGACGGGTCCCGCTGGCGAGGCGAGATTTCAGATTACGTCGAGCTCAAGATTCTCCAGCAGGGTATCGAGGTCGTATTCCAGGGCCGGATGGTCGCCGCGGCTGCGTACCATGTCACGATCGACGGTGACATGGCGGGAGAGACCCGACGCAAGACGATCTTCAAGGCCGACATTGTAGCGATCCGAACCATCGAGTCGGAGACGATGGCGGAAACCGAAAGCTCAACCGCCCGTGACCGTACCAGCAGCGGCCGCCGCTCTGCCGACTCCGGTGATGCCGGTGCTCATCAGCCCGGGGTGTTTGTCTTGCCTATGTCAGGCACTGTTGGTGTGAAGTTCCGCCACGAGGAAGTCGAGACCATCGCGAAGCATGCCGACCAGTATGGTGAAGGCCAGATTATCGTGCTTCTCATGGATTCGCACGGCGGCGGAATTGAAATGGAGACGATTCATGCAACGATCATGGAGGCCAAGAAACGGCATCGTGTCGTTGCATGGATCAAGACAGCCATCTCCGCGGCGGCCGCGTCGGCACTTGCCTGCGATGAGATTTACTTCATGACCGAAGGCACCCTTGGTGCTATGACAGGGTATTCCGGCACAACAGCGATGCAGGGCAAGGAACTTGAGGCATGGCTGAAGACCGCTGGGAAATGGATGGAGGGTGGGGACCGCAGCCCGTATATCGCCCATGCCATGATCCATGCACCACGCATGCTCTCGTACGACAAGGACCCCGAAACAGGCGAAGTCACCTGGTACAATGATCTCTCCGGGGAGTTCGTCCTCTCCGACGACAAGAGCAACCTGGTGTTCACCTCCTCGACGGCCTTACGCTGCGGGTTCTCTGACGGGACTGCAGACACCGAGGACGACTTGGCGAATCTGCTCCACCTTCCCCAGTGGCATGAGATTGATGACTACGGCCGCAAGATCGCCGCAAGGTGGCATAAGACGGTGGACCGGGCACAGGTGGAGATTCCCAGGACGCTGGCTCGGCTTAGTTACTACAAGGAAGGGGCCGGTGATCCGATCGTGGCCATCGGTGCCAAGATCCAACTCTACAAAGAGCTGAAGGATTGGCATGATGCTTGCCCCAACGTCGCCAAGATGAGGATTCCGTGGACGAAGGACGAGATTGACCGGACTATTGCCGATCTCCGCAAGGAGCTTGCGGACCTCAAGAAGGCCCAGCGAGGAGGTGGCCGGTATTGACCCACCGCCGCGCGTGGGCCCGTTGGGAAGCAGTCGTTTCACCTCATTGCCCCTCGCACCGCCCGGGCGCGAACCGGACGGTTTTTTCACGGGCGTTACTCGCCTCCGGCACCCGGCCGGGTGGAGATTCGTCGCACGCTGCCGGCGGATATCGAGTCGGCTGGATCAGATTCCACTGTCATAGAATTTCAGAATCGCGGGCCCGATGACGACCTCCAAGCCGTCGGTCAGCCGGACCTTGTCCACACGTTTTCCGTGTAGAAAGGTGCCCCCCGTCGAGCCGAGGTCGCGAAGAATCAAATCATCGCCCTCACGCTCGATCGCACAATGCTCTCTTGAAACACTCTTGGCGCGGATCTGGATATCGCACGTGTCATCTCGGCCGATGATCACCTCCTCGCTGTCCCCCAAGGCGTAGGCCCGCAGGAGCGATCCATCCCGATTGCAGACGTGCAGTTCCATCATGTGGCTGGCCAACCCGTGACCCCGTGCCATTCGTGTCGTCATCTCAAGGGCGACGCCCTTGATCTATTGTTGCAGTAGACGCGCAACCTGCCAAGGGAGTGCGTCGGATTCCTTTTCTCGATCACATCCGCAGCCCGTCGGGTCTCGGTTCCCACGGTCGGGTCGGCTGCGAAGGCCGTCGCCGCCCACGGTCTGATCCGGGCGACGGTCCGTTGATTTGCGCGGCGATTCACTCCTTGCTGCTCGCGGCTGATGCAGCCCAGAACTCTGGATACACTCTTCGCCAATGCGTTGGCTGATTGACGCGATCTACCTGGCCGTCGCCATGATCACCTCGCCGATTTGGCTTGTGCGGATGATTCGCACCGGAAAGATCAAGACCGATTGGGCCGGGCGGTTTGGGTGCGCCCACCCGACTCCTGCAACTGGGCAAAAGCGCATCTTGTTGCATGCCGTGTCGGTGGGGGAGGTGAACGCGATCCGCAAACTGGTCGAGCGATTGGCACAACTCAACGTGCCGCCTCAGATTGTGATCGCCGCGACCACCAACACCGGCTGGGCAAGGGCCTCCAACCTTTTCGCCCGGGACCATCAGGTGGTTCGATACCCGCTGGACTTCTCCTTCGCGGTCATCCGATTCCTCGACGCCGTTCAGCCCGACGTTGTAGCCCTCGTAGAGCTGGAGGTCTGGCCGAACTTCACCATGGCGTGCGCACAGCGAGGGATTCCGGTATGCGTGATCAACGGCCGGCTGACCCAGCGCAGCGCCAACGGATATCGTCTTCTGGGCCCCCTTATCCGACCCAGCTTTCGTCGGCTCGCATTCGCCGCTGTTCAGAATCAAGCGTATGCGCAACGATTCCGCCGAATGGGAGTCCCAAGGGGGGCACTCCCGATCACCGGCACGATGAAGTGGGACACCGCCGAGATCGCCGATCACGTTGACGGTGCCGACGCTCTTGCCGTACAGATGGGCATCGATCGAACCCGGCCGCTGATCGTGGCCGGCTCAACGGCGCCGGGCGAGCACGAGCTTCTCGTGGAGGCGGTCCCAAAGGGCCGACAGTTGCTGTGCGCCCCACGCAAGCCGGAGTGGTTCGACCAGGCCGCGGCAGCGATGCCCGGCTGTGCACGGCGGTCACGAAACGAATGCGGCAGCGCAACCGGCCGGTTCCTGCTGGACACCATCGGGGAATTGCGACAGGCCTACGCCCTGGCCGACGTGGTGGTCGTCGGTCGGTCGTTCGGCGATCTGCACGGGTCGGACATGATCGAGCCGATCGCACTCGGCAAGGCCACGATCGTCGGTCCATCCGTGGCCGACTTCCAGGACACGGTCGATGCCCTGCTCGCAGGTGACGGGATCATTCAAACCGATCGCCGCGGCTTGCCCGTGACGCTCAACACGCTTCTGAACGACCCGCAGCGGTGCCGGCAATTGGCGGACAACGGTCGGGCGGTCATCCGGGCCCACCAAGGGGCAACCGATCGACACGTCGAGCTGATCCAGCCGTTGCTCGCTCAACCCACGTGACGCGGTCTGAGGCAGGGGCCCGGGCGTGTATTCACGCCGGGCAACTTGGGGATCGGTCAACCACCAACAAACTCGCCGTTCCAGCGCGAGCCGGAACGGCGAAGGAGGAGAAAGAAGAAAGGAGAAAGAACAAGGGAATCGAACCAACAGGCAAGTCAGAAGAATTGTGCGTCGGTTCGGTACTGTCTACGGTGCATTCGCCTCATTTCGCCCACACGCTGGGCAAGCCTACATCGCTGGAATCGGATAAGCACCCTTCCGATCGCAAGCGTCAGGTTTTCTACAGGTCGTACGCCGATGGGCCGCTGGCCGTTCGCTCAAGCAGCCCCGAGCAGGGGCATCGCGCCGGGAGACCTTCCTGCCTCCAGAAACTCGACGTTGGCACTGGAACTCGGAGTTGCCCATCCATGCGTCTCCGGATCCAAAGAACGATCCTCACCACCATATCGGATAGATGACCAACCTGCACTTGAAAAGTCGCGTGGATCGGTCTACGGCGGCCGTCTCTGCGGACGACGTGGCCATTGGGTATATGCAGCCGGGCGCCGCTGTACGCCGGCTGTGCGTAAGTGCTTTGATGTCGCTCAGTTCGGACCAATTCCGGGTCACCGGCGGCGTCAGCCGTGGCGTGCCTTGCAAGCCACAGTCCGCTGGGCCCGACGCTGGGCCCTGAGCCGGGGCCTGATGTGGGCGTTGGGCCCGGCGGCAGCGGTGGGCGGGGGCGGCTCGAGGCCGCCTAGGCGCGGTGTCCGCAACCTCCCGCCGCCTACACTTCGCATTGATTCGATGCGCGAGTTCGAGCTGCTCCAGCACATCTATTCGACGGCCGGCGCGCCGTCCCCGCGGGTCCTCCTCCCACCGGGCGATGACATGGCGATGGTGTCGCTGACGGGAGGGGCGATGCTCGTTGCGGTGGACCAGATCGTTGACGGACAGCACGTCGATCTGAGCACGACGCCGATTGAGCTGGTTGGCCGCAAAGCGGTCACGCGGAGCCTCAGCGACGTTGCGGCCATGGCGGCAATCCCGATCGCCGTGCTGGCTGCAGCAACTCTTCCACGGGACTTTGGCCAACAGCGAGCAACCGCCCTGTTCGACGCGATGCGTGAAACCGCCGATCGCTATCGATGCTCGATTGTCGGAGGGGACATCGCCGTGCACTTCAAGGCGTCTTCGCCGCTGGTATGCTCGGTGATGGTTCTTGCCGAACCGGGCCCGGTCCCGCCGGTCACCCGATCCGGCGCCCGTGTCGGCGACGGGGTGTATGTCACCGGCCGCCTCGGCGGCTCGCTTGGGCCCGATGGTCTGGGGCGCCATCTCACGTTCGAGCCCCGGCTCGACGAAGCGTTACAGCTTGGGCGGGAACTCGGCCAAAGGCTGCACGCGATGATCGACATCAGCGACGGCCTGGGGCGCGACGCGTCCCACCTCGCCCAGCGCTCTGGCGTGCAGATTCGCATCGATGCACACCGGATTCCATGTCACCCGGGCCTCGATTGGCGGGTGGCGATGAGTGCGGGCGAAGATTACGAGCTCTGCTTCACCGCAGACGGAGATGTACCGCATCGCCTCGGCGAGCTTCCCGTCACCCTCGTCGGGGAGGTGATGCAGCCGGCCGGGCCAGACGTTCCGCTCGTGCTGGTTCGAGACGGCACGCAGACGTTCGACGGCTCCCAGATGGGATGGGAGCATCGCTCATGAGGATACAACGCCATTGTCATTCCGAAGACGAGACGATCGCGTTGGCGGCAAGGCTCGGCAGCCGGCTGTGCGGCGGGGATCTCGTGTGCCTGGACGGGCCGCTGGGGTGCGGCAAGACTCGCTTCGTCCAAGGCCTCGCTGCGGGCCTGGGCCTTGATCCGTCAGCCGTCTGCAGCCCCAGCTTCATCATCTGTCGAGAATACCACAACCAAACACCGCTGACTCTGACGCACGTGGATGCGTTTCGGCTCACCGGGGCCCAGGACCTACCGGCCATCGGCTGGGACGAGTTGCTGTGCTCAACGGACACGGTTATTGCCGTCGAGTGGTCCGGCAGGATTCGCAGTGCCCTGCCCCAGAATCGGATTGACGTGCAGATGGAGCACACGAGCGCGACCTCGCGGATGATCACCCTCGCCGCGCCTGACAACCTTTCCTCGCGATTCGACCGTCTCGTTGACTGACGCCTCGGCTGATCGGCCGGCAGCAAGCCGTCAATCTCGACGAGAAACCGGTCTTATGCATCCACTCCCAGTAAGGGCCACGCCATCTGGGCTTGAATACCGTGGTCGGCCGATACGCTGGTATGCCAATGGCTGGGCGATCGACCCCTGACGACGCCATATGGGCAATGTCGGTTCAGGCAAAGGAGACAAAGATGCGACATCTCACGCCACTTCTTGCCGCGGCAGCATTAGTCCTGAGCACCGGACCGGCCTACGCCGACCTCGGCGATCAACTCTTCAAGCTCCTGGCCGACGACGGCGCGGCGGCCGACCAGTTCGGCCGCTCCGTCGCGATCAGCGGCCCCATCGCCATCGTCGGGGCATTGAGGGACGACGACAACGGCGACGACTCCGGCTCGGCATACCTCTTTGATATCAGCACGGGCCGGCAGATCGCCAAGCTCCTGGCCAACGACGGCGCGGCGGGCGACCGGTTCGGCTTCTTCGTCGGGATCAGCCCCGATGAAATCGGGGCCATCGTCGGGGCACCCTATGACGACGACAACGGCACCGACTCCGGCTCCGCTTACCTGTTTGACACTACCACGGGCCGGCAGATCGCCAAGCTCCTGCCTGACGACGGCGCGGAGGTCGACCTCTTCGGCTACTCTGTCGGGATCAGCCCCGATGGAATCGGGGCCGTCGTCGGGGCCTGGGGAGACGACGACAACGGCACCAACTCCGGCTCCGCCTACCTCTTCGACATCTCAGACCCTGCGAACCCGACCCAGATCGCCAAGCTCCTTCCCGACGACGGCGCGGCGGGCGACGTCTTCGGCCTCTCCGTCGCGATCAGCGGCGCCACCGCCATCGTCGGGGCATTGTGGGACGACGACAACGGCGACGACTCCGGCTCGGCATACCTCTTTGATGCTGCCGCCCCCGGAACATGCCCGTGGGATCTCGACGGCACCGGTAGCGTTGGCATTCTCGATCTGCTGGCGCTGTTGGAGGCGTGGGGCACCGATCCCGGCGGGCCGCCGGACTTCGACGGCGATGGCACCGTAGGCATCCTCGACCTGCTGATGCTGCTGGCCAATTGGGGCCTATGCCCGTAAGAAGCGCGCTATACCCCATGAGCCAAAGCCCAGGGAAAGCTTTCCCTGGGCTTTATGGTTGTGTTGGCGCCGGTTTCGGATGCACGTCGCATGCGGGGGTCCACCGGGTTTACAGAACCCGGCTCGCTGGGGTGATCCGCCTTGGGCGAATGCGCTACGCCTCTTCGGCGCCTTCGGCCATCCGCTTCCTTCCTTGGGGGCTCATGGCGTAGATCTGGAAGCGATGACCAACGGGATCCCACCCGTACTGTCTACAGATGCGCTCGCGCAATGCGACCAGTTCGTCATCGGAGAACTCGATGTATTTGCCCGTCTTCATGCAGACCATGTAGTCACGCGGAGCCTTGCCGTAGATGAGCTGATAATGGGATTGCTTGGAATCGAATAGCGCCAGCGTGATGATGCCCGCACCCTGAAGAAGCTTGATCGTGCGGTAAATGGTCGCCTTGGAGACACGGTGGCCGCAGCGCCGCATCTCCATGAGCAGTTGATCCACCTCAAAGACGTTATCCGCTTCGATGATGGAGTTGAGGATGTCCGCTCGCTCGGGCGTGTACTTGAGATGTTGAGACTTGAGGTATCGTCGAAAGACAGAGCATAATGGAGCCATCGCGGCGATCGGCGGACCGGCCGGCGGAGCGGGGGGGAGCGATATCGGCTCCAGAGCCATGCTCCAAGTGTATCCGTCCGCTGCTCGCTCGCCATCGGCCGCCCTCAAACCATGCGAAAGAACTCTCGATCGCTTCGAGTGCTCGCGTTTGAGCCATACGACTGCGGCTCCCATCGGGTTGTCAGAGAGTCGATCAGCCGCCATAGCCGCCACCGCTGGACCTGGTTCACCAGGCCCGGCCGGGGATGGAAGTGGCGGATGCGGCTGGCGGCGGTGGAACTCCTCGACGCGGCGACGGCCGCGGGGGCGCTTGACGATCCCGTCGATGCGATCCTGGCTACATCACTGCTGGGCGCCGCTGACCTGCGAGCGCTGTTGCCCGCCCCGATGCGAGCGATCCCCATCATTCTCTACATGCACGAGAACCAGGCGGCGTATCCGTTCTCCGAGCAGCCTACCGTCGAGCCGCAGCGGGATGTGCACTTCGCAATAACCAACCTCACCAGCATCCTCGCGGCGGACCTCGTGATCTGGAACAGCCGCTGGAACCGCGAATCATTCCTGGCCGGCATGCACATGATCCTTCGCCACGCTTCAGCGGTGGACCTCAAGGATTGGGATCGAACGGTAAAGGAGAAGAGCCAGGTCATCTGGCCGCCGGTTGAGCCGCCGCCGCCGGGGCCGAAGCAACTCGCCGCTGGGCCAGCCCCAGACCGCATGACCGGGGGAGCTTTACATAACCCGACGACCGTGGTCTGGCCGCATCGCTGGGAGCATGATAAGGGACCCGACGAGCTGCTCGAGATCGCCATTCGCTTCAGCGAGCCGCTGAACCTGCGTTGGACGATCCTCGGTTGGCAGTTCCCCACGGCCCCGCCGGCATTGATCGAGTTTGAGCGTCGCTTCGCCGACCGCATCGACCACATCGGCTTCGAACCGAGCCGCTCGCGCTACTGGGAGCATCTGACCCGATGCGACTGGGTGCTCTCCACGGCCCGGCACGAGTTCTTTGGAATCGCGGTGGTGGAGGCGCTGCTGGCGGGGTGTCTGCCTTGGCTGCCGAATCGACTGAGCTATCCCGAGCTGCTGCCGAGAGAAGTGGGGGGCCTCAGCCCGCTGCATCCGCCACGGAACCCCGACGCGGCGCGATCGGCCATCATCACGCACCTCCAACCGGCGCTGGCCGCCAATGCCGTGGCTCGCCTTGACACCGCGATCGCCAACCTACTGGGCACGTCCTGAACGCGCCTCGAATCAGTGGTCAAAGAGCGTCATTTGGGAATCGAGCGCCGGACGGCGGAACGCCGCGGACGACAGCGGCTGTGACTTGCGATCGAGCTTGTTGCGCTTGGCGAAGACTTTGAAGGTCGCGGCAATCTGCCCGGCCAGCGGCCCGCGCCCGCGCATGCGCAGCGTCGGCGTGGCCTCATAGAGTCCGCCGCCGCGCATCTCGCGAATCAGACGCTCGATCCGTGCGGCGCGGTCGGGAAGGTGTCGGGCGAGCCAATCGAGAAACAGGGCCTTGACCTGGTGGGGCAGCCGCAGCATGATCCAGCCGGCGGAGGTGGCCCCGGCCTGGGCCGCGGCCTTCAGGAGGTGGGGGATCTCCCGATCGTTGAGCCCGGGAATGATCGGGGCGAGCATGGCCGCCACCGGGATGCCGGCCTCGGCAAGCTCACCCATCGCCCGCAGACGGTCGGCGGGGCGGCTGGTGCGCGGCTCCATCGCCCCCGCCAGCTTCGCATCCAGCGTGGTCAGGCTGATGGCTACGCTGACTGCTCCATACCCGGCCAAAGACGCCAAAAGATCAAGATCGCGCACCACCAGCCGGTTCTTGGTCACGATGCTGACAGGCTGGCGGCACTCGGCGAAGACCTCCAGGCAGCGGCGGGTGATCTTGAGCTTCGCTTCCAGCGGCTGGTAGCAGTCAGTGACGCCGGACATGACGATTGGCTCGCCAGACCACCGAGGCGAAGCGAGCTCGCGTCGAAGCAGCTCTGGAGCCTCCTGCTTGACCACGATCTTCGTCTCGAAGTCAAGCCCGCAGGAGAAGCCCAGCGTCTCGTGGGTCGGACGAGCGTAGCAATAGACGCAGCCGTGCTCGCAGCCTCGATAGGGGTTCAGCGTCCAGCTGAAGCCCAGGTCGGGGCTATCCACTCGGTTGATGACCCGTTGGGAACGGTCGTGAAAGACCATCGTCGGAAGCTGCACGCCCCGAGGGTGTTCGCGGAGTCGGTCATCCAGAGCGTCCCCCAGGACGTGCAGCCTCAGCGACTCGAAGCGATTCCCCGGGTTCAGCCCTGTCCCGCGTCCGCGCGCGGCTGGGATCGTCGAACCAATATGACGGCAATCGTCTGGCACAGCAAGCCAAACATATACCAAACAGGCTAGGGGGGTCAAGCCTGCCGACCGCCCGGTGTCGAGGCCCCCCCTTTCGTAGTCCGAGAATGCATGTTATGTAAAATTGGGTCCGTTGGGCCGACCGTCATCGCTCCCAGGCCAGGGGCGCCTCGCCATCGTGCCGTTCGCTGGCCAACTGCCCGCCGGCCGAGGCGCGCCTGATTGAGGCGTGGATACCATGCCTCCTTCACCCATGAGGCAGGCAATCGCGTCGAGCATGCCGCAATGGCCACCTATTGGACCCGAACGCTGATACCGACATTGCGGCAGGATCCGGCCGAGGCTGAGGTGCCGTCACATCGATTGATGCTCCGGGCTGGGCTGATTCGGCAGCTCAGCGCCGGGCTGTACACGTACCTGCCACTCGGCTGGCGGGCTCTGCACAAGGCGATCCAGATCGTCCGCGAGGAAATGGATGCAGCCGGGGCGGCTGAAATGTTCATGCCCGCCATTGAGCCGATCGAGCTGCTCGCCCAGACGAAGCGGGAGATCGAGTATGGCCCTGATCTGTTTCGCTTCGAGGACCGGCGCGGCCATGTCAACGCTCTAGCCCCGACTCATGAAGAAGTCATCACCGAAGCGATGCGGGCCTACGTCGAGAGCTATCGCCAACTGCCGCTGAACCTCTACCAGATTCAGACCAAGTTTCGCGACGAGCCCCGGCCGCGGTTCGGCGTGCTGCGGTGCCGTGAGTTCATCATGAAGGACGCCTATTCGTTCCACCTCACCGTTGACGGACCGGGCGGACTCGATGAGACGTACCGGTGCATGTACGACGCCTACTGCCGAATCTTCGACCGCTGCGGGCTGAGCTACGAGATCGTGGAAGCGGAGTCCGGGCCGATCGGCGGCTCAGCATCGCACGAGTTCATGGTGATCTGCGACACCGGCGAGGACACAATCCTCAAGTCGGACAAGGGCAACTACTCCGCCAACGTGCACAAATGCGCCATCGACAAACGACCTGTTGCCGCATTCCTGTCGAAAGGTCCTGCTGTAAGGGACACTCCTATTCCCGACAAAGAGCCGACAGGAGACCTCGAAGAGGTTTATACACCAAACTGCATGACTATCGAAGCGCTCTGCGAATCGTGGCCGAAGTTTGGGGGCGGTAAGCTAAAGCCAACGAACGTACTCAAGACCTTGGTATACAAAGGACCAGCTCGATCCATTGGTGCGTCGGAGGAAACCTACGACTGGGTTATTGCGGTAGTGCGGGGTGACCATCAGGTCAATGAAGCAAAGCTTCGGCAATTATGTGGTGATCAGCTTACGTTTGCTGATGATCGTGGGACCGAAGCGGCGGACTTCTCATTTGGATATCTTGGCCCGCATATTGCTAATCGCATGAGCAAGTTCTGGATTGTCGTCGATCCAGATGCGTTGCAAGACCAGTTTTGGGTCACGGGGGCAAACAGGCAGGAGTACCACGTTCGACATTTCCATTGGAAACGAGATCTGTTTGAGAACCTTGAACAAGTTGACTGGTTTAGAAAGCACCCCGCATCCGGTTTCACGCCCCAGGACATTCGCAATGCGGCGGACGGGGACCCCTCCCCCATCGGCGACGGTGGCGTGCTGCGGGCGCACAAAGGCATTGAGGTCGGCCACGTGTTCAAGCTCGGGACGAAATACTCCGACGCGATGGGCTTCACGGTGCTGGATGAGAACCAGAAGCAGCGGCCGGTCATCATGGGCTGCTACGGGATCGGG
>JADFFQ010000020.1 GCA_022568135.1 Planctomycetota bacterium | reverse complement strand
ATCGTCGGCAAGCGCTCCTGCGTCCCTTTGCCGCCCATTGAGCCGACGGCGTGGTGCTCCTGGGTCCGGACCAACTCGTAGGAGCCGTCGATCCTTTGAATCGAAGCGCCGCGGGCGAATCCCATGGAATCGGTGGTGCGCAGCGGATAGAAGTCGAAGCCGGCCCCTTCGGCGATTCGGCCGATGCCCCGCCGGCCGTAGCCCAGCGCCAGGGTCACCGAGCCGGCATGTTGCCCCGGCATCACGCAAACCGCCGCCTCCACTTCCCGCTTCCCGTGACGCAGGCGAACCATGTCCCCGGTATCCAGACGCAGACGCTGGGCCGCCGACGGACTCATCAACACCGCGTTGTCCCACGTCAGCTTGGTCAACGGATCGGGCAGCTCTTGCAGCCAGCCGTTGTTGGCGAACCGCCCATCGTACACGCAAGTATCCTGGGCAAAGACCAGCTCAATGCTCTTCCCGTCAGCCGGCGACCAACCTGACCACAGCCGATGGACATGGCCGGGCAGGTCATCACGGCGAATCGTTGGTGATTGGCTAGTGTCGGCGGAGCCCGCCAGGAACCCATCATGCAGTGCCCGCCTCCATCCGCCTGCGGCGGAGCCCAAGTCGCTGACCCCGGCGGTCTGCGCGAAGGTTCGGCGGACGATGTCGTAGCCCCGGGTCAACTCGTCGCCGATGATGACCGCCAACAGCTCAATCGGGCTGCGACCGCCGAACAGCGGTTCGATGAGCGGTTGCCCGAGGGTCATCGTGCCGTCGTAGGCCCGCGTGTCGCCCCACGACTCCAGATAATGCGCTCGCGGCAGGTGCCAGGTGCACTGCTTGGAGGTTTCATCCTCATACAGGCTCAGGTGGATGGTCGTCTTCACCGATTCGAGGCGCGTCGCGAAGTCCAGATCGGCCGGGGCGTTGTAGACCGGGTTTCCGCCGAGGATCACCAGCGTTTGGACCTCTCCCGCAGCCATGTCTTCGGCTAGCGAGGTGATTGACGCGGCGTGCCCCGGCTGATCCGGCAGCGGCGTGTAACTGACGGTCTTGCCGACATTGCCGAGCTGCTCGTTGATCAGATGAACCAGCAGATGCACCTCAGCCGGCTGGCGCGGCCCGGCGATGATGATGCTCCGCCCGCGGTGCTCCGAAAGGTCGCCCGCCAATTGATCGAGCAGTTCGTCGACTTTCGAATCCGCCAGCGTGGTGCGGATGGAAGCAGAAGTGAATTGGCGAAGCGCCTGGGACAACTTGGCGTTGCCTTGGCCCGCCAGCCGGTACGCGATACGGGCGGCGACCACCGCTACATCAGCCGACCGCACAGCGAGGCGATGATCCGCGTTCGCCCCGGTGAGGCTGTAGCCGCTCTCGAACACGTACAGCCGGTTCATGGACTTGTCACGGTTATCCGCCCGCCGGCCGCGGACGAACTCACGAGTGTGCTTGACCGCTGCGGGGTGGGCCAACAGAAAGTCCGAATCCAGCGAAACGATGACCTCGGCGCGATCGAACGCATGATGGGCGCGATACGGCGATCCGAACGCCAGGACCGACCCGGCCAGCTCGTGATCGTTGTTGATCGGCTCATACTCGTGCCACGTTGCCCGGGGAAACGCCTTGGACAGCCTGGCCTTCATGTCCCCTACGCTCGGCGATGCGGTCGCTTCACTGAGGATGTGCAGGCCGCTGCCGCCGGCGTTGCGCAGCGCACTGAAATGTGGCTGCGCCCAAGCTTCGAAGTCCCCCCAGGTAGACCGGTCGCCCCCGCGGCGCACGAATCGGCTGCGATCGGGATCGTACATCTCCAGCACGCTGGCCTGAGCCAGGGCATCGGTCGCCCCGCGATTGATCGGATGCTGTGGGTTGCCCTCGATCTTGACGGGCCGGCCATCGTAGCTGGTGATCAACAGCCCGCTGCCGACGCCCGCCAGCTCCATGGATGTGGCGAAGAATTGCGCCGTGCCAGGCACCCACCCCGGCGGGCGGTGGGCGAACGGGGCGATCTGTTCCTTCGGCCAACGTCGGCATCCGCTGAGCCCGAACCCGGCCAAGGCCAGCGACGCCCCCATGATCTTGAGGAAATTACGGCGCTCACCCGAGTCAAGCATCTCCGCGGCCCCGGCGGGAAACTCCCGATGCAGGAACTCGCGGAACTGCGGTGTGTCCGCAAGCTCATCGAGGCTTCGCCAATAGGCTTTGCCGGAGGGTTCCGCGGACGGCGGGTGATCTACCGATGGCATGTCGAGCAGTCCTGCGAGGGATTGAGGCGGTTGTGGGTACGCCAGAAGTCGTGGTATTCGCTCTCCGAACCGAATCGTGCCAGCGCATCCGGCTGCTTGTCGAAGCTCCAGCCCAGATCAGTGACCAGCTTCGGATCGCGCAGATGCGTATCCGGATGACGGTGGCACGACAGGCACCAGCCCATGCTGAGCTGCTCGTGCTGATACACGACCTCCATCCTGTCGATGCGCCCGTGGCACTCGACGCAACTCACGCCGCGGGTGACGTGGGCTGCGTGGTTGAAGTACACGAAGTCAGGCAGATCATGCACCCGGATCCACTCGACGGGCTGACCCGTCTCGTAACTGGCCCACAGCGGATCGAGGATCTCGCTTTCCTTATGAATCTGTGTATGGCAGTTGAAGCACGTCTGCGTGGGCGGAACCGCCGCCTTCGCCGCGTACTCCACGGTGTTGTGGCAGTACCGGCAATCGATGCCCAGCTCGCCGGCATGGATCTTGTGGCTGAACGGCACCGGCTGAACCGGTTGGTAGCCGACGTCGGTGGTCTGCGGGCTGAACCCGTACGCCACGACCAGGGCGACATACAGCGGCACCACCGTGCCCAGCACACACAGCGCGGGCATCAGGGCGTTGCTCCATCTGGGGAACACGTAGTGATACCGGCCCATCATGCTGTGCCTTTTTTCACAAAGTCTAGCAACGGATGGTAGTTTCGGCCCTGGCGCGTGTCAACACACGATCCCCCTCCGGAGAATGGACCGTTCAGATCACACCTGACCAGGCTGTCGCCCGACGGGCAGGTGGTACGACGACCGTAACTCGACGACAAGTGATCACCGGCTGAATCCGTGCATGCCATGGCCCGGCCGCCTCTTGGGTGCGCTGTGCGCTGCAAGACCCCTTGGAAGTTCACCGAGCGATCTCGTTCGATCCGACGATTGATGAGGCGCTGCTTGACGGCCTCGCTTGGGGCGGATCACGCCGCGGGTGAGCAACACAGGCTCCATCGGCTCAACGTCACCGCCCTGCTTGAGATTACCACCACGCAATGCCGCAGCTTCGCCGCCGCCGGCATCTACGTCTCCCCGGCCGGACCGTCGGGTGCATATAGCTCGCGGAGCCGGCCAACGCCCGCGGTGCTGCCGATCACCGTCAGCCAGTCGCCTTCGCACACGACCGTCTCTCCCCTGGGCACGAGGGTCGCGCCCTTGCGGCGGATAATCGCCACCAGACAACCCTCGGGGATGTCGATCTCTCGAATCGCTCGGCCGATCAGCGCCTCGCTCTTTGAACCCGCCGCCACCAGCAGCGTGACAAATCGGTCGTCGCGCAGCAGAATCTCCTTGAGCGTGTGCTCGTCGGGAGCCGCACGCCACTGCGCCATAAACCCCTCCTGCTCAACCCGCCCGGCAAGCTCCGCCAGAAGACGCAGGTGCTGACCCGGATCATTCTCCGGGCTGACCAGAAAGAAGATCGCGTAGGTCCGATCAGCCCGATGCAGCTCACCAAAGACATCCCCGGCCGAAATCGTAATCCCCTCGGAGCATCGCGCCAGCACCATGTGCGGAGCATCGGCGCCGGAAAGTCGCAGGTGCGGCAAGGCAACACCGGAGGTCACCGGCGTCGCGCCTATTCGTGTGCCCTCAAGAAAGCCTTTTATCAACGTCTCGGACGTATAGGGCAACCGCTCGGCCAGCATCGCAGACGCCCGGGTGACAATCTGCTCGAACGTCTCGCCGGGCTGGGCATCAATCGCATGGGTGCGAGCGATCACCTCCTCGAACGGATCCTCCGCGCGCAGCCCTTTTTCCTTGAGGATGCTTCGCAGCTCGCGATCAAGGCCGGCGAATCGGCGGCGGCCCAGCCGCTCAAAGACGTGGAAGATCGCGCCGTGCCGCTCCACCCTCGGCCGGGCATACGTGTAATACCAACCGACGCCGACCGCGATCAGACTCGACGTGAAGAGGATCGGCAGCCAGCCCATCTCCACGATGATCCAGATCGGCGCGGCGATGCCGGCAATCTGCATCCACGGATAAAACGGAGACTTGAAGCCCGGATCGTACGACTCGATGTGACTCTCGCGCATTACGATCACCGCCAGGCAGACCAGGCCGAAAATCAGTAATTGAAAGGCGCTGGCCAGCTTGACGATGGGAGTCGGATCAAGCAGCACGAGGAATGCGAGTATCGCCCCCACTGTGATGGCGATGGAAAACATTGGCGTGCCGCGCTTGCCGAGCAGTTGAAAGATGCCGGGCACGAGATGGTCGCGGCTCATCGCCATCGGATACCGCGATGCGCTGAGGATGCAGGCGTTGGCGACCGACGAGAACGCCAACAACGCCGCCACCGAAATTAGTATGGCCCCCCAGGTGCCGGCGAATCCCTTGGCCGCTTCTGCGACCGGTGTAAAGTGCCCGGCGAACTTCTCCGGCTCGAGGACGCCCACCATCACGCCGATGCCCAGCGCGTATACCAACACCGCCGTGCCCAACGCCAGGAAGATTCCTAACGGCAGGTTCCGCTGCGGGTTCTTCACCTCCTCCGCTACGCTGGCGATGTTCGTCACCCCCACGTAGCTGATGAACACCAGCCCGGCCGTCGAGACAATGGAGGTGAACCCCTTATCGAAGAAACCGTGGAACCGCTCGACCCGCACGTCCATCGACCCGCGCGCGATGAACCAGGCGAGGATCGCCAGGAGTCCCACGACCAGCACCATCTGGAAGCCGCCGACCTTCTTCGCCCCCAGCAGGTTCAGGAGCCCGAAACCGATCGCCAATGCGACAGCGATCGCCGTATACAACCACTTGGCCTGCTCTGCATCCTGTCCAAGGATCAGCGCGACATACGCGCCGAGCCCGACCAGCGCGAACGCCGCTTTGAGCACCAGCGCCAACCACGTGCCCAACCCCCCGATGGTCCCGGCCAACGGGCCGAGGCTGCGATCGAGGAAGTAATACACCCCGCCGGCCCGAGGCATGGCCGTCGCCAATTCGACAATGCTCAGCATCGCCGGCACCAGCAGCGCCGCGGCAATCATGTAACTCAGCACCACCGCGGGACCCGCTTGGGCCGCCGCCAGACCCGGCAACAGAAAGAACCCCGCGCTCAGCGTCGTCCCCGTCGCGATCGCGTACACACCGAACAGCGACAGTTCCTTCTTCAACCGCTTGGATTTGTGCAGAATGGCCATGACCTCCCACCGCCGCGCGGCAATCCTACCCGAACCGGCACAGTCCCCCCGCCGAAGCCGGGTCTGACGAGTCCGCCGCGGACGAGGAAGACCCGGGTCCTGCTCCTCTCCCCCACCCCGACCCGATCGCCGCCGGACCCCGCGCGCCGCTCGTACCGGCCCTGCTATCCTTCGCGCCGCTTGCTGCACTGACGGCCGCCGACATGATCGACACCCATTGCCATCTCACCTTCGCCCAATTCGCCGGCCGGGTCGATCAGGTGCTCGCCGACGCCCAGCTCGCCGGCGTGCACGGGGCGATCACCGTCGGCACCACGCCCGCCGACTGCCTCCAGGCTCAGGACCTCGCTAGTCGCTACGACAACGTCTGGTGCTCAGCCGGGCAACATCCGCTCTCAGCCGACGAGCCGCGCGAATGGGCCATCATCAAGAAAGTCGCCCAGCACCCCAGGTGCGTCGCCTGGGGCGAGCTCGGCCTTGACAACCATTACGACGATCCGCCACGATCGACGCAGGATTCACTGCTGCAAGAACAGCTCGCGTTCATCGAATCGTGTGCCGCCGACGGCCTCGACAAGCCCATCATCGTTCACTGCCGCGACGCGATCGACGATCTTCTCGCGGTGTTCGGCGCCGCGCCGTTCGAGCCCGCCCGCTACGTGTTCCATTGCTTCACCGGCTCGCCCGACGATGCTCGCAAGGTTCTCGATTTCGGCGCCTTTATCAGCTTCACCGGCGTGGTGACCTTCACCAACGCGAAAGAAGTCGCCGAGGCGGCAAAGCTCGTTCCCGCCGACCGCATCATGGTCGAGACCGATTCGCCGTTCCTGAGTCCCGAGCCGGTGCGCAACATCCGGCCGAACGAGCCCAAACACATCGTCCACATCGCGCGCTTCCTGGCCGAGCTGCGCAACGTCGATCCGCTTGACTTCGAGCACCAACTCGACGCCAACGCCCAGCGCTTCTTCAGCCTCACCCAGCGACACACCGTTTAGCCGCGGCCGCCAGGCCGCGCGTCCTCGCCCGGACAAAACTGGCCCCGAATCCACCCTCACCACATCCTGAAGCCCCGACGGCCCCGACGGGTGCAAAAAAACTCGCAAAGTCGCGCAAGATTCCCGCCTCGGCGGCATAGATAGAGGTAGGAGCACCCCGTTCGCCACACCCCTTCTACCCTTATGCAGCCTCGGCGGCCCTTGCGAGGCTCCACACGGAGGATTCAATCCATGAGACACGCACGCTGCTGGGCCGGCTTCACCATGCTGGAAATGCTCGTCGTTGTGCTGATCGTCGCGCTGCTGCTGGCCGTGGCGCTGCCCGTGATCGGCAAAGCCCGCGGCGACTCCGGCGTCCAGGAATCGATGGCCAATCTGGTGACGCTGGATGTCGCCCACGTGCTCTACGCCGCCGACTGGAACGGCCGGCAGGTCACCTGGGCTCCCGATGATCTGGGCGCCTTCGGCTCGGTCGCCAACTACGCCAACGCCCACGATTGCTCCGGATGGTTCGACGAAGGGTGCAGCGACCTTCTCTGGGGCTGGGACTGCGACGGCGTGTTTTACAGCTGCCCGATGTTCTACGCAGCATGCCAATGGATCTATCAGCCCATGGGCTTTCTCGGCTCCGGGGGCGTCACTGGCTACGGAACCTTCCGCTTGATGAGCTCCAAGCGGTTCTATGAGTACGTCAACGGCCGGCACCACGACGCGACGTTCTTTGCCCCCAACGACAGGGTCGTCCTGGCCAGTGCCCAAGAGTGCTTGGATACTCCCTGCCAGTTCGATTCCGTGTGTAGCGTCGTCCCTCCCAGCTACGCGCTTTCGCCGGCCGCGATGTTCCATCCGGACGTCATGCGAGCGAACGCCGACGGAGGCTGGCAGTCCGCATGGGACTTGGACTATGGCTTCGAGTCGCCAGGTCTCTTCCAGGCCCAGTACCCCGACCTCAAGACGCACATGATCGAGTTTCATTGGCTCCAGGACCCGCCGGCCAACTGCAATCCTGCGTTTGAGCCATGGCCGATCGTTGGCGCTCTTAAGTGTGAGCCGTACTTCTTCAACCACGGGATCGACTCAACGCCGGTGACGCTGTTCTACGACGGACACGTGCGGTTGTTGCCCAACACCGAGGTCTTCGCCGCCGACCAGCAGATTCTCAAGCAGACCGGCGGGGTGGACGGCTTGTGGCATCGCGGGACTCCGTTCGGCGAAGACGGCTATTTCATTCAGTTCGGCTACGACGGCGTGCCACTGAGCCACCACATCCTGACTACGGACGGCATCCTCGGCCGCGACACCCTCGCCGAGACACCACCGAACCCGCTTGCGGCAACATGGGACTGGCCTCGGCTGAAAACCAGGCGTCAGCGGCTGGGGTCCGCAGTGGACCACCGTGCATCATTTGATCTCATCCTGATGACCTCGGAGGGGGACCAACCATGACAACGCAACGCATCATCACCCTTGCTTGCCTTGCCGCAGTTTCGATGACCCTGGTCGCGCCGAGCGCATCCGGGCAAGGCCTCGAGCGATTTTGGACCGGTAGCGAATCCGGTCTCAGCGGAAATTTTAACGATGCTGATAACTGGCTCGAGGGCGACAAACTGGGAATTCCCGGCGAAGAAGATACCGCGGTCTTTGACCACGCCGGCCTCTACGTGGTGTCGTTCCCTAGCAATCAGATCGCCGATCGGGTGCTTATCAAACGCGCCATGGTCAGCTTCGCCTTCGATGACACTGCCTACACGCTGCTGAACCCGCTGAACAACACGTCCTCGATCGTCATTGGCGAGACTGAAGCAGACACGGCCGGCTTGGAGATCATCGGCGGGACGCTGCACGGGCAGTTCACCGACATCGGCCTCGCTCCGGGCGCCTTCGGCATACTCACCATCACGGGGCCAACGACTCAACTGCTCAACGACTGGCAGCTTCGAGTCGGCAACCAGGGTGCAGGAATGTTGGAGATACGAGACGGCGCAACGGCCGCCAACGGCGTCGCCTCCATCGCCGCCGGCGCTGGGTCCTTCGGCGATGCACTCGTCACCGGCGAGTCAACGATCTGGGATTGCGCCGGAACACTCGACGTCGGTAACGGCGGATTCGGCTCGCTCACCATCAGCGACGGCGCTCAGGTCATCAGCGAAGACGCCATCATCGCCCAACAGGAATCGTCATTCGGCGAGGTCGTGGTGAGCGGACCCGGCTCCACCTGGACGATCCTCGGCAGCCTGGATGTCGGCCTGCTCGGCTTCGGAACACTCACCATCGAGAACGGCGCGGCGGTCACCAACCAGATCTTTGCCACCGTCGGTACGTTCCCCCTGCTCGATCCCTACGGCGAGTTCGGCGGGATCGGTGAGGTCATCATCTCCGGAAGCGATTCCACCTGGACCGTCAACGGCGACCTCTATCTCGGCTTTCAGAGCGCCGGCCGGTGGACCCTCTCCGACGGCGGAAAGGCTCTCGTCAATGGCGATCTGTTCCGCGGTGATTGGCTGTCAATCGACGATCCGCCCCAAACCATCATCGAGATCGCGGGCAGTGATGACTACCACACGCCGGCCATTTCCGTTACCGGGATCGCGGATGGGTTCCACCCGCGCATCGATCTAATCGACGACTTCGTCCCCCAAGTCGGCGACACCTTTCGAATCGCCACCGCCCAGGGCGGACTCAGCACATTCGGGTTCGACCTGCCCAAGCTGCCCCCGCCGATGATCTGGCATGTCATTCAAGACGCCCAGACGGTGAAGCTGCGCGTCGGCCCGATCCCGGGTGACCTCGACGGCGACGGGTCGGTTGGGATCATCGACCTGCTGACCCTGCTCGCCGCCTGGGGCCCATGTCCCGATCCGCCACAAGAGTGCCCCGCCGACCTCGACGACGACGCCACCGTCGGCATCCTCGACCTGCTCACACTGCTCGCCAACTGGGGCTAAGCGCGAACCCCAACCCTCACCGCAACCTGTAACCCCGCGACCCCCGCTCGCGGTCACCGCGCCCGCCGCGTCAGCGTTGTGGATTGCTCACAGCCCGGGATCGGTTACACCTGAGGCGGAGGCGCGACGAGCGCGGCGTGCGGGCCGGACAGTGGGCCTCGCTAGCGTGAAGGACCGGATGGGCTAATCACCTTCCTTCGCTTTGCCCGCCAAGACTTTCTTCATACGCGTCGTCCCACGCCTGGCAATGCGGTATTTGACAGGCACGCCCCTCTTTCGAACCTTGTCACCCATCACGAGCGATGATGCCGGCCCCGATAGAGTCGTCGAAACATTCGGCTGACTGATTGGAGTCCCCAATTCCTTGAGAACCTTATGGATCTCTGCCGAGGTCATTTCGGCCGTCGAACCAAGATGTTCGTGCAAGACGTAGAGCGGCAAGAGGACACGATTGACCTGATCGTTCTTGTCAAGAACATGCTCTTCGATGGCTTCAGCGTCGTCACACTGCTTGATGTGGTTTACAATCTCAGCGAGATCGACTTCATTCGCATCCGGCTCTGTGGCGTTCTTTCCTGCCCTGCTCTTCGCCCTGCTCGTTTTCTTCCGTGTCTTGCCCTTCTGCGGAACTGCTGTTCCCGAGTCTCCACCATAGGCTTCGAGCAGTTTCACAATCTCCTCCGCTGACCCCTCGACGGAGACGCGAGTGCCGTCTGGTAACGTAAAAGATGCCTTTGCCACGAAGAGATTCCTTCAAAGTCTATTCTGGTTCAAGTAGGTGTCTCGACTCGACATCCAGATCTCCGGTCCGGGTGATGTAGTAGCGCGCACCGTTCCTGTGGATGAATGCCTTGTCGTTATCAAGGCGGCGTAGAGTGCGTCGCAGGTTGCTTCGCATCCTTGGCTGTACCCAACTCTCCAACTCACCAAAGGTTGCACCCTGTTTGCCACGGTGATAAAGCAGCACCAGGCAATAATCCGCGGCTCCGAGCGTCGGATCGAGCACCTTCAGGAAGCCATCGAAGTCCTGAATTATCGGTGCCGCCTTTGTAACCAGGCCGTCGACAATGCGGCTCGCCTGATCAGCATTCACATTGTGGTACAGGCGAATGAACTCAGCGAGCACCCAGTCAATGACAGAGATCACTAACGTCGCATCTTGCAGATTGGGATCGATGCCATCCCCAAGGTGTGCTGCATTCCGTTTGTTGCGGATGTCATAGACCAAGCGCAATGACCTCGGAATATGCAAACGGACAGCATCAGAGTGTGCGTCGCCTGCAGCGTTTTGCATTCTTCTGATAATGCGCTCAGTATCCAGGTGCTGCCCAAGCGGCAAGTAGCTTCCTTCAACGATGAATTCCAGTAGTCGGAACGCGGCCTCACAGAATCGCCCCCCCTCCACCGCCGACAATCGTAGGCCGCCCAGGTAGAACTCCCGCTTGGCCTCCTTGTGAGCGGCTATCAATTCATCTACGAGCTCAGACGGCAGCACAGTCGTGAGCTGGGATTTGAGTGTGGCTACGTCCATTCGGCCGGACTCTCGATCTCATATCAGCTTCGCAGCCCCTGCAGATGCTGCAATCCAACCCGAGACAGACGGTATCTGCTCTGACCCATAGAGAAGACACGTCTCGCACTCACGTTTCGACGAACACACTCCGATGCGTTCCCGAGTCGGATGCCTTGTTCTTGCAAGAGAGCGTTCGCGTCGCGTGTTCGGAACGAATTCTCTGACTCGTTGGCCTGAACGAATGACGCAGCGATCAACACCCGATCGACCTCACTGACCGAATCCGCGAACTGGTGAAGGTATTCACCAAACTCCGCCGGCATACCCGTCCCGGGCGGTGCACCGGTCTGCGCCAGAGGCAACTGGCCAGGTGGAGCAATCTGCATAGGTGCGGTCGGGGTTGGTGCGGCCTTAAAACCGTCAATGATGGAATCGAAGCGCTGCAGAAAGTGCTCGATAGTCTCCCTGTCACCAGCGATCTCGATCTCCCTCAACGAGAAGTTCACACGTATGCGAGCCTGCTCAGGCATGGCCGAAAACTCCTTGGTGACCGTTGTCGAAGTGAGCCCAACATAGGAAAGGATAGAGGCGGAGAATCCCAATGTCCAATCGAGAGGATAGAGGTAGCCACACTATCGAATGAGGTAGGTCGTAAACCGTCTCAAAGACAGCGGTTTATATGCGTAAGTCAATGTCAGTGAGAGACTTACTACCGTCTCGCTATCATCACAGTGCTGAGAGTCTCCTGTGCTTTCCTGTGCCGTGTTGGCCTACAGTCGATGACCGTCATACAGACCTACCTGTGATAGGCCGTCCCAAGACGGATCATTCACTGTGAGCCGCCACTGAGGTGGTAGCGCAGCCCCCCCGACCCGCCAATGGTATTTACAACCGAACAGGAGCGCGGACGTGGCCGCGATCGAGTCCGGCGGGGCTATGGCCCTGCGGTCAACCGAACCGGAGCGATCCGGCCGGAAAGGCCCGCCAGCCAAAGGCGATCCCACTGAGGACTCGGGTGCGGGGCTGACTACGGGCCGTCGGCATCACCGATCTGCTCACGCTCCTGGCCAACTGGGGCTGAGCGGCAGGCATCAACCATCAACAGTAGCAACGGCCGGCGGGCCGCCACATCCGTGCGCGCGGGGTGGGTTGGGGACGCGCTGGCGCGCACAAGTTAGCCGACTTTAGGCATAGATAAGCTTCGCGAACGCTCAGTTAGCGCGAGATAAGCTCAGATAAGCGTCGGTAACGCTCATGTGCGCGCCTTTTCGCCCGGCCGGCGCGCGCCGCGGGTGCCGTTGGGTCCTGTCTGCGCGCGCATCGGCGACCCAATCCTGACAGACAAGTCAGAATCGAAGATCTGTCCGTCGGGGTGCGGGTGCTCCGAGGTGCTGCGCGCGCAGCGGTGCCAGCAGCGCGCGAACCCGTTGGGTGCGCGCCGGACGATAACGCCGGCTGGACGGGGAGGGTCAGCTCCTGATCGGGGCCGACGCGGATGATCAGCGCCGCATCGTCAGGCAAGGTTGGGGCGAGCTGCTCGATTTGCACGGTTCCACGCCAACGTGCCGGCAGGGCCTTGGTCCGCTGGCGCCGCTTGACTTGGGTCCATTGTGTGAACTCGGCCCGGACGCCGGGCGGCGCGGTGATCCGCGGAGGCGGGGGCGTGTCGTTGCTGTCATAGTCGAGGTAGACGATGGTTCGCTCAATCGGACGGCCGGGCTCCAGAATGACAGTCGCACGCGGCGCGAGGAGTCGTTGCAGCCTTCTTGCAACCGCTTCAAGACGAAGCACCTCTACGCCACGGTCGCCGCAATCCAGATAGATGCGGGCCTTCTTTCGGCCGTCATTGCTCAACGTCAGCTTCGCGGTGATCCGGGCGCTGTGGCCGGGCTCAAGGATGTCTGTGCTATGGGAAGCAACGGTGCAGCCGCATGATGTCTTGATGTTCTGTATCTTGATGGTGCGGCTGGTGCGATTGGTCAGCACGAACGAGTGTTCGAGCGTGATGGGCTTGTCGGCGAGCTCGACGATGCCGAAGGCGTGGTGGTGGCCGCCCGCCAGCATCGGCCGGCCGACGGCGAAGTAATAGACGCCGTAGGCGATGCCCACGATCGCGGCGAGAACCACGATCAGTATCGCCGCCGCCCGGAGCTGGCGGCGCAGCGTTGGACGTCCTAGGTGGGGTGGTCGGTTCACGATACCCAATTATTCCACCCTAACCGGCCCGGAGGCTTGCCGCGGTCGATCAACATCCAAAATCGGGCGGGTAAGTGCATTTCGTGTCGCTTGCACGGGCGGGGACCTGCCAGAGTGACAGCCCGAAGCGCCCCGGCGCTGCGGTCGCGGTGAGTCCACTGGGCATCGCCTTTGCGAGACGACACTGTATGCAAATGGATCGCTTTACAACGCTTGCCCAGGAGGCCCTCGCCGCGGCCCAGTCGCTGGCGATCACCAAGAGCCACGCCGAGCTGACGCCGTTACACATCCTCGCGGCCCTGCTGGAGGATCGCAACAGCCTCGCGCATTCGATCATCGCCAAAGCGGGCATGCAGGCCGAGCGCATCGCAGCGGTCGCTACGGCTGAGCTCACTCGTCTGCCCACCGTCACCGGCGAAGGCGTTGCGCCGCAGGCCAGCTCAAGCACCGCGCAGGTGCTCGCCGAAGCCGAGAAGGAGGCGAAGAACCTCCACGACGCCTACATCTCCACCGAGCACCTGTTGCTGGCGTTGGCTGAGATCAAATCCGACGCCAAGGAAGTGCTGACGATCAACGGGCTCGACCGCAAGCGGCTACTGGACGCCATCACAGCCTTGCGGCAGGCTTCGGGCGTGGAGCACATCACCGATCCGGGTGCTGAATCAACCTTCGAGGCCTTGAAGAAGTACGGCATCGACCTGGTGGAGAAGGCCCAGCAGGGCAAACTTGATCCGGTCATCGGGCGTGATGAGGAAATCCGCCGATGCATGCAGGTGCTCGGGCGGCGCACAAAGAACAATCCCGTGTTGATCGGCGAGCCGGGCGTGGGCAAGACCGCCATCGCCGAGGGATTGGCCCTGCGGATTGTCAATCGTGACTGTCCGAGCTCGATGCGTGAGTCCCGGCTGATTGCTTTGGATGTCGGCTCACTCCTTGCCGGGACCAAGTTCCGCGGCGAGTTCGAGGAGCGCCTCAAAGCGGTTCTGAGAGAAGTCACCGCAGCCGAAGGCAAAGTCATCCTCTTTATCGACGAGCTGCACGCGATCATCGGGGCCGGCGCCGCGGAAGGCGCGGTTTCGGCGGGCAACATGCTCAAGCCGGCTCTGGCCCGAGGGGAGCTGCGCTGCATCGGGGCCACCACGCTGGATGAGTATCGCAAGCACATCGAAACCGACGCGGCCTTCGAGCGGCGCTTTCAGCCGATCTACGTCGGCGAGCCCACCGTCGAGGAGACCATCGCGATTCTGCGCGGGCTCAAGGGTCGCTATGAAGCCCACCACGGCGTGCGGATTCAAGACGGCGCGTTGGTCAGTGCCGCGATGCTGAGCCATCGTTACATTGCCGACCGCTTCCTGCCGGATAAGGCGATCGATCTGCTGGACGAGGCCGCCTCGCGGCTGCGCATCGAGAACGACTCGATGCCCGCAGAGCTGGATGAGCTTCGCCGCAGGATCATGCAGCTGGAGATCGAACGCGAAGCGTTGAAACTCGAGTCCGACCCCGAGTCGAAGAAGCGCCTCGAAGCGCTGGAGCAGGAACTCTCAGGATTCAATGAGCACAGCGGCCGGCTGAGCGCACAGTGGGAGATCGAGAAGGCCGAGCTGGACAAGATCAAATCGATCAAAGGCGAGATCGACCGGAAGCAGACCGAATTGGAGCAAGCCCAGCGCCGCGGTGATCTCGAAGCCGCTGCACGCATCCAGTACGGCGAGCTGCGCGATCTGGATCAGGGCCTCAAGGCGGCCGAGGTAGAGCTCGCGAAGCGGCAAGCCGAGGGAAAGTCGCTGGTGAGAGAGGAGGTGGATTCGGAGCAGATTGCGGAGGTCGTCGCCAAATGGACTGGCATTCCCGTGAACAAGCTGGTCGAAGGCGAACGGCAAAAGCTCCTGCAGATGGAGGATGAGATTCGCAAGCGGCTTGTCGGCCAGGATGACGCGGTCGGCGCGGTGTGCGATGCGGTGCGGCGCAATCGGGCCGGCTTGGGCGAAGCAACCCGCCCCATCGGGTCGTTCCTCTTCCTCGGGCCCACGGGCGTAGGCAAGACCGAGCTGTGCAAGGCTCTGGCGGAGTTCCTCTTCGATACCGCCGACGCCATGGTCCGCATCGACATGAGCGAGTTCATGGAGCAGCACGCGGTCGCCCGGCTGATCGGCGCGCCGCCGGGGTACGTCGGTTACGAGGAGGGTGGCCGGCTGACTGAAGCTGTGCGGCGTCGGCCCTACTGCGTAGTGCTCTTCGATGAGATGGAAAAAGCCCACCCCGATGTGAGCAACGTGCTCTTGCAGGTCCTCGACGACGGCCGGCTGACCGATGGCCACGGCCGAACCGTCGATTTCCGCAATACCATCATCGCCATGACCTCCAACATCGGCTCGGCGGCGATCATGGAGTTGGCCGCATCAGGCGCGATCGATGTCGAAATCGAAGCCCACGTCCGCGAGATGCTCAAGAAGACCCTTCGGCCGGAGCTGCTGAACCGCATCGACGAAACGATCATCTTCCACCAACTGACCAAAGACGATCTCGCGAAGATCGTGGAGATTCAGGTTGGGCATCTGCGGGGGCGGCTCGCCGATCGCGGCCTGTCACTTCAGATGACCGCCGCCGCCCGCGAAGCGCTCACCGATGAAGGCTACGACCCGCAGTTCGGGGCTCGCCCCTTGAAGCGTGTCATCCAGCATCGCCTGGAAAACCCCATCGCCACGCGCATCCTCGCCGAGGACTTCACACCCGGCGACACCATCAAAGTCGACTACCAAGGCAAGACCTTCACCTTCGAGCGCACCGAGCCCGCCGAGCAACCCGAACACGAACTGATCGAGGACGGGTAGGCGTTCGGGCGAGCCGCCGCGTCCTCGCGAGCGGCTCTAGTCGAATTGAATCAGCGGCTGCGGCACATGCTCGATCACGCGAAGAATCCCCCGGCAGAGCCGGGGGCTAGGGGATTGGAATCACGCTTCGGTTTGGTCCGCTTCCATTTCGGCGGCGCCTATTGGCGGTTCGAGCGGTAATCGACGCGCGAAATCGAGATAGGCGTCGTAGCTTGACCGTAGCTCGTGCATCGTGTCACCGGCGAACTTCTCGACAAACGCTCGTGCGATCTCGAATGCGACGACGTTCTCCATGACCACGCTCGCCGCCGGCAAGGCGCACACATCCGAGCGCTCGTAGGTGCTTCGTCGGGCTTGCTTGGTATTGAGATCGACACTGGGCATACCTTGCAGGAGCGTGCTGATCGGCTTCATTGTGCCGCGCACCACGATAGGCATGCCGTTGGTCATCCCGCCTTCGATCCCCCCGGCGTTATTCGTCGGACGCACAAACCCCAGGTGCGGCTCGCCGCTTCGCGCTTGGTCGTATTCAATCGGATCGTGCACCTGCGAGCCTCGCCGCAACGCGCACTCCTTGCCCAGCCCGATCTCAACGGCCTTGAACGCCTGAATGCTCATCACCGCCGCGGCCAACCGACCGTCCAGCTTCTGATCCCAATGCGCGCAGGAACCCAGGCCGATGGGGCAGCCAAACACGTGCGCCTCAACCAGGCCGCCGACGGTGTCCTTGTCGATCTTCGCCTGGCGGATGTGCTCGATGATCCGTTCGCTTACCGCCGGACCGGGACAATACACCTCGGACGAATCGCGATCGGCGACCAGTTGGTCAAGATTCTCCTCGCTTGGCTGAACATCGGTGATTGCATCCAGCAGTCCGCGAACGAAGCCAAACGATGTGATGCCGAACTCGCGCAGCAGGCAGCGGGCGACGGCTCCGGCGGCGGTGCGCCCGGCGGTCTCACGGGCGCTGGCCCGCTCCAGCGTGTTGCGGCAGTCGGTGGTCAGCCACTTCATCGCCCCGGCGAGGTCCGCATGACCCGGGCGTGGCCGATACACCGGCGGCGTGCGCCGAAGATCGTCCAGGCGGTTGTCTTTATTTGGTATCTGGATCACCAGCGGCGCCCCGGTGGTCCGCCCCAGCCGAACCCCGCCGAGGATCGTGACCGCATCTGATTCGATCCTCTGCCGGCGACCGCGGCCGTAACCGCCTTGGCGACGGCGCAGCTGGGCGTTGATAAAGTCGATGTCCAGCGCCAACCCCGCGGGAAGGCCGTGGATCAGACACGTCACGGCCGGGCCGTGCGATTCACCGGCGGTCTGGTAGGTGAGAAGGCTCATGCGACGACATCCTACAGACCCGCGGCAAGGGGCGGGCTATCTGTTTCGTTGTCGCTTACCATACCTCGGCCATGAAAGAACTCACGCCGCGTCAGATCGTCGCCGAGCTCGATCGGCACATCATCGGTCAGGACCAGGCCAAGCGGGCGGTCGCGGTCGCCGTGCGCAACCGCTGGCGTCGGCGGCAGCTTGATCCCGAACTGGCCCGTGAGGTCGCGCCGAAGAACATCATCATGATCGGCCCGACCGGCGTGGGGAAGACCGAGATCGCCCGCCGGCTCTCGGCCCTCGTCAACGCCCCGTTCATCAAGGTCGAGGCGAGCAAGTACACCGAGGTGGGCTACCACGGCCGGGACGTGGAATCGATGATCCGCGATCTGCTGGAGCTGGGCGTGAGCATGGTTCGGGCGGAGCAGGCAGATGTGGTCCGTGAGCAGGCCGAAGCGGCGGTGGAGCGTCGCCTGGTCTCGCTGCTGTTAGGCGAAGCCACCTCAACGCCTAGCGAACGATTCGTCGCCGGCGGCGACGGAGGCCCGACGGCCCAAGACACCGCCCAGGCCGAGCAGCACGAGCATGTTCGTCAGCGGATGGGCGAGAAGCTGCGCGAAGGGTTGTTTGAGGATCGAGATATCGAGATCACCGTCCGGGAGAAGCAGGCCATTCCCATCATCGGCATGATGGGGCCGGACCAGATTGATCCCGGCTTCGCTTCGGTGTTGGAGAACATTCTGCCCGAGCGATCACATCGGCGGCGGGTCACGGTCGCCCGCGCGCGGGCCATCCTGCTGGAAGAGGAGACCGACAAACTCATCGACAACGAGAAGACCATCGAGCAGGCGATCGAGCGCACGGAACAGACCGGCATCATTTTCCTTGATGAGATGGACAAGATCGCCGCCCCGGGCGGTGCGAAGACCGGATCAGTCGACGTCAGCCGCCAGGGGGTTCAGCGCGATCTCCTGCCGATCGTCGAAGGTTCAGCCGTCAACACCCGCTACGGCGTGGTGCACACGGACCAGATCCTATTCATTGCGGCCGGGGCATTTCATAGTGCTGCGGTGAGCGATCTGATGCCGGAGCTGCAAGGTCGCTTCCCGATCCGCGTCGAGCTTGATCCGCTGGGTAAGGAGCATTTCAAGCGCATCCTCGTTGAGCCCGATGCGGCGCTGACCAAGCAACAGGAAGCGCTGCTGGGCACCGAAGGGCTGAAGATCGTCTTTGTCCCCGACTCGATCGACGCCATGGCCGAGCTCGCCGCCGAGGCCAACTCCCGGATGGAGAATATCGGGGCGAGGCGACTGATGACCATCATCGAATGCGTGTTTGAGCAGATCAGCTTCGACGCGCCGGAGCTGGCTGGTCGAGGCGAGAAGGAGATCACCATCACCGCTGAGTTCGTGCACCAGCGCCTCCAAGAGATCATGAAGGACGAGGATCTCAGCCGGTTCGTGTTGTAAAGAGAGGCACCGAGGCATCAAGGCTATTGATTCTTCAGCGCCGCTGCGAACGCTTCGGTCGGCGCGTCACGTCCCGTCCAATGCTCGAATTGCATCGCCGCTTGCCGCAGAAACATGTCCAGGCCCGAAATCGTCCGTGCCCCGTGGGCTTCGGCCTGGTGAATCAACGGCGTACGCTGGGGCGTGTATACCGTATCGAAGACAGTGACGTTCTCGTCCAGCGGGACGTCGTCGGGAAGCGGTGATTCATCGGGGGCCGGGCCGCCGGCCATGCCCATCGGCGTGCAGTTGATAAACACGTCAAAGCGATCACCGGCGATGGCGTCCGCCTTGGCGGCGACGACCTTGGTGCGCCGGCCGCTTGCGGCTTCGCGCCCGTTGAACTCGTTCGCAAGAGCCTCGGCTCTATCCTGTGTTCGGTTGAAGACGGTGACTTCTGCGCCATCGTGACTGAGATCCGCCACGATCGCACGTGCGACGCCGCCGGCCCCGAGCACGGCAACCCGCAGGCCCGCCAAGGCCGACCGCTCAATGCCCATCCCCGCACACAGCGCTTCCTGCGCAGCCGGCGCATCGGTGTTGAAGCACTCGATGAAGCCCTCATCGTTTACAACCAACGTGTTGGCGGCCCCGATGCGCTCGGCCAAGGGATCGATCCTACCGCCGCGATCCGCTACAAACCGCAGCAGGTGCTCCTTATGCGGGCTGGTCACGCTCGCGCCGCGGAAACCCAGGTGTTGATGATCGAGCATCGCGCCGACGGTCGCCTTGAAATGCTCGTACTGGGGCGGAATCGCCATCGGCAGATATGCGCCCGCGTGTTCGACCGCTTCGAACCCGGCGTTGTGGATCGACGGGCCGAGCGAATGCTCAACCGGCCAACCGATCACCCCGTAGACCTTCGTCGGGGGGCCGATGCGCTGGAACCGATACACGTTCTGCAACTCGTCGATCGTCGGCTGACCCGGCGCGGTCGTCTCTGTCGGCCGATCGGTCGCATAGGTCAGCAGCCCGCCGAACTTCGGCGCCAGCACCCGGCTCATCAAGCCGAAGCGCCCCATACACAAGGCGATCATCGGCTTGGCACGTTGGGCCAGCAGATCAAGCGCTTCGAGATTGTCTCGTAACGACCGGGCCTGCCAGGCGACCTTGATCACCGAACACGCCGGCTCGTTGGTCATCGCTTCGATCCTCTGCAACAGGTCCGCCGGCCTGCGATCGAAGTCGTGAACGGAAAGGATCAACGAAGTATGCGTATCGCGGGCCCGCTCGCCGTCTTTGAGAGCCGCGCTGATCGTGCGGCGCAGCCGGGTGTCGCGCTGATACGCGGCCAGCTCGATATCGATATAGCGCGGCGGATGATCGCCCCGGACCAGCGCCTCGAAGATCTCTGCTCGATGGGATTCGGTGCCGCCATAGTCTCCACCCTCACCGCACACACGGCAGGTGACGATGCACGGGGCGGGACATCGGCGGACCAGGGCCTTTATGGCGGCGAGCGCGTCGGGTTCCTCCGCCAGGGCGTCGATCCGCCATTCGATCAACCGGGCCCCGGCTTCGACCGCCTGCGTCGCCCGGCGAAGCGCCGTGTCCAGCTCATCGGTCCAGCGCACCGGTATGGAAGCTGCGAGAAGCGTCACGCCAGCCCCATAGTACGGGCTTGCCCGGGCTCGCAACCGGGGCTCGGCTAGGCCGCCGCAGGACCCCGGTACCATGGCCGGCATCGAAGAGCCCCGGATCATCGAAGATGCCTATCGCTTTCTGCGCAGCCATACGGCTGGGGAGCTGCGGTTTGACGAGAACTTCCGGCCGGTCCGCTACGCGATCGACCCCGCCGGCCGGCCTGTCGCGCCGGTCATGTACGCCATGCTCGAAGCGGTGGACGCGGTGCTGTTTATCCCCCAGAACGCTCAAGGCGCGATGGAGCTGCAGGTCACGCTGTCGGAGCTTGATCCCGACGGGCCCGACGCGGCTGCGACGGATCGGTGGCGGATTTATCACGGGGAGCCGCGCGACATCCACTGGGCAATCCTTGAAATCGACGCGGCTCGGTACGAGGAGTCAATCATCGACGGCGTGGCTCTGGTCCGCCCCAATCCGCTGGCCCAGGATGAGCCGCGGCTGTGCCAAACGATCAACGAACGTCACCGCGCCGACTTGCGCACGTTGTGCCGGCACTTCGCCAACGCCGACGTTGAGCATCCAACGCTGGTTGGCGTGGATCCGCTGGGGTTCGATGTTCGCCGGCGATTTGAGGTCATCCGCCTGCATGGGGCCGAGGCGATGCAGACCGCCGACGATGTCCGCAGCGTCTTTGAGCGGATGGTCCGCGAAGCAAGCGCCGCTGCGCCGCCTGAGCCCGGCACATCAACCACATAGCCTCCGGCATGCCGGAGGCCATGTGACTACACTGCGGCACACGAAGCAATGCACGCGGAACTCACTTCGATGCTCATTGACCATATCCCACTGAGTGAGTTTGCGTCCCGACGAACGAAGCTGTTGACGGGGCTCAAGGCCGGCGTCGCGTTGGTGTTCGCAGGTTCGCATGATCCGGACAGCGATACGCCGTTTCGGCCGCATGCGCACTTTGAGTACCTCACGGGGATCGTCGATGAACCCGGCGCGGTGCTGCTGCTTGATCCGGCCAATCCCGTCGAGGACCGCCGGAGCATGCTCCTTCTCGCGCCTCTGAACCCGGAGCGCGAGAAGTGGGATGGGTATCGGCTCCAGATCAGCCGGGCCCTGCGCGAAAGGACGGGGTTGCAGGCAATCTTTCGTACCGAGATGTTGCCTCGCCTACTCAACGCCGCAGCCGTTCGCAGCAAGCGGCTGGCATGTCTGCATCCGCCGGCTCAGTACGACCAGCCGGTTTCGCCGGACCTTGCTCTGTTCACGAAGGTCGCCCAGCGCCTCTGCGGCATCGTGATCGAGGACCGCACGGACACGCTGGCCAAGATGCGAGCGGTGAAATCCCGCAACGAGATCGCCATGATCCAGCGGGCGATCGACATTACGGCCGGCGGCTTCGAGGCGATGATGCGATCGATCCGCCCGGGTATGAACGAGTTCGCTGTGCAGGAGATCGTGGAGCACGCGTATCGAACGCACGGCTCGCGCGGGGCCGCGTTCCCCACCATCGCGGGGTCGGGAGTCAACAGCACCGTGCTTCACTATTGCGCCAACGACCAGCCGCTTCGCAAAGGTGACTTGATCTGCGTTGATTCGGGCGCATCGTTCGGTGGGTACGGCGCGGATATCACACGCACGGTGCCGGTCAACGGCAGATTCAACAAGCGGCAGCGTGAGGTCTACGAGATCACGCTCAAGGCTCAGCGCGCAGCGATCCAAGCCGTCAGGCCGGGCGTCACGTTCGCCAAGATCGACGATGCCGCACGCCGGGTCATCGACAAGGCCGGCCTCGGCGACTTCTTCATCCACGGGATCGGCCATCATCTCGGTCTCCAGACGCACGACATCTCGCCGGATGCGGCTTTGCGCCAGGGCGCCGTCGTCACCATCGAGCCGGGCATCTACATACCAGCGGAGAAGATCGGCATCCGCATCGAGGATGACATCCTCGTCACCAAGTCCGGCGCGAAGAACCTGTCTGCGAAGATCCCCAAGACGGTGACGGCGATCGAGAAGTTGATGACCCGGCAATGACCACATAGCCCCCGGCTTGCCGGGGGTGGGCCTGGCGACCCGAGGATCAGGTTCGATTCGCACATCCACCCGCCGCGAGCGGCGGGCTAAATGGTGCGGTCAGAAATCCCAATCCGGTTTCGGGTCGGGCAGGCGCAGGACGCGATCCAGTTGTTCGAGCAGTTGGGGCTCAGCGGAGCAGTCGTCGGTGATAGCGAGGCCCGTAGCGGGGCGAACGCCCAGCCACATGCGAGTAAACGCGTTCACCGATGCCTCGAGGGTCGCCAAGGAGGAATCCGCCCCGCGCCGGGCGCCCGAGGAGGGTCCAAGCGAAACGACGTAGTCGCCCGCGACTCCCCGCCACGGAGCATTCTCAGGGAGAAACCTCTCGATCGGATCGGTGAGCTGGAGGTTGAATCGCACATTGTCACCGGGCAGATGGGTCTGGTCCAGACACTTCGGAAGATCGCAGATGCGCATCTGCCAATACGCGTTGCATTCGATACGCTGCTCATACTCACCGCCTCGGCTCAAGGTTTGCGACTCAAAAGGCTTCTCGATCAGGTCCTGCCATTGAATGCCCGCCGGCTCGCGGACCGAGATCATGGCGACTTGGTCGGCCAGGCTCCTGATGATCGCCAGCAGCTCCCGGAATTGCTGCGGTGTCTGCCAGGCCATCCATTTCACGGTGTACGGGCCGAGTTCGACATTGTCCTTGACGGCGAACCAGACGTGGTGCGTAAGCCGGCCATCCGGCCCGTCGAAATAACCCAGGCCGAAGCTCTGCTTGTAGGAGCTGAGCATCTCCGCATGGGTGAACTGCAACGGGGCCACGCTGCACGCGCCGTGGCGGCGAAGCCGGTTGAGCCGGTTGGCGTGCACCGCAGATCGGTCGTCAACGGTCAGCCGGCGGGGGACGCGCGGGTCGAGATCAACTTTCAACCGGGCCGGGGCAAACCGAACCCAATACTCGTAGCCGCCGGCGCCGAAGCCGAGGCGGTCATAATAGCCCTGTTCAAACATGCCCAAGACCGAGACAATCGCGCCTGCGGCGACATCGTCGGCCACCGCTTGTGCGGTCAATCTGCTGGCGAGTCCTTGCTTGCGGGCAATCCGGCTGGTGGTGACGCTGGCCACACATGACATCGGCAGGTCAGCGTCAAGATAGCGCATCGTTCCCGGAACTGTGTTGACCAAACACTCCGCCTCGCCGTTGAGTTCGGCCACGATCGCCCGACCGGCTTCGAGGATGAGGTCCATGACCTCCTCCTTGCCTTCCCGCAGCCAGCCGGTCTCTCGCCAGATGCGTTGCACGGCCTCGCGGTCGGTGGCGGGTTGGTAGTCGCGAAACTCCATGGGCCGCATTGTAACGGCAAGGAAGTTCAATGCTGCGTCGAGTCGCCTCGAGCCAGCGCAACGAAATACGTGGTTTCATCCACCGGCGTAAACACCACGCGATCACCCGCACGAGCGCCATGCCGCTTGAACCATGAGCCCCATGCGCGCGTCCGCAGCATAGTCCGCGGGCCGACGATGTCGGTTTCGATGGATGGTCCGCCGTGAAGGATCAGCGTCAGCGGATCACCCGCCTGCCGTTTGGTCGCGCCGCCGATCGACCATTTGGGGAACCGATCGATGATCCCGGACACATAGATGCTGTTGTTGCGAAGGTTGCCCGGCGTCAGCACGACATGGAATGACTGATCGGTGCGGTCTTGGCTGGTCCAGGTCGGCGCATCATCGAGCGTCAGCCAGGCGAGCCCCTGAAGCGGACGAATCGCCGGCCCGGTGCAGCTCGGCTGAACATCCTTGAGCCAGATCAGCGTGCAATACCGGCTGTTGCGCTTCGCGTTCCAATAGGCGGGCTCGCCGCAGATCAGCTCGTTGTAATCGCGTCTCATTTGACGGACCCGGCCGGGCGTCAGCTTGTCTTCACAGATGACGTGTTCGGCGACAGCGGCGGCCCGGTACGGTCCGGCCGACTGCTTGAAGAAAATACGATCGCCCGGCTCGATGACGTCATACGGGGCCCTCGGTTGGCGGGTGAGGCGACACTCAATGGTCTTGCGCCCCGCCAGCAGCGCATCAATGTACGGCCTATAGAGGACGGCAACGTGAATCATCGCGCGCGGGCTCAGTCGGGCGAAGGCATCGCGACGTCCGCAGCAGCGCCGGCCTGGGCGAACCGCTGGATCAGCTGTGAACTGCTCAGCCCGGGCCGATGGGCCACGACCCTGACGGCCCCCCCGTACTGCTCGACGACCTCCCCGCCGAGCACGTCTTGGGGTGAATAGTCACCGCCTTTGACCAGGAGATCGGGCTTGAGGCGGCGGAGGATCTCATGCGGCGTCGGCTCACCGAAAACGATCACATAGTCCACAAACTGCAAGGCCGAGAGCACCTCGAGGCGCTGGCGCTCATTGCACACCGGCCGGCCTTCGCCCTTGAGCTGCCGCACCTGCTCGTCGGAGTTGACGGCGACGACCAGCACATCTCCGAGTTGCTTCGCCTCGGCGAGGTAGGCGACGTGGCCGGCGTGAATGAGGTCGAAGCACCCGTTGGTGAAGACGATCTTGTGACCGGCCTGGCGGTGCACAGCCAGCTCGACGAGCAACTCTTGGAGGCTTCGTACCTTCCCATCAAGCGAGCGAGTTTCTGCCAGCACCGCGCGCTGCACGTTGGCGAAGGGGATCGGCTGGGCGCCGAAGACCTCGACGGCCAACCCGGCGCCGGCGTTGGCGAACCGCACGGCATCATTCCAATTGAACCGGTTGGCGACGGCCCCGGCCAAGGCCGCCAAGACCATGTCCCCCGCGCCGGTCACGTCGTACACCGATCGGGCCGAGGTCGGCACCAGCACCGGATCCCGGCCTCGCTCATGGAGCAACGCTCCCTGGCGGTCGAGGGTAAGCACCACGGCTTCCAGTTGGAGTTCGGTCAACAGTTTCGCAGCCAGGCCGGCGTTGTGGGTCTGCGACGCTTCGATGGGCGTGCCCAGCCCCGTCGCCAACTCAGCTTCGGAGCGGTTGGGCGTGATCGCGGTTGCGCCGCGATACTTCGAATAGTCCGCGATCGCCGCCGGATCTACGATGAACGGCTTGCTCGGGGCCCGGCATCGCTCGATGAGCTGTTGGCACAGGGCCGGGCAGCAGACGCCTTTGTCGCAATCCTCCAGGCAGACGATGTCCACCTCGTCCAGGCGAGCCGTGATCAGCTCAAGCAATCGCTCAGCGAGATCGTCGCCCAACGGATCGCGGACTTCCAGATCGACCCGAAACATCTTCTGCGGGTGGCGGTGCTGGGCCAGACCGATCATGCTGCGCTTGATTGTGGTCGGACGGCTGGCATCTTCCAGCAGACCTTCAACGCCGCAGCCGGCCTCGGCCAGCGCATCTCGCAAGATCTGTGCCTCGCCGTCAGCGCCCACGACGCCGAAGCACAGCACATCCGCTTTCAGCTCGCCCAGGCACAGCGCGACGTTGGCCGCACCGCCGGGGTGGTCTTCAAACCGACTCGCCTGCAACACCGGAACCGGAGCATCCGGGCTGAGCCGCTCCGCGGCGCCATACACGCACTGATCGAGCATGAAGTCGCCCACCACCATCGCGGTGAAGGGCTCATACGCAGCGAGACGTTCCAGGAGCGTGGGCATCACTGATCCGTAAGAAGAAATCACTGGCCGGTGCGGTCGTGGCCCGGCCCAGGGGACTCTACCGCGCGACGGCGTCGAGGATAAGCCGTCGCAACGCCTCAGCCCCGTCGAAAACGTCAATAGCCGGCTGCGGAATCACCACCGGTACCGGCCAGCGGCTCAAGTCTATCAGGAGTTGTGCTTTGACCCAATCCTTGGGGGTCATCACCATCGCGTCGAGCCCCTCACACATGCCCTCGGCCACGGCCAGCTTGGCCCGGCCATACCGCTGGTGGTCACGCACGGGCAGGTTCACCGCCACTTCAGCCCCGGCCTGCTGTAGCTGCTGGATGATGGAGCGCGGATGGCCGACACCTAGCATCGTCAGCAGCCGCTTGCCGCGCAGCCAATCCACCGGCTCGCGGCGCTCATCGGGATGATGAACCGCCAGGTGGGTCCAAGTGTGGCGCGACCAGGCGACCGGGGGCCGGCCATGATGCCGCTGGATCGCCCCGGCAATCGAAGAATCGACGCCTTGGGCGCGGGTCACCACGACCGCATCGGCACGCCGGAGGCTCGCGGGAGGCTCGCGCAGATGACCGGCCGGCAGGAGCCGATCATCGAACGTGTTGCGCGAGGCGTCGATCAGCACGAGATCAAGGTCGCGCCGAATACGGCGATGTTGAAATCCATCGTCCAGCAGTACGCAGTCGATTGCGGGGCATCGCAGGCGAACCGCGCGAATGGCCGCGAGGCGGTCCGCCTTGGCAACCACCGGCACATCGGGCAGGCGCTGTGCGTACTCTGCCTGCTCATCGCTGCTCTCGCCGGCTCGGGCGCCGTAGCCGCGCATCGCGATGACGGGATGCCGGCCCTGATTGACCAGCAGATCGGCAATCCAGGCCACCATCGGCGTCTTGCCCACGCCCCCGGTGGTGAGGTTTCCCACCGAGATGACCGGCACATCGACCGAGGCCACACCGTTACCGCGATCGAACCGTGCGTTGCGGGCTGCGATCGTCAGGCCGTAGACCCACGAGGCAGGCACGGAAAGCGGGGACGCAAACCCCGGCAGCGGACCGGTCACGGTTGATTGCCCTTCTCGCTGCGTTCAACCGGCGTCGTGGGCCCCGCTGTCTTGGCCGCCTTGCCGAACGCTGTCACGGCTTTGGCCACCCGCTGGTGGTCTGCTTTGCGCTCTATGCGCAGGGTGTTGACCAGGTCAATCCCCGCCGTGACGACCACGAGCCCGAGCGTGAACAGGACCAGCAGCCAGGTGATGATGTATTGAGAATGGTCCGTATCGTGGTCAAGGAAGCTCAGCCCGCGAACAAGGATCGGCAGCGACACCAGCATCACGATCAGGGACGCCCGCCTGATCCGTCGCCGGCTGTCCGGGACGTCAGTGCGTGCGAGGCGATTCCAGTACCACATGATCCAACCGGCCACGACCAGGGCCAGTGGAATCGTCACCGCCGACGGCAGGTGCACCGCCAAGATCATCCGCATCCACTCCGGGCATCACCGCGCAATGGAAGCATGACGCAGCAGATCAATCGACGAGCAAGCCATACCCCAGTAGCATGATTCACGATGCGGCCCTTTCCGTCAGCGTTGAGCTCCCTCGGTCACCCTGGACACAAGGGCCCGGCCTGGTGAGCGCAATCTGACGCTCGGGAAACATCTGATCGACGCGGCCCAGCACGTCGGCGGGCTGGATCAAACGCATCAACGCGTTGCCAAGCCCGGGGTCTTTGTAGTCAATGGATTCGCCCCGCGCGCCGATGTCGATGCAAACCACCGCATCATCCACGCCATACGGCCCAACCTCCTGCGGATCCGTCGGCCCGTACAGCCCCAGGCATGGCCGGGCAAACCCGACGGCCATGTGCAACGGGGCCGAATCGTTACCAATGACCAGGGCGGCGTCGGCGATGACGGCCATGGTCTGGCCGACGCTGGTGCGCCCAACCAGATCGATGAGCGAGGCTGCAACCTCGGGCTCACGTGAAACGATCTCCCGCACCTGCTCACGCTCTGTGTGTGACCCCACCAGGATCGCCCGGCCAAAGCCGCGCGCCATCAGCGGCCCGACCAGCGCGGACCAACTCCGCTGCGGCCAGCGCTTGCTCGGCCAGCGGCTGGTCGGCGCAAGCACGACATAGCTCTCACCGGCCATGCCCAGCTCCGCCCTGCGATCCGTCCACCAGGTGCGGTCGGCATCGGCGACATACAAACTCATGTCGTACCTCGGCTCGATGTCTTGGGCCGTCAGCAGCCACATCATCTGTTGGACCGTGTGCTTTGCGGACGAACGCGGGAGTCGAATGGTGTAGCCCAACCAGCCGAACTCACGGGCTGAACGAAGGCCGATGCGGTGCTTGGCGAACGTGGCCCAGGTGATCAGCCCGCTGCGGCCGAGCCCCTGACAGTCGAACACCAGGTCATAGCCGCGCCGGCCCAGCGCTGCGAACCAGAGAAGCATCTCCCAAGCCACGGCTGGATCCCGCCACCACCGGGCGAATCGCGCGCGTGGGAAGAGCACCGCTTCGTCCAGGGCCGGATGGGCGCGAATCGCAGCCGCAAAATCCTCCTGCACCAGCCAGTCGATGGTCGCCTGGGGATACGCACGACGCAGACTCGCCAGCACCGGCACCGTCCGGCACACATCGCCCAGGGCGCTGGGCCGGACGATCAGGATCCGCTTCGGCTGGGCCATCGCTGCGTGCTTCCCTGTTTATCGCGCAGAACTATCGCATATCTTAGGGTCCCAGACAGCCCCGGTTCGCCGGCATCAGCCAGCCGTCCCGACGCGTCGGGATTCCCGCCAGCGGCTGCCTCCAAACAGCACTACTCACCCATTTCAAGAACTCGAGCACCTTCGCTTTTCAAACCAAGCCGCTCGCGGGGACGCGGCGGCTCGCCGTGGTTGCGGGCAGCTCACCCATAGCCCCCGGCAAGCCGGGAGCTACTGAGTCCTGTAATAGTTACGTCCTATTCGGTGGTGATGCCGATGTCTCTTGGCATGAGACCACACGGCACGCCCGATCAACTCGAACGACGACGCCGGCACGCCATCGACGTGATCAAGGCCGGGCACGGCACGACGGAAGTGGCGCGCCGGTTCAAGGTGGACCCACGCAGCGTCAGGCGATGGAAGGTGAACTATCGCCGCGGCCGCGTCGGCGCCTGAACCTGTACCTGCACATGTACGTGGCGGGCGACATCACCCAAGGCGAGGTGATCGTCTTGCTGCGTGATCTCCTCAAGCATCTGCGTGGGCAGGTGATCGTGATCTGTGACCGGATCAACCAGCACCGCATCGCAGCGGTGAAGGCATTCATTGCCTCACATCCGCGAGTGCAGGTGGCGTACCTCCCGGCGTACGCACCGCAGCTCAACCCGGTGCAAGGGGTGTGGTGTGAATGCAAGGCGCATCGCTTGGCGAATCACGGCGCCGAGGCTCTGGACGCCCTGGAGCAGCTGGCGATCTTCGAGGCGATCGACATGCCAAGCTCGCAAGACCTGCTGCGCGGATGCGTTCGCGGCACGGGCTTGCCGATCCGCCTTCATTGACGCGTGCGGATATTCATTATACAGGCCTCAGTAAATGGGTCGCCAGCGACTCGGGCCGCAGCCGTGAGCCGGGAGAGATGGTCCCGGCGGAGACGCACAGCCGGGAACCGTTTGGCGGACCTGTCCGTATCCGACGTATAGGGTGACGTTGTTCCCGGACGGCTCTGGGCGGTCCGTAGAGTGGGGGTTCGGCTTTCTACAGTGGTTAGACCGAAGCCGATACGATCCTTGAAAGAACTATGGTCACATTCGATCCCCGGCTGCGGGGCGACGCGGCTGGATTCACTCAATTCCCGGGCCGGGCTCGGCCCACTTCGTGTTGCCAATCGTGACTGAAGCATACGAACCAGAGCGACCGCTGAATCCTTCGGCCACCCAGGACGAACCGCCGTTGTCCCTGGCGGACTCCAACGAAGGATCAACGCAGGCGGTGGACGCAGTCGGCAGCGCCGCGAGCGGCACCGGTACGGGCGATCAACCGGCCGCCGGCGAATCCACCGCAGCGCCCGGCCAAGGCACCTCCACCGGCGGCTTCGAGACGATGCTCGGCAAGCTCGTCGTGCAGCGCGGATTGGCCACAGCCGAGGAGGTGGAGCTGTGCCACGCCTTCCAGCGGGAATCGGCGCAGCTCGACGAACCGCGCACCCTCACCGATCTGCTGGTTGAGCGCCAGTTCCTCACACCGCGACAACTCGACCGGCTGCGACGCGAGTTTGAGGCGAAGAAATCGACCGAGCAGATTCCCGGCTACAAGATCAAACGGAAGCTCGGCTCCGGCGCCATGGCCACGGTCTTCCTGGCCAGGCAGTTGAGCCTGGACCGCCTGGTCGCCATCAAGGTGCTGCCGAAGAAACTCTCGGCCAACAAGAACTTCATCGATCGGTTCTACAAGGAAGGCCGGGCGGCGGCCCAGCAGAACCATCCCAACATCGTCAGTGCCTACGACGTCGGCAGGGCGGGCGATCAGTACTATTTCGTGATGGAATATGTGGACGGGCAGACCGTCTACGACCGCATTGTCAAGGGCAAGCGCATTCTCGAAGCCGAGGCGATCCAGGTCGTCACCCAGGTGGCGAAGGCCCTGCAGCATGCCCACGAAAAAGGCTTCATCCACCGCGATGTCAAGCCCAAGAACATCATGATCAGCCGCAAGGGTGTAGTGAAGCTCGCCGACCTTGGTCTGGCCAGGGCGATGAGCGACCGGGACGCGGCAGAGGCTGAAGCCGGTCGGGCCTACGGCACGCCCTATTACATCAGCCCTGAACAGATCCGCGGTGAGATCAAGATCGGCCCCGCCTCCGACATCTACGGCCTGGGGGCGACCTTCTACCACATGGTCACCGGCAGAGTTCCCTTCGACGGGAAGAATCCGTCGGCGGTCATGCACAAGCACCTCAAGGCCGAACTGACCCCCCCTGACCACATCAACCCCAACATCAGCGCCGGCTGCGCCCAGGTCATCGAGATGATGATGGCCAAGCGTCCCAAGGACCGCTATCACAGCGAGGCGGACCTGCTGGCGGACCTGAAGCTGATCGCCAAAGGTCGGCCTCCGCATTTCGCCCATCGCAGCCTGGACCTTTCCGACGTCGCGCCCGCGTTGACCGGCGAGCCCGCAGTCCCGCCGCCGGCCGGGCCGAAGCGATCCACCCGCAGCAGCATTCTGCACAGCCCAGCATTCATCATCGTGCTGCTGATCATGATCCTGAGCCTGCTGGCCAACGTGATCATGATTCTGATGCGGCAGAGCTAGCCTGGAAGATTCACCACCCAGACCCCCCAGCGCGATACAATATCGCCATGGATATCTACATCGACACCGCGAACCTGGATGAGATCAAACGGGCTGCGGACCTGGGCGTGCTGGACGGCGTGACCACCAACCCCAGCCTGGTGGCCAGGGAGGGCGTGGACTTCCATACCCGCCTGGAAGAGATATGCCAGATCGTCAGCGGGCCCGTGAGCGCCGAGGTGGTCTCGACCGAGCACGACCCGATGGTGGCCGAAGCCGAGACGCTCACACCGATCGCGGCGAATATCGTCGTCAAGTTGCCGTGCATCGAAGAGGGGTTGCGGGCTTGCAAGACGCTGAGCGATCGCGGAACGAAGATCAACATGACGCTGTGTTTCCAGCCGCTTCAGGCGTTGATGGCCGCCAAGGCGGGCGCGTTTCTCATCAGCCCGTTCATCGGGCGAATGGATGACGTCGCCTCCGAGGGCATGGAGATCGTGCAGCAGATCCGCACGATCTATGACAACTACGGGTTCTCGACCAAGATACTTGTGGCGTCGATCCGCCATCCGATGCATCTGTCACAAGCGGCGCTCATCGGCGCCGATGTCGCCACCGCCCCGTTCAAGATTATCCAGCAAGTGATGAAGCATCCGCTGACGGACGTCGGGCTCCAGAAGTTCCTCGCCGACTGGGACAACGCGCACGCGGCTATGCCGCAGTTGGCGGCAAGCCGCTAGCCCGGATGATTCACCGCAAAGACGCAGCGGGCGAAGAGAAGATTCACCACAGAGAACACAGAGGACACAGAGGATCGATATTGGGCAAGAGAAGGGATCAATGGACTCATGGGGCAAGATCGCGCTGTCCGCCGGCCCAGAACCAGGTTGTCCCATTGCGTATAGAAATGTTTCTTCTGCTCAGTGTCCTCTGTGCCTCTGTGTTGAATCCTTCTGGCTAGGTCACGGAGGGCTTGGTCGATGGACCTGGGCGACGAGCTCAAGCTCCACGGTAGCGCCCAGCGGCAGGGCGATTGATCCCACCGCGGCTCGGGCGTGCCGGCCGGCTTCTCCGAAGATCTCCACGAGCAGCTCGCTGGCCCCGTTGGCCACTTGGGGTTGATCGGTGAACCCGGGATCACAGGCCACGTACACCCCCAGTCGAACGATCCGCCGAACACGCTCCAAATCTCCATCCAGCGCGTCGCCTAGTACGGCCAGGGCATTGAGAAGGCACTGCCGGGCGGCCCGCTGGGCGGCGGGCACCGACACGATCGACGGCACCGGGCCGCGGCACAGCAGCGTCCCATCGCACAACGGGATCTGGCCGCTGACGAAGACCAGATCGCCGACCAGCACGGCGGGCAGGTAGGCCGCGACAGGCTTCGGAGCCTCCGGCAGGCACACCCCCAAGTCCCGGAGCCGTTGTTGAACCGTGGTCATGTGGCCCCTGGCTCCCGGCCGCACCCGGATCGGCGGCATATTTTTCTCACACAGGCGGAAATATTGGAACTTGACGGAGGCGAAAAACGGACTATGCTACGGCTGGCGGTCCAGTGGCCGCCAGGGCCGATCGCGGCGACATCATACCTGCACGAGATTCCGCCCTCATTCGCCGGAACCCTCCGGCTCATCATTCTCCCGCCGTACAGGTCGACAACTTGGACGTGAAGAGGCCGGCCGCGGCCCCAGGCGCCGAGATGAGTCCTCGTTTCACGCTTGCATGCAGCTTCTCGGAAGCTGAGCGTCGATGACCTCTGCGGGCGTCACCGCGAAACTGGTCTCTTGGGGAATCATCGGTTTTCTGCGTTGCCGTTGCGGCGCCGCAGGCAGCCACGGAGGTTCGCGAGCGTTTCGCCGCTGATTTGGTCCACAGCTACCTTGGAGCCAATGATGGTCCCGCACCGCTAGGAAGGAAAGCCGCCCAATGTCGTGATCAGACGTTGTATGTGTGCGTTGTTTCGTCCTTATTCATTCCTCTTATTCGGAGACCAGACCATGTATCGAACCAAGGGCTTTACGCTGATCGAGCTGTTGGTGGTGATTGCCATCATCGCGTTGCTCGTCGGCCTGCTGCTGCCGGCGTTGGCCAAGGCTCAACGCAACGCGAGATCGATGAAGGACTCGGCCCAGATCAAGGAGATCCACCAGTCGTTCATTGCCTTCGCCGGGGACCACAAGGGGAAGCTCCCCACCCCCGGGTTGATCAACCGCGAGGCAGACCCCATCCTCGGCCAAATGCCGGCTACCGGGCCGGAAGACTTCAGCAAGAACATCACCCGGCACCTCTACTCGGCGATGATCGCCCAGGACTTCTTCAACGCCGACATCCTGATCGGCCCTACCGAGGTCAACCTGATCGTGGTGGAAGACACCAACTACGACTACAGCCAGTACCACCCTGGAGCAGACATCTACTGGGATGGCGATGGCAACCCGCCGCCGTTCAGCGACGGCTTCCAGGCCTTCATCCACGAGACACCGGGCAGTGGTTTTGAGTGCAACACCTCCTACGCGCACATGGCCATCTGCGGCAACCGCAAGAGCATCAAGTGGCGCGACACCCAGTCGGGAGGCGATCCGATCCTCGGCACGCGAGGCGTAGGAAGCGCCTCGGGCCTGGATGTCATCAATCCCGGTGCTGACGAATACGAGAACTCACCGACGCTGGAGCTGCACGGCGGCAAGAGGCAGTGGGTCGGCAACATCTGCTTCAACGACAACCACATGGAGCAGCTGGGCAACTTCTACCCGCAACTGACCACCTACGAGGATCCCTATACCCTCGCCCCGCCAGAGAAGGATTGCATCTTCGCCGCCGAGTTCACCCATCCCCAGAACCCCAAAGCGGCGGCCGACGCGTGGCTGGTCATCGCCTTCCTCTCGGACCCGAACGATGGTTTATGGGTAACTCCCGTGTACGACCAGCCGTAGGCGGAGATCGTCGAATGAACAGTCCCCGGGGCGGTCGCAGCGGCGGCGGCCCCGACACCCCCAAGGCCACTTGGCCGAACTAAGACATGGCTCAACCCAACACCACTTCGGAGTGCTACACCATGAACCGCAAACGTGGCTTCACCCTGATCGAGCTGCTGACGGTGATGGCAATCATCGCGCTGCTGATCGGCCTGCTCCTGCCGGCGCTGGCCCAGGCCCGGAAAAAGGCCCTGCTGAGCAAAGATCAGGCCCAGATCAAGCAGATTCACACGTCGTGGATCGCCTTCGCCCGGGAGTACGACGGGGCCTTCCCAACCCCGGGGCTGATCAATCGGCTGGCAACGGACCTAGGCAACGGGCCTGTACAGATCCCTGGCCGGGGGCCTGAGGACCTCCTGGCCAACAACAGCGCCCACATGTACTCGGCGTGCATCATGCAGAATTACTTTGCGCCGCAACTCTGCCTCGGCCCCACCGAGCCCAGCGGATTCGTGATCGTCAAGGATGACTACGACTGGAGCGAGTACAAGCCGATGGATGACATCTACTGGATGGATAGTAACCCATTCGGCGTGGACCTCGATGGGAATGGGATCGGTTACTCGAACGCCTCCTACGCCCACACGCCGATCGCCGGCGAGCGCAAGCGGAAAGAGTGGAGAGACTCGTTGACCTCCAAGTTCGCGGTCCTCGGCAACCGGGCCGTGGAAGATGGCGACCAGGATCCCGGATCGACCCTGTACGAGCAATCCATCACCCTGGAGATCCACGGCGGGCGCAAGCAATGGATGGGCAACATCGCCTACAACGACAACCACCTCGAAATCCATCAGACGTTCACCCCGGAAGGGATCTTCTTTCTTGACCTGTCCGATCCATCCGGAGCCCTATCAGTGCCCGACAACCTGTTCAATAATCAGACCGGCCAGCCGAACCAGGAGACCGGCGATGGGTACGACATCTGGCTGACCCTGGTTAGTGAGATCTCCGGGCCGGATGGGCTCCTGCTGACAGTCGAGTGGGACTGATTGGTCCGCTGACCATCTTGGGTTTCGGCGTCAGCCGAGGCTTTAGCCGGGACGCTACGCGTCCCGGCACCGGCGGGCATAGCCCGCCGGCTAGAGGCGCGTTGGCCTGAGTTTTCTCACCGGGACTATCCGCCGTCCATCCAGTTGGAAATCTATACTTACGTTCTGATGCAACCATGCGCTTCGCAACCCAACCTGTGGACGGCCCGCTGCGCCCTGGGCGCGGCGACAGGCTTGTCCCTCTTGGTCGAGCTGAATACGGCGTGGGCGATCGCGGCCCAGCCAACAGCCCCCGGCCCACCGAACCGGACCGCGGTCCCGGCCTACCGCCAGTCCAACACCGTCGCGGTGCTGACGATCCGGGGCGAGATCGACCGGATCACGTTGCATTCACTTGAGCGCCGTCTCAGCGAGGCGTTACGCGACGGAGCGGACGCCATCGTGCTGGATATCGACACCCCCGGCGGGGCGCTGAGGGCAACGCTCAATATCTGCCACCTGATCAAGACGGACGCACCCGCCAACACCGTCGCCTGGATCAACCCCATGGCCTACTCGGCGGGCACGATCATCGCCCTGGCGTGTCGGGAGATCGTCACGGCGCCGGACGCCTCATTCGGCGACGCAGCCCCCATCAGCCCGTTTGGCCCCCTTCCCACCGCCGAGCGAGCCAAGCTTGAATCGCCGATCCTCACCGAGGTGGTCGATTCAGCCAGGCGGAACCACTACGACGAGAACCTGGTGCAGGCGTTCGTGGGCGTCGGCGTCGAGCTGTGGCTCATCGAACAGATCAACACCGGCGAGAAGATCTTCGTCGACCGCCAGGAATATCACACGGTGTTCGGCCGGGAGCCGCCGCAGGAGCTGACGCCGGTGGCTTCACCCAGCGGATTTGACGCGATCCCGGTGCGTCCCTGGTTCAACACGCTCATCCCACAGTACGACGATGCCGGCGAAGCGCCGATTGATCCACAGCAGCGCAAAGCAGAAATGGAGTTCCAGCAGCAGCTTCCACCCGCGCGGGCGCCGCTGGCCGAGACCGACCGGGGCAACTGGCGGCCGATCACCCAGGTCGTCTCCGATGACCGGCTGCTGACGCTCAAACCCGCCGAGGGCATCTACTACGGGTTGGCCACGGCCATCATCGCCGGTGACGAGCAGCTCAAGGCGTATTTCGGCGCCAAGACGCTTCGCCGCTACGACCGGACCTGGTCTGAATCGCTGGTGCAGTTCCTCACCGACCCGATCGTCATGGGCGTCCTGATCGTTATCTTCCTCGTCTGCCTGCTCATCGAGCTTGCTGCGCCGGGCGTCGGCGCGTTCGGCGCGGCGGCGGGTGTGTCGTTGCTGGTCCTCATCGGCGCGCCTTGGCTTGCAGGGATGGCCCAATGGTGGGAAGTCCTGTTGATCGCGGCGGGCCTGCTCTTGATCGCCGTCGAGCTCTTTGTGATCCCCGGGTTCGGCGTGGCCGGGGTCGCGGGCGTCGTCTGCCTGCTGGTGGGTCTCGTCGGCACGTTCGTCTCAGGCGATCTGGGCACACCGGCCGGTCAGTCGGAATTGTTGACCGGATTGACCGCGATGCTGACGGCGCTGTTCGCGGCCGGGATCGCGTTCTGGCTTGTTTCCAGACAACTGGAAACCGTCCCGATCCTGAGTCGCTTCGTACTCAAGACCCAGGTCGGTCAACCGGGGGGGCCCAACGGTGAGCCCGGACTGCTGGAGGCGATCGGAGACGTTGGGCGACCGCTAGAGTTGGGGGACCTGGGGACGGCGGACACCGATCTGCGCCCGGCCGGGCGGGCGATGTTCAACGGCCGGCTGGTGGACGTGAAGTCCGTGGGCGACTATATCGATCGGGGCACGCCGTTGCGTGTCGTGTCCGTGGGGCGATTCGTGATCGAAGTCGAGGAATCAAAGTGATGACCGTGACGCTGGTCCAGGCCGCCGTGACAACGAACAACGACATATACCTCCTATGGGGTTTCATCCTGGCCGCCGTCGCCCTGGCACTGCTGGTGGTGGAACTGCTGGTTCCTTCGGGCGGGTTGCTGGGCCTGTTGTGCGGCGTGGCGGCGATTGGCTCCATCTTCGCGTTCTTCAGATTCGATACGACCTTTGGGATCGCGGCGTCCGTCGTGTACGCCGTCGGCACCCCAATTGTTCTGGTGTTCGTCTTCAAGGTCTGGCTCCATTCGCCGCTGGCCAGGCGGATGGTGCTCGGCGGTGAGGACGAGCCGCTGACTGAGTCCCCCGAAGACGCCCAGCGAGCCTCCGCGGAACAACAAAGGGACCGGCTGGCCCAGTTACGCCAGCTCATCGGGGCCGAGGGCGTGACCGTCACCGCGCTGCGGCCGGTGGGCTTCGTCACCATCAACGGGCAACGCCTCGATGGCATGGCCGAGACGGGCATCATCGAGGCCAATACCCCCGTCGTGGTCACGGACGTCTACGACAATCAGGTCAAAGTCCGTCCGCGAACACCTTGAATCCCCCCACCGGACCACGCAGGCCCGGCCATGGACTCCATGATCTGGTAGGATAATCTTTGTACGGTACAGTTGTCATCAGCCTGATCTGCGCTATTACAAGGGTGAGCCATGCCCCCCAACACACTTCTCATCGGCGGTCTGATCGTCGGCGGCATCGTGCTGCTGATCTTTCTGTTCATCATCGGCCAGTACATCAGCCTGTGGTTTCAGGCATTGTTGTCCGGGGCGAGGGTCCGCCTGATCGACCTGATCATGATGCGGTTTCGCAAGGTCCGCCCGCAGGAGATCGTCTTCAACCGCATCAGCGCCAAGAAAGCCGGGATCGACCTTTCCTCGGACTGCCTGGAATCACACTATCTTGCCGGCGGCCGCGTGACCAACGTGGTCCGGGCGATGATCGCGGCCGACAAAGCCAAGATCGAGCTGCCGTGGGACCGGGCCACCGCCATTGACCTGGCCGGTCGCAACATCCTGGAGGCGGTTGAGACCTCGGTCACGCCCAAAGTGATTGATTGCCCCACTGCGACCGCGGGCAAGACAACCATCGACGCGGTGGCCAAGGACGGCATCCAGCTCAAGGCCAAGGCCCGGGTCACGGTCCGCACGAACATCGGGCGGCTCGTCGGTGGGGCCACCGACGAGACGATCATCGCTCGCGTGGGCGAGGGCATCGTCTCCGCGATCGGCTCGGCCCAAAGCCACAAGGAGGTTCTGGAGAACCCCGACGCCATCTCCAAGGCGGTGCTCGCCAAGGGCCTCGACGCCGGCACGGCCTACGAGATCCTTTCCATCGACATCGCCGATGTGGACGTGGGCATCAACATCGGGGCCAAGCTCCAGGCTGACCAGGCCGAAGCCGACAAGAAACGCTTCCAGGCCGAGGCGGAGAAGCGCCGGGCCATGGCGGTCGCCCAGGAGGCGGAGTTCACGGCGGAGATCGAAAAGAACCGCGCGCTGGTCGTCCTCGCCGAGGCCGAGGTGCCCAAGGCCATGGCCGAATCGTTCCGCAAGGGACACCTCGGCATCATGGACTATTACCGCATGAAGAACGTCGTCGCCGATACCGCCATGCGCGATTCCATCGCCGGTGACCAGAGGGCCACGGGGACTCCCGGCTAGCGCCGATGTTCAGCGCGCAGCCGGCGCTCTTCTTCCGCCCGGGGCGAGCCCGGCGGCTCAACTTCGATGGCTTGATCGCACGGCCCGGTGCCCACCCTCCACGTCGTCATTCCGTTCTACAATGAAGTCAGCACCCTCCAGCGGTGTATCGACCGCGTGGTGACTGCGCCACTGCCGCAAGGGTGGGCCGCCGCCGTTGTCCTGGTTGACGACCACTCCGACGACCACGGCCGAAGCTGTACGGAATCTGTTGCCCGACAGCTACGAGCCCAAGGCCGCCGGGTTTCGCTGCACCGCCACGAGGTGAACCGAGGCAAGGGCGCAGCCGTGGCGACGGGGTTCGACGCCCTGCTCGACTCGAACCCGCCGGGCGATGACTTGGTCATCATCCAGGATGCTGATCTTGAATACGACCCTGCCGACTACCGTCGCTTGATGGGCCCGATGCTGGCCGGCGAGGCCGACGCCGTGATCGGCTCGCGTTGGGGCGATCACCATCCGGTCGCCGGAGCCAAGCACAAGCTGCACGCCTGGGGCAACCGCGCCATAACCGTTCTGAGCAACTGCATGACCGGCTATCGGCTTCGCGATATGGAGTGCTGCTACAAACTTCTGACGGTTCGCATGGTGCAACGGGTCCGCCCCCTGCTGAGCGAACCGCGATTCGGCATCGAGCCGCAGATTGTCGCCTCGCTCGCCCGCCTGGGGGCGAAGGTAACCGAAGTCCCCGTCAGCTACGATCCGCGTACGAGCGACGAAGGCAAGAAGATCGGGTGGACCGACGGCGTGCGGGCACTGTATGTCATCACCCGTGAGCGGTTTCGCCGTATCCCGGCCGCAGCGCCAGCACACGGAGCCAGGCGGTGAGTGACCGCGAGCCGAATACGACCGCCGCGTCGCTGCTGACCCCGCGCAAGCTCGTGATCCAGCTTGTGGGCTTCGTCGTCGGCGTGGGGCTGCTCGTCTGGATCATCGTCAAGGCCATCGGGGAGGGTCATTGGGACCGATTGGCCGGCGCCGGGCCGTGGCTCATCGCTGCCCTTCTCGGCTGCACGTTGATCAGTACGTTCCTCAACGGAACCATCTTCTGGATCACCGTCGGGCCGCTGCGGCGGATTCGACTCTGGGATTTGCAGCGCCTCAACGTCGTCGCCAACATGCTCAATTATGCGCCGGTCCGGCTCGGAGTAATCGCTCGGGTTCTTTATCACCTGCGGGTGGATGGCCTGAGCCTGCTTCAGATCGGCGCGTGGTTCGGCTTGATCGCGTACATCCTTGTCCTGGGCGTGGCGTCCTGCGTCATCGCGACATTCCTGCGCGATCGGGTGGACTGGATCTGGGCAGGACTGGTCGCCGGGCAACTGTTGCTTGGCGGCATCATGCTTCGGGTGGTCGTGAGCCACCCGCTGATCATCCGCCACGGACGAGGGATCGATCAAATGGCGAACGACTCCTGGTCGCTATGGGGCGGCCTGGGACTGCGGGTGGTTGATCTGAGCGCCTTCACCGCGCGCATGGCCGTCGCGGCCGCAATTCTCGACATTCACCTGCCGACGTCGCACGTCCTGGTCCTGGCGATGGTGGCCCTGGCGGCGAGCTTGATCCCGTTCGGTCGCCTTGGGTTCCGCGAGTTCTGCGTCGCGGCGGCGGCGCAGCGCCTCAGCATGCTCACCAGCGATGTCGAGGCCAACATGAACCAGCTGGCCTTGGTCGAATCCGCCGGCGAGGCCCTGGTCCTCATCCCGCTGGGGGCCATCTTCCTCCTGTGGTTTCGCAATCGCTACCGACACAGTGCAACGGCCAACTCTACCAACGCAGGATAAGACTCGGAGCTCTGGGGCCAAAGCGACTACGCTACTACCATGGAGACCCTGAACCGACGAACGTTCCTCGCCGCCTCCGCGGCCTCCGTCCCGTTTCTCGCGGCCATGTCATCGGCATCATCGAGAGCGCCGCAGCCCGGCCCAAGCAGACCGCTGGCCATCAGCTCCCGCAACGGGACCCCCGCGGTCAAGCGGGCGATGGAGCTGCTGCGCGGCGGCGCCGATCCGCTCGAAGCGATCGTGGCGGGAATCACGCTGGTCGAAGACGATCCCAACGACATGTCCGTCGGCTACGGAGGACTTCCCAACGAGCAAGGCGTCGTGGAGCTTGACGCCTCGGTCATGCACGGGGGGACTCATAAGGCCGGGGCGGTGGCAGCGCTGCAAAGTATCCGCAACCCGGCCCAGGTCGCCCTGGAAGTGCTGCGGCGGACCGATCACGTCCTGCTCGTGGGCGAGGGCGCCCTGGCCTTTGCCAAGGCCATCGGCTTCAAGCCGCAGAACCTGCTCACCGACCAGGCCCGCGAAGCCTGGCTGCGCTGGAAGCAGCAGCTCAATCCTCATGACGACTGGCTCGACAAGGATCAACAAGTGGAAACGAGCGCCGAGGGCCGCGGCAGCGGGGGGCCGGGGGGCGGTATCCCGTTCACCCAAGGCACCATTCACTGCTCGGCCGTGGACGCAAACGGAGATCTCGGCGCGTGCACCTCGACCAGCGGGCTGAGCTACAAGCTTCCCGGGCGGGTCGGGGATTCACCGATCATCGGGGCCGGGATGTTCGTGGACAATGAGGTCGGGTCAGCCGGGGCCACCGGGCGCGGCGAGGCGGTCATCCAATCCTGCGGTGCGTTCCAGGCCGTGCAACATATGGCCGACGGCGACGACCCCACCGAAGCGTGCCTGCGGGTGCTCAAGTGGATCGCCGATCACACCAAGCGCCGTGATCTGCTCAATGATCGCGGGGAGCCGAACTTCAACGTGATCATGTACGCCCTGCGCAAAGACGGGGCCTACGGCAGCGCCGCGATGCGCAAGGGCAGCTCATTCAGCGTCCACGACGGCACGGAGGCCCGCCACGAACCCTGTGCCTCTCTGTTTGAATAGAACCTCCCGCGTCGCGCTCCGAGCGATGGCTAAACTCGGCGGGGCCGATCATGAACATTCTGCTCATCGTCGCGGCCGGGGCGTTCCTGCTGCTCGTGGCAGGCCGGACGTATCCATTTTGGATCGCGAAGGTCTTCGGTCAAAACGATGACAACCCTCCGCCGTCACAGCGGTTCGCTGACGGCAAGGAGTACGTCAAGACGCCGACGCAGGTGGTGTTCGCCCACCATTTTGCTTCGATCGCCGGGGCTGGGCCGATCGTGGGGCCGATCCTTGCCCTGGCCTTCGGGTGGGGGCCGGCCTGGCTGTGGATCATCCTCGGCGCCATCTTCTACGGCGGTGCAATTGCGATGCGCAGCCGCATGTGGACGCACATCGACGAACAGGGCGTCTGTCCTTATCATCTGAGCTCGAATCAGCCAGCAGAATCCCGCCCCGGAGCCAACCATGCCCAGCGTGACCACAGCGCACCAGAAGCCGGCCATCCTGGGCGGGTCGCCGGCCATCGAGCTCGACCAGGCCCGGGCCAACCGCTGGCCGATCATCACCGATGAAGATGAAGCGGCGGTGTTGGCCGTCCTGCGCTGCGGGCAATTGTCGATCCACGAAGAGGTCGCGGCCCTGGAAGCGGACTATCGGCGATGGCTGGGGGTGACCCATGCCCTGGCTCACTGCAACGGAACGTCCGCGATCCTCGCCGCCCTGCACGCCTTCGGACTTGAGCCGGGCGATGAGGTGATCGTCCCGTCCGCAACCTACTGGGCGTCGGTCACGCCGGTGTTGCATTGCGGCGGCATCCCCGTCTTTGCCGAAACCGAGGAGCAATGTCTCGGCCTCGATCCCGGCGACGTCGAGAACAAGATCACCGATCGCACGAGGGCGATCATCGTCGTGCACCTGTTCGGCATGCCGTCGCGCATGAATGAGTTGCTCGCCATCGCTCGCCGGCACAACCTTCGAGTGTTGGAGGATGCCTCCCACGCACACGGGGCCAGCTATCACGGCCGGCCGATCGGAACGCTAGGCGACGCGGCGGTCTTCAGCATGCAGACCAACAAGCTGTGTCCGGCCGGCGAAGGCGGCATGCTTGTCACGGGCGACGGTGAGCTGTGGGAGAGGGCGCTGCGGCTGGGCCATTACGAGCGGCTGCTCGATCTACCGTCGCCGAACCGCCGCTTTGCCGCGACCGGCTTCGGATTGAAGCTTCGCATGTCGCCGATGAACGCCGCGGTCGCGCGCGTCCAGTTGCGCCATCTTGAGCAGCGCAACCGTCAGCGCAACGAGAACATCATCTATCTTTCCCAGAAGCTGGAATCCTTGGGCCTGCAAACGTTTCGCGCCCAGCCTGATGTGCAACGCGTCTATTTCGAGTTCCACGTTCGATATGACGAACGGGCCACCGGCCTGCCGATTGCGGATCTGGTGCGTGCGCTTCGGGCCGAAGGCGCCCATGTGGAGCGGCCGCGATACCCGCTGTTGCACCAGCAGCCGCTGTTTACGGAAGGGCACTGGGCAAAGATCGCCCGATTGGGGCCGAGCCCACAGCGCCCGTTGCCGATGTATGATCCCCAGGCCCTGCCTCGCACTGAAGCGGGCAACGGGTCGCTGCTAAAGCTACCCTGCTTTCCCAGGGCCGACCAAGCGCTGCTTGATCAATACACGTTGGCGTTCGAGAAGACCCTGGGCCACGCAGACGAACTGCCACGAGCCGCAACATGACCGAACCAAGCCCCGCCGAAGGCAGGCCGCCCACCGCGTGCGAGATCGAGCGTCGATTTCGAAGCCCCGCGGTGATCGTGACCCGCTCCGTCATTCTTGGATCGATCGGTGCGCTTCGGGCGGCGCGAAGCTTCGGTTGGCAGGCTGAGGGATTGCACCATTTCCAGGATCTCGAACCACCGCTGATCCTGGCCGCCAACCACCAGAGCCACGCCGACACCGCTGCGATTCTCGGGACCCTTCCCCGCCCGGTGCGCGAGCGGACCGCGGTCGCGGCGGCTTTGGACGTGTTCGGCCGGGCGGACAACGGCAGGATGCCGTCGCTTAAACGAGAGTGTCTTCAACTGGTTGTTGCCGCGGGATTCCACGCCTTTGCATTTGATCGACACGGCCCACCGTTGCGATCAGTCCGCACCGCGGCGCAGCTGATTCGCAATGGCTGGAACCTGCTGCTGTACCCGGAAGGCACACGGAGCCGTACGGGCGAAATGGCGCCGTTCAAAGCCGGCGTCGGAGCCCTGGCTCGATTCACGCGCCGCTCGGTCATCCCGATCCACGTCGTGGGCGGACGACGCATCCTGCCCTGCGGGGCGATCATCCCTCGACCCGGTCAGATCACCGTCCGCTACGGCCGGCCGCTGCGGTACCAGCGGGGCGAAACACTGGCCGGCTTCACCTTGAGGTTGCAGGCTCGTGTGCAAACGTTGAGATCGCCCCACGGCCGGGAATAGCCCACTCCCGCCTATGCCTCGGTGCCTTCGTGCCTCGGCGCCACGGTGCCGAAACGACTCCCGACGCCCCTTTTTCTTTCGGCGAGCGTCCTGCCAAGTTGGTCTATCATCCATAACCGGAGCCTCGCACGGCATCATTGTCGGCGCGGGAGCACGGGCGGAGCCGAAGGGGATCGCATGCTCGGTTGGTCGGCCATCGACATCCCGATGCTGACACTTCTACCCGTGCTGCTGCTGTTGAGCGGTTTCTTCTCCGGCTCGGAAACGGCACTATTCGCCCTGACGGAAACCGAGCGGATGGCGCTGCGGCGCCGCGAGTCGTTCGCCGCCCGTGCGGTGCAAGCACTGCTGGCCAACCCACGCCTGCTGCTGATCACGGTCCTCCTGGGGAATATGACCGTCAACGTCCTTTACTTTGTGATCAGCTCCGTGCTGGTGATGAACTCTGAGGTCGGCGTGTGGGGCAGATTCGCGCTGGCCGGGCTCTTCCTGGTTTCGATCGTCCTGCTGGGCGAAGTGATGCCGAAACTGGTGGCGAACGCGCGGCGCGCCACGTTCGGCGCGCTGGTCGCGCCTCCGCTGCTGGCGTTGCACCAGCTGATCGGTCCGCTGCGGAGGGGGCTGGACAAACTTGTCGTGACGCCGCTCAGTCGCCTGACCGCTCCCCCCCAGGCCCCGCCCCGTTTGGATCACGACGAGTTGGAGGCGCTGCTGGAACTTTCAGGGCACACCGGAATCATCGATGCCGAGGAGCAGCGCCTCCTCCAGGACGTACTCAATCTCGGGCGACTGAAAGTGCGCCACGTGATGACGCCGCGGGTGCGCATCGCTGCGGTCCCCGTGACCGGGACGCGCGAGAATGTCCTCGAACTGGTTCGGCAGACGAGGCTGACCAGGTTGCCGGTGTATGACGGCGACCTCGATAACATCATCGGCCTGCTCCACGTCAAGAGCTACCTGCTTGATCGACAGGCCCAAACAGCATCAATTCGTGACCGCGTCGAGCCGGTCAGGTTCGTGCCGGAGATGGCGAGTCTCGACCAGCTTCTCAACCATTTCCGAAGCACACAGACACCACTGGCGATGGTGGTCGATGAGTTCGGCGGCACAGCCGGAATTGTCGCCATCGAAGACGTTGTGGAGGAGCTTGTCGGCGATATCAGCGCCGGCGGAGAGGAGACGCAGGCTCAGCCACAGTTGATCGGACGCAACCGGTGGCGTGTCGGCGGTGACCTCAGCGTGCACGAATGGGCGGCCGCGTTCGGCCAGCGGCTCATCTCACCTCGGGTGGCGACGCTCAGCGGCCTGATCCTGGCGCATCTGGGTCGCCCGCCGGACGTCGGCGATACCGTACAGCTTGGCAACGTGCGCCTCGAGGTGGAGCAGGTGGATCACGCCCGCGTGGCCACCGCCATCGTCACGCTCCTCGACGAGCCGCCGCCGGGAGCGCAGGCGACATGACCTCGGCCGTCATCGTCGGCTACGGTGTGCTGAGCCTCCTGGGCGTAGTACTCAGCGCGCTGTTCTCCGGCCTGGAAACCGGCCTCTACACGCTCAACCGCGTGCGACTTCTGGTCCGCGCCGGCCGCCGCGAACGCAGCGCTATGCGCCTCCACGGGGAGCTTGAGCATCCCAATCGTTTGCTCACGACGCTCCTGCTGGGCAACAACATCGCCAACTACCTGGCCACCTTCAGCGTCGCCGCGATACTGAATCAGCTGGGATTCAACGCTCTGCCCGTCGTCGTGATCAATGCTGCAATTCTCATCCCGATCCTATTTGTGCTGGGCGAGACGTTGCCGAAGGACCTCTTCCGCACGCATACCGACCGATGGTCATACGCGTGGTCGGGGTTTCTCGTCGCCTGCCGACGGTTATTCACCTGGATCGGTTTAGTGCCAATCGTGCAGGTCTTCGGGACACTGGTCAGCCGAGTCATTGGCGGCGAATCCGATTTGGCGCCGACGGCCCGGCAGCGCATCAGCCAGCTCATCAAGGAAGGCGTCGGCGTCGGCGTGCTCAGCGAGTCACAAACAACCTTAGCCGACCGCGCCTTGGCCATGCGCGACCGCACCGTTTCTATGGAGATGATCCCTTGGAGGAATGTGGTGACGCTGCCGCTTGATGCGGACCACCCCACGCGGCGCGCACTGATGCGCCGCCGCGACTTTACTCGTTTCCCGGTCGTGGACGCCGCGGGGCGGTCGGTCGGGATCCTCTCCCTGCTCGATGCCCTCGTCGAGCCGAGTAAATCGACTCGGGAACTGATGACTGTGCCTATGACGCTCGAGCCGACCATGCGGGTTCGTGAAGCGCTGCGCACCATGCGCTCTCAGCGCCAGTCCATGGCCATCGCCGTTGACTCGTCCAGCGCCCGCCCGGTGGGGCTGCTGACGCTGAAGGATCTTGTGGAGCCCATCACCGGCGAGCTTGGGGCCTGGTAGACCGCCTTATCGGGGCGGGTTCGTGCTTGGGGGCTATGCAGCAGCACAGGGGGCCCGTCGCAAGCTATCGAGCGGGCCTAGCTCCAAAGATCGATCGACCGCCTCTGTAAAGGAATCCAACCTGACCTCAGGCCGAAACGCTGGCTGATCCCCAAGCTGCCAACGCACGATCGCCCACGCCTCGGCATCGGTGCCCAGACCACAATCATCCGCCTGGGCTCGGCGAAGCGCCTCCATGCCTCGGCTGATACCCGCCGCCATGGGCTCATCAACCGCCTCTCCGATCTCGCGGTGCTGCTGGGCGTAGTCCGACAGTCCGCGCAGGGCAACGGCTGCGGCCGCGACGGACCCTCCGAACGACCCATCATCGTCTTGTTGGGCGAGCAGGCGCGATGCAAGATCCCCGGCGATTGCGGTCGGGCCATAGCTCAACTCGCAGCATCGCTGAAGCGCCAGCCCGCACGCGGCCGGGGCACGCGCATCCGGCTCATGAAGCCGCGCCGCCAACCTGCCCGCGACGCTTCGCCCATTGGCCAGCACACGCTCGATCAAACGATCGTACGACTCCGCTCGAAGCAACTGCTCGATCTGATGAAGGCTTATCATTTGACCACTCCACCGGGGTTGCCGCCACACAATGTTCGGTATATGTTTGGTGACAGAAGCCAGCTTGTCAACCCCAATGTTTGGTCATTATATACTTGACTCATCTGGACTCTTGGCGTAGTATTGAGGCATGATGAGCAATAACGAGCAGAAAAGCCCGCAGACCCTAATCGAAGCCGTACGACATTTCTCTGACTTGGACTGCTGCCACGGCTACATGGTTGGGATCAAGTGGCCGGATGGCCAGATTTGGTGCCCTGAATGTGGCAGCACCGAGGTGGGTGAGATCAAGACCCGATGGCTGTTCCAGTGCAAGGCCAAGGAATGTCGCAAGCAGTTCTCAGTCAAGGTTGACACGATCTTCGAGGACTCGCCGCTGGGCCTCGACAAGTGGCTCGTGGCGGTCTGGTGTATCGTCAATGCCAAGAACGGCATAAGCTCGTGCGAGTTGGCCAGGGCCGTTGGCGTGACGCAGAAGAGCGCTTGGCACATGCTCCATCGCATCCGGCTGGCCATGCGAACGCAGACCTACCACAGAATAACGGGCGAGGTCGAAAGCGACGAAAGTTTCATCGGGGGACGCATGGCCAACGTACACAAGTCCAAGCGGAAGAACCTGCCCCACCACGGCAATAAAGCCGTCGTGCATGGACTCTTGCAGCGTGGTGGCGAGGTTCGCGCAAGGACTGTCCCAGACGACCGCAAAGCCACGCTGCTACCGCTGATCCGCGAGAACGTCATGCCGGGCTCACGGCTCTACAGCGACATAGGGAACACCTACAAGCGTGGTGGCCTGAATCCCGAGTATCTGCATGAGGTCGTCAACCACGCCATTCGCTACGTCGATGGCCGAGTCCACGTCAACGGCCTGGAAAACTTCTGGAGCCTACTCAAGCGATGCCTGCGGGGAACCTATGTGAGAGTTGCCCACCAACACCTTGACCGCTATCTGGACGAGCAGTGCCGACGATTCAATCTGCGGAAAGGAACCGATGCCAGCCGATTTCACGAAGTGATGCGAGGCATCGTTGGGAAGCGTCTAAGATATGGAGAGCTTACCCAAGCAGGTTCCTTCAGCTAACGACCAATGTACTTCTTCTACATTGATGAGTCAGGAAGCAGGGACCACACGACCATAGGGACACGAGCAGATGGCTCGAAGTTCGACAAAGACCATATCTTCGTCCTATGCGCCGTTTCGCTTCTTGAACACAAGTGGAACAGGTTTGAGACTGCGATCAACAATGTCAAGCGTGAAATCATAGACGACGTACAGAGTGCTACCGGGAAGAGATTCACGATTGCGGATGTTGATATACACAGTAATCTCGTGCGCCAGCCATCGCGGCGCAATCAGCATCCGTTCTTTCAGTGGGTGACAAGGGAGCAGATGACCAGACTTACCGATGCGTTCTACACACAATTGTTGCAGAACTACATGCGGCTTTTTGCGATCGTTATCGACAAGCGAAAGTTGGCTGACTTCTTCGATCAGGAGAAGATGGCGAGGAAGGCATACGAATTACTGCTAGAACGCATCCAGAACTTCCTCGCCGAGTTTCATCAATCACACAAGGGAGTGATTGTCTCGGACGACTGCGGAAAGCAGATGAACCGATCGCTGGCACTGAAGCACAATTATTTCCAGTTGCAGGGAACGTCTTCAGGAGTCAGGCTTACCAACATCGTAGAGAAGCCATTCTTCGTTCGTGACGAACTATCGAACGGGGCGCAGCTTGCAGACCTCTGTGCCTACAACGTCTACCGAGTGTTCCGATACCCGTCCGCCGACTATTCCTACTTCGAGCGGATACTGCCGCGCTTTTATAGAAGTCTCCAAACCCGTCCGGAAAAACTCGACGGTCTGAAGGTGTTCCCGGATGACTCCGACTTACTTGAGCTTGCAAAGGTGATCGGACAGAAAACGGCCCGCCCATAGGTGGGCGGGCCGGTTATGATTGGTGTCCGGCGGTCCCTTGCGGGTATCCTATCAAGCCGACCAGCGGCACCGGACAATTTACCGCCTATTGCTTACCCTACTATCGTCGGAAGTCAAGCTATTCTTCCGATCTTCCGTCACATTTAGGTGACTAGGTGACAGTGAGCGACCCCAAACAGAAACCGAACCAGAAGCGCTCAAGTATAGTCCCTCTAGACGAGCTTGACAAGGCGGTTCGAGGGATTCTGGGCACGCCCAAAGCTGAGGTGGATGCCGAGGAACGGAAGCAGCGTCGGCACAAGCCTCAGAAGCGAAGCTCTACGCGACGCAAGCAAAGTCGCTAAACGGCAGCGTCGGGCGGCCCGGCAGCCCGCCTTGTGACCCATGTGGCAACAACGCAGACTCTTTCCAGAGCTAGGCCGTTTTCCCAAAAGTCATGATGCACGTGCGGCGCTCAAGCGCGCTAGTTCGCGGCTGCTATGGAAGTTCATAATCGGGTCCTTCATTCTGGCCGGCTTGTTCACGATCGCCACATTCTCGCTTCCTAGTGTCGGCGTGCCGATTTCGGCACGAGGAGGAGTCCATCTGGTTCTCGCGGTCTTGTTGTGGACCGGCATTTTGGCGTTTGGCTGGTCTATTCGTGGACCAATCCGTCGCAATCTCCGACAGCAACTCGTCGAAGAAGGCATCCCAATTTGCGTCAGCTGCGGCTACGACCTATCTCATCTCCGAAGCGACCGCTGTCCGGAGTGTGGATCACCCAGGGCTGTCCGGCGCACGGCTCTCCGTGTCCACGATCGGTGCCCCACGTGCGGGTACGACCTGCGCGGCAATCCAGCACAAGGCTGTCCCGAATGTGGCTGGGGACGGGAAGGTTCTGATGAGCCAGGTATATAGTTACCCCAATGTTTGGTTTCTGTAAGATATATTGTTCCTGGTCGAGTGCTTGCCGCGACATTGTGCAAATGCTGACCGCGAATTCCCAACGATTCTTCTGAGCAGGCCGGGGCATCGCGGTAGGAGGAGACCGAAGCTCCGAACCCGCACCAGCACGCATCATCGACCCGTCGCCGTCGGGTTCCGCCACTCAGTCCTGCTATCAACAGGGAGTGTTGCAATGGACCTCCAAGCACCGCAGTACGCCCCGCAGACCGCTGGGTACGTCATGGTGCCCGTCCGTGAGAGCAACGGGCTGGGCGTGGCCGGCTTCTTCATCGCGCTGTTCGGCCTCTTCATTCCGACGGGGATCGTGGCCCTGTTAGGGCTGCTGATCAGCCTGGTGGCCCTGGGCCGGCCGCCTCGCGGCTTCGCGGCGATGGGCGTGCTCATCGGGCTCCTGGGCACGGTGATCTGGCTGGCGATCACGATCGTCGCGATCCTCGGCACATTGGCAGTCGGCATGGCCGCGCTCGTCTTGGTCGCAGGCGCGTTCATGTTCACCCAGCCGGAGGTGATTGAGGTCACCTCCGACATGCTCAACGTGACGCTCGCGGTCGCTGAGTACGAGGACACAAATGACGCCCTTCCCGAAGATTTCACCGCCCTGGGCCTGAGCGTCTCAGCCCTCACCGACCCGTGGGGCAAGCCGTATCGCTTTCAGCTCGTGGATGATGAGCCGGGCTTCGATATCGTCAGCGCCGGCGGAGATGGCAAGCTCGGCACCGATGACGACCTGGCCCTGAGCGGGCTTGGTCGAGTCTGGGAAGACGCATTCGAGAGCTTCGGCGAACGGATGGAGGAGCTGTGCGAGAGGCTGGAGCGCTTGCAGGGGACAACAACCATCGGCTTCGACCTTACATCCTCCGGCCGCTTTGGGAGCCACAAGAACCGGGCGGCCCTATATGAAGCGGCGGCCGTGGCTGCGGCGGTCGCTGACGCGGCCACGGCGACAACTCCTTCGCAGCCGGAGGCCCCCCCGGCAACTGACATCACCGAACCGGCTGAACCCGATGCGGCTGTGGACACCGACGACCCTGCAAGCCCAGACCAATTGGATTAGACTGCTCCCCGGACACACACACCGCGAGAGGCAACAACCATATGCCAGAATCCGAGCTTGACAACGCAGGCGTCCCCGCCCAACAAACCAACGGTATGGCCATCGCCGGATTCGTCTGCTCGCTGGTCGGGCTGGTCAGCGGCGGGCATCTGCTGAGCCCGATCGGTCTGATCCTGAGTCTGGTCGCCCTCAAACGGGAGGGCGGACGAGGGTGGGCCATCGCCGGAATCATCCTTGGCGGGCTGGGCATCTGCGGCTGGCTGATCGCGTTTCTCATTTTCGGCGTGGCGCTTCTGGCGGCCGTGGGCATTGGAGCCGCAGCGGTCGCCTTCGCCATGAGCGAGCCTGAGAAGATCGAGTTGACCGCTGACGTGGGTGTGATGACAGCGGCCATCGAAGCCCACCGCGATGTGACCGGGGCGCTCCCGGCCGACCTCGACGCGCTCGATCTCGGCGCACCGTTCCTTACCGACCCCTGGGGCAACCCGTATCGGTACATCCTGCTGCCGGATCGCGCCGGTTACAAGATCATGACCAACGGCCCAGATGGCGCTCTCGACACCGCAGACGATGTCAACGCCAGGGACCTGCTGGAGATCTGGCAGATGGACGAGACGCGTTCGCCGGCGGAACCGTCCCAGAACGGTGAAACCCAGGACGATCCCGCCGACTGATGAGTGAATGAAACCGGGGTCGGGAGTCGCTCAGTTCGCAAGCAGCTGGAGCAGGTCGAGCACGCCGACCTCCCCGTCGCAATTGAGGTCGGCCGGGCAGGGATCGGTTAGTCCAGGCCCTGCAAGAACATGGCGAATGATTATCGGCGCCTACGTCGTGGCAAGAGCGCGGCGACGGCAAGCAGCCACATTGCGGACGGTGCAGGCACGCCGAAGTGCAGATCGTCAATGAATACGTCTCCCACACTGGGATCAAGGATCACCACCGTGTCGAACAACTCGCTCGATATAACACCTCCGAAATTCCCAAGTCCGCCGGCGATGAAGACACTGCTGGAAAGCAGAATGTCGCCGCTGAATAAATCGATCTGGACGTCGCCGGGGAAGTGCACCGCGATCCAGGCCTGTGGCGAGTCGAAGGAGAGGTGGATATCCGGATTGCCGTCCAGCCCCCAGCCGTCGTTCACATGACCGGCCCACACATCAATGCTGTCGTTGCCATCAGTGAACAGGATGCCGAGGTCGGCATACTGGTCGGTGATGAATGTGCCGTCCGGAAAGCCGGTGAACCCGATCGTGGTGAACCGACCGACCGCCGCGATCCACTCATCCTTGTTTGTGAACTCCTCAACGAATCCGCCGGAAACCTGCCCATTCCCGACCCAGGCCAACATCGCCGCAGCGATCAGTCCAATCGTGGGTCGCAGGCGCATGGCTCTTCTCTCTTCTCCTGGTTAATCCTCGGTCGAGGCTGGGCCCGTCACACCTGAGCGCCGGCGGCGGGGAGAGAACAGACTTGCCAGGGCAAGCAGGGCCAGGGTCGGCGGGGCCGGCACACCGAAGTGCAGATCGTCAATGAAAACGTCTCCAAAAACAGGGTCGCTTATCACCACCGTATCGAACAACTGCGTGGATATCACCCCTCCGAAATTCCCAAGGCCGCCGGCAATGAAGACGCTGCTGTGAAGGAGGATATCTCCAGCGAATAGGTCGATTTGCACGTCGCCGGGAAAGTGCACCGCAATGTACGCTTGCGGTGTGTCGAAGGAGAGGTGCATATCCGGATTGCCGTCCAGCCCCCAGCCGTCGTTCACATGAGCACCATTGACATCGATGCTGTCGTTGCCGTCCGTGAACAGGATGCCGAGGTCGGCGTATTGGTCGGTGATGAATGTCCCGTCCGGGAAGCCGGTGAAGTCGATCGTGGTGAACTGACCGACCGCCGCGATCCACTCATCCTTGTCCGTGAACTCCTCAACAAATCCGCCGGAGACCTGGCTATTCCCTACCCAGGCCAACATGGCCGCAGCCATCAGTCCGATCGTCTTTCGCAGTCCCATGGCTCTCTTCTCTCTCACTGTCCGTCGAGGCCGGGCGGTCAGAAATGGGCCCCGACGACATGCGTAGCCTACCTCAAGAAGCTGGAATTCCAAGGGGAAAGTGGCGAGCATGCGCGGAATGTCGAAGGGCTGAAACGCGGCCGGGAGTCGTTCTCGGGAATCGCCGGGAACGAAACGGGATTCGCGTGAGTGGAGGCCTGCGGATCACCGGCATCCGCCAATCTGGCAGGCCGCGCGGTCTACACGCGACATCCTTGCTGCCCCAGCCGCCCTGACACCCGCGCCAGGATGCTCTTCGCTGGCACCGGCCTTGCCAGACATACCACTGGACTCACGCGCGGGCTGAGCCGCGCGCGGACCTCGCAACATTTCCGTCAGGAAGGTGGACACCATGTCAAAGATCATCGGCATCGACCTGGGCACGACCAACTCGGTGGTCGCCATCATGGAAGGCGCCCAACC
>JADFFQ010000019.1 GCA_022568135.1 Planctomycetota bacterium | reverse complement strand
GCTGTAAACCTCCCCTGGCCGGCGGCTTGGGATCATCGGCCACGGCCGTGCGCGGCAGATTGGAAGTCACGATTATTCGCGCCCACAACAGCAGCCCCACCGCCAACATCGCGCACAGGATGCCGAATCGCTTGCGGTCGGAGGTGATCTGAATCCACAGTCGCCTGAGCGCCAAGACCATCTCAACGATCCTCCCTCGTCCCCGGCGGGTCATAGATCACATCCAGACTCACCGAGGCAGTGACGAACAATTCATCCTCTCCCTCAGGATGCTCGCAGACAATGTTCAATGACTCGACACGCAGTAAGCGGTCCAACGATTCCGCCGCCTGGATCAGCGCGAAAATTGAGTCGAACCGCGCAACCATGTCGATCGTCAGAGGCGTGGCCATCGCAGTGAGATCGCCGCCGACCACGGCTTCTTTGGGCTGGCCGGTTGTGAACGTTTGGTCGCGGATGGTCACCCCGTCCACCGGCATCGACAGCACTCGCATCAGCCCGGCGATGTCTGGGGACTCGGGAATGACCTTGTGTTGGGTCTCCACCCGGCGGGTCATTTCATCCAGATCGGCAGTAAACCGATCGATCACTTCGAGTTGGATGCTGTAGCCTTCGCCTTTGTTGCGAAGCAGGGCGGCTTGATGGTTGAGCGCCTTCGCCTCGCGGTAGGACGGCCAGACCAGCCACAGTCCCCCAACGGTCACGACAATGACCACGGCGAGGATCGCGATCCGAAGATGTTTGCTACTGGACATCGTGCGCTCCCTCTTGACTGGCCTGGAGCTCGGGGCGGGCACGATCGACGACGTCGTATTCAACGTCCATATCGATTCGGAAGCTGATTCGAAACTCTCGCGCGCCGCGCCCTCGCATCGGGCGGGTGCGACTGAAATTGAGGCCGACCTGCTTGAAAAGCCCCAACGCCTCAAGCCTGGCCACGATCTCCGCAACTTCCTGGTCCGTCGCCGCAAATCCACTCAGCTCCCCGCTGAGAATGCGCGGAGCCGGTCCATCCTCATCGCTGATGCCTCTGCTCCGAGCCGAGCGATTCGTCCGACGGCTGCCCGCAAAGAGGTCGATTCGATCCAACGTCGCACTGCTCGGCAACTCATTCGTGATGGTGGCGATGACCCGACTGACCTCCAGCGGCGTCGCGATAAGCCTGTAGCGGCGGATCTGGTCGCGGGTGTCGTCGAGCCTGAATCGCAACTGATCAGCCTTGGCTTCCGCCGACAGAACCAGGTCTGCCTGTTCCTCCGCCACCCGCAAGCGCTTGTGAGCCCGATCGAGCACCAAACGGGAATGGGTAACCGTCACCACCATCAGGGCGATCGCGATCAGGAGGGCAGCGACATATCGCCCAGCCACCACGCCGGCCTGACTGCGGACACGGATCGAATCGGGCACGAGATCAATGGTGCGTTGTTTCATGCCGCCTCCGTGCCACAGGCGGCCGCCTGCAGCCTCTTCAATCTGCCCACCGAGATTCCTCGCAAGCTGAGGCCGGCCGCCACCGCCCACCACGCCGGCGGTCCGGGGGCACGGTGCAGGATGGCCTGGATCGGTTCCATCAAACCACTGACGGTCGAGCCGTCCTCATCGAGCACCACCGGAATCCTGCACTGCTGGAAGAGCGTTTCGTCAAGTCGCGGCTCCAACCCATCGCCCCCGGTGAGAATCAGTCGTTGGGGGGGATAGCCCCGGAACATGACCCCGTAGTAGCCGATACAGAGCATCACCTCTTTCGCGAAACTACCCAACAGCGGCCGGACCGCGTCATACACCGCCCGGTCAATGGAGGGTTCGGTGATCGGCCGAGCATTGGGCTGATCGGTAGCGGCGGCGATGCGGGCCGCCCGCAACTCCCTTGCCGCTGCCACGTCCATCTGAAGATGTTCAGCCACCGCCTGGTCGAATTGCTCGCCCCCGACCGAGATCGATTTGCAGAAAGCGATCTGATCGCCGCGAAGAATCATCACCGTAGAACCCGAGGCGCCGACATCCAATACGACGCGGGTTACCGAACGGTCGGATTCACGGCGGGACTGTCGGCTGAAGGCCCGCGCCAATGCCGTGAAGTGCGTCTCGATCGCCATCGGGCGCAGACCGGCGGCCATCACCGGCTCGACCCAGGCGTTGATCACATCATGTGAGACAGCGATCAGAAGAATCTCGTCGCGGCGCTCGCCGTCTTGCAGCGACGCCCCGGTTCGGATGGCATCCACCTCCATCGCCTCGCGATCGAATCCAAAGCGCTGCGAGGCTTCCCACACGACTGCCTGGCGCAGATCACTATCAGGCATCTTCGGCAGGCGAACCAACTGCATGCGGACCTCGCCGCGAGGGAGACTGAGCACGCACCGCCGGCCGGTGAATCCGCCGGAAGCAAACGCGGCCCGCAGTTGATCGGTCAGTGCCTTGCGGTCTTCAACCCAGGAATCGCCGGCTTTGGCATCGACCCTTCCGGCCCCGACCACTTTGAGTTCGCCGCCGTGTTCGCGAACCTGAAGCAGCTTGATCCCGCGGGTACCGAGGTCGATCCCCACCGATCCTATTGCCGACGAAAAGCGCCCTGCGAACACACATCTATCCTCATCAGCTCGCGGCGACCACGGCCAGACCGCTGCGCCTATAACTTGATCACCGTCAACTTGCCGGTAAACGGCGCGATGTCGATCCGGTAGTCGCCGGACGGAGATGAAACTGTGATCTGGCCCCCGATGCCCGGCGTGCCCACCGCCACGACCGTCCCGCCCAGCGCGTCGTAGGTGATCTGGCGCGTCCCCCCGTCAATGTTCACCGCGCTGATGCTGATGCCCTCGAATCGGCTGCCTTCAGTGAAGTCAACGATATAGTCCCGCTGCGCGTGTAGTGGATCAAGAAGGTAATCGTAATCGACCAGGTTCGGATCGAACGGGGCCGCGAAGTCGGCATCGGTGACGCGATACAGGCAGTACCCCCGGCCGTCGGCGTAGAACTGGATGCGACGGTACTCTTGATTCGCCAATGCGTCCGACTGAGCGAAGCTCAGATCGGCGATGATCAAGCGAACCACCGACTGGACGGCCAGGCTGTCGCGGTCCACGAGGTGCGGCACCAGCAGCGCTGCGGCCAGCGCAAGGATGCCCATCACGAGGATGAGTTCGATGAGTGTGTAGCCGCGCGCCACGACCGTTCCGAGCCGCGTACCGACGGGCCTCGATGATCCGCTTGATGGCGATGTGCCTCGGCCGAACTCGATCTCGCCGAAGTTGGTGACCTTGACCATTGCGTTGCCGACAGCGTGCAGCTTCATGACTCACTCCCCATCGCCGGCGGCCGACACCACAGCGTCCACCAGCACTGACGCCTCATCAGCACCATCGGCCGAATCCGATGCCCAGGTAAGCTCGATGCGCAGCCGCTGGGACCCCTCCTGCGGCGGTTGCAACGGTTCAACCCGCATGTCCGATACCCCTGCGATCAGCACCATCGATCCGACACGGGGATCGGCCCGGAAGCGATCGCAGAATGCGGCCCCGGCCGGCTGCCGCGGGTCCCACCGGCGCCCCGCTGCGGCCTCCTCGCCATCGGCCAGCCGGTAGATGGTGATGGTTCGCAGCACCAGGCTGTGGCTCAGCACCGCCAGCTCGCTTTCATCGGCCTGGCCCTGGATTCCCTCGGAGTCGTCGTCCTGTAGCCACAGGACCATCTCCAGGTAGGGAGTGGGACCTCGTTGCTGAATGGCCAGCAACCCCCGCGCTGCGCCCGATCAAGGCCGCTAACGCATCGATCTGTTCCTGATGAGCATCAGCTCGAGCCGCGTGCACTTGCGGCTGCATCCGCCACGGCGGACCGGCCGCGAGGTACCGAGGTGCAACGACCACCGCGGTGACGCTCAGCGCACCCACGAGCGACAGTGTGATCAGCAGCCCGGCCAGCGTTCCACCGCCCCGGCCACATTGTTGTCTGCGATGAACAGTGCTCAGCCCCATTGCAGCCTCCCAGCCCACAGCGACCGCAGCCGCCGACTCACGCGGACCCCCGACCCTCCCACCTGCGAGCCATCACCTCTTGGCCAATCACCAAGGGCCTATCACCTTCCACCTTCCAGGTTCCACCCGAAAAGAAAGCCGGCGCGTTCCCGCGCCGGCGTCTGAGAGTCGTCTATACCCGGACGATCAGCTTAGTCGGCGACGCCATCGCCATCGATGTCAAGGTACGCGCCCAGCTCGTTCACGGCGTAAAGGCCGACGCCCCAGCCGTTGGCATCCGCCCACACCCAGCCGACGTCGGCAGCCGGCGCGGCGGCGACCGTATCGGAGTTCTGCAACGGGTTGGTCGGGGGGCTCTGCAGATAGTTGCCGTTGTAGTCGGCGTCGAGCGGGTCGCCGATGACCAAGGGATTCCAGAAGTCCGCAAGCAGAGGCGGGAAGTCCTTATATGACCGCATCGGCCATTGGACATCATGCAGCTCGATCTGGCTGCGGATCGTCTGCAACTGGGTGACCACGCTGGCTTCCATGGCTTGCTGCGACGCATCGGTGAACTGCGGGATCACGATGGCCGCGAGGATGCCCAGAATCACCACGACGATCAGAATTTCGATCAGTGTGAATGCCCGGCGGAGCCGGTTCTTGATTCGAAAACGCATGAGAGAAAACTCCTTAATTGACAAGCGAAAAACCAAAAAGTCGAAACAGGGGGTGTCGGCTTGCGGTCAATCGCCGGCCGCTCCCCAATCTTCCAAACCTCGGCCGAGCCCACGATGGGCCCAGCCTTGCGAAACGTCGGCGTGACCCTTCGGCCAGGCCGGCCAGGCCCGTGTCGGCGTCCGAACCCAAGCGGGCCCGCTGTCCCCTCCCGCAGCGTGCCGGACGCTCAGGGCCGATCGCCATCCACCGACATCATCAGGTCCACGATTCGTATCGTCTCATGTCAACGACTCGTGCAGCACCAGCCACGAGATCCCCGGCGCGGCAGCCGCGCAGGCGGCACATGTTGACCACCTGGAAACCTGGGTCATGCTGGCAACCGATCAGCGCCGCCCAGCTCATGCCCCGACGACATGTATGGGACGTGCCGGTGGCATAGTTTGCAGTCGCGTGGCTCTAAGCGCGACCGGAAGGGGGTGGGGATCTTCGGCCCGCGGATATGCATCCGCGGCTATCAATCCATCCCGGTAACTCGCGGCTCCCGGTTGGTGATGCACCGCCCGGTTCAACTACGCTGCGTTCCAGTTCGCCAGCAACGTAAGCAAGTCCAGGATGCCGACGGTGCAATCGCCATCGAGGTCGGCCGGGCACGCCGCCGGCGTGTCACAATCGGCGCATGCGCCCCAACTGCCGAGCAGGATCAAAAGATCGGTGATGCCGACCGTGCCGTCGCCATCGAGATCGCCGACCACCACGCCCGCACAACCGATCCACTTGGCAATCCGCTGCGACGACATACCGCCCGCGGTGGTGAACTCGCCACCGGCGAACAGCGCCGGCCCGTCACCGGACTTGTCATCAAAGACCGTGAGAGCCCATACTGTCGGCTGGTACCCACCCACGCCTTCGCCCAGCATTGCCCAAGACGTGCCGTCCCACCGTGCGATGGAGTTGGCCTCTGTGCCACCAGCGGTGTCGAAAAGGCCACCGGCGTAGAGTGCCGGGCGCTCCTCAAGACCATCGTCGAAGACAGCGAGCGCAGCAACCGCTCCGCCCACGCCTCCGCCGACCGCCGACCATGTTGCGCCATCCCATTTGGCGACGCCGTCGGCGCGTACACCACCTGCCGTAGTAAAGCGCCCGCCTGCATACAAAGCTGGACCTGTCCCGTCGTCATACACGGTGAGCGCACGCACGAGAAAGTAGGTTTCCCCAAGAATTCCGCCGCCGAGGGCCGACCAGCTTGACCCGTCCCACTTGGCGATGTTGCTCGCGCTGACGCCACCGGCAGTCGTGAAGAGGCCTGCGGCGTAGAGTGCCGGACCGGTGCCGGAACCGTCGTCGAATACAGTCAACACATATGCGGGGCCACTCAAACCGCTGCCCAGAGGTGACCAGGTCTTCCCATCCCATTTGGCGACGTGGTTGACCTGAACGCCTCCCGCAGTAGGCACGTAGCCACCGGCGTAGAGGGCCGGCCCGCTGCCGGAACCGTCATCGAAGACGGTCAAGGTGTACACGAGGCCGCTCACTCCACCGCCCACCGGCGACCAGCCTGTGCCGTCCCACTTGGCGATGTTGCTCGCGCTCACCCCACCAGCCGTGGTGAAGAGGCCCCCAGCGTAAAGGGCCGGCGCGCTACCCTGGCCGTCGTCGAATACACCCAAGGCGTAGACAACCACGTCGGCGCCGTCGACCCCACCACCGACCGGTGACCATATTTGGCCATCCCATCGGGCGATATGCTTCACGGTGACTCCCCCAGCGGCGCAGAAGATACCCCCCGCATACAGTGCCGGGCCCGGCCCGGAACCGTCGTCGAACACGCTTAGTACCTGGCAGGCGATGTAAAAATTAGCGGGAGGGCAGATCGAACCGGTCAGGCCACTACCGCCAACGGCCAACCACGTCGTGCCGTCCCACTTGGCGATATACCTCGCATCAGGATCGCCACCCCCCTGGGTGAAGAAGCCGCCGGCGTAGAGGGCCTCCGGCGCGCCAGGGTCGTCCGAAGTTGCATCGAAGGCGGCCAAGGCCCACACACCGCCATACATCCCATAGCCCAGCGGCGACCAGGACGATCCATCCCATTTGGCGATGCGATTGGCGGTCACTCCGCCCGCGTTCTCGAAGCCGCCGCCGGCATACAGGGCCGGACCATCCCCGGATCCATCATCGAACACGGACAGAGCGAACACGCTGCCGTCTATCCCGCTGCCTAACGGCGACCACGTTGAGCCGTCCCATTTGGCGATGCGATTGACGGTTAGATCTCCGGCGGTGGTAAAACCGCCCCCGGCGTAGAGGGCTGGCCCCGCGCCGGAGCTGTCATCGAACACGACCAGGGTGGTCACGGTGCCGTCCGTTCCCTCGCCCAGGGGCGACCACGACTTGCCATCCCACTTGGCAACGGAGTTGGCCCGAACCCCTCCCGCGATCGTGAAGCCGCCTGCGGCGTACAAGGCGGGACCGCCCCCGGAACCATCGTCGAACACGGCTAATGCGTCCACACTGCCGTCCACCCCGCTGGCCACGGGCGACCACGTTGATCCGTCCCATTTGGCGATGTTGTTTGCGCTGATCCCTCCAGCTTCCTCGAAGTAGCCCCCGGCGTACAGGGCCGGTCCATCCCCCGAGCCGTCATCGAACACGGCCAGGGCCCGCACGACGGCGACATTGTCAATCCCGCTGCCCAGGGGCGACCACGACGATCCGTTCCATCGGGCAATGTTGTTGACGCGAACGCGTCCAGCATTGCTGAAGTAACCGCCTGCGTAGAGTGCGGGCCCGTCACCTGACCCATCGTCAAACCCCGTAAGCGCCCATACGTTGCCATCCATCCCGCTGCCCAGCGCCGACCACGCGTTGCCGTCCAACCTGGCGACGCGATTGAGCGTCACGTCGCCGCCGGTGGAGAACCAACCCCCGATGTAGAGGGCTGCTCCGTCGCCGGAACCGTCGTCAAGAACGGTCATGGCGAACACGGCCCAGTCCAGTTCAGCCGAGGGGAACTCGTCCGACCAATACGGTTCGCACGGCTGGGCGGACACCGCGCGAGCGCCCATCGCGGCGACGGACGCTAGTAGAACTGCTTCAAGTCGTGGATGCCTATTCATGACAATCCCTTTCTGCAGCGCGTTGCACGCCGCAATGGCGCAGCCGGGTCACCAGGCGTCGAAGCAAACATTTCCAGCCGCGCATTGCACGTTCCGAAGCGCCGGCTTGCTGGGCAGACATTGTTTGTGCGAGGACCGGGTGAACTCCGTGCCGCGCACCGGTGAACAGGCAGGCCCAAAGAGATGACGGCCACGACCTGCCGAAACGTTGACGAGCCCGGCCCCAAAGCGCAAGGCCCGCTCGGCCGCTACCAACACTATAGGCTAGCGGTTGGCGGTTGCAACTGAATTAGGTCAGGATTCGGCGCCCGGAATTCGCCGTTACGCGGCCAGGCTGCCCTCGAAACGGATGGCGAGGCGATACCCGTCGCCGCACGGCAGACACCGTACCACCACGCCGCGCTGGGCGATGCACCCGGGCTCTTGAAAGCCGATGGTCACGATCGCCCCGGGCTCGATCGGCTGGGCACAGGCGGCGCCCAAGCCAAGGGGCGAATAGTCGAGCATCTTCAGGGTGTACATCTCGCCGAAGCGCTCCCCGGCCACGCGCGAGGCGCGGGCCACACCTGAGGCCAGCCAGCGATCGTGCTCCCGCCGCTCGAAGCGCAGCGGTGCCGGGGCATCGGTATCGCAGGTCGAATCGGATGTCTCGCAAGGATTGGCCACGCGCTGCCTCCAGGCCGCCGGCCGGTGTCGCCGACTCAGTCTGTCTTCGGACCAATTGCACCCGGCCTTCAGGTCCATCGTTGAGCATTGGCCGGCTTGGGACCGTGATCGCGGATTCCCGGCGTGCCTGGGGGCGGTACACTGGCCCGGTTCCACCGCGCCGGCTCTGATTGGAGGCGATTGCCCCGATGGTCCGTATTCGTCCCTTTCCCGCGATCCGCCCCGTGGCGAACATCGCCGCCCAAGTGGCATCGTCGCCTTATGACGTAGTGAGTACCGAACAGGCCAGGCGGCTCGCGGCTGACAATCCCCGTAGTTTCCTGCACGTGGTTCGATCGGAGATCGACCTCCCGGCCGGCATCGATCCACACGACGATGCGGTGTACGCCAAGGCCGGCGAGAACCTTCAGCGCCTGATCACAGACGGCGTTCTGGTCCGTGAGGACGAGCCGAAGATGTATCTGTACCGCCTGGTGATGAACGATCGCTGCCAGACCGGCCTTGTCTGCTGCTGCCATACCGATGACTATGCGCGCAATGTCATCAAGAAGCACGAGAAGACCCGGCCCGACACCGAAGACGATCGAACCCGCCACGTGCTGGCGGTCGGCGCTCACACCGGCGTGGTGTCGCTGACCTATCGCGACCAGCCTGACATCGAGTCGCTTTTTCAACAGGATGTCAATGCTCGCCCGTTGTTTCACTTCAACGCTACCGAGGCCAATGGAACTGAGGTGACGCATACGGTGTGGACGGTCAGTGATCCGTCGCCGTATTGTGATCTTTTCTCATCCCTCGATGCGGCCTATGTCGCCGACGGGCATCATCGTGCTGCAAGCGCAACTCGCGCCGCGATTCAGCGCAGCGCGGCAAACCCGAACCACGGCGATGAAGAATACAACTGGTTCCTTGCAGCTCTGTTTCCCGCAAGCGAACTGACCATCCTGCCATACCACCGACTCGTCGCGGACCTGGCCGGGCAAACCGCCGAGCACGTGCTTGAGCGGCTTGGGGCTCTCGGCACGCTCACCAGCACCGATCAACCACAACCGCAGCGGCCGGGTGAGTTCGGCATCTACCTGCGCGGGAGTTGGCATCGGCTTGCGCTTGATGCGGCAACGATCGACCACGCTGATCCCGTCAAGTCACTGGACATCGCGCTGCTTCAGGAACGAGTGCTGGAGCCGATTCTGGGCATTGGTGACGCCCGGTTCGATCCTCGAATCGACTTTGTCGGCGGCAGTGGTGGCATCGATGAACTCCAACGGCGTGTCGACGCCGGTCAGGCTGTGATCGCATTCTCACTCTATCCAACCTCCATTGAACAACTCCTGCGCGTAGCCGACGCCGCCCTGGTCATGCCGCCGAAATCCACCTGGTTTGAGCCCAAGCTGCGCAGCGGGCTGTTCGTCCATACGTTCGATTAGCGAGCCGCCGCATCCGCCGATCGCGGCAGCTCGCTGATGGGTGTTGTGCGCGGTACACTATGGGCATGCCCACAGGCTCGCCATCAACCGCCCTGGGCGCTGCCGGCGCCGCGACGCCGCCATCGGACACCGCCCTGAACGTGCTGATCGCCGACAAGTTTGAAAAGGCCGGCCTCGACGGGCTAAACCGGCTTGGCTGCACGGTCACGTTCGAGGCGAACCTCACCGCCGACGACCTGCCCGCGGCGATTGGTGATCACGACCCCGACGTGCTGATCGTGCGGTCAACGAAAGTCGGCGAGGCAGTCTTTCAGGCTCCGAGCAAGCTGAGCCTGGTGATACGAGCCGGCGCCGGTTACGACACGATCGACGTCACGGCCGCCTCCACGCGCGGGGTCTTTGTCGCCAACTGTCCCGGCAAGAACTCCATCGCCGTGGCTGAGCTCGTCTGGGCATTGATCCTCACCTGCGACCGTCGCCTGCCCGATCAGACCGCCGACCTGCGAGGCGGCACGTGGAACAAAAAGGAATACGCCAAGGCCCCAGGGTTGTACGGCCGAACGCTGGGCGTAGTCGGGCTCGGTGGCATCGGCCGGGAAGTCGCCCAGCGCGGCAAGGCTTTCGGCATGAAGGTCATCGCCTGGTCGCGCAGCCTCACACAAGAACAGGCGGACGAGCTAGGCGTCGGCTATTGCTCGAACCTGATCAACCTCGCCAAGCTCGCCGACGTGATCTCCATCAACATTGCCGCGACGGACGAAACAGCCGGGCTCATCGGCTCGAAGTTCTGCGCAGCGCTCAAGGACCGGGCATACCTGATCAATACGAGTCGCGGTAGTGTCGTGGATGACAAGGCCCTTGCCAACGCGATTCGCAGCAAGGCGATTCGCGTCGGCTTGGATGTCTACGCCACCGAGCCAGGCAGCACCACGGGCACATTCACCGACCCGATAGTCCAGGAGCCCGGCGTCTACGGCACGCATCACGTCGGCGCCTCGACCGAGCAGGCCCAGCAGGCCATCGCCGCCGAGGTGGTCCGCATCGTCGAGTGCTACCAGAACACCGGGCAGGTGCCTCATTGCGTGAACCGCGCGACGTCAACCACCGCGACCAACCTGCTCATTGTCCGCCATCTCAACCGCCCCGGCGTCTTGGCCCACGTCTTCTACACGCTCGGCCAAGCCGGGATCAACGTCGAGGAGATGGAGAACATCATCTACTGCGGCGCGAAGGCCGCGTGTGCGCGGATTCAGCTCGACGACGCGCCGTCCGCTGACCACCTCAACGCCATTCGCGCCAACGACGATGTGCTCAGCGTGAACCTCACGACCATCCTCTCATAAGCGCGCCCCGAGCCCGACGCATTGAGACCCGTACGCTCTCCCCACCCCTAATCCCTAACCCCTAACTCCTAACTCCTAACCCCTCTCTCCCGCCATGACGACGACCACAACCAACGCCACGACCCGAACGAAATCGTTGGCCAAACGGATCTTCAACTTCTCCGCCGGTCCGGCGACGCTTCCCGAAGAGGTTCTCCACCAGGCTCAACAGGACGTCTGGAACATCGCCGATTCAGGGATCGGCATCCTGGAGCACAGCCACCGCGGGAAAGTGTTCACCCGTGTCCTCGAAGAAGCCGAGGCCGATTGCCGGGCCATCGCAGGCATTGGCGACGACTATCACGTGCTCTTTCTCCAGGGCGGGGCATCGTTGCAGTTCGCCATGGTCCCGATGAGTTTCCTCTCCTCCCGCCGGACCGCAGACTATCTCGACACCGGCAGTTGGTCGAACAAGGCGATCGAAGAGGCCCGGCTCTTGGGCGATGTCAACGTCGCCTTTGATGGCAGCAAGACGAGCTATGATCACATCCCCGCCGACGACGAGCTGAACCTCACGGACGGCGCGGGCTACTCCTACTACTGCGCCAACAACACCATCTACGGGACCGAGTTCAGCCGGCCGCCGGCCACCAATTCCCCGCTGGTCTGCGACGCCAGCTCCGACATCTTCAGCCGCCCGCTGGAAGTGTCACAACATGCGATCATCTTCGCCGGCGCACAGAAGAATCTCGGGCCGGCCGGCTGCACACTCGTCATCATCCGCAAGGACTACATGGCCGGGGCCAATGACGGCCTGCCGTCGATGCTCGACTACCGCCGGCACGCCGACAAGGGCTCGCGCCTCAACACCCCGCCGGCCTTCGGAATCTACGTCGTGGGTCAGGTCTTCAAGTGGATTCTCCGCCAGGGTGGCCTTGCGGAGATGGCCATTCGCAATAGAGAAAAGGCCGGGATCATTTACACCGCGATCGATTCTTCCAGCGGTTTCTACCAACCCGTAGCCCGGCCGGATTCCCGCTCGATGATGAACATCACCTTCCGCACGCCCAGCGACGAACTTGACCGGAAGTTCATCGAAGAGGCGCAGCAGCACGACATGGACGGGCTGAAGGGCCACCGCTCGGTCGGCGGCCTGCGGGCTTCGGTCTATAACGCATTCCCCAAGGCCGGCTGCGAAGCGCTGGCTTCGCTCATGGGCGATTTTGCAACTAGGCACGGTTGAACGGGCGCCTCGGACCGCCCGTCAATCCGTCGCTAATCTCTTGAACAACTTACGGTTGCGTGGATTGCCGCGTCTCGTTGCCCGGCCCCGGAAGCCCGGCTGGGTGACTCCACCGAGTCCCCCATAGGCCAATGCTCACGATCGGCCGGTGGAGCCGCTAAGGCCCGCTTGCAGCCGGTGGCCGGGGTATGCTATGATTGCAGTTGAGACACAGTCTCAAGAGAGCTCCACGCGATCCCCGTCATGATCACCAACATCGATACGGCGCCTGTCGCCGAGAAGCCCAGCCCCGTGCCGCTGACCAGCATGCTCGCCGGGGAAGAAGCATTGTTTTGCAAAGCTGACTTGCGCTGCGAAGACTGCGATCTGCTTCGAGCGATGGGCCTGACTGACCGTTGCACGCTGCGCATCTGCCGAGGCGGCGAGCCGTGCATCATTGAAGTGAACTCCACCCGCCTGGCGTTGGCGGCGCCGCTGGCCCGGCGAATCCTTGTCACGCCGCTGGGTAATCACCCCCAGCCAACGCGATAACCTTTCGATGAGCATCGTCGCCGACACCCCGCGCCCACCCACCGCGGTCGCGCCGTCGGCGCCAGCCCGATTTGCTCTGCTTGGGAATCCCAACGCAGGCAAGACGACGCTGTTCAATCGCCTTTGCGGCATCCGCGCGAAGACTGCGAACTTCCCCGGCAGCACCGTCGAGGCCCGTGTCGGCAAGTATGTGTACCGCGATCAGCGTTATCACATCACCGACCTGCCCGGCGTGTATGGACTCGACCTGAACCTGCCCGAATCAATCCTGTGCCGGGACTTTCTCCAGGGCCGGCTCAGCCGGCGAAATGCGCCCGAGGCCCTGCTGATCGTCGCCGACGCCACCAACCTGGCGCGCAATCTGGTGTTTGCCGCGGGCGCTCTTGCCCAACGTCTCCCTACCGTCGTCGCATTGAACATGATCGACCTGGCACAGCGGCGCGGCCTGTCAATCGACACCCAGACGCTCAGCCGGCGGCTCGGCTGCCCCGTGGTCGCCGTCAACGCGCGCAGTGGCGAGGGCATCAAGCAGCTGCGGCAAGCCTTGGCGGGCGCAGCGATCAGCAGCGCCCAACTGCCGGGCGCCGACCAGTCCGAGACGCCCGTTGACTGGGCCAACCGCATTGCCGCCGAGTGCCTCAGCCGGGAGTCCATCGCGCCGGGCCGTGGCCGATCCGTGACCGATCGGCTCGACGCCGTCTTTACCCATCCGGTTCTCGGTCTGATCACGTTCGTGGCCGTCATGGCCGGGCTGTTCCTGACCATCTTCAGCCTGGCGACCGTCCCCATGGGTCTGATCGATCTCATACTCGGCAGCCTTGGCGGATGGCTGGCAACGGTCATGGGGCCGGGGGCGGTGCAGGAACTGGTGGTGGACGGGATCCTGGCCGGCGTCGCGGGCACCGTCGTGTTCCTGCCCCAGATCTGCCTGCTGTTCTTCTTGATCAGCTTGCTCGAAGACACCGGCTACCTCGCCCGTGCCGCGTTCGTGATGGACCGCCTGCTGCGGCGGTTCGGCCTGCCCGGCCAAGCGTTCGTGCCGCTGCTGTCGGCCCATGCCTGCGCGATCCCTGCCATCATGTCCACCAAGCTCATTCCCGACCGGCGCGATCGGATCGTCACCGTGCTGATCGCACCACTGTTGAGTTGCTCCGCCCGGTTGCCGGTGTATGTGCTGCTGATCGGGGTGTTGTTCCGAGGCAACGCGCTCGCTGCTGGGCTCGCGTTCAGCGCCTGCTACGGAATCGGGGCGATTGCGGCCCTGTTCACCGCCCTGCTGTTTCGCCGCACGCTACTGCGTGGTGCAATCAGACCCATGGTCCTGGAGCTGCCCTCGTACAAGCTTCCGTCTCTGCGCAACGCCCTGCTGACGACCTTCGACCGGGGCGTCGTCTTCCTGCGCAGCGCGGGCACGGTCATCATGGCCATCTGCATCGTCCTGTGGTGGCTCAGCAGCTACCCCGCCACGAACCCGCCGGTCGAGGCCGCTGCCCTTCGTGCCGAGGCGCAGCTGCTGGTCGTGGTTGACCCCGAAGCTGCGGGCGAACTCGAAGCGCAAGCCGGAACCATCAGCGCGCGACACGCCCTTGCCCACAGCTTTCTCGGGCGGATCGGACACACCGTGGCGCCGGTCTTCAAGCCGCTCGGATATGACTGGCAACTGACCGTCGGCGTGCTGAGCAGCTTCGCCGCGCGCGAGGTGTTTGTATCAACCATGGCCGTGATCTTCGCCGCCGGCGATCAGACCGACGACCCGCGGGTGCTCCGGCGCATCGAGACCGCCGTGCGCGACGACGGGAGGCCGGTCTTCACCACCGCCACCGCCGCCAGCCTGCTGATCTTCTACGTCCTGGCCATGCAGTGTCTGCCCACCCTGCCGGTCACGCGGCGCGCAACCGGGAGCTGGGGCTGGGCCGCGCTGCAATTCGGCTATATGACCGCGCTGGCGTACGTGGCCGCCTTCGGCGTGTATACCGTGCTGCGATTGTTCGGAGTCACCTGATGCGCCTGCCGTTTGACGATTGGCAGTTCTACATCGTCAGTGCCTTGGCGATGGGCAGCTTCTGGATGATCGTGCGCCCGTTCCTGCCCCGCAAGAAGGGGTCGGGGGACTCTGGGGGCTGCCCAAACTGTGCTTCCGGTTCAGCGGCCCGCCGATCGCCGCGCACTCGACTCACCGTCGGCGGCAAGCGACCCTAACCCGCCCAAGCCTAGGCCAGCGCCCCCCCCATAAAGCCGCGGATGGCATCCGCGGCTCCTTTGCAGTCATGTCGTCGGCCGTGGGGGATCAGAAGACCGCCGATGGCATCGGCGGCTTTCTGGGGTGTGCCTTGCGCGGTAGTCTCCGGTCGTGGCACAACCGACGATCGGGTATCACATCGTGAAGACCGCCTACGGTCTGTGGCTTCCCGGCGATGAGCGCGGATCATGGTCGGCGGCCTGGGATGACCAGATCGGCTTCATCGAGCCAAATATGCTCCATCCCGGCGATCCGGTACGCAAACGCATGGCCACTGAACGCATGATACATCCGCCGGTTCGACTGGGCTGCGAGATGATCGCGGTGGTCGTCAACGTGCTCGATGCATGTCAGCAGGCATCGCCATGGTCGATCGCCGCAGTGTCGATCGAGCGCACGCACCTGCACTTGCTTATGACCTATAACTCCCGCGACCTCGATGGAACGATCAAATGGATGACCCAACGCATGACAAGGGCGATTCATGAATGCACCGCACATGCCGGTCCTGTGTGGGCAAAGAGTAAGTGGCGGGCGTTTATCTTCGATCAACCGCAATGGGCAAACACGATGCAATACATCGAGGCCCACAATGTCCGCCGTGGCCTTCCTCCGCGACCCTATCCCTTCATCACCCCATAAAGCCGCGGATGGTATCCGCGGTCTGATGACCAGGCATTACACCAGCCGGTCCATCAACGCCATGGCCTGGGCGAGGTAGCCTCGGCCGAAGAGGTTGACGTGGTTCAGCACGTGGTAGAGCTGGTACACGGCGATCCGCGTCTCGATCTGATCGTGATCCTCGACGAGCGCGGCGTAGGCGTCGAAGCACATGCGCGGAAAGCCGCCAAAGAGCCGCATCATGGCGATGTCGGCCCAGCCGTCGCCGATGGAACACGCCGGGTCGATCGCTGCGATGCGCTCGGTTCGATTCTTATCGACGGTTGGCAGGGCGTTACCCGACCAGAGATCACCGTGCAGCAGAGCCGGCCGTGGTCGGCGAGGAATGAGCGCCTCCAGCCGGTCGATCACGCGCCGGATGCGGGCGGTTTCATCGCCACGTAGCAGGCGGCGATCCTCGGCCAGGGTCAACTGATGGCCGAGGCGGTGCTCGGCGTTGAACTGCACCCAATCGTCGCACCATCCATTGGGCTGGGGCGTAGCCCCGAGGTGATTGTCACTCTGGAAGCCATAGCGCCCCTGCGGCGATCGCGTATCCTGGGAATGGAGCGCCGCGAGTTCTTCGCCGAAGCGTCGCCAGGCTGTATTGGTGGCCCGAGCAGGTTCGATTGCGGTCATCAGCAGAACGGCGGTGGCGTTGTGCTGGACGACGGCAAGCGGCTTGGGAACCAGGATAGTGTTCGTCGCGGCCAGTGCCCGCAGGCCGGCTGCTTCCGCTTGGAACATCACGAGGTGGTCGGCAGAGTTGGCCTTGGCGACCAGCGGTGTGCCGTCGGCGAGCGTGAGTTCGACCACCCGATGAATACACCCGCCCGAGAGATCACGGTCGGCGACGATACGACTGTGAATGCCTGCTTTGCTCAGCGCGTGCTCGATCGCCTGGCGATCGTTCATGGGGCGACCGCAAGCAACTCATCAAGCAGGGCGTCGCAGGCGGAATCAATCAGTTTGTACATGGTCTGGAAGCCTTCGGGTCCGCTGTAATACGGGTCGGGAACTTCGCGAACCGCAGCCCAATGATCGACTTCCAACAGGAGCCGCACCTTCGCTTGGGGCGCACCCATGCGAGCAAGTGCCCGTCGATTAGCCTCATCCATGCAGATGAGGTGGTCGAAGCGGCGTAGATCGTTTCGGGTCAGCTGCCGGGCCCGCCCGGAGAGGATGATGCCGTGTTCGGCGGCAATCGCGCGGGTCCTGGGGTCGGGCCGCTCACCGACGTGCCAGTCACCGGTGCCCGCAGAGTCAACCGCGAAGCGTTCGGCGACGCCGCGGAGGTTCGCCTTGTGTAGGAACACCCCCTCAGCCAGCGGGCTGCGACATATGTTTCCGGCACAAATAATCAGAACGCTTGTCTTACCGGATCGCGACATCTCGGTGATTGTGACAACTCCAAAGGCGTTGGCAAGTCATTGGTAGTCGAACTGGTCCCCACCCGTTTGACGCATGGCTCTCAAGATGAGCAGCCGCAGGTCATTTGCCCGTGGCTGTAATGTCGAGGCAGCTGAGTAATCTCACAGGAGCATTACCGGCGGAGACTGCTGGGCTTGACCGGGTTCGCCCTGGCCGATTGTTCCGCCTTTGCGGGTTGTACGGGTTGGTCAGCTTGCACGGCCTGGCCCGCACGTTGTTCATGCCCTGAGGCAAGATGGCGCTGGCGGCTGGCTACTTTGACAGCAATCACCACGATGGAGCCGAAGAGCACGAGCGCAACCGCGTAGACGACGCGCACTCGAAGTTGCGTTCGCATGACCAGCGCAGCCAGCGTTACGCCAACGATGGCAAACGCGACACTGACGCCATACACAGCAGAGACAGCTCGCTTGACACCACCCAACGCCCGCCTGAGCTGATGGTGTATATGTTGATCGTCTGCGGCGGAAATCGGCGTCCCGGCCAGCCACCTGCGGATGATCGTGAGAGTCGTATCCATGATTGGAACGGAGAATACCACGAGTCCTGCGAAGACGAGGTGGGTGTGTCCATACTCGCCGAGCATCAGGATGATTACGACGCAGACATAGCCCAGCAGCAGGCTGCCGCAGTCGCCCAGGAAGATGCTGGCGGGATTGTAGTTATGCGGCAGGAATCCGAGGACCGCGCCGAGCAGGGCGAGGCACAGGACAACCCGCGCGCCACCAAGTGCCTCATCGGGGTTCGCATCCGTCGGTAGACCTTGAAGGGCCATGAGCACGCTGATGGCTAACAAACCGAGGGCCACGATGGCAACGACGCCGGACAGCAGGCCGTCCAGGCCGTCGAGTAGGTTGGCCGAGTTGCAACCACCAAGTACGAAGATGGCGATGAGCGCAGTACCCGTCCAATAGATCACGTCGAGCGTCACAGCTCCACCGCCGGGCAAAGGAATGTCGAAGACGAGATTCTCGCTACCCAGCAGCGGGTCGAGCCAACTGGCGACCGGCTTGAGGAGGCCGGCGGCCACTCTGACCCCAATGTGGTGATAGGCCAATGCGGCGGCCGCAACGAGTTGACCGGCGATCTTCAGACGCGGCCCCAACCCCCACACGTCATCTGCCAGGCCGGTGAACATGATGGCGGCCATTCCCAGGACGATGGCCATCGGCACCGGTGCGTAGGTCGCGGCCAGGCCGTCCATGTACACATAGCTCACGGCCACCGCGACCAAAAGGCCGAGGAAGACCGCGACGCCGCCGAGATAGGCCACCGGGTAGCGGTGAGCCTTGCGGGCGCCGTCCGGCTGGTCAGTCACATTCCCCGCCAGCGCCAGCCAACGGACAAGAGGCGTGCACAGCAACGTGACGAGGAAAGCGGCGATGAAGACGGTGGCATAGCTGTTGAGCAGGCCCATCGCGGAAACGACGATCGGCTCAATCTCGTCGGTCAGCGCCTCGACGGGCTCGGTCACGAGCGAGTTCGCGCCAGGTTGGATCGCCAGCAGCGGCATCAGACGGTTGACTCCAGAGATGATGATGATCTGTAATCCAACTCATTCGCCAGGTCGCGGATCGTCTGCACGAGGTCCGTTTGAGCAACGAATCCCGTCGCCTGCCGAATGCGCGTCAGATCCGGCTGACGGTGCCGCAAATCATCAAAACCTTGGCCGTACGCGCGGTCATAAGGCACATTGACGATCGGTGACCGGCTGCCCAGCGCGTCGCGAACCAACTCAGCAAGAGCCCGGATCTCGATGGGCTGGTCGCTGCCGACATTGAACAGACCTCCTGCGCAGGTCGGGTCCGCGAGCAGCTTGGGCAGGATCGCGACTACATCACGGACGTCGCAGAAGCACCGCGTCTGCCGCCCGTCGCCGTAGACCTCAATCGGCGCCCCGGCAAGCGCTGATGCGACGAACCTTGGCAGGACCATGCCGTAGCGACCAACCTGCCTGGGCCCTACGATGTTGAAGAATCGCACGACCACCACGGGAAGATCATTCTGCTGATAATGGGCCAGGGCAAGGTGCTCGTCGATGGCCTTGGAACATGCGTACGCCCATCGGCTCTGCCTGGGGGGACCGTAGACCACGTCATCGTCCTCTGCGAACGGGATCTGAGTTGACTTGCCGTATACCTCTGACGTGGAAGCGATGAAGATGGGTATTGTTGCCTCGGCTGCGAAGTTCAGCACAGCCGAAGTCTGAAGCACATTCGTTTCGATTGTGCCAATAGGTTGGTCGATCACCAGTCGAACGCCGACGGCCGCTGCGAGATGATAGATCTCATCGATCTCGCTGGGCCCAAGCGAGCGGAGGGCATGGGAGACGCTCATTTCCATGAAGGTCAAATGCGAGTCATTCGTCCCCTTGAGGTTGCCTCGACAGCCAGTTGAGAGGTCGTCAACCACAACCACGTGATCACCTCGAAGGAGAAGATGCTCCACGAGATGCGAACCAATGAAGCCCGCGCCGCCGGTCACAAGAGCAACACGCTGGGTGGATGCGGTCGGCATTCGTTGGCAGCTCTTCGCAGGGAACTCATCGGGGCAGGACTGCACTGACTGATTCATTGCAGCGCCACCTGACGACCGCCGAGCAGTCATGACCGTGGAATATCGTTTCTGAATATTCGGTGATGCACGATCTGACCTCAAACAGATCCGACTAGGCGGCCTCTTCGTTGGCGTAACGGGCCATCGTGGCGAAGTTCTTCTTGAAATACCCTCCTGCGGTACCGCGCGGGCGGTTCAGGACAATTCCCAGCAGCTCGCACTGCGCATCAGACAGTTGGTCGATCAGGCGGGCGACGAGGCCGCGCTGCTCCTGGTAGGCGCGGACCACCAGCACTGCCGCATCAAGTTTATTCGCAAGGATCATCGCGTCACCAGCCACCACCGCCGGCGGAGTATCGACCAGCACCAGGTCGTACCGGCTGCCCATCTCAGCAAGGAGGTGATCGAACCGACCGCTATTCAGTCGCTCATAGATTCGGTAGGTTGGTTGCCCCGCGGCAATGATGTCGATCCCATATTCGGTGTCGGTGATGGCCTGATCGAGGGGTATGTCATCGATCAGCAGCTCACCCAGGCCCGAACCATTAACCGTGATACCCATCGCTGTGTCCAAGCGCGGACGGCGGAAGTTCGCATCGATGATCGCAACTTTTTTTCCCACAGCAGCGGCGGCGGCGGCGAGGTTGGTCGCCACCGTCGTGGTCCCGGCTTCGGGCAAGCCGCCAACCAGCAGAAGCGTCTTGTGTCCAGCACGGCTCATCGCTTCGTCGATCCGCGTGCAGAGCTGCCGGTACGACTCGGCCAAGACACTGTTCGGACACTTGCAGACGACCAGCTCCGCCGCCTCCGACCTGCAGGGATCCTCCTGAAGTTCAGGAATCAGCCCCAACACGCGAGCTGCGGGAAGTAACTCCAGATCGCTGGCGCTCTTGATGCGCTGGTCGGTCAGCTCACGAACGAAGATCAACCCCGTAACCAGGCCGACAAGCACCAGGGCGGTCAATGGAACCACAACCTCCACCTTGGGGAATGCCTTTTCGCGTGGCCGCAAAGCCCACTGCGCGATGCGAACGCGGGACGCGTCGGCACGTGCCCGCATGAGCCGAAGTTCCTTGATCAATTCAAGATCGACGTCACGAGTTGCTTCCAGATGGTCCCGTCGGCCCTCCATCGCCTGATACATGGCAATATCCGCGGCAAGCCTGCGCAGTTGGGTGTCCTTCTCCGTATACTCCGTTTGGTGTTCGCCAAGCATGGTCGTGAGGCTCTCGATCTGATTGGAGAGCTCATTGAGCCGCGCCTGGAGATTGGCGGTCATGATCTCCTCGATCTTGGCCTCGTATTCCAATTCCAAGGCTCGAAGTCTGGCCTCCTCCTTCCCAATAAGCCAATGCTCCGGATCACGGTACTGCTCACGCAGTTCGCGCAGTCTCGTCTTGCTCTGCATCAGGGCCAGCTCATGGGGCCGAACCGCGGGCTTCTCCTGGGCCAGGCGACGGTCATCTTCGGTGGGCTCGACCGTCCCTTCGAGCTTTGCCGCAGTCTGTAGATACGCGGATTGTGTGAGACTCAATGTCGAACTGGACTCCCCGATTCGTCGGCCTAACTCCTGCACAGCCAGGGCGACCTGGTTGGAACGGGGATCGTCCAGCGAGGTGATTCCCTTCTCGCGAATGAACACTTCGATCTCCTGCGCCAGGTCATCAAGATCACGGGTGGTCTGGATGAGCTCCGTTCGGAACACCTCGAGGTTCTTATTATAGATCGAGTCATCGAGGTCTTGTCGCTCGCGGATATAGGACCGCGCGATCCAATTCAGCACGATCGGCACATCGTTGGCGACCCCGGAGGACCACCTCAGACCGAAGAGATTGCTGCCACGGATCAACCTTGTGGAAACGTCTTCTACCAGTTCATCGACCGCTTCATCGATCAGGAGCACGCCATCCGCGTCGACGAATGCCTGCCGAAACCACGAGGTGGTCTGGACGTCCGGCTGCCTGACCGCGGCTATCAGTACCCCACGGCTGGTGAGAAGAATGCTCTCAGTCGAGGCTAAGCGCATGACCAGTTCGTCTCGCGTGAGATCGCGGCTGGAGATGTCACGTGCTTCATCCAGCCCCGACTGGATCTCGAACAGCACCTCGTTCCTGTAGAGAGGCAGAAACTGGTCGAACAAGAAGAAGGCCGCCACGCCGAGCACGATGCCCGCAACGCCAGATCCGATGATCATTACCAGGTGGCGCCGCAGGACGCGGAATGGATCGATCGTCCGCACGCGCGCGAAGGGCATCGCGCTTCGCGAACGGCCGGCGGCTGTCTTGGTGATCGCCTCAGTCGCGCTCTTGAGAGAGGTGGTCACCTCCTGGCTTAGCTCTTGGGCCCGGGCGTCGGCGGCCTGACGACTCTTGCCAATCTCATCCTGCAGAGATCGCCTAATCCCCTCCTGCCCTTTCTCAAGCTCACCGACAGCCTCCACCACCGAATCAGTGGTGCTCTTGAGTGATGCGGTCACCTCCTGGCGCAATTCTTCGGCCCGGGCACCTGCGGCCTCGCGACTCTTGTCAATCTCGTCGCGAAGCGAGGCTTCGGCGACGTCATGGCTTTCCTCAAGCGCCACGAGAGACGACTTGAGCTGTCGTATCTCCCGACCGCTGTCGCGCCGCAGGAGAAGTACCAGCAGCACAATTGCCGCCAGCAGCCCGATCGTGACCACCAACATGGCCCCAGTCATGGGTCTTGTTCCCCCCATTGGCATGCCACGCCACGCAGGGCGATGGGCCACCGGTTTTCGCCACGGCAAAGCCAGTGTTGATGGCGCAGCATTTCAATGTGGAATGGCGCCGTGACCAACTCCACCAAGCGCGTGATGTGTCGGGCGATCATGGCACATGTCGCGCCGGCGACCCTCCAGGGAATCCCGGTCCCCACATCAATACGTGCGCCAAACCATACGACGGTGCTCATAACTCTTGCCTGCCCTGAGACGACACCCCCCAGAGCCCCAGGCGTTGGTGCTAGTCACTCATTCTGGTTGAGATATCGTCCGCCAGGAGGTCGATCTCCGCCTGAGTCTCATCATTCGGCCGCAATTCCCCGGCTTTCCGCAGATACTCCAACGCTTCCTGATGGCGGTCGGTTCGCGCCAATACGTGAGCCAGATGGAGGTAGCTCTCCACAATCGGCCCATGCTCAATGGCACGGCGCAGGTGTTTCTCAGCTTGGGGGTACTGCCCAGCCTTGAAAAACGCCCAACCTAACGTATCGAGGATGCTGGGCTCTTCGGGCAGAATGGCGGCGGCGCGTTTCGCATACGCAACGGCCTTGTTCGGATCCCCAAGGTATTGAGCATTGAGGTACGCGACGTTATTCAGCGCAAGGACATGATCCGACCGAATCGCAATAACCTGCTCGAAGGCCTCCGCAGCAGCCTGGTAATCCACCGCGAGCAGAAGGTACTGGCCGAACTCGAGCAGCAACAGCGAACGAAAGTCGCTATCATCAACAGAGCACCGCGCGACAGCCCTGCGCTGAAGTTCAACGGCGCGGCTCACACCCCCTTGCCCGGTGGAAATCCAGCTCCGAGCGAGCCATTGCAATTCATATGCATCCGGGTTGTCATCGGTTAACTCTGTAACGAACTGCTCGACAACACTTGGCTCATCGTCCGCAAACATCAATTGAAGCATGCGGAACCAAGTTCCCCAGTCGGCCCGACCCGGCCGACGTTGCCCGATCTGCTCTCGGTACTCCCCATAGACAATGCGCATTTGCTCAAGGGCTTCGGCGCGCTGTCCGTTCCCGTCGAGTGCCCGCGCGTAAACGCTGCGGAGAACCGGCTCGCCCTCAAGCGACTCACGCGATGAGACCAGCAATTCGATCACTTCTGAGTGATTCGGCCTGTCAACCAGCAGCAACAGTTCCGCTCGCTTGGCCAACCGACCGACGGACGGTTCTAATCGATACGCTTCGCCGAAGGCGCCGGCTGCCGACCGAATCTCGCGTCGGAGCGCATGAACCTTTCCCTTCATCTCGTAGGCGAGGGGTGACGTCGGATTCCGTTCGATCGCCGTAGCTGCGGCCTGCAGCGCGGCTTCAGTGTCACCGGTCTCCATATGCAGCTGCACGAGAAGCTGCCACGCGCCAAGGTTTTGAGGCGACTGATTGAGCAGGCGGGACAACTCACCGATCGCCCCCCGCAGATCATCATTGGCTCGCAGCACCTCGACTCGAACAGTCAAGGTCTCTACGGCGCCGGCCTGCACTTGATCGGCGCGGTCCAGGGCCGAGAGAGCATCGTCCAGAAGGGTCAACTTCTCCGTGCGCCTGAACTCCCTAAGCAAGTCAATCGCGCGTTGGATATGCGGCAGGGGGCTCGATGGCAATAACTGCGCCGCCTGAGCCAACGCATCGTGATGCTCGGCGAATCGGCGCTCAGCTTCCTCAACTTCGCCCTGGGAATACAGACGCTCGCCCTGCCCTTGGGCAATGGCCGCAGTCAGCATCACTGTCGAGAAATCAGGACCGCCGGCATCGATCAATTCCTGCAATAGCGGCTGAGCCTTGTCAAACTCCTGCAACTTCGCGTACGCTTCGACCACACGAACCCGAATCGGCCGGATGGCTTGGTCAAACGTCACATCGTCGATGAGCTGGTCGCTCCGACTCGAAAAGACTTCCAACAGGTCGCTGTAGAGCTCAACGGCCTGCTCCCAGAGGCCGTGGGCGAAGTAGAGGTCTGCCAACACGAGATCCGCCTCTCGCCGATCGGGGCTCTGATACTTTCCAGCGTCCTTGAGTGTCGCGATTGCCCCTTGGAGTCGGTTGACACCCGCCTGGTACTGCCCCAGGGCGACGAGCATCTCAACCGTGCGGTCGGTCTCGCTATGACGTTCTATGAAGTCGCGTAGCAGCTGCTCACCGGCATCGACTTCTCCGCGAATCTTCAGGAACTGGGCCCGCATTGCCACCATCTCAACGCCAGCTTCCACTTCGGCCTCTAGCGCGTCCAGAATCTGTTCGGACTCGCGGACCCATTCGGTTCGAACTTCCTCAAGCAACTGCTCCCGTTCCCCAGCAGAAAGCCGATTCCACCGGTCGCGCTCATATTTTGGCTTGCCAGACTCATCGACGACCTGCTCATAGGTCGGTTCGACCTGCCAGAGCAGCGCGGCGAGCTGAATCGCGTTGCGCCGTCGGGCCGGCGCCTGAAGATCCGGCGATCGCTCGTAGATCTCTCGCCGCTTGCGGATCGCCTGCATCATGTCGCCGACCTCCACTTCCAGCCGCAGCCAGTAGTCCTGGAGCAGCGGATCATTCGGAATCGTGTGACGGGCGGTACGCAGGATGCGCAGCGCGCGGTTCTTGTCGCCCGTTTGCACCAAGAGGCCCACATATCGGCGCACCGTCTCCGGGTCGTTCGGATTGCGGTCGTAGGATTCTTCGTAGGCGCTCTGAGCTTCGACGTAGTTCCCCAATCCCTCATGCGCCATAGCAAGCAGCAGCCAGGGCACCGAGGCGTAGTGCTTGCGATCCGTTGCATCGGTCAGCGTCACAACAGCCTGCTCGACGTCCTGTTGGGCCAATTCATAACGACCCTTGAAGATCAGGCCGCCCGCCCCGTCTGCATCGACCGCCTGGGCGCGCTCAACGAGCTGCCCAGCTTTGTCCCAATCCTCGACCGCCAGGGCTTCATTGAATCGGTGCTCCAGAAGTGCCGGATGATCTTCGGTGATTCCCTGCACGCTATCGAGGAACCGTTGCGCCTCGTCTCGAGCACGATTGGCTTGCGACCTGGCCGCAGCCGCAGCCTGGGCATCCCCCGAATCGGCATATTGCTGGGCAGCGGCATCCATTTGCCTCGCCTGCACGTCCAGATTGATCACCGTGTAGATCGCACGATCGGTCTCATCTTCATACAGCGTTGCCACGTACTGCTTGAGCGCTTCAATTGGATCATCGTTGTCAAGCGACGCTTCGATCCTTCGCAGCAATAGATTGGAAGGCTGTAGGACCAGAGCACGGTCGAGATACTCGCGGGCGGATGCCGTATCGCCAGCTCGGAGCTCGACACGGATCAGTTGGCTGATCAGTTGGAGATTGTCAGGAGCTTGCGATAGGGCATTGCGAAGGTTTGTGCGAGCGGTGTCGAGGTCGCCCTCGGCCATGGCGTCCACGGCCCCGGCCAGGGTCTTGGCAAGCGGGTCAGTGGTCTCGATCTCCCCACTGGCCTCCCTCGCGGCTTCTATGACAATAGCGAGCTGTTGAACACGGTCGTCTTGGGCGTTGATTCCAAGCGCTTTATCAACGATCTCCGCCGCTTCCTTATAGCGACCCATCATGAATAGCAATCGTGCCCTTTCGGACAGCACGCGGACGTCTTGAGGCCGCAGCGCTGAAGCCGCCCGGAATCGCTCGTAGGCCAGGCCGATCTGACCCAGCTGCTCCAGAGTGTCGGCCGCGTACAGGAGGATCTCGAAATCCTCCCTGCCGCTGAGCCTGATGTGGCGTTCGAAGTTGGCTGCCGCAACCTGGTAATCTTCTTTGGCGAGGGCGATCTTCCCCTCGGCTCGGAACAGCAAGGGTTCCCTTTCCGGATCGGTCATAAGCGAAGCCAGTTGGTCACGGGCGGTTTCGATTCGCTTGAGTTGAGCATCCTTGTCGGCATCGTCGGCCACTCGCCACCGACTGAATTCAATGTCAACGATCATGCTTGCCGCCTGAGTTCTCAGCTGGTGCTGCGCCCTCGACAAGAGGCTGACCCGTACAGGCCGGGCGTCAACCAACGTGCGTGCGGCCTCGTAGGCCTCGTCGAGGTTGCCCGTGAGGTATTGCAGGTTGGCCAGAGTCCGACGATGGAAGTGCTCCTCGGGATGCTCCTGGAGGTACTGCTGCAGCATTTCGACGGCGCGGGGAATACCTTGCAGCCGCCACATCAAGCTCAGAATGTTTGCCGCCTCATTGATGAGCTGCGGATCCTCAGTCGGACCAACAAGCTCGACCATCCGGTCCACCGCCTCGCTCAGTTCCTCGTCGCTGACCCCTTGCTCCTGGTCGATGGACTTCAACGCGAGGTGGTGAGCAAACATTTTGGCGACTTCGGGACCCTCCGGCGCCGCCACACGTGCTCGTTTCAGCGTTTCATCAACCTCTTCGAACATCGCCTGGGCCCGCCGTGTGTTTCCCTCACCGCGCAGCTGGATTGCGCGCGACAGCAGGCCACCCGCCAGCGACGCCCAGCCCAGGTCGTCGTCAGGAACCGCTTCAAGGAAAGCTCGCAGATCATCCTCGGCCTCGGCAACTTCCTGCTCAGAAATAAACCGGATCATGCGCATATTGGCCAGCCCCCGATAGAGCTTGGCATAAATGCGGTTGGGGTCGGTAGGAGCCATCTGCTGCCACATGTCGCCGGCGGCATCGGCGACTCGCTGCCAATGATCGGATTCATTGGTGGACCGAGCGTTTCGATGCAGCTCCTTAAGCAGACTCATGTGAGCTTCAGGATCCTGAGGCCGATATTGAGCCTTGCGGTAGAAGATCCCGATCCGCCTTATGTGAAGCTCCCGCGCCTGATCCTGTGTCTCCGGCCGAATACTGAGGAGCGCCTGCTCAAACAAGCGGAGGTAATCCATGTTGGACGGTTCCTTGCCGACCGCCCGCGAGAACTCCTTCAGCGCCCCTTGGTAGTCCTCTATGGCCAGAAGCTGTTCGCCGGCCTTGATGTGCCGGGTCGTGTCGCCGCGAACCTTCAGAACCGCTAAGAGGCCAACAGTACCGACGGCTCCAAGCACCGCGACGGTCAAGATGAGAACGAACTTCGTATTCACTCGGGTTGCCATAGTTGACCTCGTTGTTTAGGCTACTCGTCTAAATTCGTTGAAGGTGCGGGCGACCAGGACTCGACCTCGGCCCAATCCGGCAGGCAGCGCATCAGCTCGGGCAGAAGTTCAGACAACAAATCCGAAACCAGCTCGACGAAATCGTCCGGCTCGACATCCGCGGCCGCATACATTGTGAACTGCACCTTGGCGTAATAGGCGTACTTTTCTTTCAATTGGAACGCCAACAAACGAACCCTCTCCGGCCATGGGGTGGTCTTGCCGTTGGCAATAAAGAGGTACCCTGCATAGATAGGCATGTCCGGCCGGTGCTTTACCCGGAACTCCTGTGTCCGAAGCTGGAATTTCTTGTTGGGCATGTGCACCGTAATCGGCCGACCTGTGACGTGATGACGAAAAGTCAGGATTGGATAGCGCTCACCCGGCCGAACGTTCGTATCTTCTGGATCCTCGCGCCAGTCAGTGCGATCTAGGTGAAGGTCAAGATTCGTCGGCAGGCCCATCTTGACCAAACCGGCCACTTCCAAGCACCGGTCGGGTACATGCGGGACGGCATCAATCATTCCGGTGTAATAGGCAATATGCACCCGTAGCCAGGTCCGGACTCGTCCGCCGGTGTCAAGAACGTAATCTCGGTCGAGATAGTGTGGCGTGCCGAGCGCCTCCTCGAATTCTACCGTCAACTCGCGGTCCTCCCCGATCGCCTGCCATTTCCCGAGGCGCTTCGGAATGCTGCGTAATTGATCGCGTAGAGGGACCGGCTCCTTCTGCAGGTATGCGTTGGCGGCGCCGATGCCGGCTCGAAACCCGATATTGCACACCGCGAGGGTAAGGCTCGCCACGACCAGAGCAGCTTTGGAATGTCGATCAAAGACCATCATCACGACTCGGACCGCATTGGTACGTTGGACGGGGCCGCTGCGGCCAACTGTGGGCCACCGTCTGAGGGCTCTTCCTCGATGATGAGGTGCCGCAGGATCCAAATCAGCCCGAGATATATCAGCAACGCCGGGACCAGCCAGAGCAGCCCGATGAACGTGTGGAAGTCCCCGGCGGTGAAGTTTGAATCAACCAGGCTGAGCAGCGCCAGCGTGGACACCCGCAGGATGTTGACAAAGATCGCGATCGGGACGCCCATCATGACCAAGGTCACGCGCTGCCAAAAATGCTTGAACCCGGTGTAGGCCATCGCGACGCCGAGAGCGAGAAACGCCACCAGCATTCGCATGCCCGAGCACGCCTCGGAGACGTTCAGCGGCTTGGCCACCCCGTCGTCATAGATCGTGAGGATGTTTCCCCTGCGCACGATGTCCAGGTCGATCAGTTTCAGGAACACGAACGACCCGCGGGCCGTGATATCCTGCAACGGGAAGGTGACGTAGTTCATCAACCGGTCGGAAATCCCCTGACCGAAGACACACAGGTACAGAAGCGGGAACAATAAGTAGGCCGTGGCCCGGAAGCCGAAGAACAGCAACACGATGCCGAACAACGTGAGTGAGAGCCCAGCTCCCTGGAGGTTATGGTGGCGCAGCGTGATCGGGCCGAGCCAGCAGAACACGTACCACGCCGTTCCAAGCACCATGGGAATCAGTCCGACCCAAGTGGTCTTGAAGCCGGTGGCCAGCAGCCGGTGCCGGTTGAGATACACGAAGTACCCGGCAATCAGCGGAATCACCAACGTATGGCCCCAGTCGGCCTGATGGTGGATCGCAATGCGAAACTGCCTTGCAAAGAAGTGCCAAAACAGCCAGATCAACAGCCCAAGCACAATGGCGCCGCCGATCGCCAGCCCACGGAGCTGGCCGGCGTCCAGACGCGGTTGCTGCAATTCCAACGACCTCACGGGTAGCTGCGAGCCGGCCTGCGGATCATCGCGGAACAGGCTACTCATCAACCCCTCCTAGTTGACCCTGCCGGTAGGCTCATCTGATCAGAGCATCGGCTCAAAGCGTCGGCGGCGGGCGCCGACTGCCTTGGGAACAAGGGCGACCACCGGTCCATCTTCAACGGCGTGACGGCCCGTGGACCCCACCTGGCCCTGATACCCCTCTGCTACGGGCTCTGCACCCGGTCTGGTTCGGGCGAATCCCGCCATCCATCATCATCGATCAGCTCATCCACCGACCGCCGTCCTGCCTTGGGGCAAGGCCATCACTAGAAGGCCAGGCGGCTTCCTGGCGGCGGCCCGAACACATCGTTGCCGAAGTTGCGGTCCAGTAAGAATCCAAAGCCGTAAGTAATCCGCAACCCGCTGCGGAGCACCGCAAGCGGTGTCGCAATCCAGCTCGTTCCTATAATAATATGGTCATCCGGCTTCAAGTACAGATCCGGCTCCGTCTTTTGTCGAATGGCGGCCAGGTTCAGACGCAGGGTTGCCTCACGGCTCTTGCCGACGATGCGGGTCAAGTCTACGCGCTCCGGAACCGCCAGGGGCCCCGGACCGCCCGCGGCGGCGACAAGACGGCTCAGCGTCACCCGGCTGTTGGCCGGCAGCGTATATACGCCCGGCCGGGCGATCTCACCGTCAATGTACACCACGCCCACCACCGGCTCCTGGACGTAGATGAGATCGTTCGGCCGGATCACGATGTTGTATGAGCTGTCGCCCTGCTTCAGCTTGTCATACGGAATCTCGATGATGCGCTCAACGATGAGTTTCTGCTGGGCAGCTGCCACGGCTACTTCGGCAGGGACGGCTGGGACGTCCGACGGCACCCGAACCCACTCGCCGCGTTCTTCGACATAGATGTATAGATCTCCCTTGGCCGGCTTTGTCGGTAGCAGGGGGGGCTGGATGGTCATCTCGTCGATCTCGGCGGCTGGCTGCTTGGGAATTCGTATCGGCTCTAACTCGTCAATATCAATCAACGGTTCACCCTCTTGCCGCAGCAAGGCCGGGCTGATGCTGTTATCACGATTCTCTTGGAGCTGCTCAATCAGCTTTTCGATGTCAACGGAGGGCGTCCCTGGGACGTCTTCTTCATCGCGGCGATCGAAGACCGGCAGGACCTCGTTGGTGAGGGGGATCTGGCGAATCAGATAGATCTTCCGCGTCGTCAACGGCACGCCGCCGGCCAGGGCCAACGCATTGAGTAGGCGGAAATCCGGCCGTCGAAGGGCGTAGATGGCGGTTCCCGCCACCGCCCCGTACAGGGTGTACTGAAACCCCGCGCCATCCTCGACCACGACGTTCACAACAGGATTGCGCATAACGTCTCTATCCAGGAGACGTACAATCTCGTCCTGAAACTCCTGAGGGGTCAATCCGGCGGCGCGGAGATCGCCCAGCACCGGCAGTCTGAAGTATCCGCCGGCATCGATGCGCCGGCTTGACGTTGTCACCAGCCCCTGCGCGAGCAACTCCAGGATCTCAACGGTGATAATGTCGCCCGGCGCGAGCCGATAGGTTAGATCGCTGGGAATCAGGTCCTCGCGGGTCACTTCGGTTGCGCGAGCCCATGGGTCTTCCTCCCGCTCGATCACATCGATCCGCTCAAGAATAGGAATGGTCGTCGGCATGTGCTCGAAGCGACCGGTCTTCGACAGATCGAAGTACGAATCGACCTCGCAACCAGACATGGCGAACAGCATCGCCGCAAACATGTACCCGGCGGAATGAAGACGGTGTCGATTCACGGGATCCTCTGCAAGTCACTCGCTGCACGTCGGCGCCTTGAGGCCGGCCACTCGCCGGGAGAACCACGGATGCGGCGCCTGCCCAGTCGCCGCCGGGGCGTAGGTGGACCGACGCGCAGGGTTCCTGTTGGGCATGGTTGCATCCAGGTGGACTGCGCCGGTTCTGATGCGGCCGCGCGACCTAAGTTGGCTGGTTATCATTCGTTAGCTCCTTTCTATCGGTTCAGACCGGACGGACGTGTGGCGAAAAAAAGGGCTTGGGTTTTCCGATGATGAGGGCCGCCCGCAGCCGGCGCAATCGACGGCCCAGGGGCCCCCGATGCCGCGCCAAACGGGAGAATCGCCGGTCTCCGTCGTGGCGGACCGGACGGGCGGCGCAGGATCACCCTTTGCGTCTGCTCGTGGGGGATAATGCCGCCGATATCTGGATGGAATAGAGTTTCATCACGATGACCTCTCACGCTGCCACCGACACACGGTTCCACAAGGCTGAAGGACCGATATTCAGCCGAGCCATCGCCCGCACGCTGGCCCGGCACCCTCGTCCGCTGGGTGGTGATACGGCCCGGCGACTCGCGACGCCCACGGTCAGCCTCACCACCATGGTGCTGAACAACGCTGACGCCCGCGTGCAGCAATTGTTTATCGGCCGTAAGCCTCCGTGGATCCGTGCCCGAGCTCCGGGTGGCCGCGGGTACGACCGCCTGAAGAAGATCGTGGACGAACACCAGCTCCACACGATCTGCCAGGAGGGCTCCTGTCCCAACATCGGCGAATGCTGGAGCCGCGGCACCGCCACGATCATGATCCTTGGCGACACCTGCACGCGGTCCTGTGGATTCTGCAACGTCAAGACCGGCCGGCCGCAACCGCCCGATCCCGATGAGCCTCGCCGTGTCGCCGAATCCTTGGCCCTGATGAACCTCACACACGTCGTCATCACCTGCGTCGATCGCGACGACTTATCGGATGGCGGCGCCGCGATCTGGGCCCAGACGATCCGCAGCACTCGCGAGGCCTGTCCTCACACCTCGGTCGAAGCGCTCGTTGGTGATTTCAGGGGCGATCCCGACGCTCTGCAAATCGTGATCGAGGCCCGGCCGGCGATCCTCGCTCATAACATGGAGACGGTGCGGCGCATGCACCCCACCGTGCGCCCCCAAGCCAAGTACGATCGCTCATTACAGGTCCTCAGGCAGATCAAGGATTGCGGGCTGGTCTCCAAGACCAGCATCATGGTGGGCATCGGCGAGCGCGACGACGAAGTGCTCGACCTCATGGACGATGTGCGATCAGCCGCCGACATTGATATTCTCACCATCGGCCAATACCTCCAGCCCACGCGCAATCATTTGCCGGTCGACCGCTGGGTGACGCCTGAACAGTTCGAGCAGTTCAAGCTCGAAGGTCTGCAGCGGGGCTTCAAAGTCGTGGAGTCCGGCCCACTGGTGCGCAGCTCCTATCACGCCGAGGAGCAGGCCGCGCGCCTTAGCCCGCAGTGTTCTGTTTAGCCGCGAGCCGCAGGCGAGCGCTGTGCGGATATGATGCACCAGGAGTGTTGATCAGTGCCCGCTCAGATTCCTATTGATCGCAAACGCATTGCCGAGTTCTGTCGGGCGAACCACATCCGTAAGCTCGCACTCTTCGGCTCGGTGCTCCGTGATGACTTCGGTCCCGACAGCGACATCGACGTGCTGGTGGAGTTTGAGCCCGGCCGGAAGGTCGGTTTTTTTCGACTGGCTGCTCTCCAGCGCGAGTTTTCCAACCTGCTCCAAGGGCGTGAAGTTCAGCTCTGCACCGCCGCGATGCTAAGCCGGTTCTTCCGGGATAAGGTCGTCGCGGCGGCGGAGATCCAATATGCCGCCTGATGAGCGGAATCGCCTTCGCCACATGCTGGAGGCGGCGCAAGAGGCGCTCCTGGGAAGAAGGCAGGACAGCTTCATTTAGTCGTTCCATATTGGCGCGGAGGGGACTGGCCGGGTACAATCCGGTTTGTCACCACGCGCTCGGGAGGAACCCAGATGCTTCAATCGATCTTCATCCGAACCGTTGGGGCGTTGATTCTCGCTTCTTCGCAGGCGATTGCGCAATCGCCGCGCGAGGTCGCCGAGAAGGTGATGCCCTCTGTAGTACTTCTTGTGATGCAGGACCAACATGGGCAACCGATTGCGATGGCGAGCGGATTTGTCGTGCGCGATGGAATCGTCGCCACCAACTTCCACGCCATCGAAGGGGCCGGGAGCGCGGATGCCAATTTGGTGCGCGAGAACCCCAAAGGCGATGAGCAGGCAGGACTCCCTGATTGGGTGAAAGAGTCAATGCCGGTGCGCGAGAACCCCAAAGGCGATGAGCAGGCAGGGCCAAAGGACGATTGGAGAAGAGATATCCGGCTTTTTCCGGTCAAGGGTGTCGTCGCCTCTGACCCTGAACACGACCTGGTGCTTCTCTCTGTGGATGGCCTCAAGGCCGCGCCGCTGACTGTTGCTGACAGCGAGCAGGTCGCCATTGGCGATCAGGTTTACGTGGTGGGCAATCCACAGGGTCTCGAAGGCACATTCTCGGCAGGGATCGTGAGCGGGATCCGTAAGGTCGGCGAGGACTCGCTGCTCCAAATCACGGCTCCAATCTCACCCGGCAGCAGCGGTGGGCCGGTGCTGAATGCGCAGGGCGAAGTGATCGGCGTGGCTGTTGCCACATTCAAGGGTGGGCAGAATCTGAACTTTGCGATTCCATCCAAATACCTTTCCGCCCTCATGGCGCAACAAGGTCCTCCTAATCCGCTTTCGGAGACTGCCAAAGTGGCGCGTAACGCGCCATCAATCGTGGAACGCATGGGCGACCGTCTCACAGAAGGGGTTACCGGAGGAGATTTCATTTGGGGCGAGCGGCTCGGGGTCGGCCATTTCTTAGGCAGAGAGGCTGCATATTCCTTGACGCTCCGAAACAACTTGCGCCACGATGTCCAGAATGTGCGCTATCTAATCGTTTTCTACAACCGGAGTGGCGAAATCATTGAGGCACGCGAGCATGAATACATCGGCCCACACCTTAAGCGGGGGATCCGGGCTGGCTTGGCTGGGCGAGTCGAAGGCTATGTTCACCGGAGTGTACAGGAACTGACAACGCCTATGGGGTCGAAAACGCCTGACGCGAAGGTCGAAATCCGCATCCTCGACTTCGAGATCGTCGCCCCTCAAACAATCGGAGATGAGCAATAATCAGCGAGGTCAAGTTCCGCTAGACGAGGAAAGACGATCCTGCGGGGTTGACAGATTCAAAGGTTCATTGGAGCGAGAACTGTGAAGGCATAGAATGTAGAATTCTTTTGCAAGTCAAGAGATGCAACGGCCTCCGCACGAATGTTCTTGGACGGAGACGGTTTTCGCGTGTGCAAGGGATCAACTGCAAAGGGACATCCCCGTCGCTTCGTGACGCCGGATCTGGTTCAGGATGGGGTGCTCAAACCGATTGGCAATGGGCTATTTGAATTCACACGCGATTGGGTCTTTTCGTCACCATCACGCGCCGCTTGCACTGTGCTTGGCTATTCAGTGAACGGCTGGGACCGTTGGAGGGATGATCACGGTCGAGCTCTGCGTGAGGTATCGCAGCGTTGGGGGCAGTAATCGGAGGAAAGAGGTGTCTGATTCAAGGCAAGCAGTCTGGCCGCGATACCGGAAGTCAGGGATGTTCGCAGCGGGGGTGATTGTGATTGGCATCATTGGAGGATTCATATGGGGCCAATCACATGGCGCGAGTGCAATACAATTCGCATTTTGGGTGCAGCTGTTCGGGACGTCTCTTGTTCTTTGGTCGATCCTCGCGCAGCTCGGCTGGGAGAAGGCGACGGAAAGGCCAGTTGAGAGTTGGACTGGGGATACCGATCTGGAGCGATTCGATAGACTATTGTTCCGAGCGCTGAACATGTTGGGCATCTTTCTCCTCACTGTTGGCGCAAGCGCGGCCAGGTTCGCTGCGGCCGCCTAGGCGCGGGGAAAGAAAAGGACGAAGAGAGGGCGGCAGAAAAAGTGTCAGGATGATACTTTCGAGTCCTTGCGCGGGCATCCGCGCGGCTGAGTCAGTGGCGCCGATGTTCGCCGATGCCCGCGGATATGCATCCGCGGCTGGCACACTTGCCACGACGTTGCGCATGTCGCCTACCCATGTGGGCGGACATTTGAAATACGAGGGCCTGGTCACTGAAGTGACCAGGCTCTAGCCGGGACGCTACGCGTCCCGGCACCGGCGGGCATAGCCCGCCGGCTATCCGCTACAGTTCGAGTGAAACCGCTCTAGTTGGCTGTCTACCGCCCGACCACGAAGAGCGCGATGAGCCAGACGATCGGCACCCAGAAGACCAGCGACAAGGCGATCCAATCGACCGCTGGGCGAGCCGACGGCGGCACGTGGCGCAGTGGGGAGTTCATCCACCGTAGCACGCTGACAACATGCGGCTGGGCCGTGGACCACACCGCGTGCGTAGCCAGATTCATCGCGGCCCCAACAGGCCGACGCTGCGATTCCTCTTTCTCGCCGTCTGCGGGTTGCCCGGGTTGGGATGCGGTCGTCGCCGACGAATCAGAGCCAGCCGTCTCAGCCTCGCGCTTGGCGTCAGGCTGAGAGTCGGACTCAGACGGAGATTGCGGATCGGTCGGCGGCTCAGCCGGTTCCTGCCCGATGGGTTCGGCGGGCTCCTGCGGATCGGCTTCCGTTGCAGCATCATCCTTCGGCGGAGTTGACTCCTCGGCCTGTGGCGACGGCGACGCACCCTCGGCCGGCTCAGCGGCAGACGAATTCAACTCATCGGTCTCAACATCTTCCCCTGTAGAGGACGATGGATCGGCTACGCCTTCATCAGAGCCGGGCTCGGCTGGTGGTTGCTCATCGGGCGTCGAACTGGCGGCGCCGGCTTCGGCGCTGGGTTCCGACGGGTCTGGGGCCGTGGGGCTTTCGGATCCAGCGGCCTCTTCTCGCTCTTGCGAATCGTTGTCGAGCCGTCGTTCGACCGATTCGAAATCCTCCTGCATCAGGCTCTGGACCTCTGAGGCAAGGGCATCATCAAGGCCCTCCATGGCGGAACCCTCCGCCGCGGGCTGCTCAGCCGTGGGCTCGGCTGGTGGGGGCGGCTGTTCGGCCGACGCCTGATCTACGTCGCGCGGTTGGGCGCCGCCTCCAGCGTCAGCGTCGGATGCAGTCTCCTCTGTGTCCGCTTGCTGGATCGATCCATCCGTGGCTTCGCTGGACTCGGCGAGCTGCGGCTCATGCTCGCTGACCTCGTCATTGGTTGATTCATCAGCAGACGTCTCCACGGTGTCCGGCGTTGCCGAGTCCGCCGTGGGCTCGACTGATGATTCGGCCACCGCTACGGATGCCGTCTCCTCTGTGGTCGCTTGCTGGATCGAGGTATCCGTGGGTTCGCTGATCTCGCCGAGCTGCGGCTCATGCTCGCTGACCTCGTCATTGGATGATTCATCAGTGGATGACGTCTCCACGGTGCCCGGCGTTGCCGATGAACTCGCCTGCGGCTCTGCGACCTGACCGGGCGCTTCCGGCTCGGCCGGCCTGGATGCATTCAGCAGCTCATCGAGCTGGGCTGCGACTTCATCCAAGCTGAGCGATTCCGGCGACGGGTGATCCGCCGGCGCGATGCTGCCAGGAGATTCGACTTCAGTTTCAACGGTCTGGGGCGAAGCCGGCCGGTCGTAGGACTCATCCGGGCTTGCATTTTCAATCAGCTCGACCGCCGGGTCTTGTGATTCGACTTCGATCTCCTGCGCTCGGCCCAGCGAATCATGCGGTTGGGGGAGGGCTTCGGTGTCGGCAGGCCTCACCGATTCCGCCGCGGGCTCGACTGGTGATTCGGCCAAGGCTACGGATGCAGTCACCGCCGCCGGTGCGATCGATACCGATTCCTCGATCACCTCGGAAGGTGTGGAAACGCCGGATCGCTCGGTGTAGTCGGTCAAGGGATCGGGTTCGGGCGAACGGTCCTGCGTGGACAGGTTGCTGCGGCGCCGGGAGGCAGTTGGTGTTGGAGTCGCTTTCGTTTTGGTTTTCTTTCTCGTGGCCGTCTTCACCTTTGCGCCCGACGCCTTCTTGCGCGCGGCCGTCTTCTTCTTGCTTCTACTGCCGGACCCGCTCGGGGCCGATGATTTCTTGCGGGAGCGCGCGGCCGAGGCTTTCTTGACAGTCGCTCGCTTCGCGGACTTCTTCTTGGTCGGCCGCTTCGTGGTCGATCGGGCAGCCGGTTTGTTGGTGCGGGCCTTCTTCTTCGCCGCGGTCTTGGTGGTCTTGCGGCGTGATGGGGCGCGCGTCGTCTTGTTGGTTGCTTTCTTCCTCGCCACAGCCGGCTCCCTCCAGGTGCCGACGCGATCTCAGGGGGGCTGAGATGCGCGCTTTGGGAGTCATCGGCCGGTTGGGGCCTCGGCTGGACTGAAACACGCCCGACCTTAGCGCAAGGCCAGATTGTCGCGGTGGACCGCCTCCTCGTGCTCGCAACACCCCAGGATCTCGGCGATCCGGCTGGAGTGGCAGCCGAGGATTCGACGCAACTGATCGGACGAATAATTCACCAGCCCGCGGGCGATCTCCACGCCCTGGGTATCCATGATTCGCACCGGGGCGCCTCGCCGGAAGTCTCCCGTCACCGCCTTGAGACCGACGGGCAGGAGACTCTTGCCTTGCCGGCACACAGCCTCGACGGCCCCGGCGTCCACATGCAGCTCTCCACGCGGATGATTGAAAAAGGCGATCCATCGCTTGCGGCCGCGCAGGCGCTGCGAGTGCGGCTCGAACACCGTTCCCAATGGTTCACCCCGAAAGATTCGCAGCAAGGCATCCGGCGCCCGGCCGTTGGCGATGACCGCCCATTCGCCGGCCCGGGTGACCATCTGGGCTGCCTGCAGCTTGGATCGCATGCCGCCGGTGGACAGGTCCGAATCGGAGTCCCCCGCCAGGGCGTAGGTTTCGGAGGTGATCCGCGGGACCGTCCTAATCACCTGCCCTGCTTCGGCGCCACATCGAGTCATCAGCCCGTCTACGGTGGTCAGCAGCACGAGCACATCGGCGCGAACCAGGCAGGCGACCAGCGCCGAGAGCAGATCGTTGTCGCCGACGCGGATCTCCTCCACCGCGACCGTGTCATTCTCGTTGACGATCGGCACGACCGAGCAGCCCAGAAGCCGATTGAACGTGTTGCGGGCGTTGAGATGGCGCTCTCGGGCCCGCAGATCAGCGTGGGTCAGCAGCACCTGAGCCACCGACAGACCATGCTCGGCGAACAGCCTTCGATAAACGTCGATCAAGCGGGCCTGCCCAACTGCCGCGGCAGCTTGCAGCGAAGGCAGGTCGCGCGGACGCCCGCTGAGCCCCAGCTCTCGCAGGCCGGCCGCAATAGCGCCTGAGGAGACGCAGATGACCTCCCGTCCCTCAGCTTGCAGCTGCGCCATCTGCGCCACCAGAGCCGCGACCCGAGGTTCCGCCAACATATGATCGTCATCAACCAGCACTCGTGAGCCGATCTTGACGACAATGCGGCCGGTATGATCGACCCAGTCACGGCGTGGATGTAGATTCGAAGAAGTCTCGACCATGTTGGGGCGCTGCGGAGGCGTGCTGGGGAACCGAAGGGTTGAAGTGTACCGGCTCAGTCATCGACGGGACCATGAACATTCACGATCAGATTCTGGAAATGTCCCGCCGAGCCGCTTCGGCCGCTCGTGTGTTGACGGCCCTGGACGCAACGGGCAAGAACCGGATCCTCGAAGCGATGGCCGAGGGGATCGCGTCCAGCGGCGAGAAGATCGCCGCGGCAAACGCCCGTGATGTTGCGGCCGCCAAGGCCGACGGTCTCAGCCCGGCCATGCTCGATCGCTTGTTGCTCGATCCGCAGCGTATCGAGGCGATGGCCCAGGGCATGCGCGAGGTGGCTCGCTTGCGCGATCCGATCGGCGAGGAAATGAGCGTCACCAGGCGGCCGAACGGATTGGTGATTCGCAAGGTGCGGGTGCCGCTGGGCGTGCTGGCGGTGATTTACGAATCCCGGCCGAATGTCACTGCCGACGCGGCGGGGTTGTGCTTCAAGGCCTCAAACGCCGTCATCCTCCGCGGCGGCTCCGAAGCACTGGCCAGCAACACCGCCATTCTCGATGCGATGCTCGCCGCGGGCGCATCCGCCGGACTGCCCGAGAATGCTATCCAACTGGTCCCGACGACCGATCGGGCCGCAGTACACGCCCTGCTGCAGATGGACCAGTACCTGGACCTCGTGATCCCTCGCGGCGGCGAGAGCCTGATCCGGGCGGTGGCCCAGCAGTCCAAGGTCCCGGTGCTCAAACATTACAAGGGCGTGTGTCATGTGTATGTGGATCGCGCCGCCGATCTGGACATGGCGATGAGCATCGCTCTCAACGCGAAGTGCCAACGGCCGGGCGTGTGCAATGCGATGGAGACGCTGCTGGTACACGAAGCGGTCGCGGACGAGTTTCTGCCACGCGTCGGCGAAGCTCTGGTGGCGAAGGGTGTTGAAATACGAGGCGATGCGCACACCTGCCGGCTCATCCCGCAGGCCGGCCCGGCCACGGAAAGCGACTGGTCCGAGGAATATCTCGATCTGATTCTCGCGGTTCGCGTCGTGGTGGACCTCGACGCCGCTGTCGCCCACATCGAGCGCTACGGCACGCATCACAGCGACGTGATTGTTACGGCTGATGATGACGGTGCGCAGCGGTTCACGCACGACGTGGACTCGGCCACGGTCTACGTCAACGCCTCCAGCCGATTCACTGACGGGTATGAGTTCGGGCTGGGTGCGGAGATCGGCATCTCAACGGGCAAGCTCCACGCCCGCGGCCCCTGCGGGTTGGAGGAACTGACGACCTACAAGTACATCATCCAAGGCACCGGCCAGATTCGCCAGTAATCTTGTATTTAGCCCCCGGCTTGCCGGGGGCAGATGCTCTTATCACCCAAACCGGCTCAATCCCAGGAACTCGATCGGCAGATCGGTCCGGCCGGTGAGCGCCAGGTCGGCGAGCGCCTCACCAATCACGCTGGCGAACTTGAAGCCATGACCCGAAAACCCGCAGGCAAGCGTCACGCGATCGTGCGCGGGATGGCGGTCAATGATGAAATGCGAATCGGGGGTGTTGGTGTACATGCAAACGTGCATCGAGAGTAGCGGGCCGTCGGCGTGGGGAATGAATCGCCCAAGGGCCGGGCGAAAGTCGTCTTCATCTCCGGGTAGGGCCTGGCGGTCGATGGTGTCCGGCGTCGTCGGTTCGCCTGGGAAGTGATGAGCAATCTTCAGACCGGGGGTTTCCGGCAGCATCGGGAAGCCGTACAGCAGCCCCGGCTGTCCGCGGCGCGGATTGTCGATGGCCCAGATGGGAAGCGCGCCCAGCTCAAAGAGTTCCGGGCGCTTCGGCCAGACCCAGCCCACGACCTGCCGGGTCACCACCAGCTCGACGCCGAGATCGCCCAGCAGCCGGCTGCTCCACGCCCCGCCACTGACCACGAGGTGATCAGCGTGATAGGTCGCACGATCAGTGTGGACAACTACGCCGTCGTCGCCCGCCTGCCAATCGCGAACCGGCTCCTGGCCGTGCAGAACGGCGCCCTGCCGCATCGCCAGCTCCGCGTGGGCCGAAATCACACGCTCCGGCAGCAGCAGACCCGCGCCCGGCTCGTAGACGCCGACATAATCCTTCGGCAGGTTGAACTGGCCAAAGCGATGGGCAAGCTGGGCGTGATCCAGCGATTCGTGCGCCAAGCGGTGCTGCACGGCCGAACGCAGCGTGCCGCTGATGAACTCACTGTCGGGCCGGCCCATGTAGATGCCGCCGGTCGTGTGCAACAGCTTGCGAGCGCTGTCATGTTCGAGCCGGACCCACAGCTCACAGGCTCGTTGCAGCAGCGGCACGTAGTCGGGATGCTCGAAATAGCACAGGCGCAGCATTCGCGACTCGCCGTGCGAGCTGCCCAGCGTGTTGGGGATTCCGAACTGCTCCAGGCCGAGCACACTCGCTCCACGAGCGGCGAGCTGGTAGCAGGCCGCGGAGCCCATGGCCCCCACGCCGACGACAATCACGTCGAATCCGTTTCGCACAGCTCGCTATCCCGCGGGCCCGATTCCGTCGAGGATGCTGCTACCTACGACCCGCCAAACCTGCCCAATCAGTACAGACGCACCCGAAGCGTCTCGAAGGCGATGCTACAGCTGTCAAATGCCCTGGGCCAATCGGACATTCCCTATGGCATGCTGCATGATTCTCTCATATCCGGCCTTGATCGTGGCGATCCGCCCGTCGAGCGCAGGCACTTCTCTCGTATGCGAACGCAGGCAGAGTTGGTGGTGCGCTGGCACCACGATATGCCCACCGCGATCCGCTATCGGGTCCTGGACATCAGCGAGGGCGGGGCTCGGATCGTCACCTCGGCGCCGCTGATGGAGGGCATGACGGGCACAGCGGTGACGCTGCTGCCGAAGGGCACCCGCATCAACCGGCTGTGCTCGGTGTGTTGGTCACGGCCGCCCGCGCTGAGCGGTGCGTTTGAGGTCGGGCTGCGCTTCGGCTAACACCCTGCCGGACGCCCTCCTGTCAGTCACCGCGAACAAGTTGGCCGCCCGTGCTTGCGCGTTACTCACCCGATCTGCGCAAGGGCTCATTCTTCCCCTGGAGCCGACGGGGCGGGATCTTAGGGACCGGTTCGGGCCCGCGGAGCTGCTTGACGACCGACTTGAGCGATGAGCTCATGCCAAAATCCACCAAGTTATAGTTGTAATCGTTGCGGATCCCGGCGCCGGTGTACTTGAGAAAGGTCACGTTGAGGATGACGTTGCGCTGATTGGAGTTCGGCAGCAAGGGGGTGACGGTGAATTGCAAGGCACATACCAGGGCGATGAGAAGCCCGCCGGCTACGGGGAGGATCTTGTTGCCCTGCCGGGCCCAGAGCTCCAGACCGCGGACAGCTCCAAGGTAGACCAGCAGAGTCAACGGAAAGATCTGGGCAGACGCGAACGTGGAAATGATGAATGCAAAATAGCACGAAGGCAGCATCCACAACGCTGCCAGGGTCAAGGCACGCCAATGGCGGCGCGACGAATGCACGTATCGCCACAGGCAATAGGCAAAGGGGATCAGCGCCAGATGCGCGCTCCATATCAGCCATATGCCGTACTTGACCAGGTTGCGAAGAAATCCGTCGATCAAACCCCTTCCCTCGACACCGAGCTGTTCGTGGAATTCATGTTTCGCGCGGACGATCTGGAGGTATGCCCACGGTCCCCCGACAAGCGAGGTCGTGCTGAAGAACCAGACCGATACGCAGACACCGACAATGGCCGCGCCGAGCAGCCAATCCCTCAAGCGTGCCCGTCCCAACAGCAGGCATCCGGCCCACAGCGGCCCGCCGAACATCAGCACGTCGTTACGCACCACCGAGCAAAGCCCCAGCGCCAGACTCGCCGCCACCAGGTCACCCGTCCGCTGGTGCTGCATGAAGCGCGTGCCGAAGTACGCGATCGCCGGCAACGCCACCATCCAGACCGGATAACTTTTGATCGGCGTCCCGTGAAACCAGACAATCGTGTCGCAACTGAAGGCCAGCGCCGCCACCGCCGCCAATGGCCGGGGCATGAACCGCGTGCCCAGCAGGTACACGAATACCAACGCCAGGCAGGTGATCGCAATCGTCACCGCAGCGTAGCCATACACGGGCGTGGACCACAAGACCTGTGCGGCCTTGGCCAGCACAACAAACCCGATGTTGCCGGGCGGCGGAACGTTGTAGGTCTCGTCCAGCGCGAGCGAATTGATGTATTCCGGGCCGTCCTTGCCCATCGACTCGAAGTCGGTCACGTAGGGCAGCCGCGACACGAGCCCCCAGAGCAGTAGAAGTGTGACATAGCCCACAGACGACCACGACCACCGACGAGCACCGGCGTGCGACGAAGCCGGGCCGATCTGTGATTCATCCATCATGTTCCACCCGCTTCTGCGCAACCGCGATTCGTGCATCGGGCAGCGCACGAACGGTTTCGCAACCCAGCAGCAATATCAGTCATGACAGGGCGTCCTTGTCGATGATCTCATGTGCCGACGCGGAATCAACTTGCTGGAGAGTTCGCTCATCACCTGTACCAAACCGGCAACGTCAATGGCAGTATAGCGTCGCTCTCTTTCTCCCCACGCCGACGACCCAGCCCCGAGCTTCCATTGACCGGCTGAATCTCGGCGGTACCATTGCCGGCGTACCGTCCGGGTCTCTTTCCCGCGACGAAGGCGTTCATCTCATGACCTTGTATCAGCCGCCCAATTCGTGCGACGATCAGCCTGCCGCGGCAAACGATGCGGCGGCCGGCTCAGAACTCGAATTGACCGTCTTGATGCCTTGTCTGGATGAGGCGGAGACGATCGCGATCTGTATAGAGAAAGCACAACGCGCCATGCGCGATCATGAGATCGTCGGCGAGGTGCTTATCGCCGATAACGGCAGCAGCGACGGGTCGCAGCAGATCGCCGCTGACCTAGGCGCTCGCGTCGTTCACGTCAAGCGCAAGGGCTATGGCAACGCCCTGATGGGCGGTATTCGAGCTGCCCGCGGCCGATTCATCATCATGGCGGACGCGGATGATAGTTACAACTTTCTCGACATCCCATTGTTCCTGGAGAAACTGCGCAACGGCCATGACCTCGTCATGGGCAATCGGTTCGCAGGGGGCATCAAACCCGGGGCCATGCCGTTCCTGCACAAGTACCTCGGCAACCCGGTGCTCAGCGCCATCGGGCGGCTCTTCTTTCGATGCCCATGCAGTGATTTCCATTGTGGATTGCGCGGCTTCAGCAAGTCGGCTGCGACTCAGTTGGATTTGCGCGCGACCGGCATGGAGTTCGCCAGTGAAATGGTGGTCAAGGCCACGCTCTATCGAATGAGGATCGCGGAGGTCCCGACGACGCTATCGCCCGATGGGCGAAGCCGGCCGGCTCACCTTCGCACATGGCGCGACGGCTGGCGCCATCTGCGATTCATGTTGCTTTACAGTCCCCGATGGTTGTTCCTCTATCCGGGGGCCGGTCTCATGACAGTCGGACTCATTGTCGGGCTTTGGCTGCTGGGCGGGCCTCGAACCGTCTCAGGCATAACGCTTGACGTCCATACACTGCTCTACTCAGCGGCGGCCGTGCTGGTCGGGTTTCAAGCGGTCACCTTTGCCGTCTTCAGCAAGATCTATGGCATCACCGTCGGTCTAATGCCCGAAGACCCGCGGATGACCAAACTTTTCAAGATAGTCACGCTGGAGACCGGACTCATCGTCGGCGCCTTCCTCGTGTTGACCGGCCTTGCCCTGTCCGGATATGCGGTGGCAACCTGGGCCTCACGTGCGTTCGGCGAGCTGTCCTATACCCAAACCATGCGCCTTGTGATCCCGGCCTTGGCGGCACTTGTACTTGGTTGCCAGGTGATCCTTTCGAGCTTCTTTCTGAGCCTCCTGGGAATGGGCCGCCGATGACGCTCCTGGGGCGGATGCATGAGGTGGTCTAGGCCCGGCGCGTACGCGTTCGCAGCGAACACCTTGCCGACCTCATCCCGCCGAACAGCCGAGTGCTCGACGTCGGCTGCGGCGACGGGCTCATCGCTCATCTAACCACCCAGAAGAACCCCAGCCTCGAACTGGAAGGCATCGACGTGAAGGTGCGGAATCATTCGCACATCCCCGTCCGTCCATTCAGCGGCACGCAGATTCCACATGATGACAAGAGCTTTGACGTTGTCATGTTCGTTGACGTGCTGCACCATACCGAAGAGCCGATGATCCTGCTGCGCGAAGCCCGTCGCGTCGCCCGCCAGGCCGTCATCATCAAAGATCATACGCGCAACGGCCTGCTCGCCGGGGCAACACTTCGCTTGATGGATTGGGTTGGAAACGCGCGTCACGAAGTTGTGCTGCCTTACAACTATTGGCCCCGACACCGCTGGCTGGAGGCGTTCGACGAACTCGGTCTTCGAATCGATACCTGGATCAAACACTTGCGGCTCTATCCCGCCCCGGGAAACTGGATCTTGGGTCGATCCTTGCACTTCATGGCCAAGCTCGTCGTGCCCTGAGCTACCCACGCCGGCTTGGTTCTTACCGCGCCCATAAGGCGAGCTCAGGCGGAACAGGCATCCAGGCATCGAGTGGAAGAGACCTTGGCGACTTCTCCTGCCGACGCTTGACTCGAGGAGTTGATGATGACCCGGGTCTTCCTCGTCCCGACAAGTCGGGACTCGTCAGGCCCGGCTTTGCCCGCTGCCTCGGTGCCGTTCTTCTGAGCTTCTCGCTGCGTGCCTACGCCGGCAAGCCTTGGCGGATCACGTGCTCCATCGCGTCGCAGAAGCGATCCAACTCCGGTCGCGTCGTGTACACGCTCGGTGAGACGCGCAGGCCCTCAAACTGCGCGTGCTTGATCGCCGTCGTGAGAATGTGATGCTCATTCCACAGCCAGTTGTTCAGCTCACCGCTCTCCACGCCGTCGATCTGAACCGTCGCAATACCGCAGGCGAAGCCCGGCTTGAGGCTCGTGTGCAAGCGCACGCGATCGTGGGTGAGGAGGCGGTTCGCCCAATAATCGCGCAGGAAGACCATGCGCGCTTCCTTGCGCTTCGGTCCGATGCCTTGATGGAAGGTCAGCGCCTCGGCGATGGCCAGATAGTTCGCAGCCGGATGCGTGCCGATTTCCTCGTACTTGCGGATGTTATTGTCCCCCGCCTCCGGAGCGGCCATCATCGGCCAGAGGTCGTGAATCTTGTCGCGGCGCACATAGAGCAGACCGGTGCCGTGCGGGGCAAACAACCACTTGTGCAGGCTTGTCGCGTAGTAGTCGCAATCGAGGTCCGACAGTTTGAAGGCGTAATGGGCGAACCCGTGCGCCCCATCCACAATCACCGGTATCCCCTTCGCCCGGGCCATAGCCACCACCCGCTGCACCGGCAGAATCTGCCCAGTCAGGTTGATCATGTCACACATCAGGATCAGCTTGGTTCTCGGCGTAATATGCCGCGCAAACAGCGAGACGACCTCGTCGGGGTCTTCGGCGGGGACGGGAATCGAAAACTGCTTCAGCACAATCCCCTCGCGGCGCTGTCGCTGCTTGAACGTGTCGAGCATGCGCGGATAATCCTGCGTCGTCGTCAGCACTTCATCGCCCGGCTTGAGGTCGATGCCAAACTGACATATCTGCAATCCTTCCGAGGCGTTGCGCGTCAGTGCGATTTCCTCGGGATCACAGCCGAACTCGCGCGCGAGCCGCTCGCGCACTGCTTCGCGCTGCGGTTCGAGCACCCGCAACATCGTGTAGGGCGGCGCGGTGTGGGAGTAATCCAAGTGCCGTTTCATCGCCTGCTGAACGATCGCAGGGGATGGACTCACGCCGCCGTTGTTCAGGTTCACGATGCTTCGATCGACCGTGAACGCCTGACTGACCTCAAACCAGAAGTCTTCGTCCGCCGCGATCGTTTCGGGCGAGCCGAGATACTGCGAAAGCTCGGTCGCCGCCCCGAGCGCTCTGGCCACCCGAGCTGGATCGAGATAGGCGACCGCCACCGCAGAGACGGCTGGAACTGACATTGCACCAAGGAATTGACGTCGACTTTGCATGGGTTCACCTCCGTTTGCGGGGCCGAGTGTACCGCCGCCCGCCCTCACCCGAAAGAGCCGCGAGCAACCTTGCCGAGGCTCGGGTGTTGGCATCGGCGGGCGTTTGACGCGATAATGCCTCGACCGATCTTCCCCCACACTCATTGATCCTCTGGAGAAAGCCATGAACAGGATAACCGCACGTCAAGTCACGCTGGCAATACTCGTCAGCTACGCACTAACCCTAACAGCCTTCGCCCAAGGCCGATTCGACGACGTCCAGATCAAGACCGTCAAAGTCGCCGAGAACGTCTACATGCTCGTCGGCTCGGGCGGAAACATCGGCCTGTCCATCGGCGAAGACGGCGCATTCGTCATCGACGATCAATACAAGGAACTCAGTGAAAAGATTCTCTCGGCCATCAAAAAGATGACGGATGAACCCGTGCGATTCATCGTCAATACACATTGGCACGGCGACCACACCGGCGGCAACGAGAATATGAAAAAGATCGGCGCTGTGATCATCGCCCATGAGAACGTTCGGAAGCGCATGAGCACTGAACAGTTTATGGCTGCATTCAATCGCAGAGTGCCGGCTTCACCTGAAGCAGCGCTTCCAGTTGTGACGTTCACGGATGAAATGAACTTCCATTGGAACGGAGATGATGTACACGTATTCCATGTTGATCCCGCGCATACCGATGGCGACTCGATCATTCACTTCCGCCACGCCAACGTGTTGCATATGGGTGATACGTTCTTCAAGGGGATGTACCCCTTCATCGATGTCTCCAGCGGCGGTTCGATCGACGGCATGATCGCAGCGGCCGATACGGCGCTGAAGTTGTGTAACGATCAAACGAAGATCATCCCGGGGCACGGCGAATTGGCCGACGCGGACGACCTGCGTGCATACCGCGAAGTGCTACAAGCGGTGCGCGATCGTGTGCGTTCGCTGGTTGATGCAGGCATGACGCGCGACGAAGTGATCGACACCGAGCCGAGCGCCGAGTTCGACGCCGATTGGGGCGGCGGTTTCATGAAGCCGGACGTCTGGATCGGCATCGTCTACGACGGGATGACGAAGAACTAGCCTGCCGTTCTTGTCCCCCTCTCCTCCCGGGAGAGGGCGTAGGGGTGAGGGCTCTTCCGGCACGAAGGCGGCGACCGGCACCTCCAATTCGGCCATGAACGCCCTGTTCCGGCCGCCACGCAGTCCGTTTGAAGATTTCCTTTGTTTGGCACGTCAATTGGCGGTTATGATCGAAATGACCGGATATCACTTCGATTTAGGTAGGAGGCGTTCGATGGGCGTTTCGACACAAGCCTGGAGCATTGCTCTTTGCTGCGCTTTGCTTCCCAGCAACGCGTTGGCCGGGGGCGACCCGCCCCCGGAGTTCATGTTCCAATGGGGTTCGAACGGTGCCGGGGAAGGCCAGTTCTCGGGGCCGCACGGGATCGAGGTCGACGACGAGGGCAACGTCTACGTCGTCGATACCGGCAACAATCGCGTCCAGAAATTCACCAGCGAGGGGGATTTCCTTTTGACATGGGGCTCCTTCGGGGCTGGAGAAGGGCAGTTTAACCATCCCCACGGGGTCGGCATCGGTCCTAAGGGCCACATCTACGTCGCAGAGACCGGCAACCACCGCGTTCAGAAATTCACGACCGATGGCGTGTTCGTGACGACCTGGGGATCCTTCGGCAACGGTGACGGACAGTTCCAGCATACCCACGGCCTCGCGGTAGACAGCAAGGGAAATGTCTTCGTCGCCGACCGGAACCAGAATCGTGTCCAGAAGTTCACAGGCGACGGAACCTTCATCATGGCTTGGGGAACAACCGGCACCGGAGATGGAGAGTTCACCGGCACGAACGGCGTAGCGATCGACTTACAGGACAACGTCTTCGTCGGTGACAGTAGCCCGCGGATTCAGAAGTTTACCAACGATGGCGGCTTCATCACCTCGTGGGGTTCCTCCGGCGCCGGAGATGGCCAGTTCAACTTCCCGCGCGGTCTCTCAACAGATGAGTTTGGAAACGTCTATGTTGCAGACCGCAACCTCCATCGCATGCAGAGGTTCACGGGAATCGGAGCGTTCATAACAAAGTGGGGATCGTTCGGCACGGGCGAAGGTCAATTCAACTTGCCCTACGGCGTGAGAGCGAGTGGAGATGGATTCGTTTACGTGGCCGACTCGAGCAACCATCGCGTGCAGAAGTTCCGTGTGATCCCGTGCCCCTGGGACCTCGACCGCAACAACGACATTGGCGTTGGGGATCTGCTCATCTTGCTGGGCGCCTGGGGGTCGAACAAGGGGCATCCAGCCGACTTCGACGGCAACGGCGACGTTGGCGTGTCAGACTTTCTCGAGCTGCTGGGCAACTGGGGCCCGTGTGAGTGAGGTACGTTGTGGTGCTTGGGGGGTGAATGTCCAACGAAACCTACGCGTCAGACGAATCTGCGATCAACTCAATTGACGCTCCCTTACATGACAAACGGCCGGTGACTCAACTCAGCGGCCTTCTTCATCAAGTGGAGCCGGTCGGGCTTGAACTGACGACCTCTTTCATGCCATGCAAGTTTGCAGCCGGCGAGATGAGACTTCAGTACTAGGTATTTCGTGGACGTCGGCTGTTCGCATGCTGCGGCTCTGCGGCAAATCCTCGATACCCCCCACAGATTGACCTCTACATTGATGCGGCACGCACGTTCGGAGAATCGCCGGTCGGCTGGGACTTGCGGTGATGGTGTCCGGATGTCCAACATCCTGTCAAGGCGTCTCCGGCGCACGTCGATGATGCACAATCCAAGGAGCTATGCACCATGAATGAGAATGCAAAGGTATCGATGGATTTCGCTAAGATACACGTTGATAAGCTTGCCAAACTCAGCACCCGTAAGGTGGCCATGAATCCGGTCGAAGACGTGATCCGTGAGCTGTCGGTCGTCATCTACCACGTCGGCGAGGCGATCGTGCAACAGCTCGCCGAAGAGTCGCAGAAGGCTCAGTCGCATTCCAAGGCCGCCTGATCGGTCACCAGCTCCGCGCCCTAGCCGACGCCCAAAGCCATCCGACTACGTTCGGCAAGCACCCGCCGGATCGTAGCGGCCTCAATGCGCGGATCGGCGGGACGGCGGACGGTCTTCGAGGGTGTGTCGCCTATCCGAACCACACCCCCCGGCCGCCGACCAAGAGCGTCGCCCCAAGCCCCAGCACAATTCGCCTTTTCACGGTGGACCTTCGCCACCCTCCGCCTCAACAACACGGGTTGCCACGCCGTCTTTCAGATACCAGATCCCTTTCATGGATATGAAGTACACGCCCGTTCCATGATCTTCCACGGACCACGGCGCGTAGTAATTCGCCGCAAGCGCGTCTTCAAGTGTTGAGGGAGCCGACGACGGCGCCTCCTGCTCGCATCCGACCAGAAGAAGAACGAGGACTACGGTCCATCGCATTCTGCACCTCCCGCCCCCGGCTCACGAACCTCAACGGTCGGAACACCCATCAGGAGACCACGATCTGGCGCCTGAGGCGACCGCTCTCCTGTACTGTTACTTGGAAAGTGGAGCCGATCGGGATCGAACCGACGACCTCTTGCATGCCATGCAAGCGCTCTCCCAACTGAGCTACGGCCCCATGTTGGTCTGCGGGCGCTCGGCCCGCGCTCAAGGCCCAAAGGATATCCCAAACCGGCAGCCGTTCAAGCCTCGCTGCTTTCCATGACGTGGCACGCTTGGCCTGGCCAATCGCAGCTCGCCGTCACTCGCTATCTGCCAGGGTCGGCGCGGGCCGCGGATTATCAATATGCTGGTCGAAGAACTCGATGATGCGATTCAGATTTGGCAATTCTAACATGACCAGCCTCGCGAGACTCACGGGCCTTTCTGAAGCCGAGTCGAGGCAGCTCATAGGGGCAATCGACAAACGCAAGCCGACCGTTCGCTGGGTGCCTTCTACTGCGGGACTCGTTGCGATCTGCGCGTGGATGGTTTTTTTCGGTCTTGGAACTGAATTTCTCGAGCAGACGAGATTTGACTTGCTTGGATTCCTGCATCGGCAAGGTATTCTCGGCCACATCGTGGCACTTTCGCTCGGCTTTGGGATTGGCATCATCCTGGCTACAGTCGTCGCCATGTCTTTACGGCGTCTGCTACTGCGACGGCAAATTCAGCACCACCTATTCTCCCCGGCCTGCTTTTGGTGCGGGTACTCCTTGACCGGCCTCGACCATGAGGGAAGCTGCATCCGTTGCCCCGAATGTGGCAAGGCATCACCCGTTGCCCTTCGAAAACCGCCCATCAGCAGTTCATCCTCCTCTTAGACCAGGGTTCATAGGCCGACCTGCTTTCCTATTCGACAGCGGAGATGCGCGGGGCCGGGCGCGGGTTGTCGATATGCCGCTCGAAGAACTCGATGATGCGATTGAGGCGGTCCATGCGCTGCGTCGGGTCGCCGGTGCGCGAAAGATCGTGCCCGGCGTCGAGCCCCAACCTCCTACCGAGCCATGGAGCGACACTGCCGGTTACCGCTCGGACCGACCTGGACCATAGTTTGCCTTCAGGAAACTGATGATAGGGTTGATGGGCTCGAAGACGCAGAAGCCGGGCATGTCCTGTTCACCCAGCCCATAGCCGGATACGATGCCCGCCACCTCGGGCGCTGGCCGGTCCTCCGGATAGTGCCACACCGGCCCGCCGCTCACACCGCGTGCGTTGTGCCCATCCACGATGTAAAGACCACGGCTGCCCTCGGCATACCACGCAGACACAGTGCCCGCGAAGCAGCAGATCAACGGCCGGCGAAAATACTGCTCGACCTGCCCAGGGAAACCGGCCCAACCAACGCGCGTTCCAGGTGTCAGCCGTAGGCTCTCGTGCATGACGCGAAGCGCTTTCAGATTGGGCGGCACTAGCTGCCCTGCGCGCTCGGATGAGCGTGGAAAGACGCAGTAGCCCACATCCGCGTGCTTGTAGTAGCGATACGGACGCGATTCGACCTGTGAATCGTCATGCTTGAAGTGAAGCTCTCCGAGGCACTGACCATTCTCGTCGAAGCGCTCGATCAGCCAGCGAACGGTTACTCCCTCTGGGAACTCGAGTAAGTGCCGCGCTGTGGCGATAAGGATGTTCCCCGACGGCACACAGTCGGCGATGTAAAAGGCCGTTCCAACTCGACCGCCACCCGGCCATATCGTTTGAATGCGGAATACCCGCCCGCGAATCGTTTCAATGGCGTCTTCGACGTTCACTTGGGCCAAAGGACATACTCCCTGTTGATCGACAGTCGGTAGGGTCCCGGGTGCGGACCATCATCCTTCTTCCAGCCCTAGTTCCCGACGGCAGATTCGCCGGACCGTGGCCGCGATTCGACCGGCTTCTTCGGCCTTTGCCGAATCGGCGGAGAACCCCGGGTACCGCACTTGGACCGAGAGGCGCGACAGGGCGTCCAAATCGGCGCGCATTACAGTCAGCTCGTTGATGGCCGGGTCTATCAGATCGAGCAGCCGCGTCAAGTCGTGCACTTTGGGAAACCGGGTCACCCGCTCGGCGAGCACCGCCTTGAGGTACTTTTCGGCCGCCTGCTGGGCGTGGAAACACAGGCCGTCGTACGCCGGCGGGTCCAGCCCCCCTGCCGCATCCATCAGCCGGTAGTCCTCTTCGGCTTTGTCAACCCACTCGCGGCTGCTGGGCTTCATAGAGCACCCGGCCCTTTTCGGTGATGTCGATGAGGAACCAGTCGTGCTGCTCGATCCGCCGTTGCAGCACATCCGGGTCGCGCACGATCAGGTCCAGAGCGAAGCCGTAATGGGGCAACGCGCGCGAGATTTCCATGGCCTTCCCCAGCGGATCGCCGCCATCCGCGATCACCACCAGCAGGTCAACATCCGAATCTTCATCCGGCTCGCCGTCAGCGTGCGAGCCGAAGAGAATGATCCGCTGGGGCTTGAAGCGGCGGGCTATCTCGTGTGCGTACGCCTGAATGTCGGCGAGGTCAACCATGCTGTTATCTTATCGCGGGAACAACTCGCCTGCGTGTTGCTCCGATTGAATCTGCGGGGCCGGGCGGGGGTTGTCAATATGCCGCTCGAAGAACTCGATGATGCGATTGAACGGTGCTCGCAGACATCCAGCGGCATGATGATATCAACGCGAATCATTGGTCAATCGTCGTCCAACCCCAAGTGGTGGCGGCAGACGCGGCGGACTTCTGCTGCGGTGTTCACTGCCTGGCGGGCATTTTCAGCACTTGCAAAGAAACCGGGATAGCGGACCAACATTGACCATTGGCTCAGCCGCTCCAGCCGCGGCCTCAAATCGCCCAATGCCGAATCTGGCGGGCTCAGGCGTTCAACGAGTTCCTTCAGATCATGCGTCTTCGGAAACGACCGATCCCGCTCGTTGAGCAGTGCCTTGATGTATTTCTCTGCGCATTGCTGGGCAAAGAAGCAGACCTGATCACACTCGGGCGATTCTCCGGCGAGGAGCTTGCCGGCTGAACGATAGTCGCCTTCGGCCTTGTCGATCCATTCACCGGTGCTGCGCTTCATACAGGACTCGGCCCTTTTCCACGATTTCGCGCGTGAAGCAGTCGTTTTCTGCCAATCGCCAATGGAGGTCTTGCGGGTTTCGCACGATCAGGTCAAGCGGGAAGCTGCGGGGGATCGCGCAGCGGATCTGGACGGCCTTTTCAACCGGATCGCCGCCATCCGCGATCACCACCAGCAGGTCAACATCCGAATCTTCATCCGGCTCGCCGTCAGCGTGCGAGCCGAAGAGAATGATCCGCTGGGGCTTGAAGCGGCGGGCTATCTCGTGTGCG
>JADFFQ010000062.1 GCA_022568135.1 Planctomycetota bacterium | reverse complement strand
CTCGATATCGAGACAATTGTTGGGGGGCACTTCCCGATGACGTCGCGGGACATCTTGGACACCTACCTTCGTTATCTGAGCGAGCACATCAGCTCGGTGCAGGGGGCGATCCGCTCCGGCCAAACGCTGGAGCAGACGCTGGCCAGCATGCCGCTGGCAGAGTCCTACCTTCCACCGGCGGACTCGCCTGCCGCTCCATTTCGGCCCGTCTTGAAAGGCTTAAATCTTTGGAACGTCAAGAAGACCTACCTGGAACTGAAGGCGGGAACCGTCGCGGTCACTCAGGTCCGCCACCGGACCATCAAGATCGACGGCCTGGACATCTTCTATCGTGAAGCCGGCCCTACTGACGCACCGACCATCTTGTTGCTGCACGGGTTCCCGACCTCCTCTCACATGTTCCGCAATCTCATGCCGGCTCTGGCAGATGAGTTCCACCTCGTGGCCCCGGATTATCCAGGTTACGGCAACAGCTCGATGCCGAGTATCGACGAGTTAGATTACTCATTCGATCACTTCGCCCAGATCGTTGACACGTTCACCGAGAAGCTCGGTCTCGACAAGTACAGTCTCTATCTGATGGACTACGGCGCGCCGGTGGGATTCCGACTGGCCGTCAAGCATCCCGAGCGCGTAGAGGCGCTGATCATCCAGAACGGCAACGCCTATGAAGAAGGGCTGCTCGAGTTCTGGGATCCGATCAAGACATATTGGAAGGATAACACGCCTGAGAACGCCGTCGCTCTGCGTGGGCTCTTGACCATCGACGCCACCAAGTGGCAGTACACGCACGGAGTTCGTGACCTCGAAGCCATCAGTCCCGACAACTGGAACGTAGACCAGCCGCTGCTGGATCGACCGGGCAACGCCGAGATTCAGCTGGCAATGTTCTACGACTACCGCACGAACGTGCCGCTTTACCCGCAATGGCACGCGTACTTTCGGTCGTATCAACCGCCGACGTTGATCGTCTGGGGCAAGAACGACCCGATCTTTCCTGCCGAGGGAGCCCATCCGTATAAGCGGGACCTCACGAACCTTGAGTTCCACTTGCTGGAGACGGGCCACTTCGCGTTGGAGGAAGACGCCGATGTGATCGCTACGCTGATTCGGTCGTTCCTCGGGCGCAACATATCAGGTGACCACTGAAGTATCGTTCGTCGGTCGCCCCAAACCTGCCTGGCTGCAGCCGGGCCCAAACGAGAGGAGTTCACCATGCCCCGCATCCAACCAGTCAAGACCGACGAAGCCCAGGGCCGAGCCAAAGCGCTGCTCGACGGCGTCGAGAAGGCCATGGGCATGACGCCCAACCTCATGCGCACCATGGCGCAGTCCCCCGCGGTGCTCGAAGCCTATCTCGGCTTCGGCAAGGCGCTGGCGGGAGCCAGCCTCAGCGCCCAGCTGCGCGAGCAGATCGCCCTGGCCGTCGCTGGCGAGAACGCCTGCGGCTATTGCGCGTCGGCCCACACCGCCATTGGCAAGAAACTCGGTGTGGAAGAAGGCGAGCTTGCCGCCAACCTCAACGCACTCAGCGGTGATGCAAAGACGGGGGCGGCGCTCGATTTCGCGCGGCGAATCGTCATCGAGCGCGGCTGGGTCAGCGATGACGATCTGAAGCGCGTTCGTGACGCCGGCTACAGCGATGGCGAGATCGCGGAGATCGTCGCCGCCGTAGCGCAGAACATCTTCTCCAATTATTTCAATCACGTTGCACAAACGGAGGTGGATTTCCCGCACGTGGAAGTTCGCCAGCCGACCGCAGCCTGACGTCTCCTCCCTCGGTCTGAGTGGCCCAACCGGACTCGTCGGGCCTTTCACCGTTTTGAAATCGACCAGCAGTCAACACATTCAAGGAGCCCGACGATGAGTGCTACCCAAGAGAACAAGACCGTCATCGTCACCGGGGCCGGCAGCGGCATTGGCTACGCCGTGGCGGAGGCCTTTCTCAAGCGCGGCGCCAACGTGGTCCTCAACGGCCGCACCGAATCGAAGCTGCAAGATGCCGCCAAGCAGCTCGGGCATTCGGACCAGACCGCGATTGCACCCGGTGACATTACACAGGCCCAGACCGGCCAACAGCTCGTGGATACCGCGGTTGACCGGTTCGGACGACTCGACGTGCTTTTCAACAACGCGGGCATCTTTGAGTCCAAGCCATTCACTGACTACAGCGTCGATGAGCTGGATGGGTACCTCGGCTACCTTCGCGGCACGTTCCTCGGATCGCAGGCGGCGGCCCAACAGATGCGACGCAACGGCGGCGGAGCGATCATCAACATCACGACGATCCTCACGCTCAACGGCGTCAAGGCGATTCCGTCCAGCGCGCCGATTGCGGCCAAGGGAGGCATCAACGCGCTCACGAAGAGTCTGGCCATTGAGCTGGCGCCGGACAATATCCGCGTGAATGCGGTGGCACCCGGGATCGTCCCCACGCCGCTCTACGGCGACTTGAGCGACGAGCAGCGGGAGGCGCTCCACGCGATGCAGCCGCTGGGTCGCTACGGCGAGGTGAGCGATATCGCCGACGCCGTGCTATACCTGGCCAACGCCTCGTGGGTCACCGGAGTCATTCTGCCGGTGGACGGCGGCGTTGCGGCCGGGGGCGACGGAACCTCGCACGTTGACCAGCCCGCCGAAACAGCCTCGGCCACCGCGTGACGAGCTCGCGACTACCCCGTCTACCACGCTAAACAGAGGAGCAATGCAACGATTTCCTCAACTACCATCTCAAACTCGTCGTCTCCGCACCACCGTTGACAGCAATTGATAAGGTATTAACAGGCAAAGACTCAAGCGGATTGAATTCGAGGTCATACGGATCATCGGCCAGCCCTATCTGACGCGGCGCTACATGACCCGGCGCCTCGTGGCGGGACATAGTCGGCTCCCCTAGAATCGGAGCCGATGATAGCCAGACGCCGGACACGACAAATCAGCCTGGGGAACGACCGCACTGGGATCGTTGCCATGGGCGGCGACGCGCCGGTGGTCGTGCAGACGATGATCGCGGGCTACACCTATGACATCGATACCTGCGTGGCGGAGATCAACCGGCTCGCCGCAGCGGGAGCCGAGGTGGTCCGCGTGGCCGTGCCCCAGCGCAAGGACACCGAAGCGCTGGGTGAGATTCTCAACCAGACCTCGGTGCCCATCGTCGCCGACGTGCACTTTCATTATCAGCGAGCGCTGGAGGCAATCGAAGCAGGCGTGCACAAGGTCCGCCTCAACCCCGGCAACATCTCCGACCGCGAACAGGTCAACGCCGTCATCGACGCCTGCCGCGACGCGCACATCCCCATCCGGGTCGGCGTCAACGAAGGGTCGATCATTGAGCGCAAAGATAAGCAACAGCGACTGAAAGAGCTTGGCCGATTCTTCTCCGAACACCGCCACGGCCATCTGCTGGCCATCATGATCGCCAAGCTCGAAGAGTATGTGGACATCTTTGACGCCAGGGACTTCCACGATATCTGCATCAGCGCCAAGTCGATGGATGCATCGCTGGTCATCGACGTCTACACCGAGATCTCGAAGCGTTTCGACTATCCGCTGCATCTGGGCGTGACCCATGCCGGGCCGAAGGAAACCGGCGCGATCCGCAGCGTTGTGGCCCTGGGGACGTTGCTGGCCAACGGCATCGGCGACACGATCCGAATCAGCTACGCCAGCGATTCCGTCCATGAGGTGCAGGACGCCCTGGAGATGCTGTACTGCTTGGGCCTGCGGCAGCGTGTCGGGGCCGAGCTGATCGCCTGCCCCACCTGCGGGCGCATCCAAGTGGACTTGTACACGCTTGTGCAGGAAGTGCGAAAGAAGCTGGCCGATGAAATTGAATTGCCGATCAAGGTTGCGGTGATGGGTTGTGTGGTCAACGGACCGGGCGAAGCGGAGGGGGCTGATGTCGCCGTGTTCGCAGGCAACCGCCGCGGGATCATCTACGTTCAGGGCGAGCGGGTCGCCAACGTACCCGAGCAGGAGATTCTTGACCGTCTCTTGCAGGAGTGCCGCGTGTTCCAAGATCGGGTCGCGCGCGGCGAGGCCAAGCTCGGTGAGAAGACCGTCCAGATAGTCCCGCCGGACCCGATCGGCGAGCTGGGCAGCGGGTTCGAGAAGATCGCGGCCGGCGCCGTCGAGCAGGTGACGGTTGGAAGGACGTGAGTGGACCAATCTCACCACCGCTCGGAGCTCGCTGTGCCGCTGGCATCGATCGCGCCGATGTGTTGGCCTTCGGGCCGTCGCAAGATTCTCAGGAGTCCCGGAACCATGGGTCGATGGATTGGAATTGCCTTGGCGGCCGTGCTCCCGGCAGCAACGCCGGCGGGATGCTCTACCGCGCCTGAAGCACACGGCCGGAATCTCGGGAACACTACAACCTCCGCCCAACGGTCGGCGGATCGCTCGGATAATCCTTCGTTTCCGCTTTCGATCAGCGATGCAAAGGCAATCCTGCGCGACATGCGCATGGATCCCAAGCCGCTGGAGCGTCCGGTCATCGTGGCGGGAGGGATCTTCGATCCGGGCATCATCGCCTCGGGAATCGCGAGCAAGCTTCGCAGGCTGACGACCGACGGAGATCGGATCATCAGCGTCTGCTTCACCGGCTTCAGCGCCGACACGTTCGACGAATGTCGTGATCGCCTGATTGAGGCCATCGAACGGCGCTTCCCGAGCGACAATCCGGCCGAGACGGTCGAGGTTGACGTGGTTGGGTTCTCCATGGGGGGATTGGTGGCCCGTCATGCCGCCCGCCCGCGCGAGGTCGCCGGCAAGCGGCTCAATGCTCGCCGCCTGTTCACGATCAGCACACCGCATCGCGGGGCCCGACAGGCGGGGCTGCCCACTTGGGATCAGCGCACAATCGACATGCGGGCGGGCTCGGCATTCCTGGGGGGCCTCGATACCGACCTGCCCCGTGCTGAGTATGAGCTCTATCCCTACGTGCGGCTCGGTGACATGATTGTGGGCCAAGAGAACGCCGCTCCGGTGGGCCAAACACCGTGGTGGGTGCCCAACGCCCCGTTTGCGTTCGCCCATCTGGGGGCGGGAAACGACCGGCGCATTCTCGCTGATATCGCCCGTCGCCTGCGGGGCGAGGCGCCGTTTGCGACCCACCCGCCCGCATCGCTTCCCGTCGATGCCGCCCCGGTCAGGCAGACGCAGGAACTTCATCATTCCTTGCCATCGCGTGGGTCTGATAGGCATCTCGAGACGTACAGGGGCACAGACGGGCTATGATGATCGGGCAGCCGCCTGCACACGCTTGGGGCGAGGCTCAGCGCCAGGAGCATCTGATGAACAGGCGATGTGGTGCGAACCGAGGATTCACGATCGTCGAGATAATGGTGGTGATCAGCATCATCGCCGTGTTACTGGGTTTGCTGCTTCCTGCCCTCTCGGGTGTAAAGAAACGCAGCCGAAAGGCGCAGGAAATCAACGCCATTCGGCAGGTGGGCCTCGCCTGGAACCTGTATGCCAATGCCAACAATGGGGCAGCGCTTCCGGGCTATCTCGAAACGGCGGTGCAGGAGCACTGGAAGGTAGGGTATGAGTACCCCGACGGGACGACGATACCCCCCGCCCCCAACTACACGGGAGACAACATCGCCGGCCCCTGGACCTGGCGCCTGCTGCCCCACCTCGATAACGCGCTGGTCATGCTGCACGGTTATCGAGACTTGATCAGCCATGACCTGGTCCAGGACTGGCAAAACGCCGATCTCTCGGACCCCTATACCCAGAGCATCCGGCTCGTGGCCGAGCTCGTCGCCACCGAGCCGGCGTTCGGTTACAACGCCTACTACGTCGGCGGGTGGTGGGCGATGGTGGACTTCAACGGCACCCTGATCCCCCGCTACCGCTTCTACGGCGCAACGATTCCATCATTCGGAACACCCGGAGGATCCCCCAGACGGGTCTCGGTCGTTGTACGCTCGGTCGCCCAGATCAGGCGGTCGTCTGAGTTGGTGATCTTTTGCTCATCGGCGGAGCTACCGCCGATGACGGCCCTCCAGTACCACAAGCTTCAGGATAACGTGCCCGGCTCGCATTTGGTGATCCCGCCGTTCCTGGCCGAAGAGCTTCAGTGGAAGACCGCCGGTGCCGGGCCCGGCCCCGGGTCCGTCCCAGGAGGAGGCATCTCGGTGGCGGGCTCTGGGGATCCTTCGACCTTGGAGGTGGTCGTGGACACGTCGGCGCCGATCGGTAGATATACTGGAAATGTCGCGGTTCTCTACGCGGACGGCCACAGCAACTCGCAGACACCCGGCACACTGGTCGATCAACGCAAGTGGATCAACATCGCCGACCAGGGTGGCTTTCAGCACCAGAAGTGATCACTCTGGCCAAGGCGCGTCGGAAGCAGTTCTTGTTCTTCGGCTATTGATCGGGGCGCGCCGGTACTTGCGGCACAAGGTGTTTCAGCTGCTGCCTGACCATTCGCCGGATGCTTTGCAACTGGTCGGCGGGGATCGATGATTGCGCCAGATCCACCTCAATAGCTGTCAGCCACTGTACACCGCTGGGGTAATACCCCAGTTGTACGGCCAGGCGCTCGGCCATGTCGGGCATGTGGCCGGCGCCGTACAGGACCGCGATCGAATCCACCTCTGGCTCGCGCTGGAGGATCGCTTTGAGCTGGTCCAGCACGACCTGATTGCGCTGATTGACGATGACCTCCTTGAATCCGCGGCCGAACTGGTCCAAGCTGTGCTTGAACACCGCCTCATCACCCAGCAGCTCGATGAGCACAACTTTCAATGCATCGGAAATGGCGCCTTCGAAGAACACATCGGCGGCCTGAATCAAGCGAAGGAAAAGGACCGCGAGCCTGCCCGGCAATGAGGTTCCGGACAAACTGCCGCTGATGGGAGCAAAATCAACGCCCTCTTCTCGCATCGCCTGCTCCAACTGATCCATCGCCATGTCGCTGGATCGGAAACTCGCCCGGTCATAGTCCAATGCCTCAAGCTGAAACTCGAGCCCCAATGCCTTGGCGAGCTCAGCTTGAAGGTTGTCGTCCGCTCGGCCAAGCGCCGCAGGGTGTATCGAATCCGCCCCGCCAAGGTGCAGGTCGGCATTGATGCCGTTCCCATCCGGCCGGCCATCGGCTCCCAAGCTGACCAGGTCAAAATCCTGCCCATCATCTTCGACCCGATATGACATTTTCGCACCCCAGGCGTCCACCTGGGCGGTCATCAGCCATTCCTCCATGCGCGGATCGTGCTCGGCCGCGAAGCGAATCAGCTCGTCAACATCGTGGGGATACAGCTGTCGAGCCGCGTGGTGGGCCACAGCGACACCGGCGATGAATTGCATGGCTGCCTTGGTGCTCTGGATGCGCTGCTGGTCGTTAGCGCCGCCTGCTCCGCCGGCGCCCGGCGGCTTGACCGATTCATACAATACGACCTCATGCTGATCCAGCAATTCCTGCACCGCAACGTACAACTGCTTCTCGCCGATATGGGCCACGGCAATCAGGGCGATGGTCGGCCCCCCGACTGATTCGGGATCCCCCGGCGCGAAGGTCCGGGCCGCAACCTGAAGGGCGACGGTTCTGCCCGGATCCTCGACGAGACGCATGTAGCGATCGCTCCGGCTGGCACTCCCCTGCGTATTGGAATCCGCAGGTTTGATGAATCCCAAGCCAGAGGCCAACGTCGCGGCGCCGAGACACCCCAAAAGAACTCTGGATAATCGAACCCCGCATTCATTCATCCCGGGTTTCCTCATTGCACGCGTGATCCTATCCGGGCCTGCTGGAGGCGGAAGAATGCTGCGAGGCTGTTGGGCGTATCGCCGGTTCCGCCGCAGACGAAACCTGCGCGCCAGCTCCGATTCCGGCGGGGCGCTCGTGCCCAGCGGGGGCTGCATCTCCTTGTTGGGCGGCGGCGATGATTGATTCCACTCTTCCCAACGCCCGCTCCACCTGAGCTCGAAAAATCATGTACGGGAACAACGTGAACAGCGCAATAGCCAATCCCATGGCCGTGGTCAGAAGGGCCTCGGCAATGCCCACGGACACCGCTCTGGGATCGGTCAGCGTCTGCTGCTCGCCCAGGAGGTTGAACGATTGGATGATGCCGAGCACCGTTCCAAGGATGCCCAGCAGCGGGGCCGCGGTGATGATCGTGGACAGGGAAACCATGAAGCGATCAAGTTTCGGCCGCTGCATTTGAACGGCCTCAATGGCGACGGCCTCAGACACCCCCTGCTCAAGCAATCGTCTGGCCACCAGGCCGTACGGTGAGCGATCTGTGGCGAGCAGCTTCGTCGCCCGCGGACGGTCGCCGGCGCGGAGCGCCTCGTTCAGTCGCTCAAGCCTGTGCAGACGCCGCGGTCGATGAATCGTCACCCAAAACCAGGTTCGCTCCAGGATCAGCGTAAGGCTGATGATGCTCAGGACCAGCAATGGGAGCATCACAATCCCGCCGCGCTCGATCAGAATGGTCAGGTCGCCACGAAATGCGGACATGCGCGCCATCATACGCGACCCTAGCCAAGGGCACGGTCGCCCCACCCACGCGAATCGCTTTCGCCGCTACAATCCGGCCATGACTCCCACGGCGATCGAACCGCACTGCGAGCCGGCTCAGCTATCAGTGATTGTCATCGAGATCGAGACCGATCTTGCCCGCCGGGTTGACACCTTGGATATCCCAGAGGCGTTACGTGCGGCTATTCGGTATGCAGTGCTTAGCGGCGGCAAGCGGCTTCGACCGATCCTGACGCTGCTGGCGTGCGAGGCGGTCGGCGGCCGTCGCGATGACGCCCGGGCCGCAGCCGCGGCGCTGGAGCTGGTGCATACGTTCAGCCTCGTCCACGATGATCTGCCGGCCATGGATGACGATGAGCTTCGTCGAGGCCGCCCGACGCTGCATGTCCACTGTGGCGAGGCGCTGGCCATTCTCGCCGGCGATGCGATGCTCTCGATTGCCTTTGAATGGATCTCCGAGGCGAGCATACCTGATGGGCAAAGGAGCCAATTGAACCGCGAACTGGCCGCCGCATGCACCCGCATGATCGCCGGACAAGTGTACGATACGATCGGCGGCTTCCCCTCGGGGCGCGCCAGCCGGCAGCGGCTGCACCTGATTCATCGCAACAAGACGGCGGCGTTGCTGCAGGTCGCCTGCCGGATCGGGGCCATCTGCGGCAACGCCACGCCCCAAATCCAACACGCGCTGAGCGACTTTGGCCAGGCGGTGGGGATGATGTTCCAGATCGTGGATGATCTGCTGGATATCACCCAATCGGCCGAACACACCGGCAAGGCGACGGGTAAGGACCAGCGAGCCGGCAAACTCACCTTCCCCGCGGTCCACGGCACCGAGGAATCGAAACACGAGGTCCGCCGACTCCGGCTCGAAGCGCATCATGCCCTGGAACCCCTGGGCGAAGCAGCCCAACCATTGCTGGAACTGTGCGACTACATGGCCGTTCGCACCAGGTAACGCTACCGTATTGTCATCGACCGCACTCCACTGACGATGTCACAGCTCAGCCCAACTCCAAAGCCGGACCAATGACGCTGCTGCCCGATGCGCCAACTCACTCTGTTCCTGGGAGCCGCCTGACATGGAACTGAAGATCCTTCCCGGCATCACCAGCCCCGCGGACGTCAAGGCGTTGTCGGTCAAGCAGCTTCCTCAGCTTGCCTGTGAGATCCGCACCGCCATCTGCGACCAGATCATGAAGACCGGCGGCCATTTTGCGCCGAACCTCGGCGTGGTGGAGCTGACGATCGCGCTGCATTATGTGTTCGACTTCAGTCACGATCGGCTGCTCTTTGACGTGGGGCACCAATGTTACCCGCACAAGCTGCTGACGGGCCGGTTCCATATGCTGCCACAGCTTCGTCAGACCGGCGGCATGGCGGGGTTCCCTGATCCGCGCGAGTCGGATTATGACTTGTTCTCCGTCGGACACGCGGGGACCGCCATCTCCACTGCCGTCGGTATGGCCCGCGGTGACCTGCTTCGCGGCGAGGCGATCGATCCCCAAACCAACCCCACGGGCAGGCGCGTCGTCGCTCTGGTTGGTGACGCGTCAATCGTCAACGGCGTCGCCATGGAGGGAATGAACAACGCCGGCACACTGCGGCGGCAGTTCCTGGTTGTGTTCAACGACAACGGCATGTCGATCGCCAAGCCCCAGGGAGCGCTGGCCGGATACTTCGATCGCATTCGCATCAACCCCGCCTACCGGAAAGTGAAACGGGCGGCCAAGGACGTCGTGGCGCACCTGCCCGGCGGGTCACTCATTGGCGAGATGTATCACCGGCTCGGCGAGATGGCCAAGGACGCGATTGCGGAGGACGCCTGGTTCGAGAAGTTCGGGCTGCTCACGGTGGGCCCGATCGACGGCCACGACCTGCCCAGCCTTGTGGACATGCTGCTGGAGGTGAAGGATTTCGACCGGCCGATGGTCCTGCACGTCCACACCGTCAAGGGCAAGGGATACGACTTTGCAGAAGGCGATGCGACCACCTTCCACTCACCCAAACCGTTTACGGTCCAGGGCTGCAAGGTCGAGCTGAAGACCGGCGGGCGCAGCTTCACCAGCGCCTTCGCTGACGCACTGATCGATCTCATGCAGCGGGACGAGAAAATCGTTACCTGCACCGCGGCCATGCCGGACGGCACCGGGCTCAACAAAGTCATCCCGAAGTTCCCTGATCGCTCGTGGGACACCGGCATCTGTGAATCGCACGCGATGGACATGATGGCTGGGCTGGCCAAGACCGGGTTCAAGCCGTTCTATGCCGTCTACTCCACGTTCCTGCAACGAGCCTTCGACCAGGCCTTCCAGGAGGTCGCCCTGCACTATTTGCCGGTTCGCCTGTGCCTGGATCGAGCGGGCCTCGTCGGCGGCGACGGCGCGGTGATGCACGGCTTCTGTGATATCAGCACGCTGCGCGTGTTCCCCAAGACGGTGCTCATGGCTGCCATGGACGAGCCGAGCCTCCGCGCCGCTTTGGAGTACATGCGAACTTACGAGGGCGGCATCAGCGCAGTCCGCTATCCCCGCGATAACGTCAGCGATATGTTCGCCGCCCCCGGAATTGATTGCCCACCGTTCGAACTCGGCAAGGCCAGAACGCTTGTCGAGCACGATGAGCCGGACCTCGCGATCCTCGGCTACGGCGTCATGGCGATCAACGCCATGCAGGCGATGGAGCTCCTCAACGGCCACGGCGAATACAAGATCAATGTCTACGATGCCCGCTTCGCCAAACCCGTCGATATCGACCTGCTGCGATCACTGATCGAACGCGGCATCCCGATCATCACCGTCGAAGATCACGGTATTGAAGGCGGCTTCGGCTCCTGCGTGCTCGACGCCTGCAACGAGCATGGCCTGGACACGCGGCAGATCACGCGCCTGGCGATCCCCGCCCGGTGGATCTACCACGGGGCCCGTGGCGACCAGCTCGAAGAAGCCGGCCTGGACCCGGCGTCCATCGCCCGAAACGTGCGCGAACTGCTGGACCGCCAACGCGCCGCGCCGCTTGTCGAAACGATTCGGACGCGACCCAAACCAACCAAGGCACGGGTATCTTCCCCCTAGGATTCGCCCAAGCCAGCCCCACGCGAAGCCGCTAGCGGCTTCGCGCTTGTACTAAAGGTGCGCATAGCAGACCTTCGTCGCTTAGAGCATCCGGCGCTCCGCTTCGGCGCGCAGGGCGTCGATGCAGGCTTGGAGGTGCTCGGTCGCATCGACGCCCAGTTCGGTGATCCCGGTGTTGATGTCTGCGCGGGAAACACCAGCCGCGAACGCCTTGTCCTTCAGCTTCTTCTTCACCGACTTGGGCTGCAAATCGGCGATGCCGTTGGGGCGAACCTTGCAGCAGGCGACAATGAATCCGGCCAGCTCATCCACGGCGAACAGACACTTGCCCATCATCGTCTCGCGCGGCACGCCGGAGTACTCCGCGTGGCCGAGGATCGCGTTGATGATCTCCTCGTCCACGTCGCCGCGCTGCCGCAGATGCTCCACGCCCGTAAAGGGATGCTCCTCTTTGGTCGGATGCCTTTCGTAATCCATGTCGTGCAGCAGGCCGGCGATGATCCAGCGGTCGCGCTGGGCTCGCTCGTACTTATCAGCATAAGCGCCCATGCAGGCGGCAACGCACTCCATGTGATGGCGCAGGGCTTCACTCTGCGTCCATTCGTGCATCAGTTGGCGAGCTTCGTCGATGGTCATGGCCGGATGGTAGCAGCAGACTTCGTGCAGGGCTGGGAATCCGGTCACCGCCGGCTATGATGTTGGGCGACACTCGGTGAGGTCATCACGGTGGAACTCCCACTTCTGCAACGTCGTGAAGTCGAGGCCCGCGTCCTCGCGCCGGTCATCGAGGCGCTGGCGGCGAAGTTTGGCCGCGATGAAGTGCTCGCCGTACTAAGCGAAACGATCAAGCGGGTCGCCCGCGAACATGGTGCTGAAATGGCGCAGTCCATGGGCAGCAACACCATGGCGGACATGGCGAAGGTTCTGGACTTCTGGCAGCAGGACGGCGCACTCGAGGCGACGGTGAATCGTCACGACGATGAGCACTTCGACTTCGATGTCACCCGGTGCAAGTTCGCGGAGCTGTATGAGCGCCTCGGCATCCGCGAGCTGGGGCCGATCCTCAGCTGCAATCGCGACTTCTGCTTCATCGAGGGCTTCAACCCGAAGATCAAGCTGCAGCGCTCCCAGACGATCATGAAAGGCGCCTCGCATTGCGATTTCCGGTTCTCCAGCGGGACTGAAGCGGCACCTTCGGGGAGCACCTAGCGGGGCAACTGCAGGTGCCCACGGGGCTGGAATCTGATGTGAATCTGACCCGGACGTTTGACCCGGACCTTCCTCGTCCGCCTTCGGCGGACTCGTCAGGTCCGGCTTCTTTTCAGGTGGGGCTTCGAGGTTAGTGGTGGAGGTCCTTGACCGCCCCTTCGATGCGCCGATCGGCCGGCATCAGGAAAAGCGCGATCGACTCAAACACGCGCTGCGACAGACGGGCGAACGCCCGATAGTGCTTGTCGGTCTGATCGCGCAGCTGTTGGAGCGTGACGCCCGCTTCCTCGAGCGCCTGGGGCTCCTGGGCTGCCCAGGTCTCGATCGTTTCCGGATAGATTTCGGGGTGGTACTGCAACCCATAGGTGCGCAGATCGAGCGCCCAGGCTTGAATCGCACACCGCTCTGACCGCGCCAAGACCCGTGCTCCGGGCGGAACAACCGTTACCTGTTCGCGATGCCAATGCAACTGAATCGACTCCCAAGCGATGCCACTATAGAGGATGTCCTCTCGCCCGACATCGGTGAGGCTCACCTCATGCCAGCCGAGTTCAATGCCTCCCTGAACACTCCCGACCTCGCCGCCCAGAGCCTTCGCCAGGATCTGGCTGCCCAGACAGACGCCGACGATCGGCAGCGCCGCGTCGTTTGCCGCTCGAAGATAGTCCATTTCCGGATCGAGCCACGGCTGATTGTCCGTGATCGATTGCGACCCGCCGCAGGTCACAACGCCGTCCACATCATCGAGATCGGCGGGCAGTTGATCGCCTTGGTGCAGTAAGATCACGCGGAGCTGATGGCCGTAATCACGTAATGCCGCGCCCAGCCGCAAGGCGCCGGTGGACGGACTGTGCTCGAGGATCACGATCGCCATCGGGCCACAAGCGTAGGGCGAAGGCATCAAGGCATCAAGGCATCGTGGCATCGAGTTGAGCCGCGAGCCGCCGCGTCCTCGCGAGCGGCTTCCGTCGGCTGACGATACCACGGCAATCGCTGGGAAGAACACGGCGGTTGGCTATCCGTCGTGTTGAACCATGATCGTGGCATCGTGCCCGTCGAGGTAGGCCTGGGTGAAGCTGACCCGGCTGCTCAGGGCGAGTGAGAAGTCCAGCCAGCGCAGCGGGTCGAACCGCCTGGCCGGTGAGGGGTCCTGGCCGGCCCAGCGCGAATGCGGTCGGCTGGAGAGGAAATTGAACAGGACACCCTGGGCTGCGGCCTCGAACGCCGATGCGACCAGCTTCC
>JADFFQ010000018.1 GCA_022568135.1 Planctomycetota bacterium | reverse complement strand
AGATCAAGATGCGTTCATTGAAATTTGCCATCGCCCTCATCGTCGGATCGTTCGCCACCTCAACCCTCGCTCAACAGACACTCGACTGGCCGGTCGGCGAGCTTCGAGACTACCACCTTGACAGCGGCGTGCAGGACAACCCGGCAATTGGTGCTCAGACGGTGTTCAGCGACGTGGTCACTATAAAAGACGCTGCATGGCTGCGGATCTACTTCGCGGAAGTCCATCTAGAGGCGGACAGCTTCATCCGTATCACCTCGCTGCTGGATCAGGACGTGCAGGAGCTTGATGCCAATGGGCTGGCGATGTGGGACAATTCATCGGCCTACTTCAACGGTAATGCGCTGCTCGTGGAGATCGTTGCTGCGCCCGGGACCACAAAGAACAGATTCGTGATCGATCGAGTCGCCATGGAAGCGACGGTGGCGCTGCCGGCGGGGGGCTGTGGAGTATGCGGTGCAGACAAACGCGTACAGTCCGATGAGGACTGGTCCGCCCGACTTCTGCCGGCCGGTTGCACTGCATCCGTGTGGAATACTGAAAGTTGCATCGTTTCCGCAGGCCATTGCATGGGCGGGAACATGGTCATCCAATTTCGGGTGCCGGACTCCAACCCCAACTGCAGTTTAAATCATCCGCCCGCCGCCGAGCAGTTTCCGGTCACCTCGTTTCTTTTCACCAACGGCGGCGTCGGGAACGACTGGGCTGCGATGACCTCCGGCACGAACTTCCTGGGCGAGACGGCGTTTGAACGTTACGGAGAGTTCCGCCCCATCGCCTCAAGTCCGCCTGGCGTCGGCAACGCCTTAACCGTATGGGGCTACGGGGTCGATGCTCAATGCACGTTTTCCCAAACACAGCAGACTTCCGGTGGCTCAGTGACGAACGTCTTTGCCACGGCTTTTCGGCACAATGTCGATGTTAGCGGCGGCAACTCGGGTTCCGGAATTAACCACAACGGCGAGATACTCGGCATTGTGACACACTGCCCATGTCCTACCTGGGCCACGCGTGTAGACCACGCCAATTTCGTCGCCGCCCGCGACCAACTCTGCCCGGTGCTGTGCCCGTGGGACCTTGACGACAGCGGCGACGTCGGCGTGTCAGACTTTCTCGAGCTGCTGGGGAACTGGGGCCCCTGCCCGCCGGTTGGAGATTGTGCCGCCGACTTCGACGGCAGCGGCGACGTCGGCGTGTCCGACTTTCTTGAGCTGCTGGGTAACTGGGGCCCCTGCCTGTGAGAGTAGGACTCAATGATCTGATCATCCGCCTGGCAACTGGGGTGGGTTTGCACCAATGGAGGTTCGTCAAGACTCAGGTTCGCATGAGGTATCATGACCGGACGTTGTTGCGCCAAGCGGTTTGCTCGTGTTTGCGGCGGCAGTGAAGCAAGATCGTTGATTCAATTCGGAAAGAAGTGCTACGATGAATTACGGTTGCTGTATATGGCTGATACTGCCGTTCGTCGCCTTCGGTGATGCCGGGGCGCGCGTGGCGACGTCGGGTGGCCCGGCCGCGTGCGAGGCCGAACCGCTGTCGAGTGACCCGCACGTCATTACCACGGACGCAGACTTTGCCGCCAGCGTCTTCGCGATCGATCTGGATGGCGACAACGACATCGATGTCCTTTCGGCGTCGGGCAACGACGACTCGATCACTTGGTACGAGAACGACGGCGCGACGCCGCCGAGCTTCACCGAGCACATCATTACGACCGGAGCAGACGGCGCTGCGGACGTCTTTGCGATCGATCTGGATGGCGACACCGACATCGATGTCCTTTCGGCGTCGAGGAACGACGACTCGATCACTTGGTACGAGAATGACGGAGCGACGCCGCCGAGCTTCACCGAGCACGTCATTACCACGGACGCAGACTTTGCCGCAAGCGTCTTTGCGATCGATCTGGATGGCGACCTCGATGTCGATGTCCTCTCGGCATCGTTTTTCGACGACACGATCGCCTGGTACGAGATGGCGGAGCCGACGTTCGGCTCGTGCTGTCTATCCGATGGCAGTTGCCTGGATGCGATGTGTCTGGCGGATTGCGCGGCCTTGCTCGGCTGGGCGTGGACGCCTGGGAACGCCTGCGATCAGACCGACTGTCCCGGGGCCGACGCCCCGGCGACATTCCTCGTTGAGAACCTCAGTATCGAAAACTTCACCCAGGACATCGCGGATCTTGCCGCGTTTGGAACACGGTATTGGAACCTGCCGGAAAATGACCTGGCCGTGGACTATCTCAAGCAGAAGTTGGAGTCGTTCGGCTACGGGAACGTCGTTCTGGACCCCTACCAGTTCCAGGGTCAGCAGAAATTCAACGTATACGCGACCAAGATCGGCCAGACGCGCCCCTTGGAGATGTACATCGTTGGCGCCCACCTGGACAGTTTCAACATAAACGGAAACTTCGAGGACGCGCCGGGCGCCGATGATGACGCCTCGGGCTGCGCATCCGTACTCGAGATGGCTCGGGTATTCGCCGCCGCGCAAACCGACGTCAGCATCCGATTCGTATTCTGGAACAACGAGGAAACTGGGCTCAACGGAAGTGCCGCCTACGTCGAGAGTCACCGCGATCTGCAGGGGACCCCCGACGAGCCGACCTGGCTCGGGATGATCCAGCAGGACATGATCCTCTTTGATCACGGCCCGGGGAAGGTTCCGGACGCCGATGTTGAATTCCAGGCTGCACACCAAGCCGACGGCCACGCCGTGATCCTCGCCGCCTTCGTCGCCGGAGCTATGCAACGATACGGCGACATGCCCGCCGAAGTCGGCGACAACATGAACTTCACCGACTCCAAGTCCTTCTGGAACGATACCGCCGCGATCAGCGTCCGTGAGAACCAGCGGGTCGCGGAGATCGGCAACGGCAGCAACCCGTGCTGGCATCAGCCCTGCGACAACCCGGAAAACTATAGCGCCCAAGACTACGAGTTCGGCTTCAACATCGTGAAGATGGTCGCCGGTGCGCTCGGCGAGTTGGTCAATGCTTCGCCCAACCTGTGCCCCTGGGACCTTGACGGCAGCGGCGTCGTTGGCGTTGGGGATTTCCTCATCTTGCTGGGCGTCTGGGGGCCGTGCGAAGGCTGCCCCGCCGACTTCGACGGCAGCGGCGACGTCGGCGTGTCAGACTTTCTCGAGCTGCTGGGGAACTGGGGGCCGTGTCCATGAAGAAGGCATCTAGGCATCATGGCATCGAGGGAAGACGAAGGCATTAGGCACTAGGCATTTGGCATTCAGGAAGACGTCGAGGGCCGTGTTTCCCCGGCGGGCTTGACCCGCCGGGGGCGATTGGACCGACGTACCGTTTCGCCGATGGCATCGAGGCATCGAGGCCCAGAAGAACCCTCACCCCAACCCTCTCCCAGGGGGGAGCGGGGGTATGAAGAAGGCTTGAGGATCGGGTTGGCTGGACTGGGCGTCTGACGATCAGGAGTCGGAGCCGTCGTCCGGTCGTGCTACCCGGGCAAGTTCCGCCTCGGCGGCAATATGACCAAAGGCGGGCCAGGCAGGCCCGTCAACAATCCGTCTGAATCTCTCCATAGCCTGGTCGGCCTCGCCGTTGACCAGATGCCACACCGCGATTCCGTAACCCAACGTCGCATCGTCGATCGACTCCGCCGCCGCAGATCCGCCCAGCTCACTCGCCGTCATCTCGCCTTTATACAGAAGCAACAGCTTGTGGTAGGCGAAGTTCTCGATGATGTCCATATCGCCGCGGATCGGTTCGAGCACCGCCGGCGCGCCGTCCGCGTCGTTTGACCGGCGTAGCGACAAGTACAACCAGTACGCTGAAGCGCACACCATGTCGTCGTTCTTCGAGAACGCAAGGCATTTGCGATACGCGTCCGCTGACTGCGCAAAGTCACCGTTGAGGTAGTAGGCCAAACCGAGGTGATAGTAGATGTTGGTGTGGGTCGTGCTGCGCGGGATATTCTTTTCGTTGGGCATTCCGTCCGGCTCAATCTCGTCGGGAACACCCTCGATCAGTTCGGCCGCTCGACTCAGGTCACGAATCGCTGTGCTAAAGTTCCGCCTGGTGATAAAACGATGCCCGCGGTGCCGCAAGAGGCGATAGCTGCCTGGGAAAGACAAGAGTCCGTCGGAGAACACGCGTATCGCTTCGCCGTACTGACCAAGATAGGCTGCACGACGCCCCAGCCAAATGATGTTGAGTTCATTCTCGGGATCATCCGTGAACTTCTCCCTGGCCTGATCGTACGCAGCTTGGCGTTTTGTGCGTTCATGGGGCTCAAGTTCCGGCGCGAGCAGTTGTTTGCCGAGCAACGACGTCCCCTCCGGGAGGTGCGCCGCGATCTCCGCCAGCTTCTGAGATAAGTCCGCCGTACTGTTTGATTGCGGCTCGGATTCGGAACAACCCAAGGGACCGTACAGAAGTACAGCGAACACAATCAACATCTGCAAGATTGCGCGAAAGATCATCGTTGCTCCTCGTTGGGTTTGATCGTGACGATCGGGGCGGAATCGGATGCAAGCTTACAACCTCACCGGCGCAGGTCAACGCGGCGCGGCACTCGACCCCCTCCGGGCGACGTTGTCCCCACTCATTGGGCGGGCGCAGCAAAACACGGGGTCGGTAGGGCCCCGTGTTCGGTACCATATCTCTCGCCGGTGAATACGGCCCCCGACGGCTGACCTACGGGCAGTCGCCCCATGAAGCCAGCAAGAAGAGAAAATCAGCCGTTCCAACCACACCATCAGAGTCACAGGTATCGTCGATGTCTGACCGGCAATCGTTGGGGTCGGCGCACGGACCCCACTCGCCCAGCAAGATGAGAAAATCGCTAACGCCCACCGAACCATCGTTGTCGATGTCCGCAGCGCAGTTCGGACCGGTGCGGAGCGTCGTCGTCCCGATTCGATACCGGTAAAAGTCCACGAGGAATGTCGAAGTGCCCGGCGTGCTCGTCACCATCAAGGCTCGATTCTCAGTGAAGTTATCGAGGGCTGCATAATCCAGCGTGACATCGGGCGTGGCGGACTCGTCAACAAACAGGCGCAACTCCGTCTCGGTATCGCTGATCACATGCTTCTCGACTCGGTAGACGTGGTATTGGTTGGTCTGAAAGATATCGTCGGTAAACTTGACGCCGCCGGGGATCCAGTCCTGACCATTTTGGGTACTATGCGCGAATCCCACGCCGGTGGTGGCGATGGCAATCGTGATGTCCTTTCCGTTAAGCAGTGGATTGACCGGATTCCCATCCCGCAGCCCAACGCGGAGGTAGATGTCGATCTGATGCACGTCCGTGTCGGCGATGATTCCCCTTCCAGCAATCTCAAACACGGCTTCTTGCGTCCCGTTGCAATCAGGATCAAAAAGACCCGTGCGGCAGTAGTAGCCCCGAAGTTGCGTTGAATCGTCATCGATTTCCAGGAAAAGGTCCCCTCGAACGCCGATGATCGTTCCGAAGTCGCCGACGGTCGGCCCGCACTCGGTATCGCACCACGGCGGATTGGCGTCTTGCGGCTCGAAGAGGCAATCAGGGTTGTAGAGCACGGGCGGCTCGGCCTCGTCGCACGGGGGATCGGGCGGACCGCTCGTTGGCAGCGCTTCACAAACCCCGGATAGGGCGAGGACCGTCGCGGCCCCCACCGCTAGCGCGACAACGAACCGTGTGTTCCGGGAACACTGCGCAGTAGTCATAGGAGCGTCTCCTTTTTTCTTGACCGACATTTCCCAGTTGACCTTCGCCCGGCTCCACCGCCGAGCTTTCCGAGCACGAGTGTAACGCCCCCGGAATCCAAGGTTCCTGTCGTTTAGTTTTATGCTATCTGTCTTTGAGGTTGACGCAAGACGCCTATCAAGCTGTCACCTGACTAGCTGTCACCTGACTAGCTGTCACCTATCGAGGCTACACCCTGGTTACCGAGCCAATGTCCCTGTCTGAGAATCGGCAGGATCCAGCCGTGGTGGCCCTGTCGGGCCGTTTGGGCCGAGGTGGGGACAGATTGACAGCGAGGCTCCTTGGCTGTTCGTTCGACGGCAAGATGATTCAAAGCCGGCATATCGGCGCCGCTCCCGGCGATCGCGCTGACGGTGACGACTGATTGTGTGTGGGCGAATGCGCGGGTTACCAGTCGCCGGCTACCTCGATGCCTTGAGGCCTCGAGTCCAATCCCGGGACGCAAGCCCTCCCGCCCGCCCCTCGGGAACTTGTGGTAGGGCGCTACCCCTGGCGAATCCGTTAACCCAAGCCCGTATACTTGTGGATAACTCCCGGCCACGGCAGGGCTGGGCGAGGGCACATAGATTCCTGCCATACCGGCAACTTGCCGATGAACCCTCTCCAGGCAGACAGTAGGAGCAGCATCATGCAGAGGAATGGCATTTTTGAGCTTCCGGGAGGCTCGATCTGCGGCGTTCAGGCACTGCTCATCGCAGCCGCAACCCTCACCCCTGGAAACAGTCTGTGGGCCCAATGTCCAGTCGCCGAACTGGTCGGCTCGGACGCCAGCCCGTGGGAACACTTCGGCAAGGCCGTGGCCACCTCGGCCGATGGAGGCGTGATCCTCATCGGGGCCCCGCGGACCTGGGGCGAGACCTACCTGTTTGTTCGTGAGGAATCAGGGTACGTGGAGCTGCTCCAGCTCATCCCGGCCGACCGTGAGCCGGACGACGTTCCGGGGAACGCGGTGGCGCTATCCCATGATGGGGCAACAGCGCTCATGACGATGTCGGATGACGATGCGGATCACGGCGTTGGCTATGTCTTCGTACAGCGCGGCGAGACGTGGACCGAGCAAGCGACCCTGTTGCCCCCTGAACCTCCCGTGGGCGCGGGATTCGGAGGCGGCGAAGGGGTCGCCCTTTCGGCGGATGGCAACACGGCGGTGATCGGAGCATTCTTAGACGACCAGTCGGCAGAGAATGCAGGGGCCGCGCACGTCTTTGTGCGCAATCCCCAGACCTCGGAATGGACCTATCAAGACAAGCTGATCGCCTCAGACGGTGACGATGGTGATTGGTTTGGTAACAGTGTAGCGATCTGCGGGGATGGGAACGTCGTCGTAGCCGGCACCGATCAAGACGACGGCGGCACGGGCTCGGCGTACGTCTTTGTCAGAGATCCCAAAACATCTCGATGGTTCGAGCAGATCAAGCTCACCGCATCCGATGCCGAGCCCATCGCCCTGTTCGGTTCTTCCGTGGCTATTTCCGCCGACGCCGGCACCATCCTGGTCGGCGCCGACTATGACGACGAGCAGGCGGTGGGGGCGGGAGCGGCGTACGTCTTCGTGCGCGATGGGAAGAGCTGGTTCGAGCAGGCCAAGCTCACCGCCTTGGACGGCTCGTTCGTCGACCAGTTCGGGTCGTCCGTGGCGCTGTCGGCGGACGGCGATAGAGCGGTGATCGGGGCCCTGCACGCCACCAGCGGTCTCGGGGCTGCGTACTTCTTCGCCCGCAACGGCAGCACGTGGACGCAGGAGTCCAAGTTCGGCGTGTGCGACGGCGAGTCGCTGGACCTCTTCGGGGAGCGGGTGGACATCTCGGCCGACGGGCAGACGGCGCTGGTCGGCTCACGCTGGCGCGACATCGAGTTCATCAACCAGGGGGCGGCGTATGTGTACGACCTCGACCTCGACCCCGCCTCCTGCGCCGACGCCGACATCACCGGCGACGGGCAGGTGGGCATCGACGACCTGCTCTGGCTGCTCGGAAGTTGGGGCCCCTGCACGGGGTCGTACGTTTGCCGGGCCGACCTCAACGGCGACTGCGACATCGGCGTCGCGGACCTGCTCATCCTGCTCGGTAGCTGGGGGTGAGGGCGGAGGAAGCCATGAGCCATGAGCCATTGGGGATTGTCAACTTGTGAGATATGGCGGTTAGAGGGCTGTGTCGACATGCTGGCGACGGAGCCAGTGAACGACGGCCTTGACGAGATAGTCGGTTTCGAGGTTCACGCGTTGGCCTGGTTCGGCCCGACCGAGGGTGGTCAGGTCGAGCGTAGTTGGGATCAGCGCGACCTCGAAGAACGACTCGCCTACCTCGGCGACCGTCAGTGACACGCCGTCCACCGCGATCGAACCCCGGGGGATGATGTATTCCATCAACTCCGGCGGCGGCTCGATGCGCAGCCGCCGATCAGAGCCGGCCGTGTCAACCGCGCCTACCACGCCTACACCGTCGATATGCCCCTGGACCACGTGCCCACTGAGGAGCGTCGTTGCGGTGACCGCCGGCTCGAGATTGACCGGGTCGCCGACGGCAAGCTCGCCCAGCGTCGTCAAGCCGAGCGTCTGATGAATCACGTCGAATCGCAGCAGATCATCGCTACGAACGGGTTCTCGGTGGTCGGTTGGGGCGGTGATCGTCAGGCAGCACCCGTTGACCGCGATTGACTCGCCGGCGGCCGGCCGATGCGGCCAGCCACGGCTGTCAATGCCCAGCCGCCGCCCGAGGTCGGTGGTCTGAATGTCGCCTACCACCCCAAGCTGTTGGACAATTCCAGTGAACATCGCATCAGCCTAGGCGGTTGGGACGTACCGCTCCCTGGCACGACAGTGTCTTGACGCGGCCCGAGGCCTGCTGGATACTGGCTGGTTTGTGCCGCCGGGGGGTCAAACGGCGATTTCGGAAGCTGAAAAGCCAGGGAGACTGTGAAGGATGAACAGCCACATAGACGGCCGGACGCGGTCTGGAGTGGGTGGAAAGGCGGGCCGCAGCGGCCGTGGAGTCTGGATGAGGCGCTTGGTAACCACCACCCTGTGCGGCGGCGTGGTAGTGGCCGGGGGCTGCAACGGGCCGCCCAGCAGTGCGCCGACGGCCGGACGAACCGTGGCCGCCACCACACTCGGCGGGTCGTCCGATCGACGCGTGGCTGACGAGTACTACCTCATCGGACCGCTAGCGGCGCGTGATATAGGCTACCGCATCGACTGGCAGCGGCGCACGTTGGTCAGTGCGAACTCCGGGATCAAGAGCATCACCGTCCAGGGTGACTCCGTCTTCGTAATGGACGGCCGGAACTTCCTGTCTCGACTGCGAAGGGAGGACGGCGAACAACTGTGGCGCGTTCCCGTCGCCGACGCGTTGGACGAAATCCACGGGATCACGTTCATGCCCCGTATGGAGCGGGTGTTCATCACGTCCGGCGGTGTGGTGCTCGTGCTCGACTCCGACACGGGCTCGCAGATCGCCAAACAGCGCCTCAGCCAAATCGCCAATACTGAGCCGATCGTCTTTGGGCAATTCTTCTTGTACGGCGCCCGCAATGGTCAGATCTGCTGGCATTCGTATCAGGTCGGCCACCAATGGCGCGGATATCAGGTCTCGCAGTCAATTCAGCTCGCTCCGCTGCTGGTGGACGGGGCGGTGATCGTGGTGGGATCGGACGGGCGAATCATGGTCCTCGACGCCGGTTCCGCCTCGCAGATTTGGTCCAAGAAACTGCTGGATGTGGTCACCGCTCCCCTCGCCGCTGGGTCACGACAGGTCTACGTGGCCGGTCAGGACCAGCACCTTTGGGCGTTCGACCTGAACACCGGGCGCAACACCTGGCGGTACCTCACCGAAGATCCGCTGTCGGACGGGCCGGTTCTCCTGGGTGATCAGGTGTATCAACAGATTCCCAGCGAAGGATTGGTTTGCTTTGAGGCCGAACCCGTAGACGCCCCGGACGGCGTGGTCGTCTGGAAAGCCTCACAGGTGAGCGGAAGCGTCGTGGGGCGCATCGGAGCCAACTTGCTGGTTTGGGATCAAAAGCAGCGCCGCCTCGAACTCGTCACCGCCGACCAGGGCGCCGCGGCGTTGAGTCTCGACCTGCCCGGGATCAAGTTCCTCCTGACAAACACTGGCCAAAGCACCGACCTGTTCGCCGCCGGCAACGATGGCCGGGTTATTCGCCTCGTCCCGCGCAACTAGGGTCTGTGCCGATCGTCAATCCGTGCCTCACCCCACGAGGCCCTCGCTTCAGGGCTGCGCGCTCTGGGCCAATCCGTCTGTTGCCTGTTATTCTCCACGGCCCCCGGCCGATGACGCACACCGCCGTGTGGGGATATCCTCCTTCCTATGACCGACCTGTCGCGCATTCGCCGAGCCCTGATTTCCGTCAGCGATAAGCGCGGGCTCGTCGAGTTCGCCAAGTCCCTGTCCCAACAGGGCATCGAGATCATCTCCACCGGCGGCACCGCCCGGACGCTCACCGAGGCCGGCCTGACGATCACGCCCGTCGAACAAGTCACCGGTTACCCGGAGATGATGGACGGCCGTGTCAAGACGCTGCACCCGGCGATCCACGGCGCTGTGTTGGCCAGGCGTGACGAGCCGAGCCATCTCCAAGCCATGCAGCAGCACGACATCGCCCCGATCGATCTCGTTTGCGTGAACCTCTATCCGTTTGAAGAAACGATCAGACGCACTGGTGTCACCACGAACGAAGCGATCGAGCAGATCGACATCGGCGGCCCAGCGCTGGTGAGATCGGCGGCGAAGAACCATGAGTTTGTGACGATCGTCACGTCACCCGACCAATACGATCGTGTTGCCGAAGAACTGCGCGACAACGACGGTTCCACGACGCTGGCGCTGCGGCGCGAGCTTGCGGCTGTAGCGTTCCAGCACACCTCAATCTACGACGCGGCGATCAGCGCGTGGATGTCCTCGGCCGAAGCCGACGGAATACCGACTCAACTGATACTTGCGTTGCAACTGCGACAGGAGCTTCGGTACGGTGAGAATCCCCACCAACGTGCGGCGCTCTACACATCGGCCCAGTCGTCTGGATCGAGCGTCGCAACGGCTCGGATCCTTCACGGCAAGCCGCTGAGTTACAACAACCTGCACGATGCGTCCGCCGCGCTGCAACTGATTCAAGACCTTGACCGACTGGAGCCGAGCAGGGCGACCGCGGCGATCATCAAGCACACCAATCCGTGCGGGGCTGCGATCGCTGCGTCTGCCGCTGAAGCATTCGAGCAAGCCTACGACGGTGACCCCCACGCTGCCTACGGTGGGGTCCTGGCCGTCAGTCAACGTATAGACCACGCGGCGGCGCAGCGCATCTGTGATGGGCAACGATTCCTCGAGGTCATCGTTGCACCGGATTTCGACGAACAGGCCGAACAAGCGCTCGCAGTCCGATGGAAGAATGTCCGCTTGCTGGCTGTCGGTGAGCTGAGCCGGCCGTCCGGTGAGCAGATGGATCTCAAGTCGATTCCAGGCGGAATCCTTGCCCAGACGCGCGACAATCTCGTTGCCGACCCTGATCGATGGAAGCACGCTGCCGGCCCCGCGTCAAACAAGGAGATGCTTGACCATGCCGCCTTCCTCTGGACGGTAACGAAGCACATCAAATCGAACGCCATCGCGATCGGCAAGGATCGCCAACTGCTCGGCATCGGCGCCGGTCAGGTTGATCGCGTCACCGCCTGTCGAATTGCCATCGAAAAGGCGGGCGATCGAAGTACGGCCCAAGGCGCGACCATCGCCGCCTCCGACGCGTTCTTCCCGTTCACCGACGGTCCGCAACTGCTCATCGACGCCGGCGTGAAGTGCATCGTCCATCCCGGCGGCTCCAAGCGCGATCAGGAGACGCTGGATTTGTGCAACCAGCACAACGTGACCTGTCTGCTGACCGGCATCCGGCACTTCCGGCACTAGGCGTCCGGGCAACAGTCAACGCCCAGCATCGTCTACGCTATTGATCATGATCGACGTTGATTTCGGCCGGCGCAGCGGGGACTACGCGAAGTATCGTCCGGGTTTTCCCGAGTCGTTCTACGATCGAGTGGAATCGTTCGTCGCTCTGAACCACGCGCGCGCGGTTGATCTGGGCACCGGCCCCGGCATCGTCGCTATTGAACTGGCGAAGCGCGGGGCGACGGTCACTGGCGTGGATCTTTCGCAGAACCAGATCAACGCGGCACGAGATCGCGCGGCCCAAGCCGGCGTCGCTGACCGCTGCACATTCATCGCCGCCCGGGCTGAGGACACCGCCCTTGGCCCCGGCGAGTTCGATCTCGTCACAGCCGGTCAATGCTGGGGATGGTTTGACGAGCCGGAGGCGCTGCGCGAAGTCAATCGCCTCTTGCGTCCCGGCGGATGGCTCGTCGTCGGCCAGTATTGCTACCTGCCGCGGCTCGACGACGTCGCTCGCGCTACCGAGCACCTGATCGTTCGGTACAACCCGGATTGGACCATGGCCGACTTCGACGGCCTGTATCCCCAGCAGATCGACGCCCTGATCGGAGGCGGATTCCAGTTCGTCGAGCAATTCTGCTATGACGAACATCAGCCGTTCACCCATGAAGGCTGGCGCGGCCGCATCCGCACCTGCAACGGCGTGGGCTCCGGCGGCATGAGCAACCCTCAAGTGCAAAGATTCGATCAGGCTCTAGCCGATCTTTTGAGCAACGAGTTCGCACACGAGCCGCTGATGATCCGCCATCGCATTTGGGTCGTTATCGTGCGCAAGGCGAACTCGAAATGACTGCCCCCCCAAAGCCGCTGCTCACTGATGATCAGGGCGTCACCCGCTGCTGGTGGTGTGTGGACGACGCGCTCTACCAGCACTATCACGATATGGAATGGGGATTCCCCGTCGCGGACGATACTCGCCTCTTTGAGAAACTCTGCCTGGAGGGATTCCAAGCGGGACTGAGTTGGCTCACGATCCTGCGCAAGCGCGCGAACTTCCGCGCGGCCTTTGCCGGCTTCGACATCAAGCGCGTCGCCCGGTTCAACCGCCGCACCGTTGATCGGCTCTTGCGAGACGAGGGAATCATCCGGCATCGCGGCAAGATCGAAGCGGCCATCAACAACGCCAAGCGTACGATCGAGTTGGTCGACGAGTTCGGATCGTTGGCGGCCTACGTCTGGCAGTACGAGCCGCAGGCAAGGAGCCGGCCTCGCCGCGTGACATCCAACTCGATTCCGAGCACCTCACCGGAGTCGGTGGCGATGAGCAAAGACCTCAAGCGGCGTGGCTGGTCGTTCGTCGGGCCGACCACAATCTATGCGTTTATGCAGGCGATGGGATTGGTCGATGACCATCTCAGCGGCTGCCGAACGAGAGAGGAAGTCGAGGCTGCGCGAGGGTCCTTCACGCGACCGCCCTGCCGATAACGACTTCCTCGGTGCGAGCGTTTGCCTCGTAGGGCCTGCGTCGGCTACCATCCTGCGAGAGTGAACCTTCAGCAGGAGAAGGGAACCGTGGTCGGGATAAGCGTAACAGGCGTACTTGACGAGAAGGTGCTGGTTCTGAACCGCCTCTACACGGCGGTGCGGGTCATCAACGCGCGCCGCGCCTTCACGTTGCTCTGCAAGCAGATCGCGGAAGTGATCGCGGTCGAGGAAGGCCGATACGTCAACTACAATTTCGAGTCGTGGACGGAGATCGCGGAGCTGCAAAGGCAGTTCGAGCCGGACGCCCACGAGTGGATCCGAACCCCGCGCCTTCAGATCGCGGTCCCCAAGATCATTCGGCTGCTGGGATACGACCGGCTCCCGCAACAGGAAGTGAAGCTCAACCGGCGAAATCTCTATGCCCGCGACGCTAATCGTTGCCAGTACTGCGGTCAGCGCTTCTCGACGAGGGAACTCACGATCGACCACATCATCCCCCGCGTGATCGGGGGTGAGCACTCCTGGCGGAACTTGGTCTGCGCCTGCGTGAAGTGCAACGCCAAGAAGGGCGGCCGAACCCCCGGGCAAGCCCACATGCGACTGATTCGAAGGCCGTTGCGTCCCAAGCGCAATCCGATTATCAGCCTGCGCCTCGGCAATCCGAAGTACCACTCGTGGAAGGCATTCCTCAACGAGGCGTACTGGACGGTCGAGCTGCGCGATTGACGGATAGCGACGGATCAGTATTTGCGAATACAAAGCCCACGGCAAGCTTGCCGTGGGCTTTCATTTCGTGCCTCAAGCCTTCTTCTTCACGTCGCCCCGATGCTGACGTCCGCCGGCTGGGGGCGCGGCTCGTAGTTCGGCGCCAGCGCCATCTGAAGCGGTAGCCGCTTGCCTTCCCCGTCGTAGGGGATGTTCTCTTCGTCGATGATGCGCTGAATGGCCATGATCCCCTCCATCAGCATCTCCGGCCGAGGCGGACAGCCCGGGACGTAAACATCGACGGGAAGGAACTGATCCACGCCCTGCACCACGGCGTAGGTGTCGAACACCCCACCCGTCGAGGCGCACGCCCCCATCGAGATCACCCACTTCGGTTCGCACATCTGCAGGTAAATGCGCTGAAGCACGGGCAACATCTTCACCGCGATCCGCCCGGCAACGATCAGCAGATCGCTCTGTCGCGGGCTGAACCGCATCACCTCCGCACCAAACCGAGCCAGATCGTAACGGCTGCTGGCGGTGGACATCAGCTCGATCCCGCAACACGCGGTGGCAAACGGCATCGGCCAGAGGCTCGATCGTCGCGCCCAATTGATGACGCGGTTGACCTGTGTCGTCAGAACGCCGTCGGTCGGAATCGCTGTTTCAAGGCCCATGCCAATACCTCTTCAAGAAGATTGTCGCGCCAAGAACACTAGGCATCATAGAGGGTACCCTCACCAGCGGCCACAAGCCGACGGCCCACATCGACGGCGATCATCCCGGTTCGAGTAGGCAATTGGGATACCGCCGGGTCATATCGCTTGACAGGCGGCCCACTGCCTATGCGGCCAGGGCGCGGCGAAGCTCATCGTTGTCCTGGACGATCTGCCAGAGGCGCTCGGTCTTCATCATCTTCAGCAAATCCAGCAGGTCGGGACTCACGCCGTAAAGCACCGTCGTCGCACCGGCCGCATGCGCCCAGTGTCGAAGATCCACACATAATTCCAGACCCATACTGGACAGGACGCCGACGTCGGAAAGATCAATCACCAGCAGGCGAATCGGATCTTTGATCACATCGAGCTCGACGGCAACCTCCTCGGCGATGATCGACACTTCACGCGAACCGATGACCGGTCCGGCCATCTTGATCGTCAGGATCCCGCCGGTGAAACGGGTGTTGACGAATCGTGATTGAAGCGGCAGCAGCGTGTCGGTCGGGTCAGCGCGCAACGACATGGAAGTGCGATCGACCAAATCACCCGGCGAGTTGCCCGAGGTCTCGAGATTCGGATCCAATGGTTCGTCGCCAGGCCGCGCATCGGTAACAGCGGTTCCAGGCTGCCCCCGACCGCGCAATTGTGACGCTGGCCGCTCGCGATCCACGGACGACGCCGGCGTAGGTTATCGGTCAAGTCCGTCCGGTCCGGCGCGGCTATAGACGGCCGACCATCGCCTAACTCGCCCAACCCGAGCCCCCACCGCGGCCAACCGGTCGATGCGCTCATACCCGCCGGCCGGAGCACCGATGCGCTGGCAGCGCCGGAGGCAGAACGAAGATGCAAAGACTATCGGTCCAGGCATGGTGCGGGCGCATTGGTCGATCGCACCGCGGTTCCGGCTTGGGAACATGGCTGCTCGTCGTATTCGGCGCCGCTGTCTTGTCCGGTCAGGCGAGTCAGCCGATCGAGGACCAACTTCCGACGCCGTCCCCAGCCCTCACCGACCGCGAACCGCAACCGATCATTCTCGACGGCAACGCGCACGACGAGATGCGGCAGGCGGGGGTGAGCCTCAATCCGGCTTCCGAATCCGAGCCGTATCACTTGGCCCGCGCGCTGCTGGGAGCGCAGTTTGTTGAATACGAGGCGACGCGCTGGGTTGTCCTATCGGACGCCAACGCACAATGGACGCGCGAGCAGGCCGCCTTGTTGAAGCGCGCCCACCATCAGTTCCTTCGTTACACCCGCCGGCTCGGCTTGCAACCGAAGCCCCTGCGGCACAAGCTCGTCTGCGTGCTCTTTGAGCGTCGAGACGAGTACCGCGATTTCGCCCAGCTGTACGACGGCGTCACAGCCGAATGGATCAGCGGATACTACTCGCCCAAGCATGACCGTGTGGTCTTCTACAACATCGCCACCAGCCAACCGAAACGAGTCTCCTCGACACGACGCCATTCTGTTGCGAGTTCCGTCTCGCGCGACGCCGACGACCACCGGGCAACCGCCACCACCGTCCACGAAGCGATTCATCAGTTGATGTTCCACACCGGCGTGCAATCGCCGCATATCGAGTATCCACTGTGGATCTGCGAAGGACTGGCCACCGCATTCGAAACGGATGATCCGAATGCTGCGTTCGGACCGGACCACGAATACGCCCCCCGGCGCGAGCGCTTCGTGCAGCTACTGCGAGACGACCAAATCATCGAGTTGCGGCAACTCGTGACCTACGCGCGGATGCCTGACGATTCCGACGAAACGGTCCAGGCCGTGTACCACGAAAGTTACGCGCTCGTGATGTGGATGAGCCGGTTCCGCCGGGCCGAGCTGCAAGCCTACCTCCAGGCCATGCTCGCCGAGCCTCCCGGCCGCCCCACGCCCCAGCGCCAATTGAAGCTCTTCGAGGAAGCGTTCGGCGACGTCGATCAACTCCAACGCACGTGGTTACGCCACGAACAGCGCAACGCCGAGTAACGCCCAGCGCGTTGCGCCCGGTTAGCGAGTGACGCGCCGCGTCCTTACCGCGGGATGGCGCTCACCCTCGGCCGGCCGTCACATAGCCCCCGGATTGCCGGGGGTGAGAACCCAGTGCAGTCGTTCAGCAGCACGACCTGCCCCGGGGCAAGCCCGGGACGATCTACTTACTCCCACGTCGCGAGCAGGATAGTCAGCTTTGCTGCGCTTTGCCGGGCGGGCGGACGGACTTGGCGGCCGGCTTGGGCGTATCTTTGACGGCGGTGGTGATCTGGGGCGGCTCGCGCAGCTCGTCTCTTACCTCGATCGTCGCGGTCGCTTTGCCTCGATTGAGCCGAAGCAGATCGTCGAGTCGCGCCGCCATGTGTCGCATCGTGCCCGAGAGACGAGCGGCATCCTCACCGAGCCCCGATCGCATCTCATCGAGCAGCCGAATAATCGGATGCGCCCCAACGCCCTGCTCACCGGCGGTCGATTCAAACAACGACTCCCAGGGGCGGAGCTGCTCGAGCAACGGCGCGAGCGTGTCGCACGTCTGTTTGAGCTGCCGGCGTTTCTTGTCCGCGTCGTTCACATGCGCCACCGCCTCTGATAGGCGCCGGGCTGCCGACTCCAACTCTTCCTGGCCGCCCCGCACCGACCGGCAAATCTTCTCGCTGCGGACCGAGAGCTGGTCGATTCGCTCGGCCGCCTTGAGCAGATCCTCGCCCAACAGTTTCCGGGCGTGGTTCACCTGAGCGATGATCTGAGACGTCTCGGAGGCGGCCTTCTCGATCTTCTGGGTGGCCGTGGCGCTCTTCGTCGCGGCGTCGGCGGCATTCTTCTCGGCGCCCTCGACAACTTTTGCGATCGAATCCACACAGCGCTGCGTCTGGGCCACAGCTTTGGCCGCACCGCGCTTGGCGTCCGCTTCGAGCGCCTCGATCCGACCCTTTGCGCCCTTCAGTAGACCGCTGACCGTCTTTTGAATGGAATCGACGCTGCGCTGCGTTTGGGCCACCGCCGATTCGGTGCGCCGCGTGGCGTCGGCTTCGAGCGACTCGATCCGACCTTGTGCACCCTTGATCAGTCCACTGACCGCCTTCTTGGCATTCCCGGTAACGGTCTCGACGCCGCCGCGCACTTCGCCCAGCAGTGCCTCCACCTGCTGCTGGGCGTCGGTCACGATCGGTTGCACCTTGCCCTCGGTCCGGTCGAGTAGAGCGTCGACGCGACGTTCGGTGTCCGTCAGAAGGTCATTCACCCGTCCCTGAGCTTCGGCGACTCGTTCGCTGACGTTCGCGACGGCTTGCTCTCGCTTGGCAAGTTCCTCCTCAAACCGCTTGATCCTCGACTGAAAGGTTTCGTCGACTTGGCGCTCGAACATCGCGGCCGCATCGGTGACGCGCGACTCAAACTTCTCGGCCAGCCCTTCCAGCCGGGACGAAGCCTCTTGGGCTTCCTTCCTGGCCGCGGTCAGTTGCCCAATGCGCTCCTGCACGAGGTCGATCTGCGACTGAAACGCCTTGAGCATCCGCGCGCTGACGCGCAAACGTTCGTGGAGCCCGGCCGAGGCTTTGGAGGCTTGGCCCTTCGCCCCGCTGGCCTGATCGAACTCGTCGCGGAGCAGTTGGGCGGTGCCGTTCGCCTGCTCGATCAGTCCCCGCAGCGTCTCGGAGAGTTGGTTGAACGCGTTCTGGTCGAGCACGCGCGGCGTAAGCAGAATGTCGTCTTGGTCGATGGTCATCGGTTCAGCGTCCGGGTCGATATCGGTTGGAGAAATACTCATCACCCGCTGCGTGGACGATTCCTGGTCGCTGGGCTCCACCGCGGAAGTTCCGGGCGATTCCACCGCCCCGTCCCGTTTCTTTGACTGACGTGCATCCATGGCATGTCTCCCGGCAAGGCCAGGTCGGCCGAAAACCCCGAGTGTTATCGGCGATCAGTCGTGGGAAGCTTGATCCGGGGCGGCCCCGGCCGGCGTGGTGCGAACGAGCGCGGCGAGCGTCACTTGCCCGGCCAACCGGCGCTGAGCCTCCCGCAGTCGTTGCACGAGGGCCGAGCGGCGACCCCAACCGACCTCATCAACCATCGCGAATCCGATCTCGATGAGGCGATCGGCCGATACCTGCTCCGGCGGCTGCGCCAACGTCACCGTGGCGTCATCGCGATCCAGGCGGTGCAGATACCCGGCATCTACAAGTCGATCGAACATTCGCCCGACGATCTGTTCCGCCACGCCCGTCTCCTCCGCCACGTGCCGAGGGGTGGTTGGCTGCCCACGCTCGAATCGCTCCGCCACGACTTGGGTGATGAGCAGAATCGACGCCGGATCGAACAGGCCGGTTGGTTCTTTTCGCTGCTCCAGCTCGTCAAGCCGGCGCCCGCCCAGCAACTGGAGCGTCGCCGCAACTTCCAACCCAAACAGCACGACCAACCACATCAGATACACCCAAAACATGAAGACCGGTATCAATCCGAGTGAGCCGTAGAGCTGTTGGATCGAAATGGCGCCTTCCAAGTACGCGCCCATCGTCCGCTTGCCAAACTCTACCAGCACCGCGGCGATCAACGCGCCGAAGGCGGCCGGACGGTAACTCACACCCGTGTTGGGAATCCACTTGTAGATCGCGAACAGAACGATCCACGTCACAAAGAACGTCCAGACGACCGGGGCCGCCCGTAGGAGGGTCCACCACCCCTCGTGGCCCGACAGCGCCGCATTGAATGTATTGTTCAGATGCATGCTGATCGCGATCGCGGTGGGACCGAGCACGAGCACGGTGAAGTAGATCGGGAAACGGCGCATCCACGCGCGACCGCTCGGAGCTCGATACACGCTGTTGAAGCTGTTCTCGATCGTCACCATCAAGCTGACCGCGGAATAAATCAGCACCGCAACGCCGACCCACGTGATCGCAGCCAAGTTGAGATCCTTGACTTGGGATACGAAGCCCAGAAGCCAGTCGCTCAGTGATTGCGTTTCGCCTGCGACCCCGTCTGCGGCGTCGGTGGGCGCCATCTGCACTGCATCCAAGCCCAGTGCGGTAAAGAGATCCGCTATGCGCTCCATGAATTGATCGAAGCCGCCGATCGCTTTGATCACGATCGTGCCGACGACAAACACCGGCAGAAGCGAAAAGAGGGTGCGGAAGGCGAGGGCCCCGGCCATCTGCGGCGCGCGATCCTCACGAAGCTGCCGGGCGCCGTACCGGCCGAGGTCAAAACAAAACCGCACCGTCTTTTGCCAACGGTTCAGCTCATCCAGTGGCTGCGTCACCACCCGCTTGAGCCAATCCACCACCGGTCGCAAACGCAGACGAGTCATGGGCCACCTCCTACATCGGCAATCGGCGCCGCCCCACCTAATCCGGGCTCCCGATCAACGAACCGGCCAGGTTTGCCTACGGGCTGCGGGCGGGGCTCAATGACCCCCCCGGGCGGCTCGTGCCGATCATCGCGGCCAGCATACCATGATTGAAATGCCCGCCGATCACCCGTTCAACGACGCACGGCGAGGTGAGCGCCTGCACAAGGTGCTCGCCGAAGCAGGTGTCGCCTCGCGCCGGGCGTGCGAGCAGCTCATCGTGTCCGGGGCTGTGGCGGTCAACGCGACGCCGATTACAACGATGCCGGCTTGGGTGGATCCCGCTCGTGATCGCATCACGGTCAACGGCAAGCGGATCAAGACATCGCCGCGCCACCTCTACATCATCCTGTTCAAACCCAAGGGCGTTATCTGCACCAACGCCGATTCCCAGGGACTACCCCGGGCGATTGATCTGGTCAATCATCCATCCGGTGCGCGATTGTTTGCAGTCGGCCGGCTTGACGTGGACAGCTCCGGTCTGCTGCTGTTGACCAACGATGGCGACCTGGCAAACCGGATCACCCACCCGCGTTACCACATGCCCAAGGTCTATGAGGTCACGGTCAAGGGCTCGCTCGATGCCGAGTCCGTCAAGAAGCTCGAGAAAGGCCTGTTCCTGCACGACCGCAAGGAGGGCCATGGATCAAGGACCGCTCGATCGCGCCTCAAGCTCATCAAGCGGGACCGAGATCGGACACGCCTGCTGATGGAGCTTCGGGAGGGCAGAAACCGCCAGGTCCGCCGCATGATGGTGCGGGCCGGCCATCCGGTGAAGAAGCTGCGCCGGATCCAGTTGGGGCCGCTGAGGCTCAAAGGCCTCCGCGTCGGTGAGTGGCGGCAACTGACCGCCCGAGAGCTCGCGGTGCTGAAACGCGCCGCATACGCCAAGGTATCCGCGGCCCCGACGCCCTCACGTGCGGCCTCCGGCTAGACCGCCTCCTGTGTCACCTCTTCCATGTCCAGCGCGATCATGATCTCGCCGGCCAGATCCTCTTGCATGATGGTGATCCGCCGAAGTCGAACCAGTTCGAGCATGGCGAGGAATAACCCGATGCGGTGCACACGGTCCCGCCCGACGAACGCCTCCTGCAACGTGAGCCGGCACTCTTCAGTCCCGCTCAGCCGATCGAGCAGCTCTTGCTGATAGATCGCTGCCGGCGTGTCATCAAGTTCGACCCGATGATCCCCATACTTGTCGAAGTCGATCGAGGCGATGATCCGCTCGTATGCCTCGTACAGATCAAACACATGGGCATCGTCCAGCTCCAGCAAACGCGGCTCTGCGGCGGCGTCAGGGTGTCCGGCGCGATACGGCCGGGCCGGATACTGCTGCATGAACGCATTGCGTCGCTGCTGTAGCGCCTCCGACGCGAGGCGAAACCTCTGGTACTCAAGTAACTGCTGCACAAGTTGGTATCGGGGATCGGCCGGCTCGTCGGCCGGGGCTTCGAGGCCCTCATCGCAGGGCGGTTCGCCACGCTCATCCGGCGGCATGAGCGTGCGCGACTTGATCTCCATGAGCGTCGCCGCCATGACCAGAAACTCCCCCGCCGCCTCGATGTCGATGTCATCGATCGGGTCGAGGAATTGCAAGTACTGATCGGTGATCTGGGAAATTGAAACGTCCTGGATGTCAACCTCGGCCTGGCGAATAAGGTACAGCAGCAGGTCCAGCGGACCATGAAAGGCATCGAGTCTAACCTGGTAATCCTCTTGAATCGGCATGGGAGGAAGAAGGGGTTAGGAGTCAGGAGTCAGGGGTTAGGGGTTAGGAGTTAGGGAAGAATGGGTGCGGATTCGCTAGCCTAGTGCCTATGTCTGATCAGCCCTTCCAGTACACTATATCCAATGAACCGTACCGATCAGCAAACTGACGAAACCACGTTCATTGCCGAGGCCCTACGTGCCGAGGCCGATGCCATCCGGCGCATTGCCGATCGGGTCATGACCGGTGAGCCCGATTCCTGGCGAGAGGCGCTGGACCTGTTGGAGCGCTGTGACGGCCACGTCGTCGTCTCGGGTCTGGGCAAATCGGGGCTCATCGGGGCGAAGATTTCCGCCACCTTCACCAGTCTCGGCCAGCCCTCCAGCGTGCTGCATCCGGCGGAAGCGATGCACGGCGACCTCGGTCGCGTGCGGAGCGGAGACGTCGTGATGCTGCTGAGCTATAGCGGCGAGACCGATGAGGTGGTCAACCTGGCGGCGATCCTCAAGGCGGACGGCGTGGCGCGATTGGGCATTTCGTCCAGCTCCGCCTCTACTTTGGCGAGGCTCTCGACCGTGCATCTGAGCCTTGGTGATCTGACCGAGGCGTGCCCGCTGAATCTGGCCCCCACCGCTTCCACGACCGCGTTGCTGGCCCTCGGCGACGCCCTGGCGCTGGCGCTGTCCCGCCGGCGGAACTTTGGAGCCAATGATTTTCATCGACGCCACCCCGGCGGCATGCTCGGGGCGGGACTCCGGCCAATCGTCGAGGTGCTGCGGTTCAAGGTCGGCCGAAACCTCCCCGTCGTGCAGGACAACGTGACCGTTCGCGCGGCGTTCGAGCTATCACAAACCGGCCGGCGACCGGGGGCCATGATGCTCGTCGATGAGAACGGCCGGCTGTCAGGCATCTTTACCGATGCCGACCTGCGCCGACTCATGCTCAGGGATCCCGGCGGCATGGATCGGCGGATCGCCGAGGTCATGACTCCTCGGCCGGAGCATCTGGTTGTGGACGATCTGGTTCGTGACGCCGTGCGGCTGATGCGCGAGAACCGCCACGATGAGATCCCCGTCCTCGACCGCGACGGCAAACCCGTGGGCCTGGTCGATGTCCAGGACCTCATCGCCCTGAAGGTGGTCAGTGAGTGACCGGGGGAGCACGTCTATGGGTGCGTTTCCCACTTCTGACATGCCGGGACACAAGAGGCTACACGAGCGCGTAACCCTGGCGCTTGACACTTGCCAAGAGCTTGAGGACGTGGACTTCAAGGAGTCACAACCCTGGTCTGAGTTGCAGTGGAGGATCATCAAAACATCGCTCGCTATGGCGAATCTTCGGGATGGCGGGATTATTGTCATTGGAGTTAGCGAAAGAGGTCAAACGTGGGCGCTAACCGGAATCACCGCCAAGGAACTTGCGACATTCGATGTCGATAAGATTATCGCCAAGATCAACGCATTTGCATCTCCACACGTTGACATTGACATCGTGCTTGTGTCACACCGTGATGTGCAATACCTCGCCATCCAGGTCCACGAGTTCTCTGATACCCCCATCGTTTGCAGGAAGAACGGGGATCGCGGTTTGGTTGAAGGGGGCCTATACATTCGACCGCCTGGGAAGGCACAAACAACCAGGGCAATGAACGCGCCGCAAATGGATGACCTGCTAGAACTCGCAGCGGAGAAGCGCGCACGGCGAATCCTGGAAGTCGCCGGTCGTGTTGGGTTAGTACCGCGGGTGCCGGCGGGTAGTTTGTTCGACCGAGAGCTGGCGGGACTCTGAGTGACGGAAGCGCACCTCCCAGTTCCTTTCCACGATCATCCGCATTGGCGTGTCAATCTCCGACCCGGGCTTTACACGCCAGAGTTGATACCGTCGCTCGCGGACTGCTATGCCACGATCGAGAAGACGAGATTGCGTCTGGGTGGCTGGGACTTTCCCTATCTGAACCCTCACCGAAATCAGCGTCAGCAGGGTGGCAACTGGGTTGCGTCGTGGATTGATTTCGCAGGCCACGCGGAGTATTGGCGGCTCTATCAAAGCGGCCAATTCTTACACCTCTCTGCCGTTCGCGAGTGCATCGACTCGCAGTGGCGCAAAGAGCTAGAGGATGCGATGAAACTGAATCTCAATCACATCACAACATTCGATTGGTCGAAGGTGAACGGATATGTGGACATACAGAACCTCAACTGCACGATCTCAGAAATCTTCGAGTTCGCAGCAAGACTTTCCCAGCACGGCATATACGAGGGCACCGTGACCATCGAGGTCGAGTTGAGGAAGAGCCGAGGCTTGCTTCTGGCGGCCCGGCCCGGCCGTCTTTGGAATATTGACTGCATCGCTACGGAAGAGAATCTGGGCCACGCATGGGAGGTCGGAAGCGACGACCTCGTTGCCAGCGGTGCGGGACACGCGTTAGAGGCGACGAGGTGGTTCCTGGAGCGCTTCGGATGGATCCCTCCAAATATGGACCCTTTGAAGAAGGATCAGGAGCGGTTTCTGAAGGGGATTGCCTAGCGACGCTTGGAGCGGTGGTCCGACTCCATCCACCTCTCAATGGTTCAAGTACGCGAGGCATAGACTCGCTAGAATGCGGCTATGTCAATTGTGATGGCGGTAAAAAAGGGACGGGCGCACGGTCATTGCGTCCGACAGCCTCGGCGGCTTGGCACGGCTGGTTGTTGCACGTCTATCGCAGGATCTAGCCAGCACAAAGGGTCACGGTGATGAGTCCTCCAGCGGCAGAATCCACTTGGCCGGCCATAGATTACGTTCCACCTTGGCCAGATCCACGTTTGGATCGATCAGCAATTGAGGCTCTCGCCCGTTGAGCGATACGGTGATGTACGCGCGGATTTCGTAGTCGTACCCCTCGGCCTTCTGTCGCGCATAACAGTAGTGGGCGAACTGGAGAATCATGTCCGGCTTGGTGGCTATGACCCGCCGTTGCCACGGAGGCAGCATTCTTGCCACCGGTATCTCGGATGCGACGCCGGTGTCCGGATTGATGGTCGTGAAGCTGATTTTCACGGGCACCTTGTGGTTGAGCTTCACGCGCCACGACCAGCGGTGCCCTTGATGCGTCCAAGCCGTCATCCCCGGGTAAAGATGCTGGCGCAGCGGCAACAGAATCTGGATCGTCATGTAGATCGACAGCAATCCGAGCGTGACCTTTTGGCTAGGCTGAAGACGGGCCGGCGGGGTACTTTCGGACGGCTGCGATCGCGCTGGCTTGGGAAGTTTGCTCCGGGACTTCCAGAGGCCCCCCAGGCGTGGCCAGCTCGGATGAAAGTACAGCATCGTGGCCAGGAGCATAAACCACGGGAAGACGCCAACTTTGACCAAGACCAGCGCGTTGGTCAGGTGGAATCCTCCTGCCGCCAGGAACGCGAAGATCCGGGTCCGCCGCCACAGGAGCCCCGGCACCACCAGCAGATCCAAGAGCATACCAGCCCAAACAAAGGCATAGACGACCCACGGGTTGGCAAACAGCAGATCGATCGACGCGCCGTGCTGGCGCTCGGTGAAAATCGCCCGCATCGGTTCTCCGCTCAGCCAGTCGGGATTGACCTTGGCCACACCGGCAAAGAGATAGACCACACCGAGCTGCGCGCGCAACAGCCACAGCGACCACGCGGGCGCCGTATCACTGCGCAATTTCGGGCGAAGCCACGCGTCGATCGATAAAGCACGATGAGCCGGCATAAAGATCATCAACAGCGCCATCAGCGAGAGCAGGTAGTAGTGATTTCGATAGGTCGCCTGGTCCAACAGGAACGTGTAGGTCCAACCGACGAAGACCATGATCGCACTGATCCGATAGAACGCGCCGAAGAACATCAGAACCGCGAATGCGCCGATCAGCCAAAAGACGACGTACAACCACTCGTCGGGCACGGGTCGGACCCACCCGAAGCCAAAGAATGTGAAGTGGACGGGTGGATCGATGTAGTAGGCCTTGAGCCAGCCGCCGCCGAGGTGCTTGATGATCTCCGTCAGAATGCTGGCCGCGAACACGAGGCGGAAGAAAACGAGGGAGGCGATGTCCACCGGCGCGAAGAGGCGACGTGGCGATGGTACAAGCCGTTGCCGCTGTTCTCTCACAGCCATCGAGTCGCGCCGGAAGCCGGACCAAGCATCAATTTGCCATTCCCCAATTCCGCATCCCATCGCCGCCTTTGCGACCCACGGGACCTGCGAGGATACCCGATCTCAATGTGGCGCGCGTAGGCATTGTGCGGGCGGGGGGCGACATATCGCGATTGCATGTCATCCGACGATTCGGTGGCCGCGATGCACTGGGGACGAATCGCTATAATGGGGCCATGTCAATTGTGGTGGCGGTAAAAAAGGACGGGCGGACGGTAATGGCGGCGGATAGCCTCAACGTCTTCGGCCAGGAGCGGGTCCCCACCGACAACTCCAAGGCCACAAAGATTCGCACGATCGGCTCGGCATTGCTTGCGATCACCGGCTGGTCGGTCTACGCCAACATCCTCGATGATCTTCTTACCGACCGCGACATGCCGGCGCTGGGCGACGAGAAGGAAATCTTTGCGTTCTTCATCGAGCTGTGGCGGCAATTGCACGAGCGATATCCGTTCGTGAACGACCAGGCCCACACCAAGGACACGCCGTTCGGCGATCTTGACGCGTCGTTTCTCGTGGCCAACCACAACGGGATCTACAAGGTCTCGCAGGATTCCAGCGTCTGCCGCTTCGACAAGTATTACGCCATCGGCTCCGGGAGCGTCTACGCGCTGGGCGCCTTGTACCAGGTCTACGACGAGGATCACGATTCGGCCGACCTCGCTCGTCGGGCGGTGGCCACGGCGATCGAGTTCGACATCTACTGCGGCGGCGAGATCGACATGTTCGATGTCCAGCGGTAGCGCCACCCCGAGTTAACTGGTTGCCCACAATTGCCGATCAGCAGGAGGTCTGAATGTCAAACGCTGCTGCCGCCGTCAAGCTGCTCTGCCTGGATGTGGACGGCGTGATGACCGATGGCGGGATCTACCTCGACGACCGCGGGATGGAGACGAAGCGCTTTCACGTGCGAGACGGAACCGCCATCAAGCTTTGGATGAGGCTCGGCTATCAGCTGGCGTTGATCACCGGCCGGTCAGGCACGGCCCTGCAGCACAGAGCCAGAGAGCTGGGCATCGTCCACGTCTTCCAAGGCAGCCGAGACAAGAAGGCGACATTCAGTAAGTTGCTCACCGACCTTGGACTGGCGGCGCCGCAAGCGGCGATCCTGGCCGACGATCTGCCTGACCTGCCGATCATGCGGCTGGCAGGATATGCTATGGCCGTCGCCGACGCCGCGCCGGAGGTGCGTGCAGCCGCCGCGTACGTGACGACCACTCCCGGCGGGCACGGCGCGGTGCGCGAGGCCGTGGAATATCTCCTCAAGGCCAAGGATCGTTGGGATGAAGCGATCACTCTTTTGGGATAGACCGATGCCGAACCAACAAACGGACGACACCCAATCCCCTCCCCCGGTTCGAAGCGGGTCCGGCAAACGGCTCATGCTGATTGGAAGCGGGGTGCTGTTGGCCGGCCTGCTACTGGTGGTGGTGATCAACATCGACACCGGCAGCCCCAAGCCAAGCGACGCCGATGACTTCAACGAGGCGATCGACCTGGTTCCCGGGCGGCTCACTGCCCAGGACCAGCGGAGCCCGGTCTTGGATCCAAGGGATGACAGCCAGCCCCCGGTGCTGGCAGCCGGGGGATGGATTCAAGTGGCCGATGATGAGGGCAACCTGGCTCAACAATACCGCTGCGACCGGCTTGATCCAAATCCCCCCGGCAAGCCCAGTGGATGGGTGAAGATGGATCGGCCACGCGCGGAGTTCTATCTCTCGCAGAATCGCGTGCTGACCCTTTCGGGCGATTCCGCCCTGGCCTATCTGCCTCATCGGGTGCTGGAATCAGGGACCATCACCGGCGACGTGACGATTCGCCTCTTTGAGCCGCCGCCGGGTCAAACGGTCAACGTCCTTGCGGATGAACCCTCGCTCGTGGTGTACACCGACGAGGCCAGGTTCGACGACTTCATCGGCGAGATTCGGTGCGACGGCAACTTCCGCATCGAGACGCCGTCGGCAGAATTCCTCGGGCGCGGCCTCACCCTGCTCATCAATGATCAAGGCGAGCAAGCCAAGGTGACCACCAAGGTCAAGCAGGTGCAGTACATTCGCCTGGCCTCGATCGAGCAGACGCCCCGAGACGCCGAGGCGATCGCGAGTCGAACCGATGGTTCGAGCGAGAGCGTGGCGGGCGGCGATCATCGCGCTGGCGCCCAGGCGGAGGCTCCAGCGGCATCGGTAACGCAGATTCCCGCACGCACCCAGACGCCGGCCGACGACACCACGCAGTTCTATCGGCTCACCCTTCACGACAATGTGCGAATCCAACAGGGCGACGAAGGCCGCGGGCAAACGATCACCGGGGAGACGTTGGCAATCATTTTCACGCTCCAAAGCGAAGGGCTTGCAAAGGCACAGACATCGTCGCGCTCGTCACATCACCGGCCACGGAATGCTGCCTTGCACTCGAATGGACCTTCCCAGGGGATGCCGCTGGCCGACTCCTTGATCGCTTTGACCTTGGCGTCCTATGAGCCGCAGCCGGACTCTGCTCACCACGCAGGCGGCACCGTTGCCCCGCCGCCGCGCGATGACGATATTTACATCACCTGTTCCGGCGGCCTGACCATCATACCCGTCACCGATCCGAGCGATCGCCTGGATTCCGCCCGGGATGCCCGGCTGGAAGTCACCGGCCGGCCGGTTCATCTGGTGGACGCCGACACGGAAGCCGAAGCGTATTGCGATCACCTGGTCTACTCCTCGCTGAAGAAAAGGGCGGAACTGATCGGGTCATCGTCGTTTCCGCTTTCCATCCATGCTTCGCAATTCGAAGCCAGCAGTGATCGGCTTTCATTGACCCAGATCGACGGCCCCGGCAATCTTCGCCAAGCCACCTTCGCCGGCAACGTCAGGGTAGATAGCGAGGAAGGTTCGATTGCCTGCGATGAGCTGAATATTGACCTCAAGACCGACGACCAAGGCAAGACGATTCCCACCACGATGCTGGCGATCGGCGATGTCGAGGCGTCCGATCCGGATCAGACCATCTGGACCGACCGCCTGTTCGTCACGTTTCACCAGCGCCAGCCGACCCCGAACCAACCTGCAGATGAGTCCGGGCATCGTGAACCGAACGGGGGGAACGTCCAGGTCGAGAGCCTCATCGCCAATGGAAACGTGCAGATCGTCGTGGCCGGCGGCGGGCGCGCCTTTGCGGACAACCTGATTGCCGACGCAGTGACCGAGACAGCCGAACTCACAGGGTCGAACGTCATGGTTGTGTATGACAAGATGTTGCTCGATCGGGGCACTCGGGTCATCCTTCGCAGACAAACCGAAACCGCACATTGGGACGGGCCGGGCCAGGCACAGTTCTTCGCCAGCCCCATCGAGGAGCCCGGCGACGGCCGAATCCAGCGGCCCCACCCTCACGAAGACGCCCAGGTCCGGACCACCTGGGACACTTCGATGGACTACGACAACACCTTCGACGACGGCGCGGGTGCGATCGATTTCCGCGGCAACGTGCAGGCGATGTCCAAGTCCGGCCCGCTACAGGTCAACACGATCGAAGCCGAGGCTCTCACTCTTCAATTCACCATGACACAGGTCGCCCGGCGCTCAGCCGATGATCGACCCGGCTCGAACCGGGGCCGGGGCGACGCTCGGTCGGCCGGCATTGATTCAGCAGGTGACCGCCAGCGCACGATCAGCAGACTCATCGCCCGCGGAGACGCCAAGTTTGAGAACCGTAGTTGGATCAACGAAGATCACAGCGACCTGCCGAGGGTGTTCTATGTCGCCGGGCAGCACATTGAATACGACGATCAAACCGGCGAAGCCCTCATCCCGGGCGCCGGTGAGCTGCTGATCCGCGATCTTCGCGGAGTTGATGACGCCGAGGACTCCACACCCTTCGGAAGAAAGGGCACGACATCCTTCCGCTTCAAGCAGCAACTGCACATGAGCCGTGCCGTTGGCAGCCTCTACCACGTAGAGATGATCGAACAAGTGGAAATGCGCCACCTGAGTTCCGACGGCAAAACAGCGACGCTCACCTGTGAGAGACTTGAAGTGACGATCGACCGGCCGAGCGCCTCGCACCTCGATACCGAGTTGGACCTTGGCGGCCCAGCCGAGGTGCAACGATTGCGGGCCGAAGGAGACGTGTTCTTGCGAACGCCGACCCGCGATGTCGATTGCGGCGTGTTCGAGTATGACGTTGCGACCGGCGTCGCTGAATTGATCGCGAGGCCCGGGCAACTTGTCACAATCCACACACGCGGCACAGCGATGCCCTGGCGGCTCCAACGCGCGATTTGGGACATCCACAAGGACACCCTCACGGCTGTGCAGGTGGCGGGCGCCGACAGCGATTAGACGATAGACCACACCGCGAACAGCCTCACCTAGCTCGCGTCACGATCGAGCACGCGATACGTCTCGCGCTCGCCTCGGCCTCGCAGGGGATAATCCTTCCGCAGCGGATGGGCCGGATAGTCCTTCCACATCAGGATCCGACGCAGATCCGGGTGGTTACGGAAGCGGATGCCGAACATGTCATACACCTCGCGCTCCGGCCATTCCGCCCCCGGCCAGATGTCGGTCACCGAATCCACCTCAAGCGCCGGGTCCGGCTCGATACCCGAGGTATCCACGCTCGGATCAAGGAACACCTTCACCGCCAGCCGTCGCCCGTGTTCATAGTTGATCAGCAGATACACGACCGCAAACCGCCCCAGCGTCTTGGCCGGGTATCCCAGATAATCAATCCCCACGACATCGCTGAGGAAGTTGTAGTCGCATTCGGGATCGTCGCGCAAGTAACGCATGACCGTGTGCAGACGCTCAGCGGGAACAATGAGCGTGGTCTGGCCGCGAAACTCCGTCGCTTTGAACTTGATGTCCGCAAAGGCGGCCTTGACCAAGGCCATCGTTGGATGATCGAGATTCGCTTTGGCCATGTCCAGCCGACCTCCGGATTCGAGACAGGAGTGTATTGAACACGAATCGCCCGCGTGAGACAACTGCCCCAACCGTCCACGATGAGCTGGTGCGCAACCGCGGCCGGCCCATAAAGCCGTCCCGATTCCATCGGGAGTGGTCGCGGTCTTCTCTCTCCCGCCCGGCACAATCGACCCATTCGGCGAATTTTTCCCTGCGATTCCGCGTTGTCGATGTAGCGTAAACGCATCGCCGGGCCCCACGTCGCAGCGCCACCGCCTCGGTTGAGAGCGAACCACCCACCAACCCAACCAACGACGACCGGTCTGCGATCTGAATCTGCCCCCCACTCCTGCCCAAGCGGCCCGACAGGGCCACCAGGCCGCCATCTTGGTGCCCGCCGCGGCGGGTCACCCTCAATTCCGGTCAGAAGCAAGCAACTGGAACTTGGGTTTCCCGGGGGGGGCCTGTTACACTCGTGCTCGGAACGCTCGGCGGTGGAGTCAGGCGAGGGACATATGGGAAATGTCGGCTAAGGTCAGAGGTTCGAGTAATCTGGGTGGCTTTTGGTCATTTATCCAGGCAAGTTTTGTCGGTGAGAGTGCTGATAGTACTGACGGCGAGAGGGTTGATTTCGGTTCCTCTCTATCGGAAAGGTGATCATGCCACGACAAGTAGCGATCCTCCACGGCTGGAGCGATAGCTCCGGATCTTTCAAGCCACTGGCAACGTTCCTGAAGCAAAACGGCTACCGTACAGTTCCTCTCTTACTGGGTGACTATGTCTCCCTTCGTGACGACGTCAAGATCGACGACGTCGCCAAACGGATGGAGGAAGTCGTACGTGAAAAGATGGCCAGGCCCGCAGGGGCGCGCGACCGGCTTGACAGATCCTTCGATCTTATTGTGCACAGCACGGGCGGCCTCGTGGCCCGGCGCTGGATCTCCATGCACTACGGCGAACGGGCCTGCCCAGTCCGCAATTTGGTCATGCTGGCCCCAGCTAACTTCGGGTCCAAACTCGCCCATAAGGGCCGCTCGATGCTCGGTCGTATCTTCAAGGGGTGGAAGACAGGCTTCGAGACGGGGGAGGAAATGCTATTTGCATTGGAGCTGAGCTCGCCCTTCCTATGGAACCTAGCGCAATCCGATCTCTTCGTACCAGAGGGGAAGATGGCGGCGCGAGCACCCGTTTACTACCGTCCTGACCGGGTGCGACCGTTCGTTATCGTCGGAACCCATCCCTACACTGAGCTCATGGCCAAAATCACCAACGAGGACGGTTCGGACGGAACGGTGCGTGTGGCGGCGGCCAATCTTAACTCATACGGCATGACGGTTGACTTTAGCGGTGATACGGGGCACCTGCTCCGTCCCCAGGTAACACCCTGGAAGAAGCGTGGGGGAGATGGGAATCTCTTTCCGCTCGCGGTCCTCCCAGATCGGACCCACGGAAACATTGTGCGTCCTAACGACTCTGGACTTTCAAAGGTCGACGCCATTCAGAAACAGCTTGGGAAGCTCCTTCTCCAGGCTCTCAAGACAAACACCCCGGAGCAATACACGAAAGTCGTGAAGGATTGGCGGGCAGTGAGCCTCGAAACACGAAAGCATGCAGGGGCTTCCGACGAGGCACAGAAGAGCCGGGATGCGACTTTCAAGAAGCGAAAAACTCCCCGAGAATACTTCCATGAGTATTTCCAGATCTTCGTTCGAGTCGAGGACGAGTTCGGAGAAGAGATTCCGGATTACTTCCTGAGCTTCATGCCAAAGCGGAAGAAGCATTGGTATAGCCTCAGGACCACCTTGCCCAAAGAAGGAGTGTTCTTCCATGATGAAGTGCTTGAAGATACGCATGTTCACAGAGGTACGAAAGCGAACCGCTGCTTCTTCGTCGACCGTTTTGACCTCATGCGAAAAGGCGGTTTCTACGATCAGATCAAGGCAGGCTCAAGAAAAGAGCTTCATTTCACGGTTACAGCAGCCGATCCCGGAGATCGCATCGCCTACTTCTCGAGAGAGTCCACCCTCAAGAGGGGTCTCGTAGCACTCCATCGGGGATCCCCACCAGATCTCCGATGGCTGAAGCGACACTCAACTCACTTCATCAAGGTAGTTGTGCCCCGGGCGGCCGACGTGAGGATCTTCACCTTGAAGAGGGCGTAACAAGAGAATGGGACGGGAGTGCCCTGTAGAAAAGCTCTTCTGGCAGGACGATCATGATGTTGTGGGTGATGGCCAAGAGTCCCATCTCACGCCTACGGGTGTGAGAGGTGTGCGCCGTGAGGGCCGAACCCTGATGGTGTTTGAGCATGGGGGGGAATAGGGGTCGGGGATCGGGGTCGGGAGTCGTTTTTCTTGTCGGGGGCATTTTGCTTGCCGGGGCAATCGGTCGATTGTCGAGCACGGCGACGGCACCACAGCGCGGCGTGGGCAGCCGATCAGGATTCAGATGCTGCCGCCGACCAGTCCTCTGGGTTCGCGCTGCTGATGGTGTATAGTCAGTCAATGAGGAGGTCGTCATGGCTGTGATGCTCAGAGGATATGACCGCGGGTTGGGACCGCGCCGGCTAGGGCGGCCAGCGGCGGTCGTTGGGGTAGTCGTATTCGGATTTGTGGTCATCGGGGCAGGCGGTTGCGGAGGGCCTGCTGAGCAGGGCGCGACCGCGGCCGACGCCGATGCCGGTGATTCGCCGGTCGTGACGACATCGACTACCGAGCCCGGATCGAAGCCCACGGTCAGGGTAAGCGCACCGGCATCGGTGAGGGTTGGTCAGCCAGTTCTGCGTACCGAATTGGAGGCCGCGAGACCTGACATCGGCGACAACACGACTCGCCCGGCGCCGACGAATACTCTGCCGATCGAAATCGATCCGCAGGAGGTTGACTTCGGCTAGTTAGACCCATAGGAGGTGGTTCGCAAGACCGTTGAGATTCGCAACGTGGGCGACAAGCCGGTGAAGATTCTTCGGGCGACATCGAGCTGCAAGTGTACGACCTTCAGCGATGTGACGGGTGTGGTCATACCGCCGGGCGCGTTTGTCCCGATGGAAGCGCAGCTTGCGGGCAGATCGGCACCCGGCCCAATGAATACAAGCATTACTTTGCACTTCGAAGGCTACGACCAGAGCCCGGTGATTCAAGTCCGCGGCGAGGTCGCTTTGGCCGTGAAGGCAACGCCGTTTGGTCTCAACCTGGCGCGAGGTGATTGGAGCGGCCAGGTGGTGATCGAATCGCTGGACGGGCGCCCGTTCAAGATTCTGGCTACGGATCGCAAGCCGCCGAGGTTCATCGGCTTCGACCCGGAACTGGACGAACCGCCCAGACAGGCCCCGTCGGGTGTTTCTCTGTCGGCTGGGCGGTGGGCATCACTGTGTTGTACGCTCGCGCAGCTCATATATCTGCCCCGCCGCGAACGATCCGAACGACTCTTCCCGGCCGCCCGGCCACCGGACCGTCACCGCATCGACCTGTTGGGCTGGGCCAAGTCCGTAATGAATGCGCGGGTCGTTGCTGGCACAATAGCTATAGGTGCGTTGCACGATGCGCCATTGAATCCGATCAGCGACATCGATGCGGACCGTGGCGCCGACGGCATCGCCGCCGTGTCGATTGAGCACGCGAAACATGATCCAGTTGTTCGGTGAATCGATGATGTTGCTCAGCAGGTGCGGCCGGCCATCCTTGTTCGCGACCACGATGTCGATGTCGCCATCGTTGTCCAGGTCGCCAAATGCCGCAGCCCTGCTTGTCGCGGCCAAGAGAGTTGAGGTGCCGCCGCGCGGCATGACTTCTTGAAACTGCCCGGTCTCGCTACCCCGAAACAGCAGATTCGGCTCAGCATACGGGTCATCCGGGTCGTACTGCCGGTCGGCGAACTTGACGCGGCCGTTGGCGACATACAGGTCCACCGATCCGTCGTGATCGAAATCGGCGAACCCCAACCCGAATCCGGTGAACCCCAGGCTCGGCGCCGCCAGCCCCATGATCGCGGTGGCGTCTTCAAACTTCCCGTTTCGATTGAGGTAGAAGGTGTTGGTTTCCTCGTGCAGGTGGGACATGAACAGATCAAGATCACCGTCGTTCTCGACGTCCACGGCCGCGACTCCCATGCCCGCCTCCGCCCAGCCATAATGGTTCAGCGCGCAACCGGAGATGAGTGCCTCCTCGGTGAATCCCCCGCTGCCGTCACTCATCCACAGCTGATTTGCGGTCCCGTCGTTGGCGACATAGAAGTCGAGATGGCCATCCCCATTGTAATCCGCGCAGGCGATGCCAAAGCCGTTGCCGAACGCCTGACTCAAGTGGGATGACACAGTGGCGTCCTCAAACGTGCCGTCGCCCAGATTGCGGTACATCGTATCGCGAGCGGACGCGTTGTAGTTCTTCGGCGAGCAGTAATCGCGCCTCCCGACCCGTGAGTAGCATTCCAGCTCCTGGCCCCGAGACCAGTTAATGTAATTTGCCACGAATAGGTCAACATATCCGTCCCGGTCATAATCAACGAACGTGCAACTCGATCCCCACCCATCGTCACCGACCCCGGCTTGGGCGGTGACATCGGTGAATGTTCCGTCACCGTTGTTGCGATACAGGACGTTGGGCCCAACGTTGGTGACGTACAGGTCGAGGTCTCCGTCGTCATCGTAATCGCCGGCCGTGCATCCCATGCCGTAGCCGGCATCACCAACGCCTGCGATTTCCGTCACATCCTCGAACGTCCAGTCGCCTCGGTTTCGATAGAGCTTGTTGCCCGGCGCCGCGGTTGGGGAGGGACCCAGGCTCCCGCCCTGCACGAAATACAGGTCCAGGTATCCGTCGCCGTCGTAGTCAAACAGCCCCACCCCGCCGGTAGAGATCTCCGGAAACCAATAGCGGCCGTCATGGCCGGAGGTGTGCTCGAAATCGACATTTGAGCGCGCCGTCACATCCTCAAACCACGGCCGGTCATCGGCGCCGTTTCCAGTCGAGGCGGAAGGCGATGCCCGATGACACGCGGTAAACGAGCCGGCGATTAGAACGGTGGCTGCCAACGGAAGAACAACGGTCCAGAAGGTCGCGCGCTTGAAGGTCGTGCTGACTCGAAGGTATTGCGGTTGGGTGGTGCTCACAGTGATCTCAACCTCATCTTCGATTCTCGAAGCCGGACAGACGATTGGCCAGCGAGGTTACCTGCGGATCGTCGGGCGCGAGCCGCTGAGCTGCCGCCAAAGCTGCTGACGCCTCGTCCAATTCCCCGAGACGCAGGCACACATCGCCCAGGCTCAGGTGCGCCTGTAATAGAGACGGCGCCTGGATCGTAGCGTCTCGATAGTGCTCCTTTGCTTCCGCATCGCGATTGAGCTGCGCGCAGAGGTTCCCCAACTGCATGTGAAGAGCGGAATCCTTCGGCTCCAGACGAGCTGCGATCCGCAGCGCCTCCACAGCGTCGTCATTGCGCTGAAACCTCAGAAGGCAACGCGCTCTGATACGGTGGGTCTGAGCAACCTTCGGGGCCAACGTGACAGCGCGATCGGCATACTCCAATGCCTTGCGGACTTGGCCGAGTTGGATGTGGCATAAGGCGAGATTGACGTACGTGGCGTATCGATCATAGTTGGTCCGTTCGGCGCGGAGCAACATATCACGCGCCTTCTCGGGTTGCTCGAGCCTCATATACACGATCGCGAGATTGTTCATGACGTCCACGTTGCGAGGATGCCACCGGAGCGTCTCCTCGAAAAACTGGGCGGCCTGGGCGTGGCGACCGGCCTTCATGAACGCCAACGCCCGGCGCATTTGTCTCGGCACGCCCTTCGCGTGCGGCGGCAACTCCCTCATCCAGGGATCGATCATGTACTTCTTTCCAGAGTTTGCCCCTCGGTTCAATTCGCGCTGGGCGTCAGCGCGGCGGCCAAGTCCTCCATAGGCAAGTCCCAGCAGGTAGCTGGCCGATCGATCGCCGGGCCTCAATTCGAGGGCCGTTTCAAGCAATTCGGCGGCACGCACAAAGTCACGTGCTCGCAGCTTCACATCGGCCAGCCCCATGTAGCCCTCCGGGGCGGTCGGAGCGTGCTCGATCACTTGGCGAAACGCTGACTCCGCCTCCGCAATGGCGCCAGTTTCCAATAGGGCGTCGCCCAAGCGATGATGCGCAAAAGCAAAGCCCGGGAATTGCTGCACCGTCTCTCGCAGCACAGCTAACGCGCCTGGGGAGTCGCCAAGCTTCTGCGTCGCAATGGCCAAATGGAGTCTCCCCAACGGCTGCAACGGGTCCAGCTCGACGGCGTTCCGGAAGCATGCCTGCGCTTCCGGCCAGAGTTCATTGGCCTCATACACCAGGCCCAGCGTGGCATGTTGGTCAGCATCGCGCGGCGCTTCGCGTACTCTTTGGATGTATGGCGACACATAGGACCAGAATTGCGGATGCAGTTGATCCGCGTCGCTTGGAATCACAACCTCTGGAGCCGCTGCCAGCCACCGCCACCCCAGATATCCTCCGACACCGAGGACCGCGACACCCAACAGCGCGATGACGCTCGCCGGCCGGCGTGCTCCGCGTGCCGGCGTGCTGCCGCGTGCACGATCATCGTGCCGTCTGAACTCATCCGGCTGGGTCCGCGACCTCGCTCGTTTGGCCCGTGATTTCTTCGTCAATTCATCGTCTCGTTGCGACATTGTCCACGATCGACGAGCGGACACACCGTTCGCGATCTCCACTTCAGCTCCTTGGAACCGGTGCGGCGGCTCGTGTCAGGACCAATCATACGCCATCGGTGAGATCACAAGAAGTACCTTTCTCCCCGAGGCCTGCGGGAATTGCGGCCAATCAATACACCTCGACGGCGCGAGCGCGATACCATCTGCAAAGATCAGCAGATGAGGAGCTGAGTGCATGAACGTCTGTGTCATCATTCCTGCCGCGGGTCGAGGCACGCGGTTCGGACCATCGGACAAGCTAAGCCAGGAAGTCGGCGGGCGGCCGCTTCTGATGCGCACCGTGGAGCTGTTCACGAAGCGCGATGAAGTTAGATCGATAATCGTCGCCGGCCCCCCCGAAGCATTGGAAGATTTCAAGAATCGGTACAGCGCCCCACTCGGCTTTCACGGGGCCGTCATCGTGCAAGGCGGACGGTTGGGGCGCTGGGAAACCGTCCGCAACGCACTTGAGGCTGTGCCCGAAGGCTCCACCCAGATCGCCGTACACGACGCCGCCAGACCAGCGGTGAGCACGCAGCTTCTTGATCGTGTATTCGAAGCGGCCCGCACACTCGCTGCGGTCATTCCCGCCGTGCCGATCGCCGCGACGCTCAAGCGGGTTGCGGATGAGACGATCGATGTGGCGGACCACCAGGACGATGCGCTAGCCGACGCAATCCTCGGCCAGGCCGGGCGGCAGTCCATCGCGGCTCGCCGGGTCATCGAGACCGTGGACCGTAGCGGGCTGGTCGAAGTTCAGACGCCGCAGATCTTCGACGCCGACCTGCTTCGCCGCGCCTACGCCCAGGACGACCTGAGTCACGCCACGGATGACGCGTCTCTTATCGAGCAGCTTGGGGAGCCGGTCTACGTGGTCCAGGGCGACGTGCGGAATATCAAGGTCACGACGCCCGCAGACCTGAAGTTGCTGCGCTCGATCCTCGGTGTCAAGCCGCAGTCCGAGAGGCCGATTCATAAACGCTTCTGAGCGCCCCTTGCTTGCACCCGCGCGATTCCTACCGGCTCACCAGGACGTGAATCAGCAAGCTCACAGCGAGCCGGGCCGTGCCGGGCCGGTGGGCCCCCGCATACCATGTGCATCCGCAACCGGTGCCAACACAACCATAAAGCCCAGGGAAAGCTTTCCCTGGGCTTTCGTGGGCTTTCGACATTTCCGCGTTTCGGCGTTTACTTCACGGGCACGGCCCCCAGTTGGCGATGAGGGTGAGCAGGTCGAAGATGTCGACGGTTCCGTTGCCGTCGAAGTCGGCCGGGTCCCCGGGGTTGGGTCCCCACGCCGCTAGCAGCGCGAGCAGGTCGAGGATTCCCACGTCGCCTGAGCCGTTGAGGTCCCACGGGCATGGATCCTGCTCGCTCGGGCACGTGGTGTCGATCACCTCGCCGTCATCAACAACGTTGACACACAGCAGGTAGTTGTCGCCGAACATCGGTAGGCCCGGTAGCGGGCACGGGTAGCCGTCAAACACGGCGCCGCCGGTTGCAGTTCCCGTCGCCGCGAACACGAAGTACTCGCCGGGCGCAGCAACCGTCGCCATGCCGAAACCGATCTGCGTGCACGACTGGGAGTACGCGACGGTGCCGGGCGTCTCCAGGTCGTCGAGGTTGCAGTTGCCCACCGGATCGACGAGGAGGAACGACACGATGGGCAGCTCGGCGAGGACGTTGTAGTGGATATCCACCTGGCCGTCGCCATCGGCGTCATCGGCGCTGGTGACATTGATGCGGTACCAATCGGTATCGCGGGTCCCGCCGTCGCCCCAGGCGGTGCCGGCGATCACGTCGCCGGAGACGATGTCGGTGAAGGCAGGCGGAGTACTGTTGCAGCCGCCGTTGGTTTCATCGCCGCAGGGCTCGCCCTCATCGAGGTTGGCCGCGGAGGTGTCGATGGGCCCGCAGGGCAACGCACCGCAGTCGGTCGCGGCGGCGTCTGCACAGGCCTGATCCCAGTCAACATCGCAGCAGTCGGGATTGTTGGCGCAGATGGCCGCACAGCACGCCTGGTCGCTACAGCCGACGCTTCCGTTGACCTGCAGGCAGTCGCCGATACCGTTCACGCAGGCATCCGGGATGTTGACCGGGTCAAGTCGCAGCGTGCCGGTTCCCATGTCGCCCTCGGTGAAGCCGCCGACACGGATCTTGTAGCAGCTGCCCACGGTGACTGGAATCTCGAGCGTGCTGTGGAAGCCGCCGCCTCCCGTCCCGCAGGGATTGTTCGGGTCGTCATCGTTGCACCCGAGGAAGTTGGCATTATCAGCCGGGCAGGTGCAGGTCACGTAGGCTGCGAGCCTTGAGTCATAATCCGCCGAACCGCCAAGCTCCTCGCACGTGGTGATTTGCAGCGTGCCGGTGAAGTCGGCGTTGTAGTCGAACCAGATTTCGTGGTAGACCTGTTCATCGCCGAACGGCCCGCAGTCGCCGGGCGTCTCGACTCCATCCGTCGTCGCGTTCACGGTCGAGAAGTCTGTGTTGCCGAGAAAGATCTCGGGCGCGCCGGCGCAAACGTTGGCTCCCCCGCCCACGCAAAGCTTCGCAGCGAGCTGAACGCACAGGGCGTCCCACTGCTGTTGGCAGCATGCCGGGTTGACGGCGCACACCGTCTCGCAACAGTCCACGTCGTCACACCCGGGCATATTATGGGGCATGTCGCACGGCCCGGCCCCGGGACCGCATGCCTGAGGCTGTCCGCTGGCGCCCGTGACCGCAACGTACGCTGCACTCAATCCGAGTGCGCATACGAAACCAAATCTCCTACTACTGTTGCTCCAGTAAAAGCACCTCATAGCTGTTCTCCTTGACTACTCTGCACAGCGACCTTCCCAGCGGCGCCTTGAGATCAAGGGGGCAGGCATCGTTCACCAGCCCCGGCCCCCAACCATGCCAGCAGGGCCTATCGCCGCTCTACCACGGCCCCGAAGCGACAGAGCGCTTCATACGCTGATAATATACGTCGCGAGGAGACAAACGCAAGAGAGTATCACAAGAAACAAGAGCGGTAGGGGCCGATTCGTGCTCAGCCTCACGGTCGAGCACGTGCGCGGTCAGAGGGTTGCGTGCCGGACGGCCTTTGAGTTGGTAAACCCTCTCGATTGCTTCGTCGACGCGGCCGAGTTGTTCTAGGGCACGGCCGAGATCTTAGGTGCGACCAGGACAGACACGAACACCAGCAACGCAACGCTCACGCCTGACTTCATGGCCGTGCCCTCCTTATCCCTGGACGCATCATCCACGTCACCTGAGCTGCCTGTTGTTCAGCCATCGGCGCGTGCGAGGAACCAGAGCGGGTCATGCCGCAATTGTACGACGAAGGATTCTCGGTGCGGAAGTAGCATTACTGTCGCGTTTCTTCGCGTTTTGTCGCGGGTTTTGGGCGCAAAGCGATCGTAAACCGGATTCGAGAGAACAAGCGTCGCTCCTTGTAAGCGGGGCTCGACGTAGGCCATCGATTGGCGTCGGCCGGTCAGGGACACGCCCCCCAGTTTACGAGCAGCGCAAGCAGGTCGAGAATGCCGACGTTGCCGTCGCCGTCGAGATCAGGAGGCCCACCTGGATCAGTGCCCCAGGCCGCGAGCAGAGCTAACAGATCGAGGATGCCGACGCTGCCGTCGCCGTTGATGTCGGCCGGGCACGGACCTGCTATCACAAACGCGAAGTCAAAGAAGGCCTCGCCGAGAAGAATGACGTCGATTGGGTTCGCCCAGCTGAAATCTGCATAAGCGTACAAGGTGTACTCCCCCGGCTCGAGCACGCCAGCCTCCTCAATGACCTGGGAGTCAGGCCCGCCGGTGCCCACCAAAGTGTGTTCGAAGATCATCTGATCTCCTGGGCCTGTGAACCTGATAAGCGCGGTAATCAGGTTAGGAGGGCCGCCGTCGACACTGATCACACCATCCACTGCGAAGTCGCTCGCGGCGGGCAGTTCGAACGCCACCTCGAAGACGCTCGCGGCAACGGTCTGTATCGCGGTGGGCGACTCGGCCTCGGAAGTCGCACTGCCGAACGCGGTCACCGATGATGCACCGATTTCCGATTGTTGACTGGCGATCGCCCAGCCGAGGATGTCATCGTCATCACATTGCTGCAAGGTTTGCACAAGGCTGTTGAAGGGAGAGAATCCCTTTGCCAAGTCACTGTCATTTGTGTTCCACTCGCACTCCGACCACACCATGGTCTGAGTCCACCGATCCTGATCGATCGGAATGATCGTCTGCGCTGCTGCTGCTGCTCCGCAGACCAAGAGCATTGCAGCCGCCGCGAAGACGCCAGCGGCATTCATCGTAGATGCTTGTGGACGCAACTTGCTGATCCTCCTTTGCGCTGATAAGAGGCCGCAGGGCGGTTCTGGTCAGCTTGTTGGCCGAAGCCGTGGCCGCCAGCACCCTCTGATGCGGCCGAAGATCCGAACTCCGGCATCAGTATACCACGGCTCACCGTCCGGTTGCAATGTTTATCTCGGGCGATTGCCGCGGCTCAGACCGCCTCGATCGAAGCAGCTATGGACACGGCCTCCAATTGGCCAGTTGTGTGAGCAGATCGGCCGCTCCTACATCGTCGTCGGCCGTGATGCTGTAGGGGCGAAGGGTGTCCAGCGGATCATCCATCTTCGGTCGGCGGCCGCAAGATCGACCAGTACAATCAACGGCATGGGATATCAACACGAACGGAGCGGCTGGATGTGGGCGATCTTCACCGCGCGATGGGTGCTCGGACTGATCTTCGTCATGGCCGGCTGGTGGAAATGTTTCGAGCTGACGCCCAAGAGTCACGCCGAGCAGTTCTTCATTGGTCCGTTCGATTCCACCTGGATCCCGCACTGGCTGCTCTGGGCGATTGGAACCTCGATCCCGGTGCTCGAACTGGTTGCGGGCCTGCTGGTATGCCTCGGTCTTGCGCGTGTCGTAGCATACGTGACTCTGGGCGCGATCCTCGTCACGGTGACCTATGGACATTTGCTGCTTGAGCCGCTGTACGACATCACCGGCCACATCTTCCCGCGCCTTGTCCTCCTCTTGTTCGTGTTCGTAGCCCCGCGCGGGAACGACGTGCTGTCGGTTGATTATCTGGTTACTTTCCTTCGCAGGCGCGGCGACCACGCGCCACGCACCTCAGGCAGGAATCAAGATTGACACGGTGGCTCGTTGCTGATGCGTCGATGCCCTGATGCCTTCTTCACGGACACGGGCCCCAGTTAGCCAGCAGCGCAAGCAGGTCGAGAATGCCGACGTTTCCGTCGCCGTCGAGATCAGGAGGCCCACCTGGATCAGTGCCCCAGGCCGCGAGCAGAGCTAACAGATCGAGGATGCCGACGCTGCCGTCGCCGTCGAGATCGGCCGGGCACGGCGGAAGCGGTCGGCAGGCAACGGTGGCGGTATACCGGCTGGTGAAGGCTCCAGCCTCGATGAGCTCGCCCATGTCATCAAGGCATCCAATACCGCGGTGGATGGGTGCTACATCGGTGCCGGGAGCGACAAAGAGGTAGTAGGTTCCCGGCTGCACCGCCAGCGACGTTGAGGCGGCGCGGCAAGCACCGCCGTAGGCCGCGGCAGCGACTGTGTAGCTTGTGTCACAGCGTCCGGTGACGATCGAAAGCTGCGAGGGGAATTCCGATGTGACCGTCCAGGTGATCTCAGCCGGCTCGTCCACCGTGATTTCGTACCAATCCGTGTCTCGGATGAAGAGGGTCCACGCGGTGCCGCACACGATCTCGCCGCAGGAGATGGGGGTGAAGGCGGGCTCATCGAGGTTGCAGCCATCGTTGAGCCGGTCAAAGCACTGTATGCCCTCGGGCTCCGGCGTCGCACCGTCTGGACACGCAGGCAGCTCACACCGCTGGGCGTCGCAGAGCATTGCGGCGTGGCCGGCACAGATCGGATCCCACTGTCCATAGCAACAGAACCCGTCGATCGAACAGATGAAGGAGCAGCATTCTTCGTTATCGCAGCCTGGGGTATCGTGTGGCTGGAAGCAGCTTCCCTTGCCGGGACAGGGCTGTTCTTCGCAGATCTTCCCAGCAATGATGGCACAGAGCTCGTCCCACCCAAGTTTCGAGCAGCAGATTGGGTTGATGGCGCAGACTTTGGTGCAACACGTTTCATCGTCACACCCCGGAGTGCCGTTGGGTTCGTAGCAATCGCCTGCATCGGGCTCGCCACACGCCTCGGAGCTTCCGGCAACGTTGCCGGCGGTTTTTCGCCCGGGGCCGGGCGCATCCTGCGTTCCCTTTGTGGAACCAGGGCCTTCGGAACGCCCGGTAGAGGACAACTCCGTCGCCTCCCCGATGCCAGCGAGCGCCAGGGCGAGATCGGCCGCGTCGACGCGCCCGTCTGCGTTCATGTCGCCCACGAAGCCGTCCACCGGCGCGGCATCGACGGTTCTCCGCTGCTTCCAACGCGCACCAGATCCAGACCCCCACGAGGTAAGGCGAGGATTTGACAACACAAACGGAGGCGCGGTCGCGGACGCAGCGCCACCCTGCGGCGTCTGGTTCTCCAGGATCACCACATTGTGCAAGCCGATGTTCGCCACCACCAGATCAATGTCACGGTCGCCATCAATATCAACCGGCAAGACGACCCGGGGGAAGCCGCCAAGCACGAAAGTCTGCTCCGGCGTGGCGAAACTCGGCGCTCGGTTGCCTTCATTGCGTAGGAGGCCGACGGCTTGTGTGCTGAGCGGATTGGAGCCCCAGGCCAGATCGACATGGCGATCACCGTCCAAATCGGCGCTCGCAACGTACCAGGGACTGCCGCCGAGATCAGGCAGGAGGGAGGTTTCGACCATGTCATTGAAGGTTCCAGTGCCATCATTTAGCAGCACGAGCAAACTGGCATTGGCGGTAAGGCCTCCGGCCTTCGTGACGATGTCGAGATCACCATCCCGATCGAAGTCGGCGATGGTTACGCCTGACAGCGCCCCGTCGTTAGCGACGGCAACCTGCACCGCCGGCGAGAACGTCGCCTCACCGGTGTTCATGAGAATCGAGACCACGGCGGGACCAATGCTCACCACCGCAAGATCGAGAAACCCGTCACCGTCTAGATCGCCCGCGTCCGCCCAGAATGATGTTGGTCGTGGGCTGGCGGTGCTGAGGACCGCAATGTCTTGCGCAAGCACGAACGTTGCGTCGCCGTTGTTGCGGAGGACCGATACGGTCGCCGATGTGGTGTTGAGCACGACGATGTCGAGGTCCGCGTCGGCGTCGAGGTCCAGCCCGAAGATGGGATTGGGCTCGCGTCCAACCAGATAATCCACCGGCTCTTGGAACGATCCATCGCCATTGCCCAGCAGCACCGAGACCCGGCCGAGACCCGAGCGATGGGAAATCGCCAGGTCGAGCTTCCCATCGCCGTTCAGATCGCGAATCAGAGCCCAGTTGGTCTGGTCGGTGAGGTCCAGCACCGAAGGCGGGCCGAACGTTCCATCGGCTTCGCCAAACATCACAACCACGTGACCTTCGGCGTTGCGCCCCGCCAGGACCAGGTCGATGAACCCATCCTGATTCAGGTCCCCCGCATCGACCGAGTTCGGGTAAGCGTCAAAGCCAATCTCGTACACGACCGGCGGAGCGAAGTCGAACGCTGTCTGGCCGAAAGCTCCGCCGCCGAACTCGCCAAGGCTCGCCAGGAGTACTGTCGCGGCGCGATAACGATTCATCGACGGGAACAAAGCCATGATGATCCTCCAGCACCGCTCGTCAGGGACCCCAGAGCACCCCGACTCCTCCCAGCACAGCCGCTCACAATGCGAGCAGTATCACGGTAGGGCACTGCCGACGATGGTGTCGACCTCGACAGGAGGATCACCCCCAATACCCGCCAGATCAGCTTCGCACGTGTCCCGCAGACAACCGCACGTCCGATGCACTCGCCGCCGACGCGAGAGAGAAAGCCCAGGGAAAGCTTTCCCTGGGCTTTACGTCATCGCTTATCACTCATCCCTCATCACTCATCACTCATCACTTCCTCTTTCCCTATGGTTGCACCTCCAGAAGCACTTGGAGCACACACGCGCACACGAAGGCTTCGGAGTCGCTTGCGGCGATCAGCCAGTCCTGGTATTCGCCGACACTGTCGAATCCCATTTGCGCCAGCGCCGCGGTGAGCGATGGGCTTGCACCCGGACCGCCGCTGCTACCGCCGCCGCCCTGACCCGCACTGGCCGAAGCTCAACTGCGGGCCAGGGCCACAGCCGGGCGCTTGCGGGCAAGCGCCCCAGTTGGCCAGCAGACTCAACATGTCGAAGGGATTGGTGGTCCAGTCGCCCGGGCGTCGATCTTGCGCGCAGATGAGAAAGAACTTCGAAGTCGCCGCATCGGCCATCCGCGGGCTTCCCCTCGCGGCTGTCGATCGGCGCTCAACGTTTGCGGCGCATCTAGCCGTCGCCGCGCTGGAGCGTGACCACTTGATTCGCCCCAAAGTCGCCGAACGATTCAATCCCCCCATCGATCCAGCGCACTGAAACGTCGGTCACGCCATCGTGCTTGCCCAGCCCGACGTGAACCTTCGGGTCGTTGCTGGCCAGGAAGCTGTAGGCGGCCCTGACATCGCGGGTAATGCGCCGGTCTCCCAACGTCAGGCGAACGGTGGCCCCAAGGGCGTCCCGACCGTGTTCTTCGATCACCCGGAAGTTGATCCAATTGCCGCGATTGGGGACGATATTGCGAAGCAGGTGAGCTTTCCCGTCGCGATTGACCACCAGCACGTCGATGGCGCCGTCCTGATCGATGTCGCCAAAGGCTGCGGCTCGGCTGGTGGCGGCAAGCAAATCACGGGTTCCACCGCGCGGGCGAACCTCTTGGAACCTCCCGGTGGGGTGACCACGAAATAACAGGTTCGGCTCATCGAACGGATTGTCGGAGAACAATCTTGATTGGCGCATGACACGGCCGTTCGCCTGATAGAGGTCAAGATAGCCGTCGTTGTCAAAGTCGGTCCAGGCCATACCAAAGCGAGTAAATGGCCGGCTGACGGAACCCAATCCCATTATCGCCGTCGTGTCGGTGAAGTAGCCGCCCTCGTTGCGGAACAACGAGTCGGACTCGTTGTTGAGATTGCAGACCATGACGTCAAGGTCGCCATCATCGTCGATGTCGGCTGCCGTGACGCCCATCCCGGCCTTGGCTTTGCCTTCCTGATCGATCGCGCAGCCGGCAAAGAGCGCTTCGTCGCGAAAGGTCCCGTCGCCTTGATTGAGCCACAGGTGATCTGGCATCAAGTCGTTGGCGACGAAGATGTCGATCCACCCATCGTTGTTAAAGTCGCCGCACACCACGCCGAGGCCGGTACCAAGGGCCTGGTTGAGGCCGGCCAGCTCAGAGACGTCGGTGAACGTTCCCTCGCCGTTGTTGCGGTAAAGAACATCCATGGCGGGGGCTCTGTAGTTCTTGGGACCGCAGTAGTCCGGAGCCCCCATTTCGTTGAAGCAATCGATTTCGGTGGCGACAGACCAGTTGAGGTAGTTGCAGAAATACAAATCGAGGTCGCCGTCGTGGTCATAATCCACGAACGCGGCGCTCGATCCCCAGCCGGGATGACCCACGCCGGCTTGGCTGGTCACGTCCGTGAACCGTCCGTCACCTTCGTTTCGCAGCAGCACGTTGGGGCCGACGTTGGTAACGTACAGATCAACATCGCCATCGTTGTCATAGTCTCCGCACGCCACTCCCATGCCATAGCCGCGATCATCGGCGCCACTGCCGGACGTTACATTCTCGAACGCTCCGTCGCCGACGTTGCGGAAGAGGAGGTTCGGCGGGTGACTTTCATTGGGCTCGACAAGGCTTCCAGCTTGGACGAGGTAGGCATCGAGGTCCCCGTCGCCGTCCATATCAAACAGAGCCGCGCCGCCGCCGGTAATCTCGGGCATGTAATGGCGGTCGCGGAAACCGGAACGCCACTCAAAGACCAAGCCGCTCTGCTGGGCGACCTCCTCGAACCAAGGTGCTCCGTCGGTGGGCGGTGGCTGTGACAGCGAGCTTGGTGGAGGCTTCGATCTCTCGCACCCCTGGGCGATGATGCACACGGAGATGAGCAGCGCAATCGTCGCTCCCATGTCGGAGCAGGTCTTTCCAGTGCTTCGAATCATTCACGAATACCCATGGCTTCACCGGTTCGGCACTGGTGCCGGACCGGCTTGTTCCAATTGCCGAAGCCTCGCCGCCGTCGGCTGTAGAAGCGGCTCGTGAGCGTCCAACTCCCTAGCTTGTTGCAGAGCCGCCCTAGCCTCGCCCAGCGCGCCCGCCTCGCCCTTGACCCAGGCTAGCAGGGCAAACGCCGATGCCTGGTCAGGACGTTGCTTGATCACCATTTCGAAGGTGTCCGCAGCCGCCTGCCACCGGTTCAGCTGGGCCTGAATATTCCCCAGCATGAGCAACACGTCGGCGTCCATGACGCCGTAGCGGACGGCTTGCTCAAGCGGCTCCACGGCGGATTCATAGTTTTCGATGATCGTATACAGCCGCGCCTTTTGCAGGTAGGCCGGCCCGGACCCCGGGTTGAGGGCGATGGCTTGATTGGCGTGCCTCAAGGCAAGTCTCATATCCCTCGTTTGCTCGTACGCGAGACTCAGGTTCAGATGGGTGGGGAAGTGTGTGGGGTGAGCCTGCGCTGCAATCATCAGGGCGTCTCTGGCGCGTTGGGGTTCGCCAAGGCCAAAGTGGGCCTCGGCAATCTTGTTGAGCAGGTCAGGGTTGGTCGGCTGCGGCTTGCGCAACGGAGTGACCAGCGCCAGAGCCTCTCTGAGCCGGCCGCGGGCGATCAGCCCATCCGCACGCTTCATGATCGCGCTGAAGCCGGTGGCTAACGCCTCCACCTCGTCTACCCACGCGTCTTCCCATACCGGCAATGATCCTTGGCTGCGAGCCAGTTCACGGCGGGCTGCCGCCTCTTGACCAAGATGGCGGTAGGCCGTGCCAAGCAGACGGCGGGCATAGCCATAGTCCGGCCAGTTGGCGACCACACGACCCCGCAGCAGTTGGACCGCTTGCTCATACTCTCCGCGACTCAGCAACACCCGGGCCTGCCCCACCCAGCCGCCGGGATCGTCGGGGTTGACCTGTGTGGCTTGGCGGAACGCGACTTCGGCTTCGTCGACGCGTCCCAGTTGCAGCAGCCACAAGCCGCGGCGCCAATGGGCGGGGGCATAGGCATCATCGAGTGCGATCGTCCGGCCCATCGTGGCGATCGCTGCCTCCACATCGCCCACCTCGGCCCGGAGCCGTGCCAGGTGATACCACCAGCGGGCGTTCTGGGCATCGAGCGCTAGCGCCTGCTCATAGGTCACCCCGGCCAGATCGTGTACGCCGTTGGCGTGATAGACCATGGCCAGCCTGGCCCGGAGCTCGGCATGGCGAGGATTGCGCCGAACCTCGGCGAGCGTTTGCTCAATCAGTTGGCCCACCAGGGGATCGACGCTGCTGGGATCGCGCATCACCGGCGGCTCGGGTGGGCGGTGCCTGGTGACCCACCACCGGATTCCAATCGCCGCAGCGACGACCAGCAATGCGGCGAGCACGTAATGTATCGCCCGGCCCATCGGCAGGATCATATGACCGCTGGGTATTCGCCCGCAATAACCCAGCCGGCCGGACGACCATACGGTTTCACCCTATGATCCCTAACGTTGTCCACCGGTCGGGTCGTCATCAGGCACCTCGGCACAGCTCACCTGCCGAAAGTGGCGCTGCGACCCGAGTCTGCTCAAGATCGGTTTCAATCTCGGTCATGTCCGCCCTCTACTACGCCGCAGCATGTCAGACCGCGTTTGACTGCCCCGCCAACCGAAGCGAAATCGGTCAGCGGACTGCGCGAATGTGTGAGATCGCTGAGCAGACGATTCTCGGCTACGAGCCGTTCTTTGATGTCCGGCTCCTCGCGTTCCCGGAATTCGCTCACGCGGCGCCGATCTACGACAGCGTCGCCAAGTTACGCGACCGGCTGGCGGTTCCGGTGCCCAATGAGTACACCGATCGTTATGCCGCGCTGGCGAAGAAGCACGGCTGCTACATCCAGACCGGCACGTTCCTTGAAGTCGATGACGCGTATCGGGATGTGATCTTCAATACGACGGTGCTGATCGGCCCGGGGGGGGTATTGTCGAAGTACCGCAAGGTGAACCCATGGATACCCTGGGAGCTGCACGCGTCGCCGCACGACATCAGCGATTACCCGCTCGATCCTTTCCCCGTGGTCGAGACCGAGCTGGGGCGACTGGGCGTTGCGATCTGCTATGACTGGCTGTTTCCGGAGACAATCCGCCAGATTGCGTTCAACGGGGCCGAAGTGATTATTCGAGTGTCGGCCTATATGGACCCGTGGGGCGCCACGCCGCCGATGGACTGGTGGACGCTTTTCAACCGTGCCCGCGCCGCGGAGAACACCGTTTACGTCGTTGCTGCCAACCAGGGTGCAAGTATGGCGGGGTATCCGCCGTTCAGTTGGCCGGGCGGGAGCATGGTCGTGGATTACGACGGGCGCATCCTGGCTCAGGCTGATCCGGGCGAGGGCGAAAAGGTCGTCGTCGGGCCGATCGACATTGAGACGCTTCGTCATGAACGGTCTCGCCGACTCGGCCATGACTTGCGCGGGCATCTGCGCAGCGAACTACATTCCTACCTTCAACAGCCCTGGCTGGCGCCGGCCGCACCGACTGAACATCCCTTGACGGGCGAGACAATTCGGCGACGTATCGCCGAGTCCGCCCGCCTGCTCGGAGACCCCCAATGAAGGGGCTGGTCCTTCCGGGCGCGATGTTGCTGCTGTTGATGGTTGGATGCGCGCGCCAGCCTCCGCCCGATGCCGCCGACATCGCGGCTAACAACCGCGGGGTTGGGCTGATGGGCCAATACAAGTATGCGGACGCGCGCGCTGTCTTCGAGCAGCTCGTCAACGAACATCCTGACTGGCTGGAGGTCAAGGTCAATCTCGCCATTGCCACGCTGAATCGGCAGGAAGAGGGTGACGAGTCATTGGCGCTTGGATTGCTGAGTGACGTTCTGGGGACTGCGCCGGATCATCTGCGGGCACGGTACTGTTCTGGATTGCTGCTGCTGCGATCCGGAAACGAAACTGCTCTTGGACATCTCAGGTTTGTTGCCGAAGCAGATCCGCACGACGCGTATGCGCTGTATTTCTACGCCAGCGCATTGGAGCAGATGAAGCGTAAGGACGAGGCGTTGCCATTGTACCAGCGCACAATCGAGATCGATCCATATCTGCGAAGCGGCTATTACCGTCTTTCACAGCTTCTTTCGCGGTCCGGGCGTGTTGATGAAGGTCGCTCGATGCAGGAGACGTTTGAGAAGTTGAATGAGAATCCTCGTGCGCGGACGGTTGACTTCATTTACACGAAGATGGGTCCCAAGGCCGAGGCTCTTGCCATTGATCTCGACGAACCGCCGGTAACTACACCACCGATCGGTCCGATCTTCGCTGAGCCGGGGCCGTTGATCGACGATGGCGAGGGTTACGCTTGGAAAGAGCATGCAGAAGATCGTTCCGTGAGTATCACAGCTTGTGACATCGACAACGACGGTCGGTTGGACATTTTCATTGCTGATGCGCTTCGCCAAGGCGATGTCGCCAACGCCGTTATCCTCAACAGCGGCGACGGCTGCTTCACCCTTGACGTGGACCACGATCTGGCGACGGTCAGCGCGGTGAATGCGGCTCTCTGGGGCGATTTCGATAACGACGGCTGGACCGATGTCTATCTCTGCCGCAGAGGTCCGAATCAGCTTTGGCGTCAGGTCGAGCCGGGCAAGTGGGCCGATGTCAGCCAATCAACCCGAACTGCCAACGGCGATTACGACACGGTCGATGGTGCGTTCTTCGATGCCGATCACGACGGTGATCTGGACATCTTCTGCGTCAATGCCGACGGGCCGAACGAGCTGTTGAACAACAACCTCGATGGCACGTTCCGCCCGATCGCTCAGGAGCGCGGCATCGCAGGCGACGGCCGGCCCTCGCGCCAGGTGCTCGTGGCCGACCTCGATCATGACCGCGACGCGGACATCATCGTGATCAATGTCAAACCGCCGCATGAGGTGTATCTCAACGATCGGCTTTGGGCGTACCACCCCGCGGAGGGCTTCGACGCGTTCAGAACGGCGTCGATCAACGCCGCCGTGGCAGGCGATCTGGACGCCGACGGCCGGGTTGAGTTGTATTCGACTGACTCGAAGCGCCAGTTGGACCGCTGGGGTCTTCGGTGGCAAGAAGACCCAGACGGTCAATGGCAATCTACGGAGCTTCCGGTCCCTCTGCATTGGAATGCCGACAGCAATGTGACGCAAGCGCCGGCGGGGATCGCGCTGAGTGACGTTACCGGCGACGGATTGCTCAATCTGCTTGAACTCCGCGCGGACGACCTGGCCGTTTGGGACGAATCTGAGAATGACAGTGGGATTGTGCCAAGACTCGTTGCTCCGGACCGCCAGAGGATTGCGGGCTGGTTGCCGGTGAATCTCTCGGCCAGCGACGGTCCGAGCATTGTCGCCATCCCATTCGATGGACCTCCGGTGATATGGAAACCCGGTCCCGGACGACATCGCTTCACAGCGCTGAGCTTCACGGGGATGGAGAACCCTGGCCAATCGATGCGGTCCAACGCCTCCGGCATCGGCGCGCACATCGCCGTGCGCGTCGATTCCCGCTGGACGGTTCTCGATACGTTCCGCAATGAGTCCGGTCCCGGCCAAAGCTTGCAACCGATCGCCATCGGGCTTGGCGGAGCCGAGAAGATCGACTTCATCGCGATCGACTGGTCGGACGGCGTGTTCCAAAGCGAGATTGATCTGGAAGTCGGCCGGCGTCACACGATCACCGAAACCCAACGACAGTTGTCAAGCTGTCCGGTGCTCTTCGCGTTCAACGGTGATCGCTACGAGTTTGTCAGCGACCTGCTCGGCGTCGGCGGGCTCGGGTATCTGGTCGCCCCGGGTGAATACGCTTCGCCCCGGCCGTGGGAGAACTTCTTGCTTCCCCCGGGGTTGCTGCAACCCAAGGATGAGCGTTACATCCTCAAGCTCGCCGAGCCGATGGAAGAAGCGTGCTATCTCGATTCGATGCGCCTGGTCAGCTATGACCTGCCGCCGGGCTGGAAGATGACGCTCGATGAGCGAATGTCGATCCTTGGCCCGGAGCCGACCGGCCGGCCGGTGTTCTATCGTGACGAAGTTCTCCCGGTGCAAGCCGTCAACGACCGCGGCGAGGATGTAACGACCCACATCGCGACAGCGGACCGCCGCGCGGCGCCGGTTGGCGCGCTGGATCGGCGATTCATCGGCAGGCTCCAACGCGAGCACATCCTGACGCTCATCTTTGATCAGCCGATCGATGCCCACGAGCGGCAACCGGTCCTTCTTGCCGATGGGTGGATCGAGTATCCATACTCGCAGACGATGTTCGCTGCGTGGCAGGCTGGGGCCGTTTACCGCGCGCCCACAATCGAAGCCCTCGGCGCCGACGGCGCCTGGCACGTAGTGCTCGAGCAGTTCGGCTATCCGGCTGGGATGCCGCGCCAGATGTCAGTCCCGCTTGTCAACCTTCCGCGGCAAACCACCCAATTGCGCATCCGCACGAACCAGGAAATCTATTGGGATCGACTCGCGGTGATCTATGCCGAGGATTGTCCAGCGGCGCGGAGCCGAACGTGCAACCTTCGATCAGCCCGCATGGCCCAACCCGGCTTCGCCCGGCGAACGACGGGGCCGCAGCGCCTGCCCTGGTACGACTACCATCAGCGCCGCCCCCTGTGGGACACCCGTTTCCTAGCAGGCTTCCATACAGCGATCGGACCGGTCGATGAGCTTGTCCGTGCGAGCGACAACGCGCTGGCCATCTTCGGCCCGGGCGAGGAGATTCATTTCGAGTTCGAGGCCGCGACCGATGCGCCGCCGCCGGGATGGACCCGACGCTTCGTGGTTGAGGCCCGCGGCTGGTGCAAGGACATGGACCTGTTCACGAAGGACGGCGAGACGATTGAGCCCCTGCCACGGTCAGGCGTCAGCAGCATCCATCGCGATCAGCTCCACGAGCGCTACAACACGAGATATCGGTCCGGGCCGTAGAGATCGGGACTCGGCCGTCCGTTGCGCCGCCCTCAAGTCTCAAGTCTGAAGCCGTTTCCAATGCCGGAGGTGGGAGTCGAACCCACACGGAGTATCACCTCCACCGGATTTTGAGTCCGGCGCGTCTGCCAATTCCGCCACTCCGGCGACGATACTGACCGACATCTTACTCGCTCTTCGTAGCTGCGCCGCCAGGCGCTCACGCTCGATCCCCCCACCGAGCCGAGAGAACCCTCTCTCAGCGCCGCCCTGTCCCCAGCCCGGGTTTCATTGCGATCGAGCACAAGCGCGGCCACCCCATAAAGCCGTCCCGATTCCATCGGGAGTGGTCGCGGTACAACGGGGTGGCTGGGGCTAGGTTCTGTCTGACGGATCGGATGTTCGGCGCATGTACGGGTTGCGCCTTGTGGTGATGTAGAGTATGACTGGTCTGCGGCAAGGAGGCCAGTGATGACCAAACAAAACGGCAAACGAAACAGAT
>JADFFQ010000001.1:168703-171997 GCA_022568135.1 Planctomycetota bacterium | reverse complement strand
TTGATTGCCCGTAAGACTCATCGAGGTCTCGCCGAATCGCGTTGACGCCCAGCGGCAACGGCAGACCGCAATGCGATGACCACCACATGCCGACATCCGCAATCAGGTGCAGCCCCGCCTCGGCGAACGTCAGCTGGGCCTCGTGAATGACCAGGCCGGCGGCGAACTCCCCCGCCGCGACCCGCGGGACGATCTGATCGAATCTGACTACGGCATGTCGAAACGAGCCTGGTCCCAGCAGCATGGTGGCGGCGCGAAACGCGCTGGTGCGCTCGCCCGGGATCGCCAGCACGACATCGTCTCGCCTCAGATCATCAATGGACATCGGCCGGTTTGAGACGATCCTGGGGCCGTAATGATCACCCATCGACGACCCACAGTTGGTCAGTGCGTACCGATCCGACACGAAGGGGTATTGGGCACAGCTGATGGCGGTGATCTCCAGCTCGCCGCGCTCGCTGAGGCGATTGAGCGTCTCGATGTCGTCCAAGACCGGCTGGTAGCGAAACCGGCCGGTGTGGAACTCCGACGGGCCGCCGGCACCGTCCACCAGCGGCCACCACATGAACGCGTCGTCAGGATCGGGGCTTTGTCCGATGCGCAGGGTCGGCCGGTCGTCAGGCATCACTGTTGGCGATGATAACCGCAAAATCGGCCTGGCGACGCTCGGCCGAACCCGTCGCCGCTACGGGCACGGGCCCCAATTGACCACCAGGGTCAGCAGATCCAGGATTCCGACGTTGCCGTCGTTATCAAAGTCAGGCGGGCCTACGGGGTTGGTGCCCCATACCGCCAGCAGTGCAAGCAGATCGAGGATTCCTACGCCGCCCGAGTCGTCGAGGTCCCACGGGCATGCCTCACCCGCACCCGCCGTGCCGATGACGTTCTGGACCCAGTGCATAACGAATCCAAGATCCGACAGCCTTGTGAACTGGGTTATGCCACAGTTCCCGTCGGCGTAGATCCAGGTATCCGCGGTCTCGCCGGCTATGTTTGAGCCCGGCCAGACGCCGCCATCAGTATGCTGTGGTACAAACAGCTCGACCACCATCACCGTGTCAGCTGGGACCACGATCGGAGGATCGAAGCTCACGACGAGGATTTCCAGCTCGGCATCGGACGGGATAAACAGGTCCTTGAAACCTAGGACATGAAGATCCTCATCAGGTAGGCCCGGGTCGCCTTCATCGAGGTCTTGATAGATCGTGACAGTGCCGACGATACTTGAACCGGTGTTGACGTCGATACCGACTTCTACACAGTGCACCGTGTAGTCCTGACCGGCGGTCTCGGGGATCGCCGAAAGATCATATGAGCGGGCCCAACGGTTTGGAGACGTAATATCGCCATCCTGACAGGCGATCCCGGTCGCATCGACGATCTGCTGCGAGCGGCTTTGCGTGAGCGTGGGGTCGCCGACGACGTTGCAGGTCTGGGCCGGTGGATCGCAGAGGACCACGGCTAGGTCGGCGCACGCTTGATCCCACACCACGTCGCAACAGCTTGGATCGTCGGCACACACGGAATTGCAACATGCCGCGTCGTCGCAGCCCGGCGTGCCGTTGTTCTCAAAGCAGTCGCCCTCGCCGGGGCAGTTGGGGTTCCCTAAGGCGTCCTGGAGCCTCAGCATGCCGGTTCCCATTTCGACGTCGGAGAAGCCGCCGACACGGATCTTGTAGCAGATGCCCTCGGTAACTGGAATCTCTAGCGTGCTGTGGAACCCACCGCCACCGTCCCCGCAGGGATTGTTCAGGTCGTCATCGTTGCACCCGAGGAAGTTGGCGTTGTCGGCCGGGCAGCCACAGGTCTCATACGCCGCGAGCCTCGTGTCATAGTCCGCCGAACCGCCAAGCTGCTCGCAGGTGGTGATTTGCAGCGTGCCGGTGAAGTCGGCGGTGTAGTTGTACCAGATGTCCTGGTAGACCTGCTCATCGCCGAACCTCCCGCAGTCGCCGGGGGTCTCGGTTCCGTCGGTGGTCGCATTGACCGTTGAGAACGGCGTAACGCCCAAGCCGATCGCCACGCGGCTGGCGCAGCTGTCGTTCTCAGGGGGCGCGTCGGCCTGGGCCAGGTGGAGCACGCCGGTGCCCATATTCCCTTCATTCCAGCCGCCCAATCGAATCTTGTAGCAGTTGCCCTGGGTCACCGGGGCGTTGACCGTGCTGTGGTGATCCGGGAATCCACCGCAGGGGTGCTTGGCGTCGTCATCGTTGCACCCCAGCAGCACCAGTTCGTCGCAGTCGCAGCCGTCGTAGACGACCAGATCGGTGTCGTAATCGGCCGACCCGCCGAGCTCCTCGCACGTCGTCACGATGAGCGAACCGGTGAAGTCGGCAAAGTAGTTGAACCAGATGTCGTGGTAGGTCTGCCCGTCGTACTGGCAGTCATCGGGATGGGCGGAGCCGTCGGTGGCCGCGTCTTCGGTGCTGAAGGGCGTATCACCCAGTTCGACGACCGGGCCATCCGCGCATAGGTCGGCTCCCCCGACCACGCAGAGCTTAGACGCCAGCTGCACGCACAGCTCGTCCCATTCATTTTTGCAGCAGGCGGGGCTTACATCGCAGACGGCCTGGCAGCACGCGACGTTGTCGCACCCGGGCGTCGGGTGGGGCTCGTCGCAGGGCCCGCCGCCGCCGGGACAATCCTGCCCCCAGGCACCGGAGGCGATCAGCGATCCCGTCATGATCGACGCCACCGCCACGAGCCGCATACGACCCGATGGACGCCCGCCGATGCGCGAGATATTCATCCCTGAATCTCCGTAGTCCGGCCCTATGGGAGATGCCACGGCCAGCCCGGGCCGCAAGCCACGAGCATGCGGTCTGGAGCCCCGCACCAGGTTACCCCGGTGTTGGAGCGTGCCAAGTTCCTATCCGTCATAACGCCTCAGTTGTTGCGGAGGAGCCAAATATCTCCGCGGCCCGGCCTCTCCATGACCCCGGTGGCAGCCTGTACGGCCTCCGTGCGGCACCCGGATTCGCGCACCTCGCCGCCGTGGCGGCGGGATCTGTGTCGGATCTCCCAGCGCGCCGGCTTGTCCCCAGGCCGGCGTCCTTGCGATGTGTGGACGCCTCCCTTACGCGAAGATCATCAGCCGGGCTGATCCGCCGCAGGCCGACACGGTTCCCTGTGAGCCGGGTCCTGTGGACCCGGTGGGGCACCGCATACCCTGTGCTCGCGAGACCCCAACAAAAAAGAAAACCCCCGGCCGATGAGGCCGGGGGTGGGGTTTCATTGCTCTGCGGGCCTTTGCTTCCTAGAAGCAGGTGCCGCAGGGGTTGCCACCGGCGAGCG
>JADFFQ010000001.1:0-168693 GCA_022568135.1 Planctomycetota bacterium | reverse complement strand
CATCCACACACCCATCAGGCGCTCCCTCCGGTCCTGAGAGGTCCGCGAGGAGGAAGTTCGGGGAGGTGCAGCCGACACCTGCACACGGCGGGTCGGGCGGGAGGTTGCCGCTGGCCGGGGTCGAGCACCACGCACCCAGTACCACCCCGAGGTCGAACGCGTCAACGCATCCATCGGGGAAGCCGGCACCGAGCGGACCGGAGATATCCGTGTTGGAGATCCCGGGGGAGTCCGAATACAGGGTGAACTTGGAGATCCCTTCGAGTCCACCGCCGAGGTCAAAGAGGTTGACCCGGCCGATGGTGGCATCATCCTTCATGATGATCCCCAGGAACGCCTTCTTGATGGATCCGCCGGCGACTCCGCCCTTACCGCGGCTGGCGTCTCGGCCCTTGCGGAGGGTGGCGATGTCGCTGTCGGCGAAGTCGGTGAGGGCTCCGCCCATGGCCGCTTTTCGCGCTGCGGCGGCTTTGCCCCGGCCCTGGGTGGCCGTGGTGACGGCCGCTTGGGTGCCGCCCTTGACCTTTTGGCCCCCGGCGGCTCCGGGCGTGCACGGCCCGCAGCTGACCTCCAACGTGTAGTCGTTGAAAGCGCCACACGGGAGCCCGCTGAAGATAGCGCTGCCGTCACAGTTGCCCGGGGCCACGAAGATGATGTAGGTGGCCGGGGCAGGCACGCACGCTGTCGCCGTGCTGATGTTCGCGCAGAGGTTCGAGCAGCCGATCGTGCCCTCGAGGGCGATGTTGATGCAATCGCCCGGCGGACCGCTGAGGATGAAGCACACGCCCTGGAACTCCGAGATCAGCGTCGCGGTGACCTGCGCGAACCCGCTGCCGTCTTGATCGGGCACAAACAGCTCGTACCAGTCGGTGTCACGGTTGTCGACACCAGCAACGGTGTAGGTAGACGAAGTGCCGCAGACCGTCTCACCGCAGGAAATCGAACCGAACACGTTCGGAGCGGAGTTACAACCGCCGTTGGTGATGTCTACGTCCTCATTCACCAGGCAGGGCTCGCCCTCAAGGGACGCCCCTGGCGGGCAGGCCAAATCATCGCACCCCGGCACCCGCTTGGAGATCAGGATCTGGCCGGCACCGGTGGCGGTATCGAAGCCGCCGACGCGAATCTTGTAGCACTGGCCGCCGACAAGAGCGACATTGACCTGCGACTGCAAGCCGCAGAAGTCGTCGTTGCACGCGATGTCGGCTCCCACCGGGCACGCGCAGCCCAGGTACACGGCCAGGGTCGTGTCGTAGGAACTCCCGCAGAGGCTGATGTCGTAGTTGTCATCCGCGAGCGGCGTGAAGTTGTACCAGATGTCCTGGTTGATATCCACGCAACTGGCGGGATTCGGGCCGTCGGTCGTCGCGCCGACGGTCGAGAACGGCGTGAGGTCATCCTGCAAGATGGGTTTCCGATCCAAGCAGTTATCGTTGTTTATCGGCGGCGGGATGCACTGCGGGCAGTTGACCGGGTCGGCCGCAGCCGCGGCAGCGCAGGCGGCGTCCCACTCGGTGTCGCAGCAGAACGAATCGGCCGCACAGATCGCCACGCAGCATTCCTTGCGGTCGCAACCAGGCGATCCGTTGGAGGCGCAGCAGTCACCCGCATTGGGATCGCCGCACGACTCCGGCTGGTTCTGCACGATATCAAGCTTGATCTTGGCCACGGGTATTTCTTGCTTGTCGAACACCGTCACGAAGACCGGACCTGGGCCACCGCTGAGCGCGACCGAGATCTCGAGCGACATCGCCGTGTGGTTGTCACCGGCCGGCGGACCGCTGATGATGTCGAAGCTGTCCGCAAAGAAGTTCGCGCCCAGCAAGTTGTTGTTGGTATCGAACAACGGCGGTGTCACAAACGCCACGCCGTCTAGACCGCGCGGGTTAGGCGCCGGCGCCTGCAGCCCATCGAGGTTGGACTGGAACGTCACATTGTCCACTGACGGCGGCCACTTGGAGACCCCCGGCCCGGCGGGCGTGCAGTCGCACTCCGGATGGGCCAACGGATCGTTAGCCCGTAACGCGCAGACGCTGTCCCACAAGTCGGTGCAGCAGAACGAATCAATCAGACAGACCGAAGTCTCGCAGGCGAGATCCTCGCAGCCCGGGGTGCCGTTGTTGATACAGCAATCGCCGCTGGGCGGAGGCGGGAAATTCGTCCACGGGTCGACGGTGCCACCAGCGCCCGAGTGCCCGTTGATATTCACCGGGTCATCCAGCCCGACGACGGCTCCCGCGGGAAGGTTGTTGGGCTTGAAGTTCCAACTGGCCTTGGCCCGCTTGTCGGTGTTCAGCAGCGCTTGGTTGAACGCGCCGGGATCGGTGAAGAGGTTCGCGCCCGACGGCAGCGCCGGGCAGGCGTCGTCCACGCCGTCGCCGTCGTTGTCACCGAGGCACACGCTCCCGTCGCCCAGATACGTCCCGGCGAGGGCAGCGCAGTCGACCGCGTTTGACCCGTCCACGCAGCTGCCGTCCCAGAGGCAGCAGGCGCCGATCGGCGGCGGCACCTGCTTCTCGATACTGAGCACCCCGGTGCCGCTGTCGCCGGCAGCGAAGCCGCCGAGGCGAACCTTGTAGCAATTACCCGCTACGACGGGAACCGTGACCGTGCTCTTGAAACCACCTGCCCCACCGCCGCAGGGGTTGTTCGGGTCGTCGTCGTTGCAAACCAGCAGCGGCGACAGCGGGACGCATTCGCAGCCATCGTAGACCACCAGAATGGTGTCGAAGGTGGCACTACCGTTCTTCTCCTCACACGTCGTGATGATGACATCACCGGTGAAGTTCGGGCTGTAGTTCCACCAGATGTCGTTGAATGGACCCACACCCTCCGTGCACGGCAACCCCACCGGCGGGCCGTCAGTGGTGGCGCCGAGGGTGGAGAACGGCGTCTTGCCGTTGGAGATCGGTCTACGAAGGTCGCAGAGGTCGTTGTTCGGCCCCGGCGGCGGCGGCTCCACGCACCGGGCCGGATCGCCCAACTGGGCCGGGATCACGTTGTCGAAGCCCAGGCACCAGGCCAGGTCATAGTCGGTGCGGTCCGGCGGGCACGTATACACAACCACCTGAGCAGCCGCAGCTACGTTCTGGGCGCCTTGGGCATTGCCCGGCGGGGCCGACTGCCACAGCCAAAAGCAATCTTGGACACCACCTGCCGGGTCGGTCGTATCGTTCAGGATCTGTATCCAGTAGCACCCGGGCCCGAAGGCCACGGGGGGGTGTTTCGCCTCGAATGAGTAGCTCTGAATAATGCCCGCGACCAACCGACCGGTGCCAATCTTGGCGGGTACGACCTTGAACGGACCGGCAAAGACGGCACCCGGGCAGCCGCCAGCGTCGGTATAGTAGGTGATCGAGAAATTATCCGGGACGGCGCCGGGGCCGCAATCAGAAGCGCCGCCGACGAAATTGACGTACAGGCCCCACCAGCAGACGGTGTCGATTGCCTGGACTTCGTCAATGTTGAAGTCGTCGGCGACCGCGAAGCCGGCGCCGGGATTGAGGTCGCTGGTCGCGGCAAGGACTCCCCCGGCACCCTGACCCATGTTGTCGGGCAACTGGCAGGCTCTGGGAAATTCGATCTCGCAGACGGTCAGGTCCCCGGCCACACCTCCCACTCTTGCGGGCTCGACGCCGAAGGCATCGGTGAGGTGCCGCATCTCAACCGCCTCCTTTTGCCTCAGCTTCTCCAGCTGTGGGGCCACCGTCGCCTCGTTGGTCGTTAGGGCCGTGGCGGCGGCGATCGCGCCCTGGGCGAGAACGCCTTGGCCGACGTGGGCGCGGGGGGCGCCCAGGGCCATCATGGTGAGTCCAACCGCGCCGGCAGCCGCAATCAGCAGACCGCCGCCGCTACACAAGCAAAGCCGCATTTTTGACCGGTGATTCATCGTCAAGACCTCCAAATCCTCTGAGTGCACTGGGGGGAAAGTCGTTTCATACGGAGTAATCGATGAGAGAGAAATAACCGCGCTGACAATGTACACCGCACCGGCGACACCCTGAATGAGGATGCGCCGCGCGCCGACATCGCCGTGTTCCGACCGGCTACCGCCGAGCTACCCTCGTCCCGGGCTCCGGTCGGCCGTTCACAACTGCTCTCTCTTCAACAGAAAGAAAACCCCCGGCCGATCAGGCCGGGGTGGTTTCATGTCCTTTGCGGGCCTTTGCTTCCTAGAAGCAGGTGCCGCAGGGGTTGCCGCCGGCGACCGAGCACCAGTTGGCCAGTATCTTCGCCAGGTCGAACGCGTCCACACACCCATCAGGCGCTCCGACCGGTCCTGAGAGGTCCGCCAGGAGGAAGTCCGGGGAGAGGCAGCCTGCACCTACACACGGCGGGTCGGGCGGGGGGTTGCCGCTGGCCGGGGTCGAGCACCACGCACCCAGTACCACCCCGAGGTCGAACGCGTCAACGCATCCATCGGGGAAGCCGGCGCCGCCCGGACCGGAGATATCCGCGTTGGCGACCCCGGTGATGGTGATGGTGCCGGACCCGGTGAGGCCCTGCCATCCGCCGACCTGGATCTTGTAGCAGTTGCCCGCGACGACCGGGACAGTCACGGTCGATGAGAACCCATCGACCCCGCAGGAGTCGTCATCGGAGGCCAGCTCCTGGCCGGGCAGCCCATCAGCGCCACAGTGGATGGTCGTGCAGTCGCACCCATCGTAGACCGTCAGCACGGTGTCGGTCAGCGTGGCGGGAGGGCCGTCCTGGCAGGTGTCGACGGTCAGAAGGCCCTTGAAAGTGGCGTTGTAGTTGAACCAGAGATCCGCCTCCATGTCGGGATCACATTGCGGGCCGTCGGTGCTCGCATTGGTGTTGTCGAACAGCGTCTTACCGTTGAAGATCTCCACGCGATTGTCGCAGTTGTCGTTGGCCGGCGGGCAGATGGTGGTCAGGCAATCGGTCCCGCCACCCTGGAACGTGCCGCCCAGGCCCAGAGGAGGAGGATCCGTGCAGGCGGCTGCATTGAGCACATCCACACACGTGCCATCCTTCAAGCAGCAGGCACCGAACAGAGCCAGCTTGGAGATATCAAGGATGTAGGCACCGCAATCGGCCGCCGCAAAGCCCTCGATCGTCACCCAGTAGTCGCCGGCGACGAGGGTGGCTGTGATAATGCTGGGCCCGCCGCCGACGCCACATCCGTCGTCGTTTTCGGCAATATCATCGAGGCCGCAGGCGGTCCCGAGGTACATGTAGCCGTCCCACACCACCGGCGAGTTGCACATCGAGAACTCCCATTCCCCATCGTTGGGGATGGTGATCGTGAAGCTCTGGTCCTCGCTGGGCCGCAGACCGATGTTGTTACCGGCGCCGCAGGTGTCTCCGGGGAAGCTTCCCGGTGCAATGATTTCGAAGTCCTTGGGGCACGGGCCCGAAAGGTTGCACTCGACACTCAGTGTGCCGTTGCCGACGTCGGCGGCCCCGAAGCCACCGATGCGAACCTTGTAGCAGTTGCCCGCGATGACCGGGACCGTGATCGTGGAGGTGAAAGGAGCGCCGCCTGTGCAGCCGTCGTCATCACACCCCAGGAGGGCCGTCGGCGGGCAGACGCAGCCGTCGTAGATGGCGATCCTGGTGTCGAAGTTCTCCTCCTTGCACAGGCTGAACGTGGCCTCGCCATCACACTTGGCCGTGTAGTTGTACCAGATGTCATTATGCACATTGCCGTCGCCGAACGGTCCGCAGGTGCCAATTGGATGGTCCGGACCATCGGTGGTCGCACCGGTGGTGTCGAAGTGCACCCAGCCGTCCCCGACCGCCAGGCGGGAGGCGCAGGCATCGTTGGGCGGGGCCAAGCTCTTCTCGCCGGTGAGGACGAACCAGTAGTCGCCAGTCTCTTGCCAGAAATCAATGCCTGCCGCCGGGAAGCCCCGCTGGGCCGGGTGGCCGTGTTGCGTGTCCGAAGATGCAAGCGCAATTTGCCCGAGGCCGCCGAAGTTCATGATCGGCTGCACTGAGAGCCAGTACTTCACCTTCTTCTTCAGGGTCATGTTGACCGCGACGTCTATCGTCCAATCTCCGGAGCCCGGCGCCGTTTCCACGCCAATGAAATCGCTCGAGGGCTGGCTATAGATGATCCCACCGGGGAAGTACGCTTCGTGGTCGCAATTGGCACTCGGCGGCGGATCGACCGGCTGGCCGCCGGGGCCCTTGGTCATGCCGTCGGTACCGCCATCGGCGTACACGGTGACCATCACGCCTTGCCAGTCGACGTTCGGGTCCGGGATCACGCCCGCCGGCTGATTGAAGAACGACGACCCGAAGGTGATATTGGTGATCAGGCACGGATTGCCCAGATCAATATCAGCCAGGATAAAGTCATCTGCGACCGCAGCCGCGAACGCGTCCGGGGCGCACTGGTTGCCATTGATAGCGACGGCCCTATTGCCGTTGGCATAGAAGCATCCGGTGCTGCAGAACAGCGGATCGCTGCAGTCGCCGAACAGAGTGAAGTGACCGTCAAGTAGGTCGCAGTCGGCTGGCCCGCCTATATCGACGCACGTGCCATCCTGCAGACAGCAGGAGCCGAAGATGCACAGAGGATCGAGCGCGCAATCGGGATCGGCGCAGTCGATGAGGCCATCGCAATCATCGTCGAAGTTGTTCGAGCACAGGCCGGTCTCGGCGGCCGGAGGAGCGCCGCAATCGGCCGGGCAATTGCACGGAATCTCACCCTCATCGCAGATGCCGTCACCGCAGACAAGCTCGATCTCGCAATTCTGATCGCAGCCATCGAGGGGGACGGTGTTGCCATCATCGCACTCCTCGCAGGCCTCGAGGGTACCGTTGCCGCACACTGGCTTGGCCCCTGCCACCGGATTCAGGCTGACCACGATCTCAATCTGGGAGTTCGCGAAGCCGATCGCGCTAACGGGCAAGTAGTCGGTGATGCCGCAGGCAGCAGCGAGAAGAAAGCCGTCGGTACACGAATTGGCTGTCGACTGGGGGCGGAAAAAATGGAGCGGCGCCACCGTGCCGTCTTGGGTGGCCTGAATCTCGACGACTATGACGTCGCCGGCGCTGACCACGATCGGCTGGTTAAAGCCGGTCAGGGGTTTTGAAAAGAAGACTGTCCCCGCGCTGCCCGGTCCCACCGTTTCCACAACGGAGCCCAGAAAAATCGAGCCCGCGACCGTAGGCGGGCAGCCGGTCACCGAATAGACATTGATAGTGATCGGTATGGAGTTTACAAGGTCGGTGTACTGCGAGACCTCCCACTTCACTTCGTTGATCTCGATCGGGCCCACGAGGTTCGGCAGCTCGACGGCGAGATCGAAGCAGCGGGCGAAGATGTTTGGGGTCGTGCCGGCGCCACCAGCGCAGGCCACAGTGTTGCTATCCTTGTTGCAGTTCTGATTCAGGCAGGCATTACCGAGCCCGTCAAAGCTGGACAGAGGGCAGGTCCCAACGAAACAGGAATCCCCCCCCCCCGCCACGCCTCCGTCGGACGGGTCATTCGTACCGTCTGCCAGCCGGAAACCCAGCTCCGCCGGTGCCTGGGCAAGCGGTACGCGGCGCTGTTGGGCAGCGGCAACGGGGGCGCGGCGCTCTTGGGCGGTGGCGATCGCGCTTTGGGCGATAGCGACTTCAGCGCCTTGGCCGACGTGGGCGCGGGGGGCCATCAGGGCCGTCGTCGAAAGGCCCACGGCGCCCGCGGCGGCCGCAATCAGCAGCCCACCGCCGGTACAGTAACAAAGTCTCGTTTTTGACCGGTGATTCATCTTCAAGACCTCCAAATCCTCTGAGTGCACTGGGGAAACATGTTTCATACGAAGTAGTAGCAGAGAAATAACCGCGCTGACAATGTACGCCGCACCGGCGACACCCTGAATGCGGATGCGCCGCGCGCCGACATCGCCGTGTTCCGACCGGCTACCGTCGAGTCACCCTCGTTCCGGGCACCGTTCGGCCGTTCACAACTGCTCTCTCTTCAATTGCTGCATCTCTCGGCGGCCGTCATTGGCTCGCCGCCGCGTTCCCATGCGGCTGGAAGTGACGCATTTTGCCCCGTCCGTGGCAGGACCAACTCTTGTGACGCCGATCCAGGCCCCGAAGTGCGGGCCCCGGTCGAGCCGGTTTCTACCTAATCATGACCTTTGATGGGCCATTCCTCCTCTGGTGTTCCTTGAGTTCTCCTTAAACCTCGTACCCGACATAAGTTGCGTGCCCCACGGAGCGCCTCGTTGAGGCGGTTCGCACACGAGAGTAAATTACTCGACGATACGTCGATGTCAATAGGTTTTTTAAAATGGTGAGGCATTGGGCGACGCCGGCGGGGGCGATGTCGCCGCAAAACAGTGTTTTCGAGCATGTGAGCCCGGTTGCCAGCAAGATTGGAGAGGCAGATTCCTGGGCAGAAAAGGTGGGCTGCGGCGGGCAGGTTGGCTTCTGAGCCGATTCCGGGCCGACGGCTGGTTCGCCAGGATGCTTCAGGAACTCGCACGGGCATCCCCAGGCCAATGTACAACGGGGAAAGGGGGTTCGGGAGTCGTTTCATAGAAGGCGCTGCCGCACCGAGGCATCGAGGCACCGAGGCATTGACGCATCGAGGCATGCGCCTCAGTCGGTGTGATCCTTGTTGCCGAGCACCGCCGGAGCTTCGCCTGGCGGCAATTTCGTGGTCTGTACGCTCAGCTCGCGGCGCATGATCTTGCCCGTGGGGTTGCGAGGCAGCTCCTGGAGCACGCGAATCTCGCGGGGGACCTTAAATTGGGCCAGTCGCTCTCGGCAGTGGGACCGCAAGGCGGATTGGTCAAACGCCGCGCCCTCGCAGAGCTCGACAAAGGCTAACGGCACTTCGCCGCGGGCCGGGTCCGGCATGCCGATGACCGCTGAGTCTTGGACGGCAGGGTGGGCGTTGAGCGCTTCCTCGATCTCGCGGGGGAAGACGTTCTCACCTCCGATGATTAGCATCTCCTTGATGCGGCCGGTGATGTGAAGGAAGCCGTCGGCATCGACCCGCCCGATGTCGCCGGTCTTGAAATAGCCCTCGTCGTCGAAGACCTCGGCGGTCTGCTGGGGCAGCTTGAAGTACCCGGGCATGATGTTGGGGCCGCGGACGCAGACTTCGCCATCTTCGTCCACGCCGAGGCGAGTCCCGTCCGGCGCGACGATCTTCTGCTGTACGTCAGGCAGGGCCATGCCGACCGACCCGGTCTTGTCGTCCTGGGGCCGACACCAGTTGGTCACCGGACCGGTCTCGGTCAGGCCGTAGCCTTCCTTGATCGCGACATTGAACCGTTGGGCGAATCCGTCGAACACCGACCGGGGCAATGGCTCGCCGCCGGAGACGATGTATCGAAGCGAGGAGAAGTCGTCGGCGGTCGCGCTCTTGGATTGCAGCAGAGCGTTGTACATGGAGGGGATGCCGATCATTGCGGTCGGCCGGTGGGTGCGAAGAAGCGTGAGGATCTTTCGGGGCAGGAATCGGGCGGTATAGATGACTTTGCACCCGACAGTGAACGGCAGCAGCGTCAGGACGGTGAGGCCGAAGCTGTGGAACTGCGGCAGAACGCCCAGCAGACTGTCGGATCGCGTGAAGCCGACCCATTGGACACATTGGCGGACATTCGCGGCCAGATTCCCCACCGTGAGCATCACCCCCTTGGGTTTCCCGGAGGTCCCGGAGGTGTACAACAGAGCCGCGAGGTGATCGTCGGGCCGCCGGCGGCATCGCCGCATGGGCGGCAGGCCCTTGAAGCTCATCTGATCGAGCCGGATCTGGTTGATGCCCGCCGGCAGGCTGCCGACGTAGTCAATCATCGGCGTGACGGTGACGACGGTGTCGAGGTCGGCGTCGGCGATGACATATTCCAGATCCTGCGATTTGAGCAGGTAGTTCAGCGGCACGATGGTCCGTCCCAGCATCCACGTGCCGAGCATGGCCATGGGAAACAGGGCCGACGTGGGCAGCATCAGGCCAATGTGTTGGGCGTTGCTGGTGCGCTGGATGGCCTTGGCAAGGTGCAAGGCACCGAAATAGAGCTGGTAGGCCCTCCACTCGCGACTGTCATCCACCACGACCTCACGCCGTGGGGCCAGCAGCAATCGGCGGATGATCGGCTTGACGATGCGCATCTGTCGTGGGGCGCCCAAACAAAGTGGCGAGGTTGGCGGTGTCGGTACGATACGTTCCCCAGCGTGACTCGCCAATCGCACCATGCAGACTCCGATCGAGCGACGATCCGCATCGGCGTCCGGGTGGTGATCTGTGTGGCCATGGCGATCGTTCAAGCCGGGTGCAAGTCAACACCACGGGCCGCGGAGCTTGACCAGGCGGTGGGCGACTATCAGGCCAAGCGCTATGCGATGGCCCAGAAGCGGGCGGTGCGGGTGCAGCGTTCTTTGAGGGGCCCCCGGGGCGGCGATGCCGCGTACCTGGCCGGGCTGTGCGCGTATCAACTGGGCGATCTTGGGCAAGCCGAGCAGTGGCTGACGACGGCCGCGCGATCATCACACCGCCTGACGGTCGGCAAGGCCAAGGCAGCCCTCGGCCTGGTGCTGATGGACCAGCACCGCCCGCACGAGGCGGCGGGGCGCTTGAAAGAGGCCGCAGGGATCCTGGTTGGAGTGGATGCCCGGCTGGCGGCCTACCACGCCGCCATGGCCTACCAACAGGCCGGCGATGAGGCTTCGGCAGACCGATGGTTCAAGGTCGCCGGCGGTGACGCTGGGATTGACGCGACCGATGCCGCCAGTCGCCCCATCCTCTTTACGCTGCAAGCCGGGGCGTTTCGGCATCGCCGGCATGCGGAACGTGTAGCGGGCGATGTGTCTAGGGTCGCCATGCACTACGGGCTGAGTGCGGCGCGGATTGTGCCCAGCCGTGACCAGCGTGGGCAAACGCTGTATCTGGTGCAATTCGGTCGGTTTCGGAGCCGAAGCGCTGCCGCCGCCGCCCGCAGCGACCTGGGCAAGTTGCAATACATTGTCGCCCTGTTGACGACGCCCAACTCGTAGTCTGCCCAGGCAGTCGCCCCGCTGGGCCCGGCGATCGTTGCTAGAATGTCGCAACGTCCACCGAGAGGAGCGACGATGTTGCAAATACGCGATCTTGCGGTGGTTGTTGGCTTTCCCCTGGCGATTGCTTCGGTTACGTGGGCTCAGACGCCGCAGCCGAGCGATCAGAGCGATCCGCGGTACGGGCTGCTCACGCCTTTGCCGGATCAGGGGGCGATCCCCCCAATCGTGGAGATGTTAGACGGCCCGACGGACGCCGAGCTGGCCCACCGCGCCAAGGTACGCCAATACGCCAAGCAGCTGCGCCTCATCCGGCACAAGTACCTGGGTCACATGAAGGCCCAGGAGTTGCGGGCTCGCGGAATCGCCCAGCTGAAGGAGTTCATCGACCCGGCCGCGTTCATGCCCATGATCGAGGTTCTGGTACGGGAAGGTGACGATGTCCGGCTGGCTATGCTCGACCATTTCACAGCCCAAGGCGAGCCGGGCCAAGCGGCCCTGGCCTGGATAGCCGTATACGATCGATATCCCCAGATCCGCTACCAGGCTGCACAGCGCATGACTTCGCCGGTCTCCGCGTCCGTGCTGGGGGTGCTCGATACGGCCCTGCGTAGTCCCAAGCATCGTGTCGCGAACAACGCAGGGGTTCTGGCCGGCGGACTCAATGCGCTGCAGACGATTCCACTGCTGATATTTGCCCAGATCACGGTCGACGAGGTGGAGAAGAAGGGTGATCTGGCGTGGATCGCCATCGCAACCCAACGCGTCTTCGTGGCCCGGGTTGAGGCCGTCATCGACAATAATGTCGCGGTCTTTGTGCCGATCCCAGGCGTGGTTTCCGAAGGGGTAATCATGCGGGTCATGGACGCGGTGGTGGTGAATTACCGCACGGATGTGCATCGCTCACTCGTGGCGATGACCACCAACGACTGGGGCCAGTCCACCAAGTATCTCGCTTACGACATCCGGCAATGGTGGCAGTGGTACAACAGCGAGTACGTGCCGTTCAAGAACCAGCAGGCTCGCCAAGCCCAAGCTGCCGTCTTGAGCAGCCAAGGCGACCCGGCGCCGCCCCCGGCGGACACTCCCTGACCGGGCCGGGCCGCGTACATTCACTCGGGTACGGGATTCCTCGAACGTGCGAACTCAAACGGCTCCCAAACGGCGCCGTCGGCGATCCAGCGCTCCAGCGCCGCAATCGCCTCGTCGGACAGCTTGCCCTCCCCCAGCGGCATTTGCAGATCGGGGTCGTCGTGCCGCACGGCCAGAATCAGCAGGCTCTCGTCAGGCCTTCCGGGAACCAGAGCCGGACCGGATCGGCCGCCTTGCAGCAGGCCGGCGATCGTGGACTGGTCAAGCCCTCCCGAACGCTTGGCCCGTGTCGGGTTATGACACCTCAAGCAGTGGGTGGCCAGGATGGGGCGGACCTGGTTCCGAAAGAACGCCACGCGCGCGTCTTCGGTCGCGTCGGCCGGCGAATCCGCCGAGGCAAAGAGCTGGGCAATGTCGTCCGGCGTTCCAGCGCCGTATTCATAGACCAGCCGCCCGCCATGATCGGCGGCGTTGGCGACCCAGCCGGCCAGAAACAGACTCCCCGCCACCGCCACCCATGCCGAAGGGACGCGCACCTTCGGAGTGCGGACGAAGCTGACACCCAGCAGTAGAGTCACCGCGCCTGCGAACCACCAGACCTTTTCGCCGAGCTCCTCATGCTCTTGGAGAACCTCGTGCGCTTCGTCTGACAACGACCCGCGGATGGCATCGTGGGCCTCATCGCCGCTGTCCTTCGTCACGAATGCGCTCGCCATCAGCGCGACGTAGAACGCAAGGGCCATCCAGCGCATCGCCTTGGCGTGTCTTCCGATGAGCGCGGCGAGCACAGCGAAGGGAATCCCGATGATCGACAATACGATCGGGAAATGATTGACCATCGCGTGCCGCATCGCCGGGTCGTTCCAGGCATCAATAAACTGACCAATCGGGTTCATTGTCGTTGTCCTTTCTCACAGCGACTGCCAAAGCCCTAAGCCCGGATCATTCTTCACCACAGAGGCACAGAGAGCACAGAGGAGCAAGTGACTGGTGACGAGATGAGAATTGAGCAGCAAAGTTTATCAGGGGGTCAGATCGTTGCTGGCGTGATCCTTTTGTGTCTCGGTGTCTGTGTGCCTCTTTCTGCCTCTGTGTCCTCTGTGTCTCAGTGGTGAACGATCCGGATAGGTGGCTATCTCCAGGATCGCCTCGCCGAGGCGTTCGTATTGATCGGCCGTGTTATACACCTGGCACGAGGCTCGGACCCACCATCGATCGTCCCACTCGATGATCGGAACCTCGATGTGAAAGCGGTCAAACAGCTTAGCCTGGAAGGCTGCGGCTGATTTGTGCCGCCGGGTGTCATCCGGCAGTGGTAGGGTGACCATCGAGCCGAGCATCGATCCATCCAGGGGGCTGCTTGGTTCGACGCCCCACTGCCGGCTGAGCAAGGCCTGCACCCAAGTGGCCAGCTCATGATTGTGCCGCCGGACCTGGTCCCAACCAAAGCCGGCCATGAAATCGATGGCGTCCTTGGCGCATAACCAGGCCGTGATGTCGCGGGTGCCCTGCCAGCCGAACTCCTTGGCGAGACCTTCGCCGAGAAAGTGGCTGATGGTGTTGGGGTGGATGCCGCTTTGTTTGTCAGGCCTGACCCAGAGAAACGCAGATCCCTTCGGTGCGCAGACCCATTTGTGCAGGTTGGCGGTGTAGTAACTCGCATTGAGTTGCCCAACGTTCAGATCGACCATGCCCGGAGCGTGAGCGCCGTCAACGAGCACATCAATGCCACGCGCCGCGCACGCCTCGAGGATCGTCTCGACCGGGAACAGTATTGCCGTCGGCGAGGTGATGTGGTCGATCACAACAAGGCGCGTCCGGCCGGTCAAGGCGGCGGTAATCCCGTCTACCACGACCTCCGGCGAAGCAATGGGCAGCGGGATCTTGACCTCGATCACCGTCGCCCCGGATCGATCGGCTGCGTGACGCATGGCCTGGCGAATGGCGTTGTATACATGGCTGGTGGTCACCAGCTCATCGCCAGGGCCAAACTGCAACGACCGCAATACGGCATTGACCCCGCCGGTCGCATTGGTGACGAACCCGAAATCCTTCGGCTCGGCGTTGATGAACTGTGCCACCGCCTGCTTTGCCCCACCCAGCATCTCGTCGCGGCGCCGCTCGAGCTGTTCGACGGGTCTGGCCTCAATACGCGTACGCGATGCGGTCTGGGCCTCCAGGACCACCTTCGGCGTGGCCCCGTAGGAGCCGTGGTTGAGAAAGGCGATCGAGCGGTCAAGCAACCAGTGCGAGATCAGGTTCTCCTCGAGTGGCTGCGGTCGTGCCTGCGACACCCCAAGAGATCGACTGCTCATAAGCCCAGCCTAGCGGGTTGGGGCGAAGCGGTCGTTGGCGTGATCAACCGGCGTTGGGGCGGACGCTGAACGATCCTGCGCGACGCGAGGGTCCACATTGTGCCGACCGATCCGCCGGCCGGTAGCTATCCGTCACCGGGATTCGCCTGCCCGGTCCAGATTGGAGACTTCGCAAAAAGTAGGCGAGCAGCTTGCCTTACGGTCGATGTTGGGGTAACGTATGCCGAACATGCACGAATAGGTCTGGGGTTTCTGGGGAACATTCACCGGCGGCGCCGCGTCGCCCACCAGCCGGACCTCGGGGTGCAGACGATTGGTGCCCGCGTCGGGAAGACCCATATGGCGGTTCCTTTATTACAGATCGGGCCCGGAGGCAGTTACACCGTCCGATACCTGCCCCGGGGATCGAGGCTGCTGGCTCTGAGGACCGATGGGTCGGGGCCCCAAGCGACGGGCAATCCACCTGGCTTCAGCGCGGGCCTGGGCGGCGGCCGATCATTCGACTACCGCAGGCCCCTCCCGAACCCGGCGCTGACTCCCCAGCATGCCACGGTCGGACCGACCACATGGTTTGACCGGATGCTCGGCATCGATCGCGTGCAGATCAGCCGCCAAGCCCAAGCGAAGTACGACGCCGCGCTGAGGCTCCCCACCCCCCAACGTGCCCCTTCGGCGGACTGCGGTATCCTCAGAAATGCCGCACACGCCTGGCTTGGCGGGCAACTGCTGATTCTCGACCGGATGAGCAACATTCTTGCGGCCCTTGGCTCGCAGCGCGTGGCGTTTGGGCTATGCGGCGCTGCCACCACCTCCATATTCACTCGTGTCAATTCCATCAACCAGGCAGGTCGTCAGGAGGACCGAGATGAACCTCACACCGAAGCAACTCAAGATTCTGCAACTGATCCGAGACCATCGCATCGCTCGCGGCTATTCGCCGACGATGCAGGAACTTGCAGACGAACTCAGCGTCAGCAAGGTTACCGTCTTCGAGCACATCGAAGCGCTTATAAAGAAGGGTGCGCTGCGTCGCGAGGCGAACAAGGCTCGCTCTTTATCCATCTGTGACGATGCGATCGTCCCGGATGAGTCGCATCCGCTGCAGTTCCCGCTGGTTGGAAAGATTGCAGCCGGCTACCCGATCGAGAAGTTCCCTCAGACCGATCAGCTCGATCTCCAGGACATCTTCGGTCCACGCCTCGGTCAACAGGCCGGGACGTTCGCTTTACAGGTTGACGGCGACTCCATGAAGGACGAAGGGATTCTTGACGGCGACTATGTGATTGTCGAACGCCGGGACACCGCCCGCAACGGCGAGCGCGTCGTGGCGCTGCTGCCCAACGGCGAGACCACGCTCAAGACGTTCTACAAAGAGCGCGACCGGATCCGATTACAGCCGGGCAACCCCCAGTTCGAGCCCATCATCGTCAAGGAATGCAAGATTCAGGGCGCGGTCATCGGCGTCGTGCGGAGGTACTGAGCCTCGATTATCATGTGGTGCCCTCGCTGGCGCTCGGGTCGACGTGAAGTGAGCTACGTTCTTTCACCGCCTCAGCCGAACACCGAGGTGATCCTTGTTGAGTCGTCCGCGGATCTGCAGCAGGGTGAGATCGGCCAGGATCTGGCTCAGTGGAAGCTCGGTTCGGGCCGCGATTTGATCAGCCCCGAGCGGCTCATTGGCCTCGCCCAGCGCCTCGACGATCGCCTTCTGGCCGTCGGTAAGCGCCGTGTCAAAGAGGGTTGACGCCTTGGTCGCATCAGGGTGGCCGGCCACCTCCAGCGCGCCGCGAACCAGGTGGCTTGATGCGTCAAGTTGATTCAAGATGTCGGTATGATTCGTCACCAGCGCCGCCCAGCCATCGCGGATCGCATCCAGGCATCCAGCCGATGCAGGCGAATCGACCCGCCCGGGCAGCGCCATGACTTCTCGGCCATGATCTTCGGCGGCCAGGCGAGCCGTGATCAGCGCGCCGCTGCGCTTGGCCGCTTCAATCACCACCACACCCAGGCTCAAGCCGGAGATGATTCGATTTCGAGGGGGAAAATGCTCGGCTTTGGGATCACTGGCCATGGGATATTCACTCAGGATCGCTCCCCCACTTTCCACGACGCGGTCAAACAAACCCTCGTGCTGGGGTGGGTAACATCGGCCGAGACCGCAGCCCAGCACGACGATGGTTCGACCGCCGACTCGCAATGCGCCGCGATGCGCTTCGCCGTCGATGCCAACCGCTCCGCCGGAGACGATCGTCAATCCGCATTGCGCAAGCAGTGATGCAAGCCGTCCCGCCTGTTCCCGTCCGTATATGGTGCACGTGCGTGACCCAACCATCGCGATGGCTAGCCGATCAGCCTGCGTCAGCCGGCCGCGAATCCATAGCGCTGCGGGTGGATCGGGTATCGCCCCAAGCAGCGCCGGATAGTCGTCATCGCCGCGCAGAATCAGTTGCGCCCCGGCTTCGGCCATGACGAGCCGTTCGAAATCTGGGTCGACCTGCTCCACCGCCTGGTGAATGAGCGTTGCAGCCTTCGTATTGAGGCCGCCGACCTCCGCAAGCTCCTCAATGGTGACCGAGATCGCTTTCTCGTGAGTCTCGAAGCGGTTCTCGAGCTTCCGCATGGTTCGTGGGCCGATGCCGCGCGCCAGCAACAGCCTCAGCGTCGAGTCCGGTATGTCGTTCGGATTACGCGCCATCACTGACCCAGGGGGCTTGGTATGCGGCGGGCGAATCGGCCCACACAGTGCCGGATACCGCGCAAATCCTACAGCCACCGCCCTCTTCCCGCGAGCCGGTCGAATCGGCGCCAGTGCGGGCTCTTGGTGATGATTGTCCGGTGGCGCCCTAACAAGTCTCGTTGCCAGCCTGTTGCGGCGAATCATCACCGAAGGTCGCAACGGACTCAGCCGCCAAAGCGTCACCGTCCCGGCCGGCGCCCTCCACGCGCCACCTTGAAACAATGAGCGAGCGCAACTGCTTGTTAGGCGACGGGCCGGGGTTGAGAAGAAGTCCAACGAACACGCACAACACACCATTCGCGAAGATCCATAGGCGGTATGGCCCGTTGGTCATGCGAGTCAGAAGCGAATCCGATCGGGGCTCAGGTTGTTGTGCTTTAGGTTGGACGGTCGCGTCGATCCAATCGGTGACGTTCGCCGTGCGTGACGGCGCAAGGAGAACGGGTGTCTTACCCTGAGGCATCAGGTTCAGCTGCGCCGCGGCCAGCCGGCGTATCAACGTAGGATCGCCGTGATGCAATTGCCGAAGGAACTCCGCATGGGCGCTGAGCTGAGCATCGCTGATCGTTTCATGGTCGCCCAGCTGTGCAAGCTGCCCCCGCAACGCCCCGAGGTCTTGCTGGGCGGGGACCAGGATCCCCGCCGCACACGCCGTCAGGCCGGCCAAGATGAACAGCCAGCCGGGATCGAGGCGGAGGTTCGGGCCGCGAGACCGCATCATGGCACGCTTATCGACCATATCGGACGAAGCAATTGAACGCCGGCGAAGTTGCCCGTGCCAAAGGCGATCAACTCGCATAAACCCTTCAGAAACCACTCATGCCGGAAAGGCTTCTCATCCTGAGCCACTCTTTTCACGATCTGGGTGTCATGCAGTTCAATCCTCAAACAAACTTGACGCGGTTTATCGGCCGTAGGGAGGGCCGACGGGTCCCGGGGCGCTTGCCGCAGGAGTCGTTTCATTGCGGTCTGGGCCCGGTGCTCGATTTGTCAAGCGGTGGAATGCGAGTGCTGTGCAAGCGACCCTACCAGGGAGAACTCCGAGTTCACCTGGAGGGTTATGACGTTGTTCTGTCCATTCGAACAAGGGTTGCCTGGGTCCAAAAGCTCGGCTTCCGAAGATTCGAGATCGGGTTTGCGTTCCTTGATATCGACGAGGACGTGGCCCAGATGCTGACTCGCATCTCCACCATCCATCGGGAGCGCCGCGCGATCTGACTCGACAAGCCGGGTCAGAGGCGCCGATGCATCGTTCCGCCGACTGGATCACGAATGACCCAAGCATGGACGGCTCCAGGTGGAACCCCGCCATAGCCATAGCCGCCGGCTCAGGCATTTGCTGCGAATGGCTGCGGGTCGCGGTACCCCATCGCCGCATTGAACATGTCAAGCGGTTGAATCATCCGACGGCCCCAGGTATAGTCAGCCTCGCAACTGCGGGGTAGAGCAGTCTGGTAGCTCGTCGGGCTCATAACCCGGAGGTCGTGGGTTCGAATCCCACCCCCGCTATTCGACGTAACTTGTGCTGAATCCGCCACCTGCGGATACCCGCGACGTTCGCGGAGCGGCCGTGACCCAAGGCGAGAATCGGGTAGTACTACCCGGTTCGCATCATGGGAGGCCGTACCGTGACCGCGAAGCAACCGAAACGCATCCCCTCTTTCAGGCACCACAAGGCCAGCGGCCAAGGCTTCGTTGAGCTGGCCGGCCGGAGACACTATCTGGGCCGTTTCGACCGGCCGGAGACTCAGCAGGCGTACCACCGGCTCATGGCCGAGTGGATCGCCAACGGTCGGCAATTGCCCGTCGATCCATCCGATATCACCATTGTCGAGTTGTGCGCCCGCTTCTGGCAGCACGCCAAGGCGTACTACCGCAGACCCAACGGCACGCCCACCAGTGAGATTGACAACGTCCGGCTCGCCCTGCGATCACTCAAAGCGTTGTACGGAAGCACAACGGCAGCCCACTTCGGCCCCAGGGCGCTCAAGACCGTGCGGCAGCAGATGATCGACCAAGGCGGTTGCCGCACCTACATCAACCGACACATCGGACGGGTCAAGTTGATGTTCAAGTGGGCGGTAGCCGAGGGGCTGATAGAACCGTCTGTTTATCATGGCTTGCAGGCCGTCGCCGGACTCAAGCGTGGCCGAAGTGAAGCCCGCGAGTCCGAGTCGGTGAAACCCGTGCCCGACGCGCACGTGAAGGCGGTGCGGCGGTATCTGTCTCGTCAAGCCTGGGCGCTCATTCAATTGCAACTGCTGACTGCGGCCCGCTCAGGCGAGTTGGTCGTCATGCGGAGCATCGACCTCGATACCCATGGACATATCTGGACGTACTCGCCGGCGGATCACAAGACTGCACACCACGGGCACACCCGCACGATCTACCTCGGACCGAAAGCCCAAGCGGTGGTCAGGCCATTCATGGCCGGTCGGGCTGTCGATACCTACCTGTTCTCGCCGCAGGATGCCGAAGCCGAGCGCCGGGCTGCGCTCCATGCCGCCCGCAAGACGCCGATGAGCTATGGGAACGTCCACGGCAGCAATCGGCGGGATAGTCCCCGGCGTCGGGCCGGCGAGCACTACACCACCGGCAGCTACAGGCGTGCGTTACAGCGGGCGTGTGTGGCCGCAGACGTGCCCCAGTGGTCTCCTCACCGGCTGAGGCACAGCGCGGGGACGAACATCCGCCGGGAGTTTGGCGTCGAGGCCGCGCAGCTTCTCCTCGGCCACGCCCGGGCGGACGTGACGCAACTGTACGCCGAGGTCAACCACGCCAAGGCACTGGAGATCGCGGCGAAAGTCGGCTGATACAATGGCGACGGGTAGCCGGGTAGCACCCGGCGAGCGGACGGCGCGATGCGCTGGGTGAGCCTCACTCCCCACGCATCCGCCGGCGGGCCTGGACGAGCCGATCCGGGCGGCGATCGTCCAGTTGTGCCGCGTGAAAGCGCGGTAGCATTCACGGGTAACCGATAGCCGCCACGAATAAGTGTCGCACACGATCATCCAACACCCAACAAACGCCTGGATGATGTTTTCGCCACCTACGGGTCAGTTCTGCGATGGATTGTCGTTAGGCCGCGATTCGGATGGCGACAAGTTCACACTCCCGCTCGTGAATACCGCGGTACCATTCCACGGTTCGGGATACCGTCGATTCGTCCCGGAGGAAAGCTGCTCCAAGGTCGTCACGAAGTCCGATGACACGCGGTCTTTGAGAGCGAAGCAAGCGCTCGTTCGCGGCGCGTGCTTCTTCGGCGTGTCCCTGCTCACCTTCCGCGTGCAGGCGCAGAACATCCGCTACTTCACCCGGTTGATTCTCCAGAGTGGTCACGGCATCCGCATACTTTCTTTGGCCAAGTTGAGCGACGGCCAAAGCAGTTCGAAAGAACGGGGCGGAAGCGGAGAACGGACAGTCTCGAACGCCCTGCCGGAATAACTCGATGGCTGTCTCGTAATTGCCTCGACGTAGGTGAGCCATTCCCCGTACATGAAAAGCGATCCAATCGCCAAGCGAGCGTGGCGGATCTTCCGACAGCAGCGACAAGGCTTGGTCATAACGTTTCATTTCGATCAACACATGCGCCTTGGCAGTTGGCGCAAAGCGGTCTGTCGGAAGCCTCGCTATCGCCTCTTCGTACTGGGCCAGCGCCTCGTCCAACCGACCTAACTCACGCAGCACCTCGCCGCGACCGCAGTACGCGAATGAGTTGTTGGGGAATCGCTGGATCGTCGCTTCGTACTGGGCCAGCGCCTCATCCAACCGACCTAAATCACGCAGCACCTCGCCGCGACCGTTGCAAGGGACTGAGTCGTTGGGGAATCGCTGGATCGTCTCTTTGTACTGGGCCAGCGCCTCGTCCAACCGACCTAAATCACGCAACACCTCGCACCAACCGCAGTACGCGACTGCGTCGTTCGGGAATCGCTGGATCGTCTCTTTGTACTGGGCCAGCGCCTCGTCCAACCGACCTAAATCACGCAACACCTCGCTGCGACCGTTGCAAGGAACTGAGTTGTTGGGGAATCGCTGGATCGTCTCTTTGTACTGGGCCAGCGCCTCGTCCAACCGACCTAACTCACGCAACACCTCGCTGCGACCGTTGCAAGGAACTGAGTCGTTGGGGAATCGCTGGATCGTCTCTTTGTACTGGGCCAGCGCCTCGTGCAACCGACCCAAACACAAGTATGCATCTGCTAGTTGATCCCGGGCCTGCGCGTCCCACGAAAACTCATCTGTCGCCCACTGTGCGAATTGCAACTGCAATTGATGCAACTTGCGATCTTTCATTTGCTTCGCAAGATTACAGAGCGTCTTGACCGCAAACTCTTCGTTGTCTTCTGACTTTTGTCTCTCAACCAACTCCTGTGTGAATCTCAACGCCTGCGTCTCCCGGCCCTTGTCAATGTCGGCCAGGATCGTGGCGACTTCCTTTTGAACGCGCGTCCATTGCTGGTGGCCCGTCGGTTCTCTTGCGGGCTTTGATCGGCGACGTAACACTTGGCCGCCCTGGCGGTCATCCTTTGCAAGACGCGGCGTCCCGGATTCGCCGTCGCCTTGACTTTCTCTCGGTGACGGGCGCAGAGGATTTGTCCACGCAGTTATCACGTTCCGATGCCTCGGCAACCTCTTGATTCGCGCGTCGCGAAGGAACTCCATCCAAGCTTGCTCAACGATGGCAGCGTCTAGCGCCTCGGCCAGCCTGCAGAATGACCCGGCGTCGATAGCGACAGCTTCGAAGCGTGCTTTCTCTTCATCCGATTCAAAAGTGTCTGGATCGATCTCATCCCACGCTCTACGCGTGCGCGCGATAACTGCCTGATCCGCATTGAGCTTCGCAAGGAATGCTACGACTCTGTGCGCATTTGATTCACCTGCGAGTTGTTTCGCGCGGCCGAGTTCGGCTGACGACGGAAGGGGCGCGGAGTAAAAACGGTTGGCCGCGTATTGGCGGATGTTGTCGGAAGCAAAATGTTCGTCGACACACTCGGCAGCCATCGTACGAGTGTCTGTGTCTTCCTCGCGGTCGAGCAGAATCAGCATGAGTCGCAGGGCACGGTCCCGTCGCCAGGCTTGTTCCAACTCGTCGAGTGCTTTCTCTTGCGAGACATCCGGCAATTCCACGACGTCGTCCACACCCGCGAGCAGATAGGGCGCGTCTCTCCAATTGCACGGAGTGCGCTCTTCGGGCGCTTCGACTGACACGGCCCACACGGCATCGCCGTCACCCAGCAACGCGAGTCCAGCTTGTCCCGATAGGATGGCTCTCATAGGTTCTCGATCTTGGCTCCCGCCTCGCGAAGTTTCCGCTTCAATCGTTGGGCCAGTACTTGATCTTCCCTTCGCTTCGGCTTTGGTGCGATGAAGCGTTCCACTGCTGTCAGATCCAGTTTACCGTAAATATGCGCCTCTATGAATTCGTCGGTATCCGTACCCCCCTTTTGTTTAAGAAGTATCCCTGGAAAACTGTCAGGTTCGGTTTGATCGTCAAATTCAGTGTGCAATTTCGCCGCCGCCAACCGATGACGGTCTTCCCAAACTGTGCGGTATCCTGCCGGCGGTTCTTTGCCAAGCTGGATTGGGTGCTTCTCGCAGAACACGACTGTGTTTTCCTCAAACACCGTTGTTCGGTGACTTATCGAATCTTCACGAAAGACAAATGAACATTCGCCGTAGCTGGTCGGACCTGTGCCATTCAAAGATAGAGCCGCGAAGTTGGTGTGCTCGTAATAGTACGGGAAAAAAGTGCCGTCGATGGCCAACCGAGCACGGTCAAAATAGCTGTCTTGGGGCAATCGATCCTTATCGGCGAGTTGGTGATAGTACGTCTTGAAAAGGTCGTCGCTGTGTTCCGATACTTTCGTAAGAACCCCCCAGCGGCGACAGATTACGGCTTTGCTCTGACGCACGGCGTCTTCAAATTGATCGAGGAGAGTCTCGCAAGACCGCGTTCTGACATCGTTGTGGGCCACACGGTATCGTTGATCCAATTCCTTTGTCTCAGCAGGTTCCTGCGCCGCTCGAACATTCGGATAACCAAGAAACGCCTCGCAACGGGGACACATGACCAAGTGTCGAGCAACCTCATTCGTGCACTGATTACATTGCATCCTGGTACCGCGTCTCCAACCTCAGTTTACACTCTCCACCAACTTCCGATAGTCGGTTACCTCGCAAGCAACGAAGGAACTCGTTCATCGAGTCTTTGAGTTTTGTCGTCGAGTCCGAGTGGGATGAAGCGTCTTTCATGACTGTGCTGCCGCGGCAAGAAGTGGCATGAGATGTCGCATGGTTGTCTCCTGGGCTTGAACCGACATTCCCCATATGGCTTCGTCAGCGGTTGATCGCCCAGCCATTCGCATACCAGTATAACTCTCCCCCAACGAACTCCAAGCCCAAATCGTATACCCCTTACTTGGAATAGATGCATGAGGCCGATTCCTCGTCGAGATTGACGGCCGACGGTGGCGTCGTTGTCGAAGTCGGGCGGGCGGCCCGTCGCTTATGGCGGAGGGAAGCATGTGCCGCAGGGGTTGCCGCCGGCGACCGAGCACCACTCGGCCAGCAGCTTCGCCAAGTCGAACGCATCGACGCAACCGTCGGGCACATTGGCAACACCGGAGATATCCGCAACGTCGAGATTCGCGGGCGTGCAGTTCTCGCACGGCGGACTTGGCGGGTTCGGGTCGTTCACGACGGAACACCACGCGCCGAGCATGGCCCCGAGGTCAAAGGCGTCAACGCATCCGTCAGGTACGCCGCCCGGCCCGGTGATGTCTGCGGAGGAAGGACAATCGGCCAACCCCTCTTGGAACTCGAATGCGCCCATGTCCACGATCGGGCATTCTCCGCAGCCGGTGTCCGGCGTGTTGGGGTCCTCAATGAATCGCGGGTTGCCGTCGAGGTCTTCCGTGATACTCTCGGGCACAGACGAGTTGCTACCGGCATCGATACACGGCGAATCCATCATCAGCCGGAAATCGCCTCCGTCCGCATCGACGAACAGTGGATCGGCGTCGATGTTGTTTGATCCCAACCCGATCCACCCTCCTTCGATGTCGCTATAGAACACAGTAGTAAGAGCGAAATCGTCGAAAATCTGGAGCAGCGTGTTACCCCACAGTATGCAGTTCGTGACAACCGGGAAGCTGAAGTTCACGCTGACCATAGCCCCGCCAATCGCAGCCGTATTGCTGGCAAACGTGCAGTTGAGGGCGACTGGATTGCATTCAGGCCCGATGTTGAATATCGCGCCGCCAGAGCCGTTTATGAGCGACACTGAGTTCCCGACGAACAGAGAGTTCGTGATCAGTGGGCTGCTATTCTGATCAAAGATGGCACCACCGCGAAGTGTAGCAGTGTTCGCCTCGAAGATGCAGTTGGTCACCAGCGGGCTGCCGCCGAGGTTGAACATCCCGCCGCCGAAATCAACAGCCGTGTTCCCCGTGAACGTGCAGTCGGTTACGATGGGTGCGGCGTTCCCACTATTGTACATTCCCCCCCCCTCGTTTCCGTTGTTGTCAATGAAGTTGCAATTCTTTATCGTCGGGCTGGCCGCATCATTGTACATGCCACCGCCTCTATTTGCGGAATTCATTGCGAACGTACAGTTCTGTACCGTCGGGCTGCTGAAGGTGTTGAGCATCCCGCCGCCAGTGTTGCCGTCTTGGCCGAATCCCCCAGTGATCGTGAATCCGTCAAGGATGGTCTTCGGCCCTTCGCCACTATTGCACTTGACGACGCTGTCGAACAAGCCAGTCGCGTCGATGACGGTTATGTCCGGGCCGTCTGAACTGCGAACCGTGATCGCCTTGCCATTGAAGACGATAATTTCGTTGTACGTTCCCGGCGCGACAACGACCTCATCGCCATTCACCGCGGCGTCGATGCCCGCCTGGATGGTCGGCTGATCCCCCGGCACGTTGATGATGGCGGCGGAGGACTTGGTTGTCAGGACCGCTACAGCAGCGATGCCGAACAGCACGGAAATTGCCTGTCGTTGGTTGCCCATTGGACGACACTTTCTGTACAGGGCCATCCGTAGCCGAGGTGGCTGTCCGTATCCTCTTACAGTTTACCCGATTCCGCCCGGCCATCGTGGCGCTGGTGAACGTGCGGCGGGAGATCGGGTAGAGTGAGCGACGGGTAGCCGGGTAGCACCCGGCGAGCGGACGGCGCGATGCGCTGGGTGATCCTCACTCCCCACGCATCCGCCGGCCGGCCCAGAGAGTGAGGCATCCGATGAGCAAGGCGAACGAGAGAACTCCCCGACGGGGCAAGCCACAATCGCCCATCGTGCGGTCGGAGGTTTGCTCGGGTATCTATGTCCGATCGACCATGCAACCAGTGCGGGATCCCCGGGACATGGAGACGTTCATGCGGGAATACGCTGACCGTCACAACCGCATTCGACGCGAGTGGCTTTCACGTGTCGAGCAGGCCGCGCAGAGCATCATCGACACTGGCGATTCACCCAAGCTCATCGCGGAGGACGCGCGTCAGGCATTGGGACTGTGCAAGGCAGTACGCCACTGCATCGAGCAAGGCGATGATGCCGTGACCGCGTTCGAGGCGTTTCAGCTCGGCCTGGTGGTGGAGCGGATCGGCATTAGGCCCTGGGAGCCGCACGCTGCACGCGGCGCCAAGGTACTCGCAGGCGCCAGAGCCGGACATGAGGCCGTGCATGGGTCGCCCAAACAAAAAAAACGGCGCTACAGACAGTATGTTGAGATGTGGGAGAAGATACAGCAGGAGGAGCCGCACTTGTCCGTCAGTGGCATTGACTGTGCGGTTGCGGGTCACTTCGGTGTAAATCCCAAGACGATTCAACGAGCACGGCTCCAAGAAAAAAACTGAGGACAGTCCAGCCACTGTCCTATGCAATATGTGCGATCCTTCGCAGGTGATGTGAAACCTTGCGGAGTGATCCACGATGGCGATTGATCTAGCTTGTGAAGAACTACTTAGCCTGACTGATGCGACGAAGGCACTGCCGCCAATCGACGGTAAGAGGCCGTGCAGTTCGACAATCTGGCGCTGGTGCCGCAGGGGCGTTCGCGGCGTCCGTCTTGAATACGTCCGGCTTGGGCATCGCGTCTGCACAACCCGCGAAGCGCTCGGCCGGTTCGCCCAGCGGCTTGCCGAGGCCGACGATCAGCCTGTAGAGAATCTGAAGACCAGATCGACAAAGCCGCGTAGCGCAAAACAGCGAGAGCGTGACGTTGCCCGTGCGTCCAAGGAGTTGGAATGTGCGGGGATATGAACGGTAGTTCGCAGGAGTCATGCGGGTCCAGCGGGCGGCGGGAGTCCTAAGGATGGCACCAGATAGGAATTGGCACGATGTAAGCAGAACCTCGCCCTGCGCCATCTGCAGCAAACCGGATCGGTGTCAACGCACTGCCGACGGCGCCATTCGCTGTTTTCGGATCATCGAGCCACGGCCGGGATACCGCGTCGTCAAGAGGTGCAGTGACGGTACGGCCATCTTCCGCCCAACTGAGGATCGAGTGCGGAGCAGCGGCTCCACTCGACGAACACCGCCGGAACCGAAGGAGCCAGCGCGAGACTGGTCGGACAAGTCCGCGCAATTCACTAAGAGTCTGACCGATGATCGGCTCAATGAACTGGCCAACGAACTTGGCGTCTCTCCCGATGCGCTCAGGGCAATCGGTGTTGGACAGGCCGGCAGGGCATGGACGTTTCCCGAGCGCTGTGGAGCCGGCGACATTATCGGAATTGCCACGCGGCGCAATGATCGCACCAAAGGATTTCTGAAAGGCGGCAAGCGCGGACTCATCGTCCCGACCAACCTCGATTCGTTGGCTGATCCAGTGCTGATCCCTGAGGGGGCATCCGACGTGGCGGCGTGTCTGACGCTCAGCTTGGCCGCGGTCGGCAGGCCATCGAATCGAGGTGGCGTCGATCATCTGGCTGAACTCCTGAAGGGGCGCGAGGTGCTGGTCATTGGCGAGAACGATCGCAAGGTCGAGAACCGGATAGAGCGCTGGCCTGGCCGAGAGGGTGCTGAAGCTGTGGCGCGCGGGCTTGCCAAGCGGTGGGGGAAGCCAGTCTCTTGGTCACTGCCGCCCGCGGAGGCGAAGGATCTTCGGGCGTGGGTGAATCAGCGCAATGTCAAGCCGACTGACGCTGAGGAATGCGCGGCACGAGGCCGTGAGCTGCTCAGCACCCTGCTGGCCGGGGCGATCGAGGTCAATATCGACGATGACCGCGCCTCCGACGACAAAGTCGAGAAGCGCGGTCCGTCTCAAGCAACGATCCTTGTTCAACTGGGGGCCGCAGCGGATCTTTTTCATCACGGCGATGATGCCTACACGACGATCGTGTGCGATGGTCACGCCGAGACCTGGCGCATCGGCAGCAAGAAGTTCCGCCGCTGGTTGGCGCGGCTGTACTTCGAGCAGGAGGGTCGTGCCCCGGGCGGCCGGGCCCTGCAGGATGCGATCACCGTCATCGAGGGCAAGGCGATCTTCCAGGGACCGGAGCATGAGGTCTTTGTCCGCCTGGCTCAGGTCAAGGGCACGATCTGGCTGGACCTGTGCGATGAGAAGTGGCAGGCGATCGAGATCACCTCAGCGGGTTGGCGGGTCGTGGCTGACCCGCTGGTGCGCTTCCGTCGCGCGAAGGCGATGAAACCTCTGCCGCTTCCGGTGCGGGGCGGATCGTTGGGTGAGCTGCGCTCTTTCGTGAACGTCGCCGATGACGAAGATTTCGCGCTCTATGTCGGATGGCTTATCGGGGCGCTGCGACCGGGCAAGCCCGTGCCTGTGCTCGCGCCGAACGGAGAACAGGGCTCCGCGAAATCTACGGCCTGCCGGTTCGCCCGCGAACTCGTCGATCCGAACACCGCGCCGCTGCGATGTGAGCCACGTGAGCCGCGGGATCTGATGATCGCGGCCAACAACAGCCTGATCGTCGCACTGGACAACTTGTCGCACGTTCGGACTTGGCTGAGCGACGCGCTATGCCGACTCTCCACGGGTGGCGGGTTCTCGACTCGCACCCTCTATGAGAATGACGAGGAGACGATCTTCGATGCGCTGCGGCCGGTGATCATCAACGGGATTGGGGAATTGGCGACTCGCTCGGATCTGCTCGATCGGACGATCAATCTGACACTTCCTGCAATCCCCGATGACAGGCGGCGGACTGAGGCGGATCTTTGGCGCGAATTTGAGGAGGCCCGACCGCGCATTCTCGGCGCGCTGCTGGATGCGGTGAGCATGGCCCTGAGGAGGGTGGACAAGGTGAAACTAGACCGTCCCCCAAGGATGGCCGACTTCGCGCAGTGGGTGGTTGCGGCTGAGCCGGCGTGCCCTTGGAGGCCGGGCCTGTTCCTTACCGCCTACACCGACAACTGCGCTTGCGTTCATGAGCTTGCGCTTGAGGGCTCGCCGGTGGCCGATGGAGTGCGGGCATTCGCTGAGACGGATGCTGACTGGACCGGCACCGCCAGCGAACTGATGAAAATCCTTCGGGCACGGGCTGGCCATGACCTGATGAAGCCTCCGCCAAAGGACTGGCCCCAGAGGCCGAACGGCTTGAGCAACACCCTTCGCCGACTCGCACCGAGCCTCCGCGCGATTGGGGTGGGGATCCACTTCCACCCACGTACTCGGCAGGGGCGGCTGATCTCAATGAGAAGACTGCCGCAAAACATCGTCACGGCCGTCACGGATCGTCACACCCAGTCGCAGGACCACGAAAACGCGGATCGTGGTGACGATGGCGTGACGGCATCTGACGATCGCGTGACGATCCTGAACCGGCAGGAATGTCCCTTGGTGACGCATGGTGACGACCGTGACGATGATTTGCAGACCCAGTCTAATGAGGAGATCGGGCAGTGGACGCTCTGACCCTCCTCCGTGAGGCCGAGGCTGCCGGACTGAGCGTAGAGATCCAGGGCGACAAGCTTATCGTCGAGGGACCGCGCGCCGCCGAGCCGATCGTTCACCGGCTGGCTGAGCACAAGCGGGTTATCCTCAGAGCGCTTCAGCCGGACTGGGCAAGCGATGCCAGGAAAGTGATCGCTCAATTCGATGATCCCGATCTGCGGTCCGACCTGCTCAGCCGCTACGAAGAGACCGCTGCGCAACTGGAGCACGATCAAGGCAACGAACGGGCGAAGGCCGAAATGCTTGCCTTCGGCGAACTCCTGGCGGAGATCCTTCGGCGTGGCATCGACGTGAAGACAGCGACGCGATGAGTCAGCGCGATACATACATCCCGGTCCGGGAAGCAGAGCACGGCGCCCATGGCGTGCCGACGCTCAGGGTTGTGCCCAGAGCGGTGTCGATGGCGGCCGTGGTTCGTCCCGGGCCAGCTAGACCGTTCGACCGGCGGCACAGCTACCGGAGGAGGCGGTGACAATGCCCTATCGACCGAAGACGCACTTGCAGCGGCAGAGAGAGCAGCGACCGCAGCGCGGACGTGAGGGCCGGCTAAGCGCCGCCAGGCGGGGGTACGGGTGGCGCTGGCGCAAGCTGCGGATGATGGTCCTGCGGCGCGATCCGTTCTGCAAGTGGCCCGGCTGTCACGATCCGTCAACGGATGCCGACCACATCATTCCTAAGCGCGACGGCGGGGACGATAGCTTTGACAACCTTCAGGGTCTGTGTGCGATGCATCACTCGCAGAAAACGAGACGCGGGGAATGAAAATCATCAGTGACGGGACAATCCACGGCACACAGGTTTTCGGCGATGACGGCGAAGCGATCGGCAACGTGGTCTCAGTTCGATGGGAAGTGTCGGTCGGTAAGCCCCCTCGGGCTGTCATCGAAGTGATCCTGCCCGAGATTGATCTAACGGTGGAAGGGGAAATCCAACGCGAACGGATCACGGTTGAGGCAGCCGCGGATGAGACGATCAAAAGGCAGGGGAAGGGCGGTCTTGCGTTGTGTGGCCTGACCGATGCGTACCGTACCGCTAACCACGCACATAAATGCGCGCATTTCGACAGGGGGGGCAGCGCCCGAAATCGGTCATGGCGCTATTGTGATGGGTGATTTCGCGGGGATAACTGGCGCGAAAGTCGGGGGTTGAATAGACAATGAAGCGCGGACCGAAACCGTTGCCAACCCAGCTCAAGCTCGCCCGCGGCAGCCGCCGGGTGACGGATCCGCTGGAGCCGATACCGCCGGTCGTCCGTCCAACGCGCCCGGCCCATTTGAGCAGGACCGCCAGAAGCGAATGGGATCGGATCGCCCCGGAGTTGGAGCGGCTGGGTCTGCTCACCAAGCTTGACCGGGCTGCTCTGGCGGCCTACTGCCAAGCCTACGGTCGATGGGTCAAGGCCGAGAAAGAAGCTGCGATGCATGGACTGGTCGTCAAGACCAAAGATGGAAACCTGATCCAGAATCCGTATCTTTCCATCGCGAACAAAGCCATGAGGCAGATGCACGAGTTCCTTGTGGAGTTCGGCATGACGCCGAGCAGCCGCACGCGGGTGACGGTCGTGCCGCCCATAGATCCGGACGATCCGAGGCTGCGTTTCTTCAGGACGCCGGGTTAGCACAGACTGGCGGAGGTTGGCACAGCAGCGACCGCGTTGCAGCTCGTTCAGTCCCCCACGGAAAGAGCTGGGCCTGAAGGCTGAGCAGGCCGCGCTAGAATTGATGTTCGGGAAGGGCCAGGTGCACGCCGGCCAAGCGGCCAGAACGCTGCCAGCGGCACCCCCGCATTGTCAGTTACCACGGGGAACACTGGAGGCATGCCGACGCCCGCTTCTAACCACGATGCAGACGCGCCGTTCGTGCAAGCCCGTACAGATGTCGAGGCGATCAGCGCAGTGACCCTCGTCACCGCTGACATGGTGCGGGCGGTGCGCTTCTATGAGGCGTTGGGATTTCGCCGCCTGCTCGGCGGACCTGAGGCGTCCTTCACGAGCTTCGCAGTGGGCGGCAACTACCTCAACCTAGCGGCGAAGACGACGGCTACGCCTCTGGCTGCATGGGGCCGCGTCATCTTCTACGTGTCAGATGTCGACACGTTCTACAACCGGGCCACCGGGGCAGGGTTGTCGCCGCAGTTTGCGCCGCGCAACGCCGAATGGGGGGAGCGATACTTCCACCTCAGCGACCCCGATGGCCACGAGTTGAGCTTCGCGCGGCCGCTCCGGCGCTAACGTAGCCCCGCCTACCCTACGGCCATGTCGCCACGTTGGCCAGTTGATCATTCGGGTCGGATATCCGACCGGGCACGCGCGTGCGCCTGCACGAACCGCTCGACAAATAATCGGCGAGCTCTAGGAGGTGGTGATGATCTCTGGTATCGTTGCCCACATGGATCCGAAGGTTTCCGCATCGGACTACGGCGAGATCGAAAAGCTGATCGCCAGCGAAGACAGCCCCGTAGGGATCGACGCCAAGAAGACCCACATCATCATCATCCAGAAGCTGCTGCACATCGAGGAGCGGCTTGAGAGGCTCGAGCGCCTGGTCACCGGCGAAGACACCTGACCCCTGCTTGATGGGTTCGGCTGAGTATTGGACCAGGACGCGGCCCCTCAGCGGGCGAGGGTCGCAACATGAGGCGCCGCGTGCTCACCATCGTGCTCTTCCTGCTGTTTGGGGCGGCCGTCAATGTTGGCGTGGCGTGGGGGTGTGCTCCATTCGGCCCGTGCGTACCATGATGCGGACGTTCACCCGACCTGGAACCAGATACAGTGGCCGGCTCCACCAGCGCCGAAGTTCACGGGCAGCGCTGCCGCGGACCGGATCGCGATCCGGGCGATGTCGTCATCGCGTACCACCAGCGCACGAAGCACCATCCCCAGCGGTACGCGCTTTCCCCCGGCTCCATGGACTGGGCAAACCAGCCGAATCCATTCCGCCGTTACCGCGGGGCGAGGCTGTTGCAACTGGACCATCTGCCGCCCACCGACAGAGATAGACCACTCTATGACGAGATCTATCGTCCGGGGCGCGTTGAGGCGCAGCCGGTCAACCGCGAAAGCATCTCCCAGCTTTTCTATGACAGCCTGGCCCTTTCCGCGTGGAAGGAATACCGCAGCGCGCGCTGGTCATTGCGGGTCAACCCCTCCAGCGGCGACCTCCATCCCACGGAAGGCTACTTGCTGGCTGGCGCCGTGCCCGGACTTTACGACCGGCCTGCCGTGTATCACTACTGCCCGCTCGAGCATGGCCTGGAGGTCCGCAGCGAGCTGACCGACGAGGTCTGGGAGGGGCTCCGTCGGGGGCTGCCCCCATCGGCGATCATGGTCGGGCTCACCTCGATTTACTGGCGGGAGTCCTGGAAGTACGGAGAGCGTGCCTTCCGCTACTGCCAGCACGATCTCGGACATGCCGTGGGCGCAGTGGCCGTGGCCGCAGCCGTTCTGGGATGGGAGGCACGCCTTCTGGAATCGCTGACCAACGCCGAGCTGGCACAGCTCCTGGGCGTTTGTCGCCAACAGGATATGGAGGCGGAGCACGCAGAATGTGTGCTGGCCCTGTATCCACACGGGAAAGAGTCGCTTTCGACCCTCCATCAGCGCGCCTACCGCCCATCACCGGATTTAATTGCACGCATCGGTGCTGGACCCTGGCTCGGGCGACGCAATCGACTCAGCGCTGAGCACCAGCCCTGGCCGATCATCGACGTTGCCTCCCGCGCCACCTTGAGGGAGGAGCCGCCGGGCAGTGACTTCTGGCCTCCGGACGCGCCGGCCGACCCAACGATCGGGCTGCCCGATCGCAGACTGTTCGCCAGATCACTGATTCGTCAGCGTCGCAGCGCCCTGGCCCTCGACGGAAAGACCGGCCTGACGCGGACGACCTTCTACCGGATGCTCCAGCGGGTGCTGCCGAGTCCGTCGCAGGTCCCCTTTGCAGCACTTCCCTGGAGGCCAGCGGTCCATCTTCTGCTGTTCGTCCACCGTGTCAGAGGATTGTCGCCGGGACTCTACCTCCTCGTTCGGAATCCGTGTCAGCTTGACGACCTGCGTTGCGCCCTGACCAGGCGCTTCGAATGGCGCCGCCCGCCGGCCTGCCCGTCCGGCATAAACCTGTATCTCTTGCGCAAAGCCGACTGCCGAACGGCGGCCCGGATGAGCTCCTGTCATCAGGAGATCGCCGCTGACGGCGCGTTCGCCGCGGCCATGCTCGCCGAGTTCGAGCCGCGCCTGGCCGCCCACGGAGCCTGGTTCTACCGGCGGCTGCACTGGGAGGCGGGCGCCATCGGGCAGGTGCTCTACCTGGAAGCGGAAGCCGCCGGCATGGGATCGACGGGCATCGGGTGCTTCTTCGACGAGGCTACGCACGAGATTCTCGGCCTGGCCGGCCGACGCTATCAGACGATCTACCACTTCACCGTTGGCGCCCCCGTCGAGGACACTCGCCTCACATCACTGCCTGCGTACCCTCCGCCGCCAGGCGCCTAAGACCCTCTCCCCTCAAGGGCAGCGCCCTGGAACTCGTAGGCACCGATGTCAACCACCACCGGGACTCCACACCCCGTATGCCCCCGCCGTGATGTTGTCCAGCAGGTTGCGGATCGTTTTGTCGATACGCTCTACTACCGCAAGGCGGCCTGATGTGCGCGGTCGAATATTGGAACCATACGACATCGGCCGGGACCTCTCGATCGAGGAATTGGTGGTTCGGCTACGTTTTGAACCCAGAGGGCACGGACGAAACCGGATGGAACGAGACGATCATGCGCGACGCACCAACCGACATCACGTTGAAGCGAGCGGAAGGAATACTGGAGATAACCTGGGGCGACGAAGCGCTGCATCGTCATTCCGTAAGAGAGCTTCGGTGTGAATGCCCCTGCGCCGGCTGCGTCGATGAGAGGACAGGAGTTCGCACCCTCGACGTCGAGGCGGTGCCGGACAACATCGGCATCACAAACATGCAGCTCGTCGGACGCTACGCAGTGAAGCTCGCCTTCTCCGACGGCCACGACACCGGCATCTATTCGTGGGATCGACTTTACCGAATGCAGTCCGTGCGATAACGGCTACGCTTCCCGGGACTGATCGGCACCGGTATGGTGCAAGAACTCGGCCGAGCCGCAAGTCGTGTGTCTCCAAGGGTGAACGATGTGTGGATTGCGTGGCACTCCGGCCGGCCAGAGAACGTGTCGGTAGACTTGGGCCATGCATGATGTGCTTCGGCCGCTTGAGTTGATCCTGCTGTGTCTGGCGGGGGTGCTCACGGAGCGAGAGCACGTGATCAACCTGTATCTGCGAGAAGAGAATCGGATTCTGCGCGAGCAGATGGGCAAGCGGCCACGGCTGACCGATGGCCAGCGTCGTCGTCTGGCCGTGCTTGGAAAGCGACTCGGACGGAAGCTGTTGGGCGAGTGGGCTTCGTTGGTGACCCCTGACACGATCATGCGGTGGTACCGGAAGCTGGTCGCTGAGAAGTGGGACTACAGCGATCGCCGAGGTCCAGGTCGACCGCCGGTGATTCTGCTGCTTCGGAAGCTCGTGGTGCAGATGGCGCTCGAGAATCCGCTGTGGGGATACGATCGGATCGAGGGCGAGATCAGGAAGCTCGGGCATCGGCTGTCACCAACCACGGTGCGCAACATTCTCAAAGCCAACGGGATCGAGCCTTCCTCCGAACGGCGGAAACGAACGACTTGGCGGCAGTTCCTGAGCGCGAACTGGGATTGTCTTGCCGCTGCCGATTTCTTCACGGTCGAAGTCTGCACGTGGCGCGGTCTCACCACGTACTACGTGCTCTTCGTCATGGAGTTATCGACGCGGCGTGTACACGTCGCAGGCATCACTCGGGCTCCGAACGCGGCATGGATGATGCAGCTCGCGAGGAACCTCACCGACGTGAAAGATGGGCTCCTGCTCGGCAAGCGATTCTTGATCATCGATCGCGACTCCAAGTACTGCGAGGCGTTTCGGCACCTCCTCAAGACATCAGGAGTGAAGCCGATCCGCCTCCTACCGCAATCGCCGAATCTGAACGCCTTCGCCGAACGCTTCGTCCGCTCGATCAAGGAGGAGTGCCTCGGCCGGTTGATCCTGTTCAGCGAGGGATCGCTGCGGCATGCGATCACCCAATACGTCGAACACTACCACGAGGATCGACCGCATCAAGGCGTCGGCAACCGAACACTCGAGCTTGCGATCGCGGTATCTCCGCCGGCGGAATCAGCCCAGTGCCGAGAGAGACTCGGCGGACTCCTGCGCTCATACCACGGAATCGCAGCGTGAACGAACCCCGTCTCCGACGACGGCCGCTTCGAATACTGCTGTCGCAGCTGTTCATGGCCATGTTCGGTTGGATGAATCCCCAACAGCACCGCGAGTACAAACGACTGAGCAAAGAGAACCGCGCCCTGCGCAGAGCGCTGCGCGATCCTGAGAGATCCGACAAGCAACCCCACGAGAATCCCGACAAGAAGGAGCCGGCAAGGCCCTGATCGAGGGCGATGAGAGCATGGACACGCAACAGCGAGCCGGGCCCTGGTTCATTCCGCCGAGTATTTGTACCATACGCGGAACATGCGAGGACGGCCTGGCGGAAGCGAATGCGTGCCGCCCGATGCTAACCTGCCAGCACGTGGCGAACGACGGCATCATGCAAGGACTCGGCGACATACAACTTGGACCCGGAATCCGGACTCGCCTTACGGCCGCGGGCATCGTACGTTGGACAAGCGGAGAAGATGTTGTTAGATAATACAGCAGCTCATGACGGTAGGCTTCTGTTCGTCTAATGTTTGGGGTGCCAACAATGCCCGAGCTGCTGTTCGTTGACTGGCCTGTGTATGCCTACATTGATCCGGGCACCGGCAGCATAATTATGCAGGCGATCATTGGGAGCGTTGCTGCCGCCTTGGTCGGCATCAGGTTGTATTGGCAGAGGATCAAAGGCTTCATTCTCCGGTCCAGTCACAAAGGTGAGAAGGAAGACGGCACTTGACAGCCGGACTTGCGCTTCCAGCATCTTTCCGCGATCCCAGCGGGCGCGTTTTCCTCAGGGACGGCCGAATCTTTCGCACCGTCACGAGGCGAGCCGCCGCGGATTTCCAGCGGGTGGTCGAAACGGGACTTCTGGAGGAACTCGCCAGAGAAGATCTGCTCGTCCCCTGGCGGCAAGTGCCGCTGGCGGATGCGGCTCCCGTCGACGGCAACGTGGTGAAGGTTCTGGAGCACGACCGCCTCGACTTCATCTCATACCCATATGAGTGGTCGTTTGCCGGCCTGAAGGCGGCTGCGATACTGCATCTGGACATACAGCTGAGAGCGCTGAGCAAGGGGATCACGCTCTCCGACGCCAGCGCCTACAACGTTCAGTTCGTCGGCCCTCGGCCGGTTTTCATCGATCACCTGTCCTTCCGACCCTACCGCGAAGGCGAGTTTTGGCGAGGGCACCGCCAGTTCTGCGACCAGTTCCTGAATCCGCTGCTGCTGCGGGCCTGGCTGGGAATCCCGCACAATGCGTGGTATCGGGGGGCGATGGAGGGCATTCCGGCCGTCGCCGTCGCCGCGACGCTGCCTTGGCGCGCCTGGCTCGCCCCGCGGATCGCCACCCATGTCATGTTTCCGGCGTGGTTCGAGCGGCTGGCGCTGCGATCGTCTAACTCTGCGGTGTCCCGCAAGGTCAGCAAGACGAAGCTGCCGCGCCGGTCCTTCGAGCGGATGTTGAGATCGCTGCGTAGCTGGATCGCCGGGTTGCGTCCCAAGGGTGCCGCGAAAACGGTGTGGTCTGACTACGCCGCATCAAACACTTACACCGGCGCGGAGGCGCAGAAGAAGCGGGTGTTCGTTGCCAGGTTCGCCGAGCGAGTCAAGCCCGCGCTGCTATGGGATATCGGCTGCAACACCGGCGAGTACGCTCAGGTGGCTTTGGAGGCCGGAGCAGCTCTTGCCATCGGTTTTGAGTACGACCCCGGTGCCCTGGAGCGGGCCTTCCACCGCGCTGAGTCCCGGGATTTGCGGTTCCTGCCACTTTATCTTGACGCGGCGAACCCCAGTCCGAGCCAGGGCTGGAACCAGGCAGAGCGAGACGGGCTGGCCGCTCGTGGTCCTGCCCCAGGACTTCTGGCTCTGGCCGTCGTGCATCACCTTTGCGTCGGGCGCAACATTCCCCTGGCCGATGCCGTGGCCTGGCTGGTGGGGCAGGCCCACCAGGGCGTGATTGAGTTTGTACCCAAAAAGGACTCGATGGTTCAAGCGTTGCTGAGCTTCCGCGAGGATATCTTCGACGACTACTGCGACGAGTCCTTCGATTGCGCCCTGTCCATGGTGGCGAAGGTCGTGCACTCTGAAACCATCACCGAAAGTGGCCGGCGTCTCGTGTGGTACGAGCGTCCGTGTGCTTCCGCACGGAGTCACTGATGCGTTTTGGCTCTGTTGAAATCCCTGGCGAAGTCGGAGGATAACGGTCGATGCAAGGCAGGCACCGGACATGGAGGTCCAGACATGACCAAGTCAGCCATCTCATTGGCCAGGGCGGCGCTGGCCACAGGGCAGGAGGCCCTGCCGACGTACGCCAGCAAGTTCTCGCGCAAGGACTTCACGCTCCCGCAGCTCTTCGCGATCCTCGTGCTGCGCAAGTTCTTCCGCACCGACTACCGTGGCATGGTGGCCATGCTTGGGGAGTGGTCCGACCTGCGGCGGGTCCTCAAGCTGCCCAAGGTGCCGAACTACTCCACGCTGTGGTATGCCGAGCAGAAGCTAATGAAAAGGGGGCTTTTGCTCGGCTGCTGTCGGCGTGCTTCGATCGCGCTCGGCGCCTCGGCCTGATCGAACCATCGGGCGATCTCACGGCCGCCATCGATTCGACGGGTCTGGAGACGCGGCACGCATCGATGCACTTCCGGCGTCGCGTGGGCCTGCAAAAGGTACTGCATGCGGCGTGGCCGAAGCTCACGGCGGTGTTCCACACGGCCACTCACCTGATTGCAGGCGTGGTCACGAGCCGAGGGCCGAGTCAGGACTCACCGCAGTTCGCCGAGGCGATGCGTCAGGCGGCAGGCACCCTTCACCCTCGCCGCGTGCTCGCCGACAAGGGCTACGACGCGGAGCACAACCATGCGCTGTGCCGCGAGGAGCTGGGCATCCGCAGCACGGTGATCCCGATCAAGGGAGCGTCGGTCGGGCCGCCGCTGGCCCAAGACACAATATCGACGGCAGATGAAACGTCGATTCCCGAAGCGTCAATACCGTCAACGCTCACAAGCCGAGAGTGGCTTCTCTCGCCACAAGCGTCGTCTCGGCTCGGCCTTGACAGCTCGACACGAGCTCACCCAGTTCCGCGAACTGCGCCTGCGTGTGCTCACCCACAACCTGATGCTCATCGCCGCATGAGAACAAGGATTTCAACAGAGCCATGCGTTTTCATTTCAAGCATGTCGATCGGGTTGCCGTCTCCTGGCTTGCATTGAGCTGCCTGGTTTTTCTGGTCGCGCCGGTAAAGGTTTACTCCATCAATCGAGGAGAGTTTATCACCAGTCTCGGCGTCATGATGGGCTTCTTCGGTCTTGCGGCCCTCACCATAACCGTAGCTCTCGTGGCGGCGTCGCTGCTGTTGGGAGAACGCACCAAGCGCCTGCTGACCTGCCTGCCGCTGATATGCTCAGTCTTCTTCTTGGCGCAGCTCGAGTTCTTCTATCCGGATTATGGCTCCGTCGGCGCGGGCGAACTGGACTTCTCGGGCATCGGCACCGAGATCGCTAGAGACCTTGTGATCCTGGCGGCTCTTGGGATCACGGGCATCGCCGCGGGGCGCGTTGTTTTCGATAATGCCCACTTCATCTCGTTTGCAATACTCGTCATTAGCCTCGTAGTTGGAGTCTCCTACTTCTCCTCGTCCCGAGCTGGACATCAGCAGGCCCGGACTACGACGGACCGATCGATCGGCTATTCCTATGACAAGTACGTCGATTTGGTCACACTCTCGAGCACCTTCAACATCATCCACATCGTTCCGGACTCGCTGCAGACCGAAATCGTGCTGGAGATCTTCGAACGGGAGCCCTCGCTCCAAGAGGAATTCACCGGCTTCACTTTGTTCGAGAATCACGCCGGCTATTCATTGCGCACGAATACGACGTTCCCCGTCATGCTTACGGGCCGCTCTTTCTTCGACGACGGGATCGACCGCGACGAGATCTACGGTGACGTCGATGACAGGATCTACGAGACCAACCTGTTCGGCGTGCTGAGGGAGAGCGGGTTTAGGACCAAGTTCTATTCGCAGTCGATCGAGATCCTCGAGCCGCTGGCGAAGGACTGTGATCTGCTGATCTTCGACTATTATTTTTACAAACAGTTTCGGGATGAGAACGAGGAGCGGATGTTCCTGGCGGATCTGGCCCTATTCAGCATCGTCCCGTCATTCGCCCGACCCCTGGTTTACGACGACGGTGAATGGCTCCTGTTGGGCGTGGGCGGGCAGGACGATGTCGACCCGTACGCGCGCCGGGCGAGAGCGGCGGCCGTGTTCTTCGAGAATGTCGCCTTCGATCTGCACGTTGGCGAGGAGGATCCCGTTTATCTGCTGTTTCACGCTTGGCCGCCGCACTATCCGTATATCCTGGGCGAACATTGTGAATGGCGCTACGAGCAAAGACTCGAACAGGGATATGGCGGATACCGAAATGGCGCGTTCTGTGCAGTTCGGATCATCGCTGCGCTCCTTCGCAGGCTCAAGGAATTGGGCCTCTACGATGAATCGTTGATCATCGTGCAGGGGGATACCGGCGTGGGATATCTCGGCGGGGAGGCGGTGGGAGCAATCCCGGAGGTCCCATCCGATCTCGAGTTGGCGTGGGGGGACTTGCTCGGCAAAGCGCGACCTGCATTGCTCGTCAAGCCGCCGGGGGCGACGGAACCCCTCGCGTTCAGCGCCGCCCCGGTGAGTATCAAGAACACCGCGGCCACGATCCTTAAGATCGCAGGGCTCCGGCACATGCTTCGGACACTCGGGGACGGCATCGTCGCCGACGGATTCTTCGACGTATCGGATGATTCCGGACAGCCCAGAAGGTTCTTCGCCAACACGCAATCAACGGCGTTGGAGCTTCCCATCGGCAAGGCTTACGAGTTCTCCATCTCGGGGCATGTGGGCGAGACCGGTAGCTGGCGCCTGATCGGTTCCACCGGGCATGATTGATCCCGATCCGGTCAGCCGCGGTCGTTCTTGAAGCGATTGTCGCTGCCGAACCCGAAGGATTCTCGACCGAGACACGGACCTAAGAGAGCCTGGTTTCTGTTGTTTGTGACGGTGACCGGATCGAGTCGTCGCCCCGGTCTAACATTGCAGCACGTGGCGAACGACGGCATCATGCAAGGACTCGGCGACGGCGTTGATGACGATGGCTGGCTGATGTGCTAGGCGACGGAAGTCCGGCTCAGTGTGGGGATCGGCGATCATGATTGTTCGACAACCCATACGCGTGCCGGCTGCCATGTCCTCTAGTGAGTCTCCGATGATGGCCGAGGTCGAGAAATCGATTTCGGGCGTGTCCTTCCGCGCCTGCAGCAGCATGCCCGGCTGGGGCTTGCGCATCGGACCGTCCGCAGCGGCGCAATAGTAGATCGCATCGACATCAGCGTTCGCGGTGGCCAGTTCGTGCTGCATCCGCTGGTGGATCTCGTGGAGGTCGGCGTCGGTCATGACGCCGCGGGCGATGCCGCGCTGGTTGGTCACAATCACCGTCCTGATGCCCCTTTGCTTGAGGAGGCGGATCGCTTCAATGGAGCGCGAGATGAAATAAAATTCGTCCCACCGTTTGACGTAATCACCGGCGGCCGGCTTGTGATTGATGACGCCATCCCGATCCATGAAGACCGTTTCGACGGAGTTTGTCCGGGAGCGTTGGCGGCTTGGTTGATGCGGCATCTCAAGATGCATGGATAACATGGGTTCCCGGGGCATTGAGCCGAATGGGGATCTGTTCATAGTCATTGAAGACGGCCATGAGCGATTCGCGTCGTTCGGGGGGCACCAGGAAGAGCAGGAAGCCGCCACCACCTGCTCCCAGGAGCTTGCCTCCTAACGCGCCAGCGGCCAGACCCCGCTCGTACATCTCCCTGATCTGGCCGTTGGAAACCGTGCTGTCCAACTCCTGCTTGCAGATCCACGACTCATGGAGCAGCGATCCAAAGTCAGTCAGGCTGCCCGAGCCGGTCAGGATGGAAAAACCCCGATCGACCATGGCGCGCATGCGCTTCAGTCGCTCGGTGTTGCGGGTGATGTTTTTGATCTGGCTCGCTGCCACCTTGCCTGCGCGCCGCTTGATGCCGGTAAAGACCAGCAGCAGGTGTCCTTCGAGCTCGGCGAGACGATCCGGTGACAGCGGCACGCGGTTGACGACAGTGTCCTGCTTGCCGCGGAATTCGATGAGGTTGAATCCGCCGTGCGCGGCGAAAATCTGGTCCTGGTAGCCGACGCAATCGTGAAGAACCTCCCGTTCCAGCTCAATCGCCTGGTACGCTAATTCACTCGGTGGGATCGACTTGCCCTGAAAGGCATACAGCGAGTTGAGTAGACCGACCACGAACGAGGACGAGGAACCCAGGCCGACGAAAGAGGGTAGTTCGGCTGAGTAGTTCACCTCGATGTCTCGCGTGAGCTTGCACCATTTCAGGCATTCTCGAAACGGTGCATGTTCAATTTGATCGATATTTGGTTTGCATTCGACCTGTCGGTATGAGATGCGGATGGAGTAATCAAACAGGGAGGAATGAAACCGCATAACCGTCAGAAACCCGGACTTGTCGATCGCCGTGCCCAGGACCGCGCCGCCGTGTCTCTCAAAGTGCTCCGGGTAGTCGGTGCCGCCGCCAAAGAAGCTGATTCGGAAGGGCGTTTGGGTAATGATCATGGCCCGTCTCCAGCAGGAAGATGCTCATCAAGGAACGATTCAGCCGCCCGGAGGCTCTCTTGCGTGCCGATGTCCACGAACGGTGCATCAGTCGGCAGGACCAAAAGCCGGCGACCTCGCTGCAACAGGATGGGGAACACGTCATGCTCCATGCTCAGCGGGATCTGGTCGGGAAAGTCCTCCAGGACATACGACTTCAGGATGTAGACCCCAGCATTGATCACCCCCCGGCCGTTCTGCTTCTCGCGGAATCCCACGAGCATGCCATCCGGCCCAATGTCCAGCGTGCCATAGCGACGGGTATCGTCTACGGAACAGCCGATGATCAGGCCATCCACAGCTGGGTTTTCAAGGAGCGACCACACCGGATCGAGGTCGGCGAGGACGAGTGAGTCGCCGTTCGTCGCGACAAACGCGGCTCCAGGCGGCGCCGAGTTTAGCGCGTGGCGGATTCCGCCGCCCGTGCCAAGCGCTTCGGTCTCTTGCACGAGAAGGATTTCAGCGCCATCGTCGGGACGCTGGTGCAGAAAGTAGTCCTCAGCGACTTCAGCCAAGTACCCTAACGCGATAACGAACTGGTGCAGGCCCTGCGACATGAAGTAACGGATCACGGCATCAATGAACGGCCGACCCTGGCAGGTGATCATCGGCTTTGGGATGTCCGGGTACACGCTGCGGATGCGCGTCCCCTGGCCTCCGGCCAGAATCACGACCAAGGCCTCATCCTTCAGGCGGCTCATTGAGCTTGCTCCGTGTCCCGCTAACCGGCCGTGCCGGCGGACCGGTTGACATCAGCGCCTCCTCCTTCGGGCGGTCGTTGAGGCGGGGTTCCCGCCCGCTCCCGAGGCCAGGTCGAACCAGCGACGACCCCTGACTCCGCTTCTCGCTGGTGATGACGATCATGATCGAACGATCCGAGAATCCGCTCGCTCATGGCACCCGGCTCGGCGAGCTGTCGCCGGACCAGACGCCCCGGGCGATGCGTCTTGTACTCGATTTCCGATCATTTGGCTAGTGGGCCCAAGTGGGGCACCGCCCGCTGCTCACCGCTCGCCAGCCCCACTCGACGAGACTCGGTGCTGGTGTTGACACGGCCCATCGGCGTACCTGATAATCCGATCGAATTCAGGGACTGGCGCCGGTGGCGGAGGGAGTGCGGCACTCCGTTGCAACGTCTGCGGAGAGTCAGCCAGGTTGAGCTCGCGCTGAGTGAGATTGGAGGCGAAGCCAATGGCCGCCAAAGTGCTGGTGACCGGCGGAGCGGGGTACCTCGGTTCGATCCTGGTGCCCCATCTTCTTCGCCACGGCTACGAAATCTGTGTGCTGGACTCGTTTATGTACCAGCAGAGCAGCTTGGCGGATTGCTGCGCGGACCCACGATTCACCGTCATCCGTGGTGATTGTCGTGACGAAGAGGTCCTGCGGAAGGCGATGGCCGATGCGGACTACCTGATCCCGCTCGCGGCGATCGTAGGCGCCCCGGCATCTCAGCTGGACCAGACGGCCACGCGTTCGACCAACCTTCAAGCCGTGAAGCTGATCCTGTCTTTACGATCAGCTCGACAACGGGTCATTTTTCCGACGACGAACAGTGGCTACGGGATCGGTGAAGCGGGCACGATCTGTACCGAGCAGACCCCGTTACGTCCGATCACGCTGTACGGCACAACGAAGGTCGAAGCCGAGCAGGCCGTCCTGGATTCTGGCAACTGCGTGACGTTCCGTTTGGCCACCGTCTTTGGCATGGCGCCTCGTATGCGCATCGACCTGCTGGTGAACGACTTTGTCTACCGTGCTGTTATCGACCGGACGGTCGTGGTTTTCCAGGGCCACGCGAAGCGCAACTACATCCATATCCGCGACGTAGCCCGGGCCTTCGTTCATGCGATGTCCAACTTCGAGTCGATGCAGGGTGAGCCATACAACGTTGGCCTAAGCGACGCGAATCTCTCCAAACTTGAGCTGTGTGCCAAGATCAAGAAGCACATTCCGGCCTTTGTTTACCTTGAAGCGGCCATCGGCGAGGATCCCGACAAGCGGGATTACATCGTTTCCAATGAGAAAATAGCGCAGACCGGGTTTGAGCCTCAGTATTCGCTGGACATGGGCATCCAGGAACTGATCAAAGGCTACACGATTGTTCGCAACACTCGCTATGGGAATTGCTGACCTTCGGCTCGGTCGGCCGACGGGTCCCGGGCCATCGGCCTCTGGTTTGGACGATGATGACGGCACAGCGGCTCCGTGAGCTTTCAGTGTTGGCCTCATTTCCCCAAGGAGTCATGGGCAATGCGCCTTGATGTACGAAAACTGATTCCGACAACGATTCGCCGACACGTCAAAAAGGCGCTAGGACTGCACGCCCTGCAGAGCCGCGTCGAGAAGCTGAAGCGCCAGTTGGAGCTTCCCGAACCCGAGACGCTTCCGATTGCATTTTGGTACGACTGGAATTATTGCGAGCCGAATGTTCTCAATGCGCTGCGCGATCTGTGTCGGCCCGGCGACGTTGTTTGGGACGTTGGGGCCAATGCCGGCGCATTGTCGTTACTGATGTCGCGGTTAGTCGGGCCGCGTGGGGTTGTCTGTGCCTTTGAGGCGAGCCGGCGCATTGTCGATAAGTGCCAGTATAACTTGTGCCGCAACGGTTGTACGAATGTGCAGGTCTTCCACTGCGCCGTGTACCACACGTCGTATGAGGTGGTGAAGATCTACGCGGGAGCTCAACTCAATGATTCGCTGATTGCCTCGAATACGCCAGGCCGCGAGTACGACCTGATCAAGACAATTGCCCTTGACGACTTCGTCGCCCACTCTGGGCTGGTACCCGATCTGATCAAGATGGATATTGAGGGCACGGAGTATGAGGCGCTGTGTGGGATGCCCAAGCTTCTTGAGAATACGCGGCCCCACCTGATCCTTGAGCAACAGCCGAGTGATATGCGCTGTCATGATCTTATTTGTAGCGTTGGCTATATCGCAGTTGATCTTTTGACGTATCGAACGATACGGTCAGAAAGCGATTTTTCGCCGGGGACAGCGGTCGCTAACATCCTGTTTATTCACGAAAGTCGGATTGACCAGACGCCGTATGCTCCGCCGCTGCAGCGTGAGGCGGTGATGACGATCCCAGGCAGAGCATTTAAGGTTGCTGCGGATGGATCGCGAGAATTGGCGGAGCAGATACGTCTGGGGCCGGGCCGCTTTCTTATCGAGCTGGATTTCAGCGCGGATGGCACGGACAATGAAGTGATGACCGGGGTTGAGGCGGATGGCCGGCCGATCTTTCGGTATCACACCAACACGTATTTTATTTCCACGTCCTATCGGCAGTGGGTCATCGCATTACACAGTGAGCACGCGCTGAACATTTACTTTCGATTCCTCAACGGAACGCGGGACGGCACATTGGACTTTCGATCTGTCGAGATCTCTCGCGTTACCAACTTTGATGACGTTCCCCCACCGCTGGTGGAGTAGCCTGTCGTTGGGTGACACGTTTCGAGGTGCGAGCAGAAAGCTGTCGAACCAGTCGTCGTCCGGGAAGGCCTCGAGATCCTTGGGCGCACGAGGATCTCCTTGTCCGCTCGCTTATGCTTTGGCAATTCAGCGTGCTGATCCTTCCCAAGCCACAGGATCTCCGATGACCCAGACCGTTGATCCATTCGATGAGCTGGCAGCATTGTTCCTTACCGAGGCGGAAGAGCCGCGTCCCGTCGATCGCGATGGGCATTGCAGCACCGTCGAGCTGGTGGTCGTGGGGTATCTGGGTGGATCCGCACGGCTTCGCTCATCCGCGCCGCTGCCCGACCAGCCGCGTGTGGCCGCGTCCGACCGTCTTCGGGGTGGTGCCCAGTTCGGCAGCGCTCGGAAGGTTCTCCATCCCCTGGGCTGCCAACAAGACGATCTTGGCTCGCTGCATGAGCCGGACCGGCATTCGCCGTCCCCGCGCCCATCGCTCCAAAAGTTTCCGTTCGTCGTCGGTCACTGTCACCGCACAGACACGTCGCGTGGCTGGCTCCTCCGCTTCTGCACGCAAGAGCCCACCGACGGCCACAAAATTCCCAGAAAATCGAAAGACCGTCAGAAATTCTGTTCCGCTACACTAGACGGGACAGCAGAACCTCGAGACAAGAAGGCATGTGTGAAGGCGTGCTCCAATCCGGCCTTCGTCCAAAGCTTCGAGACCTCGAGTGCGGTGTCGGGAACGACGTGAACTTGCTGTACGACGTGTGCGCTTCTCCGTTGCCGTTGGCGAGCGTATGCAAAACTTGAGGACGACCCTCCATCAAGGGGACCAAGCATGATTGGCACAATGATGCGGCGACTGATACCCAGCAGGATTCGCACGTTCATTCGGAGTATTGACCCTGGCTATCAGGACCTGTTGCGTGAGTCTGCTGCCAAAGACGAGCAATTGGAAGAGATTATCAGCCACAACCGAGATAAGACTGAAGAACTGAAGCAAAAGGTGCACGATGCGACATGTCAATTGGACAACGAGTCATTACAGGCCCTGAACGATGTGGGCATTTTTATCGTTGCTTGTGCCCGGTCTGGAACGTCTATTATGTGTGATTGTTTCAACCATTGCCGGGATGTTCTCGTGCTGGGCGAGGCAAGCATCTACCTGCACCACGATCGCCCGAAGTTTGCCGAAGATTTCAATCGACAACATCTCACTTTCAATAATCGTCGCGGAAAGGGAACGTACGTTTCGCTTGCCCCGACTGAAGCGGAAGGGGGATTACAGTTTTTGCAGAGGATGTCGCAGAATTATCGTTACGTCGGTGAAAAAATTGCCTTCGGGCCTCATGGCAAAATCGGCGACAAATCGTTTCAAGAAGTGTGCTTTGAGTTTCAAGCAAAGTACTTTTTCTTTTCACACTACTTTCTAATCGTCCGGAGGCCAATGGAGGCGTTATGGTCGATGTTCAAGATGTTTCAAGATAAGAGCCCCGCGGAGCTTATTGTGTGTTGGCTCACTACCATTAAGATCCAAATCGATATGTTCCAGTCATTTCCAAATGCTTACTTCCTGTTTCTTGAAGATCTCAAGCCGCAGACCTTCATCACGCTGGGTGCCATACTCGATATCGACTTCAATTTACCGAACACGATGCTGTGCGAAGAGAATCAGCGAAGCACGATTTGCCACGACGAAGTCCCAGAGGTGCTTGCCGATCACGCAGAGATTTGCAAGAAGTGCCATCAAATCTACTTAACGCTTCGCGACGCAATTTCGAGCGACACTTTGCGCTATCACGATACTGTCCCTCAGTATGTGAATTCGATGCATGGATTCTCGTCCATGATTCAAGACAAAATCGATACAATATTGAAAGAGCTCGCACCCGCCGGAGCAGTGGTATCAGTTGCTCGGCCAGTTCGGCCATGTGCTCGTTGAGATAGTCAGGCAGGATCGGATGGTCGCGGTCCCCGTCGTAGCGGCGCGAGCAGAAAGCCATCGAACCAGTCGTCGGCCGGGAAGATATTGAGATCCTTGGGCGCACGAGGATCTCCTTGCCCGCTCGCTTATGCTTTGGCGATTCACCTGATGCAGTCTTGCCATGCCCATCGTGCGGAGTCCGTTGACTCATGCTGGCAGGTGGTTGACGGTTGACCATGCGTCGAGTATTCTTCGGGGTCTTATGACCCGTTTCGGCTCGGAGATTTCCATGGACCGGCAGGCGTTTCGCATGGCCTGTCGTCGCTGTGGCTCCTTGAACGTCGAGCTCTTTCTTGACCTTGGTGAACAGCCGCATTGCAATCGGCTCATTGCTGCGACTGAGGCAGCCATACAAGAGCCCTGCTATCCCTTGCGCGTGGGCTTCTGCCACGACTGCACCCTGGTCCAGATCGACCACACGATTCCCAAAGAACAGATGTTCGCCGAGTACCCGTACGTGTCAGGCACCACCAGAACGCTGGTGAAGCATTTCCATGACACGGCCGCCCGGTTGGTGCACCGCTACGAGCTGACCCGCAGCGATCTGGTGGTTGATATTGGGAGCAACGACGGGACATGGCTTGCCGGCTACCGGCCGTTTTCTATCCGCGTGCTTGGGGTGGAGGCGGCGGCGAATATCGCCGAGATCGCCAACGAGAACGGCATCCGCACCTGGAACCAGTTCTTCAACGAGGAGACGGCCGACGAAATCGTTGGAAAGGAAGGCCATGCCAGGTTGATCACAGCCGCCGGCGTCTTCTTCCACTTGGAGGAGCTTCACAGCGTGGTCCGCGGCGTGGCTAGGCTTCTCACCGACGATGGGGTCTTGTGTGTACAGGCGATCTATCTGGGCGGAATGCTCGACAACCTGGCGTTCGACCAGATCTATCACGAGCACTTGTGTTACTACACCCTACGGTCGCTCGAAGCACTCCTCAAGCAGCATGGCCTGGAAGTATTTGATGTGGACCTCCAGCCGATTCACGGAGGATCACTCGAGGTTCATGTGGGCAAGCCCGGGGCGCATCGGGTTGAGCCGCAGGTTGAGGCGTTTCACCGGATGGAAGAGGAGCGGCACTACGGCCGATTCGAGACCTACCAGGATTTTGCTCGGCAGGTGTGGCAGCTTCGCGACAAGCTGCTTGGGCGATTGAATCGCTATGCTGATGAGGGCAAGACCGTTTTCGCCTACGGAGCCCCTGCCAAAGGCGCGACGCTTCTCAACTCATTCGGCATTCGAACGCGATTGGTGCAGAAGGCGGTCGAGAAGAATCCGATGAAAATCGGGTACCTGATTCCTGGCACACGAATCCCCATTGTGGATGAACGTGCGTCGGAGCGACCCGACGCCTATCTCATGCTGGCCTGGAACTTCCTCGAAGAATTCATCGAGAAGGAAAGAACTTATCTCGAGTCTGGCGGGGAGTTCGTTGTGCCCATCCCCGAACTGAGGCTCATTACGGGGGCGGATCTGCCCGCGGCGCCGGTCCTGGTAGCGCGATGATACTCGCGTTGGAGGATTGATATCGCCATGCCGCTGCCGAAAACCGTGATCGTATTCGGAGGCTCGGGATTCATCGGCCGCAACTTTGTCCAGGCGCTGGCCGATCGGGATATTCATGTGATTGGGGTCAACAGAACCGGATGCCCAATTTCGGGTTGCGCCGTGTCGCTAGGCATGGACCGGCTGCACGAAATCAGCGATGTACCGAACGACGTGGTCGTCGTGAACCTAGCCGCGCACTGTTACGATTCGTCGAAGTTCAAATCCAGTCAGAGCGAGATCCTGCTGAAAAACGTGGAGCTGGCGACTGCGATCTATCATTTCTGCGCCGAGCGTGACCTCCACGAGGTTCGCCTGGCGAGCAGCCTGGCCGTTTATCCGGCGAGTCTCAATTTCTTTGACGACGGGGTGCCGGTTGATTTGAATCAAATGCCGAACCGGTCTGAGGCATTCTACGGATGGTCCAAGCGGTGGGCCGAGCAGTGCGCAGCGCTCTACCAGCAGCAGTATGGCATCAACACCGTGGCGTTTCGCCTTTCCAACCCCTACGGCCCCTATGACAGCACCGACGTCAATCGGGCTCACGTGACGCCGGCGTTCATTCTCAGGGCGCTGTCTGGTCAGCCTGAGTTCGAGATCAAGGGCAATCCGAACGTCGAGCGAGACTTCATCTATGTTGGCGATGTCGTCGAGGTGTTCCTTCAATCGCTCCAACGGCGCGGTGAGCATCGGAGCTATAATCTCTGCACCGGGACCAGTACCTCGATTGGCGAATTGGCTCGCGAGGTGATGCGGGCGGCCGGCGTTGAGAAGCCCCTTTTGAGCAGTGGCGCGGCGGTGAGCGAGATCGTCTCGAGGCCAGCATCGCCCACCCGGCTCATGGAAGATTACGATATTGAAGAATTCACGCCGCTGGCCAGCGGTCTTCGAACAACAATAGAGTGGTATCGTCACGAATTGGGACGGTAAGAAAAACCTGATCGTCGGTGCCGACGGATTCCTCGGGCGCAACCTTGTCGAGTATTTCGAGAGGCACGGGCGGAAGTTTCACACCATCGGGCGCCAGGATGGCGACCTGACCGATCTTGAGACCGTGCACCGCGTGTTTCGCGAATCGCCCGAAGTCGATCGCATTTTCCATGTTGTCACGCATCAGCGTACGGGACATGTTCAGTACGAGATTCAGGGGCGCCTCCTGGCGGTCAACAGCCGTATCCATCTGAATATCCTCGAGGCCTGGCGCCGATATCAGCCGCAGGCCAAGCTCATCAGCATGGGCAGTTCATGCAGCTATCCGGAATCTGACACTGCGGTCGCAGAATCTGCGTTCCACAGCGGACCGGTTCACGCTTCGGTGGAGGGTTATGCGCTGGCCAAGGAGATCTTAGCCATAGGCTCACGGCTGTACGCGCAGCAGTACCATCTGCACTACCTGCACTGCGTTCTGGCCACGATGTACGGGCCGCATGGCCACAAGGAGCCGGACCGTAGTCACTTCGTCGGGGGGATGCTTCAGCGGGCCATCTATGAACAGGCGGAAGGGAAGAGCGTCTTTTCGGTGTGGGGGAATCCGAACACCGTCCGCGAAGCGCTGTATGTCGAAGATCAGATTGACGCAATCTTGACAGCCGATCAATGCTTTGATAATACCGTGCTCAACTGTGCCGCCAGCCAGCCGGTCACAATTGGACAAGTAGCCCAAGCCATCCTCAACGTGCTCGGGTGGCGGGTCGAACCCGTCTACCTCGAAGGGAGCTTCCAGGGCGCCTCGTACAAGGTTCTCGACTCATCGCGTTTTCTCAACACAACCGGCTGGAAGCCGCGGTTTGCGTTACATGATGGTCTTCAGATGGTCCTGGAGCGGGACTACCTCCGATAGCTGAGCGGAGTGAAGAAGCCTGCTGGGGCGGAGCTTGGTGGACTTTCGATCTGTCGAGATCTCTCGCGTTACCAACTTTGATCACTTTCCCCCACCGCTGGTGGAGTAGCCTGTCGTTGGATGACACGTTTCGACACGCGAGCAGAAAGCTGTCGAACCAATCGTTGTCCGGGAAGATATTGAGATCCTTGGGCGCACGAGGATCTCCTCCTTCGACGATACCCAGGATTCGGGCCTTGACGGCTTCCGGCGACGGCAACGTCGGCATCCTCGACCTCCGTACGCTGCTGGCCAACTGGGGGCCGTGCCAGTAACGATCGCTCTCGAATCTGTCATGAACCGCCACACCTCCGGCTTCCTCCTAGCCGGCGGTTGTTCTTTGTCTGCCCCGGCCCGCGATCCACGCATTCATTCATTATGTTGACCGGCCCGAGAGCTATTGTTCTAATGATTGTATCGGCCGGTGGTTTTTGTCAACAGGGCAAGTTCGATTCTGAAAGCTCATATAGACCATCGGTTCCGCAGGTCTCATATGGTGAGTGAGAGGTTCCTCTGAAATGCGACCAATACATGATCCAACTGGTCAAACTGGTACCCAAATCCGGACAGCAGGTTTCTCACCGCCTCCTCCGTTGTGCCATTACCGTCGATCTTGGGGTGGATGTCGATACAGAAGTCGGGCCTGATTTCTTCTATAAGGGTTTCCGAGCCTTCAAGGACCTCTAGCTCGAATCCTTCTACATCAATCTTGACGACGCGGATCTTCTGTCGGTCGGGATGATGTCCAAAGTATTCGTCCAGGGTCGTCACTGGGACCGGATAGGTCAAAGCCTTGGCCTGGTCGATGTTCTTCGACTCAATTGCAGACGCCTCGGGCCTCCACCCAATTTCGTCGCCGATGTCGAACTTGTACTCAGCAAAATTGACGGAGCCAGTCCTGTTGGAGATCGCTGTCTTCTCGGGGACGATGTTGTCGATTTCATTCAGAGCGATGAGATCTTGGAGTAGCCCGAACGCCCGATTCGCCGGCTCGAATGTGTACACCCTGCCCTGAGAGCCCACGGCCATGGAGAAGCTAAGCGACAGGATCCCCCCGGACGCGCCCACATCAACAGCCACATCTCCCTCGGAAAGTCGGGAGCACACCCAGTCCAAATGTCGCGTTTCTACAAGGTAGGTCAACGGTTCGTTCTCCCCAGGGTGGAGGCAATGATCGAACATCATCAGGCTGTCCCCGGGGAACAAGACCAGCTGGCGATTCATGATGCATCGATAGGAATTCCCCCTTCCTCCTCTCTTGAGCACCTCCGTGATAACGCGTTTCCTATCGTGGATGCGTCTCTCCTCTAGCGCTTCTAGCGCCGCCTGCGCCGCCTTCGACAGCTCCCGAATCGTTCCCGTTCGGACGATCTGTATGCCAAGGACGCTGAGCAACTGATTGATCCGCGCACGCCAGGTCGGCATCATTCACCTCGTGTGCATGGATTACCGCTCTCGGGGTCTGTCCGTCATTCCGACCAAGGGCAAACGGCCGACGATCCGTGCCCAACGCTTCACGATGAAGCGCTGTTCGATTGGAAAGTCAGATTGTTGATGAAGTCCCGGGGGTTGAAAAGGCCCTGGAGGTTATTGATGTTGAGCGGGTCGGTCAACTTTGCAATTTCACCCGGCGCAATCAGTCGCCCCGGTGTGTCAGCCAGAGTCTACAGGGTGCCGCTTCCATATGCAAGCACAATTTTGGCCGATTTGCGGCGGCTGAGGCAGGTCTAAGAACGAACCTGTGGCTCATTTGCCCCTCGCTGCTGTAGGTGGCGGCCGCTGCCTGTCTGCGACTACGACCTACGGCATGATCTCATTGGCGGCTGCCCCGAATGCGGCTGGCGGCGCGAGGCTGAGGGATGAATCACTACCCCACCCCCGTCTCACAGGCCAACCACGGTGTCCTGGTGCGGCGCTGATGTGGAACCGACCATCGACTCGATCGACCGCAGCAGACCTTTCAGCGTGGACGATTCAGGGCTCTGACTCGGCATCGTTCGGCTCAAGCGCGCGCGCAGCCTCGGTCTTCTCAAGCGCCTCCTTAGCCATCATCGCCTGCACCATCTTGTGCGTAGCCGATTCCGTGCGGTCGAGCAGCACGACCCGCACTGTCGTGGCTTCTTCCGAGACCATGTGGATCGCCTGCGCTGGTTTGCCGACCAAGCGGTCCAACAGTTCTTTGACCGCCTGCACGTTGCCAGCCTTGGCAGACTCGACGAGTTTCCTGGCGATGGCCCCCATGTCCTCGGCGGTGACTGCTTCAAGCAGGGCCGAGCGGAGCTGGCCAACGTGCCGGGCGTGCGGACTGATGCTGGCAGGTGCTTGACCGTTGACGATGCGTCGAGTATTTTGCGGGGTCTTATGACCCGTTTCGGCTCGCAGATTTCCAGGGACCGGCAGGCGTTTCGCATGGCCTGTCGTGGCTGCGGCTCATTGAAGGTCGAGCTGTTTCTTGACCTTGGCGAACAGCCACATTGCAATCGACTCATCGCCGCGACCGGTAGCGTAGGAGTGTCGATGCCTTCTGCCGCAGGTGGCAGAGGATCGTCTGGGGAAATCATTTTCCGTCTGATGGCCATGACTGCCGTACTGCCGGAGCTGAGAGGATGAAGGTCCTGCTGACGGAAACAAGCCTCTACTCCGAAATCGGCGGTGGGCAAGCGGTCTATAAGCGACTTATCGAAAGTCATCCGGACGTTACGTTCTACTATCTCACGGAGGGCGATAGCCGGGCTGGGCACCCTGACAACGCGATCCCCATCAAGCTCTCACCGCTCCACGGTCGCCTACACAGCAAATCACCGTACCTGCAGAGACGCATCCTACTTGACAGCTTTGTCTTTGCGGAGCGTGTTGCGAGAGCGATCGCCGGCCAGCATTTCGACATCATCGACACGCCCGACTACTCGTTGCACGGTCTCTTCCTGCGGCCGGCGCTGCGACGGCATCGCATTGGGTTCGGCTCAATTGTACTGGCGATGCATGGGACGGTGTCGAAGGCCCTGTACATGAATTGGGGGACCTACTCGAGAAGATTGATCGCTGGTATAAGGATCGGCGAACGTCTGAACTATCATGCCGCTGACGTCCGGTACGGCCTCAGCAGGTCATATATTGACGAGTGGAAACGTTGGGCCAATATCGAAGCGCTCTATCTCGATCCAAGGCGTTGCCTTCCTGCAATCGATCCCAAACCATGGCCGTCCGGCAGCGAGCTTCCCAGGCTCGTTTTCATTGCCAGAAAGGAGAAACGCAAGGGGCCGGATCTCTTTATTGATCTTCTCTGGTGGCTGGGCGAAGGCAGTTATCAGCGTGCGTCGATCATCGGTCCGGAGGCCTACAGCCCGGACGGAACCTCGGCACAGACGCACCTGAGTCGAATGATTCAAATGCGGCATCTGTCGATTGAGCAACGACCGCCGATGAGTGCCGATCAATTGCAGAGCTTGTTCGCCTCGCGAGTGATTACCGTGCTACCATCGCGCTGGGATACATTCAATCTCATCGCGATGGAATCGCTGTTTGCCGGCTGTCCGACGGTCATCGGAAGCGGTGCCGGCGCTTGCCGGTTCCTCGATGAGGCGTTCCCGGAGGTCCCGTACACGTATCTCGATATGAACGATCCATACGGATCTACGGTTCGCCTTCGTCATCTCATTGAGAACTATGATGCCGAGCGCGAGCGTCTCGTCGAAGCTCTTTCGTCGGCTCAGCCGACTGCGTCCGGTCGGACGCTGCAGGAGATCTATTCGGCCACGCCGGTTGCGAACGTCCGGGCCCGATCACGGGTCAGCGACCTGTATTCGCAGATGCTGTCCACGGTTGAGTTGTTTCCGCCGGACATCGATCTCCATAGTGAGGCGCCGAAATGGGCGCTGAGGGCAGCGATCATGAAGGCGCCACTCTTGCAGCACGCTCGAGTGGTCAAGCGAACCTCCAAGGTGGTTGTCCAAGGTGTTCGTCGTCGGACCAGGGCTGCGGCGGTGCATCTCGCCCGTTCCGTGTTCGGAGAGGCCAAGTCGATGCTCAAGCACATTCGGTATTCACGGTGGCTACAGCGTGATTTTGATCAACTGAACCGGATGCCTGAGCTCACGGAGGCTGAAATCAGTCAAAAGATCTCACGCGCTGCCAACATGACGGCTTTTTACCTCATGGGGCGAGCGCGTATCTTCCGAGAACTAGCACGGTTGGAAAGCCTTCGTGGCAACGATCTCATTGCGGCGACGTACAAACTTCGCGTCATGCGCTGGCTGGGAAGAGATCATATCGGCGATGTGCCGATGGTTGTCGAGACGTTGGCGGAACATGGCTTCTGTGCGGAGGCTGAGGTTACAGATGCGATGTTCGGGCGAGGGGAAACGGATATACATTGGTGTCGGGACTTTCTCGATGGGGTGCTGTCGAAGCATCGCCTCAACGAAGAGCCGAAGTTCGAGTTCGTTGACGACAAACGCCGGGATCATCTGCCGAAGGTGACGGTCATTGTGTCGCTGTATAAGGCGGCGAACAAGCTAGCGGTGTTTCTCCGAAGATTGAATCAGCAGACACTGCTTCGCGATTCCCAGATCGAGCTCGTGCTCATCGACAGTGGGTCGCCGACGAACGAATATGACGTGTTCAATAAGTGCGCGCGGGATTTGTCCATTCCCGCTGTGATTCCGGCTGTGTATGCGCGGACGCGGCAGCGTGAGACAATCCAGTGCGCGTGGAATCGCGGCCTTTGGTTGACTCGTACTCCGTACGTGGCGTTCCTCGGAGCCGATGAAATCGTTCGACCTGACTGCTTTGAGATACTTGCCGATGAGCTGGATAAGAATCCGGATGTCCATTGGGTTCAGGGAAGTGCTCTGGTGACGGAGGTGGATTGGAACGGCGTTCTCGATTCGGACGTCATGTGTTACGATCGCACTGGCTTTCGCGAGGGTCTGCACTATCTCGACTGCACCTATGTCGCGTACGTCGGTGCGCTGTACCGCAAGAGCATCCATGATCGAGTCGGGTTCTACGACCCCACCTTCCAGGCGGCTGGCGATACGGAGTTTAAGAACCGTGCCCTTCCATTTATTGAGGTCAAGACACTACCATTGGTCCTTGGGGCCTATCTCAACTATCCGGAGGAGCGAACCACGCTCCATCCTCGGGCTGAGATTGAAGACATACGTGCGTGGTACCTTCACCGCACGGAGGCTGGCGTAAGCTACGCATTTGACGGCCGCGATCCTGAGGATGCGGATGCTTTGCTGCGCACCGCATTGCGGTATCGGAAGTGTTTCTGCCAGCACTGGAGTACGGATGTTGAATATGCGAGTACACTTGCGGATTGGCTGGAGCGCACGAGGTCGGCGGGTGGAGACGAGTCGCTGGCGCCCGGCCTGCGCACCGTGCTGAGGGCGTACCGTGCGCTAGACTGGCTCCCGAGCCTCAAGCCGCGGGCGTGCACAATGTACGCGCTCAAGCGCGTCTGGAGGATCCTCCGGGTCCAGCGTCACCACCGGTCCATCCTCAAGAAGGCGGATACGCCAGCGTACAAGCTGACGAACGACAATCGGTTTGAGCAGCATCACTGGGCATGGCTCACGAAATAGGTGCGCAAGCGGCTGAGGCTATACCAGCGTAGCTTGAGCGCTCATTGGCTGTTCAGGCTGTGCAGCTCGTGATGTAAGCTCGCAGCACAATCGAGCAGCATTGTGGAATGCGGCCCATGTTTCGGAGAAGGCGCCAACAGATCTTCGATAATGGGGATAGTGGTCGGCGATCTCACGAATCGCCGCCGGGATCTCGTGCGGTTCATGATAGACCATGCCGACGGCGCTTTGAGGATCGTCGTTGAGCGAGAGGAACCGGATCCCGAGCCCGGCAAGCGAAAGCGGTCCGTGCGAAAACGCGCTGCTGATTTCCAGCCGCGCGCGGCGCGCGGGGGGATCGATTCTGAACAAAGCTGAACAGCGCATGTGCTCCTGACCACCGATGACATGATGCGCTTGGCGAATCGTTTCGCCCGCCTCACTCCGCAATCTGATCTGGACATTCACAAAGTGACCTGATGTGCCTTGGGTCTGCTGAAACGTGCACAGTAAGTGCGTCGCACCCCTGGGAACCAAGAAGCAGCACGATATCGGGTTTAGTCCGTGCAGGAGGAGACGATCGCTCCTATGGTCATAGGGCTGGGCGTCGGGCGCGTTGTCATCGCGCCACTGGAGTTGATCGGGCGAGAGTTCGCTATAGAGGCTGCTGTTGCTCACCAGGCGGTTGTGGTATTCATGGATGGCATCATTGAGCTGGAGCGACATCCACGATCCGGATGGGACGATAACGGGCAACCCTGCGACGAGCGCCTCAGCAAAAATTCCCGAGCTGCGCGCGTAGTACTCATCGCGGTCATACGTGATCAATACAATATCCGCACTGGTGATGAGATCGCGGTACGCGTGGCGGTGCAGAGGATGAAATAGCAGGTTGACCCGATCAGGGGGATACGCCTGTAACACGGCGCGAGCGCGGGCACTAAGCGGTTCACCTTCGCGGATGTTGAAATGGGACTGGATCGTAAACCGAACGCGACCAGTGGCGATGTAGTCTGGCCACAAGTTGCGCACGATGTGCGGCAAATGTGCGTAACCTTTCTCCGTGCGCGCGTCGCCGGCGTAGAGGATGGTAAGCACTGGGTGATCGGAGGTGGGCGGGGTGCTGGATCGGAAATCTTCAGCGACCGGGATAGGTAGCGTTCGGAATCGGCTGACGGCAAGCCGGTTATACTGATGGCTCAACTGGTCGGTGTCGGTGTAGAGGAATACCCGCTGGCCGCTAAGCTTCTTCGTAAAGCTGCAAAACCGCTGGTGGACCCGCCGCAGGGTATGATCCTGGTCTGAGTATTGCGGATCGCGGCCGGCGTAAATGTTCCATCGAAACAGAAGGTGCCACGATGCTTTCTTTGATCCTTGGTTTCTCCGGTAGTACTTCAGCAGTCCGAGCATCTCGACGTCGGTGAGCATGGGTAGAAATACGATATCGCCGTCATCGAGCTGAATTCGGCGCAGCAGTTTGCAGGTATCGTTGGCGAACGCACATCTCTTGATGATGTTGCGCCACGGGCGGAGAAGTTGTTGCCGGTACCGAAGAGGGTACATGAGCATCGCCATCGGAAGGGTCAGGATGCGCGAAAAGATGTTGGCTAACCCGCGTCTCGAACCATTCTGGCCGCGACGCACGCCCAGGGTGTCGGGCGCGGGTGAGTTGGTCACGAACTTGCGGATCTCCGCGGGCAGTGCCGGCTGCGAGGATGCGGCGGTGGTCGTGCGGTCAGCGGGGATGGTGGGTGGAGTCGCGTTGGCGCCCGCGAAGCGTCGGCCGAAGATCTGCACGATTTGACGTACCGACGAGAGGCGGCGCCACATCTCGAGCGAGACGAGCTTGGAAAGCGCTTCGCGGATTCGGATCGGCTGCTCAAGACACCGATAGCGGTAAATCGGGAAGACGAGGAAGTGGTGAGTTTCGGTGCCCTGGTAGCGGCGGTGCGTGGCCAGGATGGGCCTATAGCCGAGCTCTCGTGCCGCCTCGAGCACACGACACGCATACTCGTAATGATGACCGACGACGTCAGTCAGCGACTGATCGATGAGAATAAACTTCGGCATGGAAGAATCAGCTGTCAGATGCGGACTGCGAGCAGACACTGCGTTGACCAGCCGGAGATGGCATTATCCAGCTTCGTCTCCTGAAGGCAAGGGCCCGGGCCATCGATCGGACGTTTGACGCCGCCCATTCCGACCGCCCTCGCATCGGATCATCAGCTACTTGCAGCGCGCGAGCCAGCCTCGCCGCCCATGGCGACCTCGAGATACTGCCGGATCACCTCGGGCGGTTCGCCATCGGCAACGATTCGGCCGTGGTCGATCCAGAGTGCCCGCGTGCATAACTGCTTGATGAGATCGAGCTGATGGCTGACCATCACGACGATATGTGACTCGTCCATCAGGTTTCCCATCCTGGTTTTTGCTTTCTCCATGAACTCGGCGTCCCCGCTCGCGAAGACCTCGTCGATGAGCAGGATCTCAGGATCGATGTCTGTCGCGGTCGAGAAGGCGAGGCGCATGAGCATGCCCGAAGAGTAATACTTGATCGGCATGTCCCAGAATTCCTGAAGGCCCGCGAATTCCAGGATACGCTGAATCTTTTTCCGCATTTGGCGAGGCGAGAAGCCCATGAGTACGCCATTGATAATGATGTTCTCGGATCCCGACAATTCGGGAAGCATGCCTGCCCCGAGCTCGATAAGTGGGGCGATACGACCCCGAACGCGGATCGTCCCTTTCGTGGGACGATAGATGCCGCTTATCATCTTGAGCAGTGTGCTCTTGCCGGCACCGTTCGGGCCGACAATGCCGACTCGGGACCCCTGCCTGATCGTCAAGTTGAGATCACGATAGAGCCAGAATTCGGTGGTCTTCTTGTATTGTCGGCGATGGAGCTTGTTGAGGACAATCTGCTTGAGGCTCGGCAGCGTATCTCCGTAGCTGCGGAAGCGCATCGAAACACCAGCCACATCGATCATCGCCGATGGGTGAGTACTGGCGTCAACGTTACAGACGGAAGATGTACTCATGCTCGTACCGTTTGTACAGCAGGTAACCGACCAGTAGCATGCTCAGCGATGCTGCCGAGGTGATGACCCACGTCTGGGCCGATGGCCAGGCATGGTTGTAGAGACCGTCGTGAAAGAACACCAGGATCCAGGAGAGAGGATTGGCGTTGAGCAGCGGAGCGAGCTGGGGCACGGCCGAGGCAGGGTAGAAGATCGGCGTGGTGAAAAAGAGTGCCTGAAGAAGGACGCTGATCAAGTGCTCGAAGTCTCGAAAGAAGGTCGTCAGCGTCATGGCGATAAGTGAGACGCCAAGCGTGAAGATGAACAGAAATATCAGTCCGACGGGAACGAGGATCAGGTGCACGCTGACGTGGGCCCCGAGAAATATCAGAAGAATGAACATCGCGATCATCGCGAAGACCATATTGACCACGGCGACCATCAGGTCGGAGACTGGGAACAGCAGGAGATAGACGCTGATCTTGCGGATCAACCCTTGGTTGGTCAGCAGCGACATGCTGGAGTTGGATAGAGAAGCCGAGAAAAACTGCCAGGGGATCAGCCCACTGAACAGGAACACCGGATAGTGATCAATTTCAAATCGCAGGATCCTGCTGAATACGACACTCAACACCGTGAGCATCAGCAGCGGGTGAAGGAGGGTCCAGAAGAAGCCCAGAAAGCCTCTCTGGTACCGGACGCGTAGGGTGGCCGAGACGAACTCATGGATCACGTGCCGTCCGGCAACGAGCTGACGAAGATCATCTCGGATGCAATGGAACCACCTGGCGAGAAAAAACTGCTGAGCAATTGACCGATCCGTGTCAGTGGTGAATGCTGGGTCAGTCGAAGATGGCTGGGACATCGTCGGCTCTTCCTGGGTCACCGTGCGATAGGATGCGAGACACTCCGGTTGCCGTCGCGCGTAACGGTTCCGAAGCGCCTTGCCGTTGGAGGGCTTATCCGCCATCCGTGAGGCGAAGGCGATGTTACCGTATGGCAGCCGCCTTCGCGGTGCAACGGGCCTCGGCCATGCTTCAACTGCCCCGGATCGCGACGCTCATCCATTCAATTTTCCAAGCCTTTCGCTCTGCACTGGTCAGGCCGAGTTCGATCCCCCTGGGCAGACAGGCCGTCCCAAACGCGGTGATGGGCTTCGGCCGTCTTCTGCCACGTAAACTGGGCCGCCCGCTTGCGGCCGGCGTCGCCGCGTTGCCGCAAGCAAGCCGGCTCGTCGATGACCTGTCGCATTACATCGGCCCAGGCCCCCCCATCACTGGGGTCGATGAACCAGGATACCCCGCCACCCACTTCATGGAACGAGGCAATGTCTGAGCAGAACACTGGACAGCCGCAGGCCATGGCCTCGAGGATCGGCAGACCAAAGCCTTCATAAAATGACGGCTGCAAGAGGGCCTCAGCGCCCGCGATCAGCACCCCAAGATCACCATCGCTAACGTATCCGGTGGTCAGCGTGTAATCAGCCATCCGGTGATTGATCAAGCTCTGCCAGAATGAATTCGAGCCCCACCCGATCCCGCCGGCGAGCACCAGCCCGCAGGCTCCTCGCTCGGCTGGGGTAAGATGGGCGTAGGCGTCGAGGAGGATGGAGATGTTCTTGCGTGGCTCCAACGTGCCGACATGAAGCAGATATCGGCGTGGCAGTCCGAGCGCGGCGCGCTCCGCCTCAAGCACTGGGCCCTGGGGATAGATCAATCGACGTGCCGCCAACAGCGCGACCGACACTGTCTCAGCATCGACCCCGAGCAACTCAATCATTCGGCTGCGGGTAAACTCGGACACCGCGATCCAATGGTTCGTCACGGCGAGCGTCCGCTCGATATCGTGCTCCCATCGTTTGACTCGGTCGGTAGGGTGCCACTGTGGATGTTCGAGCAGCGAAAGGTCGTGGATCGTCGTCACGGTCATGTCGGTCGCGGCGGCAGCCAGCTGGTTTGGCTCCCACAACCCCGCGTATCCGCCGTGCCATAGTTCGATATGAATGGCCTGCTTATAGGCTGGATGCGCCACCCAATGCCTGGCCAACCGCGCCAACGATTGTCGAGTCCCCGGGATCGTAAGATCATGCAAGGGAAGGGGCTGGTGGCGTTTGTCTTTCGACTCGGGTCCTGTGGGCCAGGTTCGCTTCCGGTGGAGGCGATGTGTCACCATGCCTACCAGTGGCAGCGACGGATCGTCAGGCCAGTGTGCCAACACGTTACGCAGATATATCGAGACCCCTGCTCCGGCGGTGTACAGGCAACGGTCGTTGACGAGAATACCTCGTTGCAAGTGTCCTCTCCTGTGGCGCTTGGCTCCTCTCCCCCGGTAGATCCGTGCCATCCTCGGAGAAGGATTTCCGGCCAATCTTCGATGCGCCACTGGCGTCTGCTGAAGAGCGCCAGTGTACAATCAAATCCGAGCGGTGCAACCCAACGAGAGCCAGGAGTCATGATGGGAGTTATAGCTCAGCAAAAATATCTAGCAGCCCGTGGCAAAAGTCCTGTACCCTCAAAATACTCCTGTCCTGCCCTGTAGAAAGGCTCTTCTGGCAGGACGATCATGATGTTGTGGGTGATGGCCAAGAGTCCCATCTCACGCCTACGGGTGTGATAGGTCCGGGCGGTGAGGGCCGCACCCTGATGTCGCTTGAGCATGAACATCACCGTCTCGACCTGCCAGCGCTGACCGTACGTTTCTTCATCGAACTCGGTGGCCATCAGCCAGCGCCATCGATTGGTCGGTCCGCCACCGGCGGATCGGTCGGCCATGGACCGCGGGAATAAGTGATTCGATGTTGTACACATCGCGCAAGAGATGATGATTGTGTTGTGAATCGTAGCCGCCATCGGCGACGAGTTGTTGGGGTACCGCATTGGTACACATGCCATCGAGCAGTGATTGGAGTTCATCGACATCGGGGCGCGGTCCCATCCCGCGGTAAGTAGCCAGAATCAAATGTGTGTCACAGTCGATGACGATCGCAAGCTTGGCGAAGCGTCGATACGTCGTGGTTTGCCAGAGATTCGGCGCTCGGGATCGACGCGTGATGAAGTACCGGCTCGCCCGATCAAGCATGAAGCCGGTTGAGTCGGCGGCGACGAGTTCGATGCTATGCGCGGTGTTGCTCACATCGATCGATCGCCATTCTCGATCATAAAATGCCTCAACCGTTTGTGTAAGATACTTGCGAATCAGAGGGTCGGTAAGTAGGCGTCGCTCAGCTTTTTGCAGGGTTGTGAAGTGCGGCGTCTTGTTCAGTCGCAGCTTCTCACGCACCAGCGGCCAGTCCTCGATAATCGCAACGATGCCGCGGTAATCGGTGCGGAAGAACTTGCGCACCACGAGGCAGGCGAAGAGTTGCGCGAGTTGAAAATCGTGGCGACTGTATCGATGGCCATACTGTGGCAACATCCTGTCGCCGATGGCCAACGCGACCGCCGCCACCATCCCTGGTGACTTGCAGGCGGTGCTCATACACTCTACGTCGGCTCAACGCCGAGCTTTTCTACAAGGCACTCCTGTCCCTGGCGAAAACTCAGTACTGCTGATTGTACACAGACTTCCGTTTAGTCGACGGCGCGATCAGTGCTCTTAGTCTGCCCGGATGTTGGCATCATCCCTGGCGACATCGCATGCACTCCTCCAGCAACTGAAGCGATTTGGCCCGAGCCCCGTCGAGCTGGGCGCCGAGGTCGGCCAGATCGGACATGATGTGCTCAAATGAGACTACATCCTCGTGGTGCCGCACGCTGGCACGTGCGCGTCGTCGTAAGTGTTTGAGAATCTTGGGGCGGCGCCAGTTTCGAGACCGGCGCCCCAAGGCGTAAAACCGCCTTAGGGCACACGCCATCTTGCGGAAACGGGCCTCAAGCTCCTGCGATGGGCGGGAGCACCTCGTTTCTGAGATGTGCAGGCCATCCTCAGCAGCGCGTGGAGCCGGTACAGCCGCAATTGCACGCAGGTCGTGATCGTGTCCGGGGCGCTGGCCAGATCGACGAGAACTTCCGCGTCTGTCTGGCGGTGCACCGTCCATGCCGCGTCGGTCAGGTACTCGTCGAGCGATCCTTCGAAGAGCTCCGCAGCAGCAGTTCCGATTCGATCCGCGCTGGGCTTGCCGACCGAGGCCTCTGCCGGCTCAACGACCTCGCCCATCACCCGAAGAACCGACCGTATCTCCATCAGACAACCGAGCGCCGCCGCCAAGTCGTTCAATTCATCCTGCACGTCGAGCATCACTCGGACCGGAACACGAATGCTTCGACGGCCGGCGCTGAGACGCCCGGTTGTCGAGGGTCCAGCCGACGAGTCCGTAGATTGCTGTGCATCTGACATCACTGGAATTCTCCAACGCCCAAGGCGGCCATTGCAGGGCGCTTCATCGCGGCGACCTGCTCGCTCGAACCCGCTGGCATGATGCGCGACGCGGCCCCGACAGCAAGGCCCGACGACGAGGAATCGGCATCCGGGCCCAGGTTGGCCGCATTGGCCGATTCTGGGCCCGGATGGCCAGATTCTGGCCAGATCTCGCCGGATTCGCCCACAATTGCCTTGATGTTGGGTCCACCCTATGCCCCCATGACCCCTACCCCCCTTGGGCGGACGACACGTCGCGCAGGGCGACGGAAGGAGGTCCAGGAATGGCCAGAGCCGACACCATCAACGCCCCGCGCGGCGGCAAGGCGCGAACCAGGGCCACGCGAGCCATCGGCTACGTGCGGCGGTCTACCGATCGCCAGGAGCAGTCCATCCCGGACCAGAAGCGTGCGATTGAGAAGTACGCCGATGAGCACGGCCTGCGGCTGTTGCGCTACTACGTGGACGATGCGATCAGCGGCACCAGCACCGTCGGCCGACGGGCGTTCCAGGCGATGATGGCCGACGCCAAGCGCCCCGCCTGCGACTTCGGCATGATCGTGGTCTACGACGTGAAGCGCTTCGGCAGAATCGACAACGACGAGGCGGGCTACTACCGCCACGTCCTTCGCACCCACGGCGTCGAGGTCCGCTACGTCAGCGAGAACTTCACCGGCGATGGAACCGACGATCTGATTCGCCCCGTCAAGCAATGGCAGGCCAGAGAGGAGAGCAAGGACCTTTTCAAGGTGGTCATTCGCGGGTTGGTCAGCAAGGCGACCAACGGTGATGCCGCAGGCAACGGTGAAGGCTGGTGGATGGGTGGCGCCCCGCCCTACGGCTACGACCTGGGCTATGAGAGCCAGTCGAGCCAGTTCCTGTTCATCCTCCGCTACATGCGCGACGGCACCAAGCAGATGTTGGATCAGAAGGGGAAGCTGATCCGCACGCTCGAACGCGGTGAGTCGATCAGCGTCTCCCGCAAGGACCGGTGCAAGCTGACCCCCAGCGTAAAGAGCCGGGTGGAAACGATCCGGCGGATCTTCACGATGTACGTCCAGGAGCGACGCGGCTTCAAGGCCGTGGCCGACGCCCTGAACCGAGACGGCGTGCCACCGCCCAGAGGCCCCGAATGGGCAGCGCACTACAGCGGAAAGTGGTCGCTGACCTCGGTCCGTGGAATCCTGATCAACCCCGCCTACAGAGGCGACATGGCCTGGAACCGGCGGACCGATGCGCGGTTCTACCGCATCGTCGATGGACGGGCGGTCGAGCGAAAGGGGGTCCATGGCCGGCGCCTCGAACAGAACAACGAGTCGGATTGGCTCGTCGTCGAGAACGCCCACCCGGCAACCGTGAGCCGGCGCATCTGGGAGTCGGCCAAGCAACGCCTCCAGAAGCAACCTTCATCCAAGCAGCAGCGCGGGATCAACCCCCGGACCGGCGCGCCGGCAGGCGAACGGATCGGCGGCTGGACCGGCCCGCGGGCAAAGTTCCTGCTCTCGGGACTTGGCGTCTGCTCGAACTGCGGGAGTCGTTACGAGGGCTACACGCGTTACGGCAACAATCACGGCGAAAACGGATCACGCAAGCGGACCTTCCACTACGCCTGCGGCGGTTACATTCGCCACGGACGGAGCATGTGCACACTCGGCGCTGTGCCCAAGGACGCGCTCGAGGACGCGGTGATCAAGACCCTGGTGGACTTCTACGCTCGCTTCGCAGGCAAGGGCGCGAGGAAACGGATCGCCGAGGCGGTGGGCATCCACATCAGCGAGGACCGCGACCAAATCGTAAAGCAGCAGAAGAAACTGGAATCGCGCCTCAAGCGCATTGACAAAACCTCCCGCAACCTGCTTGACAACATCACGGCGACGAACCGTCAGCTGGTCGATCAGCGTCTCGAAGAACTGAACAAGGAGCGCGAGCGACTGGAGACCCAAATCGAGTCGCTGGAGCGCCTGGCGCTGACGGAGGCGGAGGTTCATGATCTCGCGGCAGAGACGGCACGGTTCGTCGCCTGCCTTGAGCCGTCGCTGCGCGAAGGACCACTCGACCAACGGCAGGCCGCGGTGCGACGGTGCGTTGACCAGATCGTGATCGATCGCGAGGAGCACGAGGCGAAGATCGAGGTGCGTGTGCTGCCCACGAGCGTGGGCGGGCCGGTGGGCGCGGCGACGGAGACGGTGGCCGTGAAGCTGCCGGAGGTGCGACGCGGCAGGCCGCCGGGCAGGAGTGGCGAAAGCGGTCGCAAGTAATAGACGACATCGATGACCCGGACCTTCCTCGTCCGCTGAGGCGGACTCGTCAGGTCCGGCTTCACAACGCCCGCGCTAGCGGATCAGCCTCCGCGGTGCAGCGGAGGCCGTTATGCACCATATCAATCTCGAAAGTCAACGACCCCAAGCCCTTAGGGTCACGACGAGAAATTCCGCGCCGGATTTTCACTCCCGGCACTATACACCTAGGACCCCTATACATGGAAGTGGCCGTTTTGTCATAGGCCAGAGGGTGTCGAGTCGTAACCATTGGTGTGTCAAGGTGTTACGGCCGCGTCGCCTCCCCCAGGACCTCTACACGAGTGGCCTTCTTGAAACGGCCGTCAATGACACCCAATATCGGCGGCCGCCACGTGGGCAGTTCCTGGCCACCACGACCTGCCCATCGCAGGCGCAGATATCCCAAAGCTTCATCTGCCAAGCAGGTGAGGAGGAGGGTCCCTGGTTTGTCGGTAGCCGCTCGCTGGTCGCGGGCCCGGTCAACAGGGAGGCGAATGACGTGCTCACTGTCCTTTCGGCGGATGTTCGCTGGACGTTTCGCTGGGCGCCTTCTTCTGGAGGTCCTCGATTACCACGAGGACAGCACCGACTCGGTAGAGGTACTGCGGCTCGCGCGGTGCCCGTTTGGTGATCTCGATCCAGCCGTCAGCGTCAGGGTTCTTGACTCGCCATCGTTTGAGGCGCCCTCGGAGTGCCTCTGCGGGAACGCCGAACGCCAGAGCAAGCTTGGCGGGGGACATCATGGAGTCGTCGTGAATCGGGCCCGTCGCTCTCCCGACGGGCATCGGATCGTGCCTGGCTCCTTCCGCCGTCCCGAATGCAATGCCGGCCGTCAGCAGGGCATCCAGCTCATCGCTCAGCGTCTGGAACTGGCCGATCCAGGGAAGTGCGTCAGGGCAATCTTCGCGCCTGTCGATGTGTCGACGGAGCTCGCGCACCTTCAAGTAGATCTCCCTGCTTAGCAGGTGCTGCTCGAGCACATCGACGCACCCAAGCATCTCCGACGAGCGCGCGTCGATCTCTTCTCGGATGCGGCGCTCCTGACTAGGGCTCATCAAGAAGCCGCCGCCCTCTGGCTTTAAGCCCATTCTCGCCCGATTCCGAAGGTCCATGGCGATAGCCGTCAACTGCTGGGCCACTGCCAGCGCGCGGCTCTCATTCTGGTCCTCTTGCTCGATCAACTTCCCACCGAGTAGCTCAGATGAATTCGGGGGCTTCAGGAAGTCCAGCAGTCGCGAGGGGGCCTCCGACCGCCGGACATTATGCTGGCCCACCCTGTACCGTCAAAATATTGGAACAAAGAATCGAGACTGCTTTCGCGGCCCTGCGGTGCCCACCTGGACCCGACGGCCAATGCAGCTGCACTGCCAGCGAGCTTCGCGCCACGAGTCCATGCCTGAACCTGGAGCCCCGACCTGACCATTCCACCCCGCAGCGACGCCGACGAGCCAGGTCATGATCGGCGACTCGGTTACCCCCAATGGATGCCGGACGCAGCCGATGAGAAGGCCACCTCCACTGCCTCCAACCGGCTGATTAAGCGTCACTTCCGGTTGGTCTGAGTTTTGGACCCATACGCGGTCGAGATCCAGGAGCGACACATCCGTCGGCTGCATCGCCGGTCGGTGCCCAACGTCGTGCCGGTCCTCTCGGTTCCCGACGACGTCGCCCTGCCCGCGGCGAGCCTCGACGTCGCGATGCTGCACGACGTGGCGAGCCACATCGAGCGTGCTGCCCGCCTGCGTTTCTACGAGAGCCTGACGCGAGCCCTCAAGCCCGAGGGACGCCTTGTCATCTTCGGGCCGCACGGCGACGCGGATTCCATGCTCAGCGAGCTGCGCGGCTACGGGTTCATCCCCGTGGACGACGACGCGCTCTCCGTTCTATCACAGGAGGATCTGGACGGGCGGCTCAAGGACGGGATCGTCTTCCGCCGGCAGTGAATCCCGCGACGGCTGCGGCAGGGCGATGTGCGGCTCAAGAACAACCCGGACTCCGCGCCCGATCGGCTTGCCGAGGCCGGAGATCACCTGACCCGGCCGTACGAGCTCTGGGGCCAGCCGGAGAAGACGCAGCGGTGGCGGCAGGAGCTGCGCTCAGAGGATGGGCTCAGCGAGCACCCGTGATGATCACGGCAAACAGCCAACGTTACGAAGAGGGTTGCTCTCGGGAGTGCCGCTCTGAGAGCAACCCCGTATGGGTCCAAAAGTCAGCCCAAGCCGAAGTCGTGATGCGTCAAGAGCTTGAAGCTGGTGTGAACTTCATCTCCGCAGCCCATCGCATGCGTGCCAGATTCGGGCCACAAACGACCCGTCGCCAGCAAATCCAAGCTCTTGACACAGTGCGATTTGCAGTTGGGCTGAATATTGGACCCATACGACAGTCGGCAGGTTGAGCGCTCCCCTGGGGGCCGGCTTGTTTCTCCTCCGGCAGGTAGTCAATGATCACCAACTGCTCCCGGTTCACCCAGCTGGCCACCGCCACGAGCATCATTTGCAAAGGAATGCTGAACATCCCACAACTCTACCGTGCCAGAAGCCCTACAACCGACCGATCAAACGAAGTCCACAGACCGTGCAATCGCTTGCACATGCCTGAGTTGCGATTAGGCTGAGATTTGGAACAACACGGCCTCAGCTAACACTGAATCATCTGGTTGCAGACCGACATCCGCAGCTCAAGTGTCCGTCCTCACCCCAGACAGACTAGGGTGATTAACCCTTTGACTCACCAACCAGCCACCCTAGGCCGTTTGCAATGTGCAACTGGCGAAGTGTCTGTGCTGACGAGTCCTTCCAAGAGTCGATTCCGGCCGGTTGTCGGCCACCGAGAACGAATGATGCAGCGCTGGCAGAACTCTTGAACGGGAAATCGAGAAGGAACTTGAGTCTCTTTCCGCATCTCTCGACGACGCCCCATTCCAGCATCCGTGCATCCCTTAGTCCATCTCCCCGGGCAGTCGAACCGGTATGAACGACAAGCACACTTTGGCCTTCTAGATGACCAGTTGCAATCACATCAAAGTCGGTGTCTATGCATGTCAAATCGGCATCAATGAGCTGGAAGTGTGGCATGGGCGACTCCTATCCACATCATTCTACCAGGTCTTGTCCCCGATCAGATTCGAGTAGGTTAGTGGTCCGAACCTTACCGCCCTGGTATCGTCGATTAGCAATCAACTCGCGGTGCACGACGATGAAGGGATTCCCAAACCAAGTCTCGAACCTCCCCAAGCTTGCCGTCGGGATGGCGACCATTCGAGCAGCCGTCGACGGTGGCTTGCGTGAGTGGGACGATGGGAGAATCGGCGAAGCCCTCGTACGGGCCGGTGTACTCGGTACCGGCCACCCGACTCGGTCAGTCCCAGTCGAAGAGTACCTCGCAGAACAGCGAGCGAAGACTCTCTCCAACCAAAGCCACAGGGCTTCTGCCCGGGGCCTCCGGGAACTCTATCGTTTACTCGGGCTCATAGACGAATCTGACGGGACAATCATCATTACACCGGACGGCCACAGCGCTGCCGACTTTGCTGGGAACGATCTTGTTGGAGATCAAATCCGCTTCTGGCGGCGGACCATAAGATCGCTGCGGCACCACGGCGGCGACGATGAGGCATCGCATCCATATCAAGTGTTGCTACGACTGATCTCCCGAGTTCCCGGTGTGACAAGGGCCATGTGTGCGCTGGCGCTTGAAGCTCGAAATGACTCCCACGAAGAACTTGACCGTATTGTCTCTATTGCTCAGCAAGACGAAGAGACAGCCCGTTTGTCTCTTGGTGGCGTCTCCAAGAACAATTGGAACAATGCGAAGAAGATTCTCCCGAGCTTCGCCGAACAGTTGGGCGATGTTGTCAAAGTATCGAATCACCTTTATATCGCCGACCTCCCGGGAGCTGCGCTCGAAGGCGGCGAGGCCGGACCGCCGGACGAGCGGCCAGACGCGAGAGTACGTCGTCGTCGTGCTTCTCGAACTGTGACTTCGGAGACCATCGGGCGAGCCGGAACCGAAGAGCGGTCCGACGAGGTGGACACCTCTCGGGAGCATGATCCTGCCGCGATGGATCGCGCGATCGCGGTTCGTGCCGATAGGCTTCGCAGACATAACCTGATTGTGCAGAGAGTGGCGCGGCTTCTCGATGCAAGAGGCTATGAACTATTCGAGGATCCGTTCGATTGCCTTGCGCTCAATGACGAGATCGCGCTGCTAGTCGAAGTCAAGACGCTTGATGGAACTGAGGCGGATGAAGTCAACCGCGTGCGCGACGCACTTTCCCAGTTGCTGTACTACGAATCCTTCGTCGCGACCCCATTGGCGGGAGGAGCCGCCGTAGTAAAGATCGCTTGCTTCGAAGCCAAGCCGTCGGACGAGCACATAGCTTGGCTCGCTCAGTCCGGGATTGTCACGATTTGGGAGTCGGGTGGAGGGTTCACGTCAGCCTCCAACGACTTCACCTACCTTGATTGAAGCGAGCCGTTGATTGGCAATAGCCACATACTCGGGATTCAATTCCACGCCCGTAAAGTTCCTGTGTAATTCAGCAGCAGCGACGCATTCGGACCCTGAGCCTACGAACGGCACCAAAACAAGGTCACCCTCATTCGAGAAGTATCGCACCAGGCGCCGGCAAAGGTCAAGGGGCTTCTGTGTTGGATGCGGCGTCCGTTCGTCTGCGAATCTGCGTCCAGCAAGCGTCGGGAATCTCCAGACATCGCCCGCTTGGCGACCATCAGGATGCGGCTGCCACACCTTGCCATTCTTTGTAATCTTGTGTTTCAAGCGAGCCTGGCTCTTGTAAGGCTCGCGGATCACGTGAAACGTCGAGTCCGCTCGTTTCGCAAACCATAACAGTGGCTCATAGTGGCATGCGGGGCCGTTCTTGTACATGGACCATCCATTCTCGTAGTGCCAGATTATCTGGCGACGATAGATAAGGTCCATCTCGTACAACCGGCACTGCAAGAAGCAAGCAAAGTGATGGATGGAGTAGACGAAGAGATTGCCAGATGGTGACAAAATGCGCTTGAGCTCAGCTAACCACTGTGCTGACCAGTGAAGCCATGTCTCGACGTCGGAGTGTCGAACACCGATACCAAAGTCCTTGTTTAGATTGTACGGAGGGTCCGCGATCACTAGGTCCGCGCACTCGGCTGGAAGCTCCCTCAAGAACTCAAGAACATCACCCTGAATAATCTCATTCGTCGGGATCATTGCTTCGCCAGAATGATAATGTACTGATGATGTAGATTCGGAACAAAGGAGTATGGGTATCCGTAGGGAAATATTCTCTTGTGCCTCTGATAAAGCACGGTCAGCCCCTTCAAGACGAAGCCTCGCGACTCCATCTCGCGCGAGAGATCGGCGTGGAACATGAAATAGCGCGACTTGTGTCGGAAATCGCCGACAACAATGCACAGATGCCCCTTCGCCACAAGTAGCGGATGGGTGAGCGTCAAGACGTCCGCTAGCCGATGTAGAAACTCATCGTAGAGCTCGATGTTGCCGAGGTCTGCCGGATCGTCGCCGTAGTGCGTGTCCAGTCCGTTACTCAGCCTCTCCTGCTCAGCCTTGTGGTCCTTCTTATGGAGGATGTTCCAATAGGGGGGACTTGTAACGACGAGTTTGACTTCCTCCTTTGGCAGCTTACGTAGCACTTTCGCAGCATCTCCGCGAATCACCCTTTGCTTCGCAGAGGCTAACAGCGACTCTTCTACCTCCAACCGCAACCTCTTCCGCGCAAGGTCTGCGTATCGCTTGTTCAGTTCGATGCCGATACCGCGACGGCCTTCGAGGGCGGCGGCCTTCAGGGTTGACCCCACTCCCACGAATGGATCAAGGACCAACTCCCCCTGCTTAGTGAAGAAGCGGACGAGCCGCGCCACATCCTGAAATGAGAATGGTGCGGGGTGCTCGCGCTCAATCTGCGCGTGCTCGTGCCCCTTGCCAAGCCCTCGCTGCGTCCAGACGGATACCGTCTCGGGAATCCACTCCTTGGCACTAAGGTCGTTGAGCTGGTTTCTTGGCGCTTTCCGAACGCTTCTGATAGTCGACTTACCCGACACCCATGCCTCCTATTCCACGAGCGTACCTGATTCCGTCGCCTTCCGCGAACCCACGACAGGATGCATAACACACACTGTAACCTACAAGATGTTGGGGATCACCACCTACGAGTAGCGCAATCACTTCTTCACGCTATGATACCCTGACATGAACCAACCATCAACCGGCTATGTCAGAGTATTCTCCGTGACTTCCCGCACCTTCACTTTCAAAGAACTTGCGATGGGACAGAAAACTTGAGTTCAGACGACCCAAGAGATACTCGCGCAAGTGGCGCTTGACAAAAGAGCTAGGGCCGCTGAAGCGGCCCTAGCAGATACCGAATTAATAGCGGGGGCAGGATTTGAACCTGCAACCTCCGGGTTTTGAGCCAGCCGCAATTCTGACGTGCGGCACCCAGTCCTGCTTCACCGCCTAACAACCTCGGACCCTTGGCCGTGATCCGCGGGAATCTGGGCTTATCTGGCTAATCCTCTCATTATCGCCTTGCTATCCCTCCCACCCTATGCCCCTATGTTCCGACACCCCTAGGGCGCGGGTTTGGCGTCTGAGAAGCAGCACAGGAGCCCACTACCATGGCGAGGGGCTACACGCGGTATCCGAGCCGAACCAACAGCCTGCGCGAGAAGACTCTGCACTACGGCTGTGGCGGCTACATCCGTCACGGTCGAAGTGTGTGCACGGTCGGCGCGGTTCATAAGGAACTGTGATGCCGCGGATGCTCGTCTCACGACTGCTTATCGCACTGTTCGGCTGTGCGCGAAGTTGAAGCTGCGATCAACTCCGGTATGCCGTTGGTGCTGCGACCAGACAACGTGGAGCACATGAACTCTCTACAAGTGATGAATGCATCGCGGTTCATCATGGCTGCTCGTGACGATTTTCGACTGGCGAAGGAGATGATCCAGGATGAGCCCCACCTTAAGTCCCCCCCGACCTTCGTCATCGCATGAAGCGAGTTGCTGCGTCGTCGCCGGCCCGCAGCTGAGCTCCATCCCGTATGGGTCCAATACTCAACCCAGCACATCATGCCGCCTCTTTGCACCTTGCGCCATCTCGCACGTTTGCAGGCAGAGATCGCGAGTGCGCGCGGCCGTTCCGCGACTTCGATTATCCAGGCTCGAAGTTGAACAGCGGACAGGTCACTTACGCCGTTTACGGATGCCCTTGACCCAGTCGTCCAGCGCGTTGATGTCATCCTGAAGCTCGCTCGGATCGGGGACGGGCGCGCTCTCGGCGGGTGCCTGATCGTGGAGCCACTTCGAGGTCTTTGTCATTCCAGCATCAAGAGCCCTACAGTCAGCGTCGGTGATATCGGCCAAGTACTTCGACCTCTGGGTCTGGACACTGTTGCGGTAGCGTTCCACGATACCGTACAAGAGGACCTCTTCAACCGCCCGCTCCCAGGCCTTACGCAGGAGGTCATATATTCTGATGGCGTCGCGTTCGTACTCTTGCTGATCCCCCGTGCGGTGCAGCTTCTCGGCATCCTGCCGTAGCGCTCTCAAGTGCCCGATCCGCTTGCTGACAGGCATGGCTTCCCAGGGCAGCTCTTTGGCGCATAGACCAGCTCCCGTCCTGTCTCTCCGCAAGTACTGGTGTGTCAAGTCGACGTCATTATCTCTCGCGTGCTCCATGAGGGTGAGCAGGAACACTATGTCGTGCGTGAAAACCACAACCTGCCGAGATTGCGATTCGAGTACCAACCGCCGAGCGACGTTCCCGCGCCATGTATGGTCGAGAGACGACACCGGGTCGTCGAAGAGAATCGTCGACCGATCTGGCGTCGTGCTGAGTTCTGCGAAGAACGACGCGATTGAAAGGCAGAGCGCCTCACCCTCGCTCACGACCTTGGGTACAGAGACGCCAGGTGCTCGCTTGAGTTGCAGCTTGTGGTAAAGCGCGCCGCGCGCGCCTCCCGCTGCCGTCATTTCAACCTCAATGTGCCGAAAGTCGAGGGACCTGAGCTCTTGTTTGAAGCTCTTGGCAAGCTGCTCAGTTACCGCTCGTTTCGTAACCTCACTGCCTTTCCGTGTGATTCCGGTGGTCGTCGTGTCGTCGAGGCAAAGCTGGTACGCAGCGAGCTTCTTCTTTCGTTCGATTTCTTGAAGGACAGCAGCCAGGTGGCTGCCCAGCAACCGCCGAGAGTAAAGCTCCTGAAGTTCCTCCTGGAACTTGGCTTTCGCCTCCGGATGGCTTCCCTTCCTGAGTTCTTCTGCGCGATCCCTTAGGGTTTGAACCTGAGCCGCCAAGACCTGTGAGTCCAGCGGCTTCTCCGGCAGATTCGGTGGACATGGCAAGTCCTCCTCGAGCGCCGTTGTCACCGCTTCTCGTCTTTCCTCAGCTGCCTCCAGGCATTCCTTGGCGGTGTCAGCCAAGGTCGAATCCTCAATCTCGAGTTCTTCCAATGCCTGGGTCGTTGGGTCGTCCGCTACGACCAGATCACCCAGCCGCTTGTGCAGACCTTGAAACAATGTCGTCGCCTTGTCGGAGTCACGCTGCACCGCGGAGCTGAGGAATTCGTGAAACTGTCGCAGCCGTTCCGCGCCATCGTTCTGCAGTTCCTGTTGGCAAAAGACGCATCGCGAATCTTCACCTGTGACCGGGAAAGGCTGATCTGGATATGCCTCAGCCGTCGAGAAGCGCTCTGCAGCCGCCCAAAGCGCTCGCCATGCATCCGAGCCACCATTCGGGAGTGGTTGCTCTTCGAATGTGGCTCGTCGCATCTGCTCGGCAGCCTGCCGAGTCTCAATCATGCGGTCGCGAGCCGTGAACACCTCCGCGATCGCGGAGTCGGAAAGCGTCTCAGCAACCGCTCCGATCTTTTCAGCCAAGGCTTCCACACGCTTCGCCCGAAGCTCCAGCGCACGACCGGTCTTGTCGGGATCATGACTCTGTAGATCCTGGAGCCTTTTTCGCAGCTCCTCCATATGCGCCATCTCGGCTTCGGACAGCGACGCCAGCTCCTTTACGGCTTCCGGATCCGTGAGTGAAGTCACGTGCGATACCAGATCGTGGACCCTTGTTCCCTCGGGCACATTCGGGAATTCAAGCGTCGTTGCGGCAAGCTCTTTCCGTTCCTTGTCGAGTGCTTTTCGAACGGCTTCGCACGCATCTGAGAGCTTATCGAAGAGGTCAAGCCCGAGCGGTCTGAAAGCAACGTCGGTCTGTTGTGCGATGTAGACGCTCGCACAATGCCGATCGAACACGCTGACCCTGCCAAGGTCGCTGTTACCCGCCTGGTCATCATCCCAGAGAAGCTCACTCGGCGTCCCACCAACATCAAATTTGATTGTGGATGAAGGACGGCCGGGAGCGGTTCCGGCCACGACGTTTCCCAAGATCTCTTCAGCCCCACGCGCTCGACATGCTCGCTTGAGGATGCGTGTATAGCCGGACTTCCCAGCGGCATTGGCCCCATACACAATCGTCAACGAAGGTCCAAACTCGATCGTCTGGGCCCTCGCGAGCGCATTGACGCCTTCGTGATGTGTAAGCGACGTGAGGGAGACTGGTTCGCTGCCCGCTCCCGGTTCTGGCAAGTGTTTCGCTTCGAGCGGTTCGGGCTTGCGCTTGGCTGCCAACCCGTGACGAGCCTTGCAAATGTTCGTGAGGTCATTGACGTCGTCATCGTCAATTTCGCCTCGGGTAACGAGTCGCCGGAGCGCGTCACACTGCCACGGCGGCCGAGTAGACGACCAATCTAAGATTTCCTGGAGAATGTCAACGTTAGCCATTTTGTTGGTTTTGTCCGGAGTGTTTCTTCCCTACATACGATACCCTTGCTCATTGTCCACATCCCCGCCGAGAGCCTTGAACAACGGGTTGATGAATTCCTGGCGGAGCTGGATCTCGTTGTATCGGCCGGACTCGTACGCGTCGACGTGGTCGTCGAATCGGCGGACGAGTTCGGCCACGACCGTCGGTGGTTCGCCCGGCGTGATTGATGGTCGATCCCCGGCCATGGATAGGAGTGTATCCGATGGTGTGCTGCCAGATCGATCCCCGGTGAAGCCAGGGGCGAACGGATTCGTGCAAAACCGGGCCTTCAAACGTATGGACGAGCGGACGCTCATAGGGTCGCCAAGCAGCGCTCGCCCGTACTTGCAGCGCCGCGGCCCCGGCTGGGGAATCCGGTGGTTGCTGCCGCTCGGGAATCCCGCAGGCTCCGGGAGTACGTTATTTCTGAGATGTGCAGGCCATCCTCAGCAGCGCATGGAGCCGGTACAGCCGCAATTGCACGCAGGTCGTGATCGTGTCCGGGGCACTGGCGAGGTCGACGAGAACTTCCGCGTCTGTCTGGCGGTCCAATGTCCATGCCGCATCGGTCAGGTATTCGTCGAGCGATCCTTCAAAGAGCTCCGCAGCAGCAGTTCCGATTCGATCCGCGCTGGGCTTGGTGCCCAAGGCCTCCGCCGGCTCAACAACCTCGCCCATCACGCGAAGAAGCGACCGTATCGCCGTCAGACAACCGAGCACCGCCGCCAGATCGGTCAATTCATCCTGCACGTCGAGCATCACTCGTAGCGGAACACGAATGCTTCTATGGCCGGCGCTGAGACGCTGGGTTGCCGACGGTCCAGACGACGAGTCCGTAGATTGCTGTGCGTCTGACATCACTGGAATTCTCCAACGCCCAAGGCGGCCATTGCAGGGCACGTGATCGCGGCAACCTGCTCGCGCGAACCCGCTGGCATGATGCGCGACGTGGCCCCGACAGCAAGGCCCGAGGGCGAGGAATCGGCATCCGGGCGCAGGTTGGCCGCATTGGCCGATTCTGGGCCCGGATGGCCAGATTCTGGCCAGAACTCGCCGGATTCGCCCACAATCGCCTTGATGTTCGGCCCACCTTAGGCCCCCATGACCCCCTACCCCCCTGGGCGGACGACATGTCGCGCAGGGCGGCGGAAGGAGGTCCAGTCATGGCCAGGGCCAACACCATCAACGCCCCGCGCGGCGGCAAGGTGCGCGCCAGGACAGTGCGGGCCGTCGGCTACGTGCGGCGGTCAACCGATCGCCAGGAGCAGTCGATTCCCGATCAGAAGCGGGCCATCGAAAAGTATGCCGATGAGCACGGCCTGCGGTTGCTGCGCTACTACGTGGACGATGCGATCAGCGGCACCAGCACCGTCGGGCGACGCGCGTTCCAGGCGATGATGGCCGACGCCAAGCGCCCCACCTGCGACTTCGGCATGATCATCGTCTACGACGTCAAGCGCTTCGGCAGAGTCGACAACGATGAGGCGGGCTATTACCGCCACGTCCTTCGCACCCACGGCGTCGAGGTCCACTACACCAGCGAGAACTTCACCGGCGATGGAACCGACGATCTGATTCGCCCCGTCAAGCAATGGCAGGCCAGAGAGGAAAGCAAGGACCTGTCCAAGGTGGTCATTCGCGGGTTGGTGAGCAAGGCGACCAACGGGGATGCCGCAGGCAACGGTGAAGGCTGGTGGATGGGCGGCGCCCCGCCCTACGGCTACGACCTGGGCTATGAGAGCCAGTCGGGCCAGTTCCTGTTCATCCTCCGCTACATGCGCGACGGAACCAAGCAGATGTTCGATCAGAAGGGAATTCTGGTCCGCACGCTCGAACGGGGTGAGTCGATCAGCGTCTCCCGCAAGGACCGGTGTAAGCTGATCCCCAGCGAGAAGAGCCGGGTGGAGACGATCCAGCGGATCTTCACGATGTACGTCCAGGAGCGCCGCGGCTTCAAGGCCGTTGCCGACGCCTTGAACCGAGACGGCATTCCACCGCCGAGAGGCCCCGAATGGGCAGTGCACTACAGCGGAAAGTGGTCGCTGACCTCGGTTCGTGGAATCCTGATCAACCCCGCCTACACCGGCGACATGGCCTGGAACCGACGGACCGATGCGCGGTTCTACCGCATCGTCGATGGACGGGCGGTCGAACGAAAGGGCATACATGGTCGGCGGCTGGAACAGAACGACGAGTCGGATTGGCTCGTCGTCGAGAACGCCCACCCGCCAACCGTGAGTCGGCGCATCTGGGAGTCGGCCAAGCAACGCCTCCAGAAGCAACCTTCATCGAGACTCCAGCGCGGGATCAACCCCCGGACCGGCGCGCCGGCCGGCGAGCGCATCGGCGGCTGGACCGGTCCGCGGGCAAAGTTCCTGCTCTCCGGGCTTGGCGTCTGCTCGAACTGCGGGAGTCGCTACGAAGGCTACACGCGCTACGGCAACAATCGGGGCGAGAATGGATCACGCCGGCGGACCTTTAACTACGCCTGCGGCGGCTACATTCGCCACGGGCGGAGCATGTGCACCCTCGGCGCTGTCCCCAAGGACGCGATCGAGGAGGCGGTGATCAAGACGCTGGTGGACTTCTACGCTCAATACGCGGGCAAAGGCGCGAGGACGCGGATCACCGAGGCAGTGGGAATCCACATCAACGAGGACCACGACCAAGTCGTGAGGCAACAGAAGAAGCTGGAATCACGTCTCAAGCGCATCGACAAAACCACGCGGAATCTGCTGGACAACATCACGGCGACGAACCGCCAGCTGGTCGATCAGCGGCTCGAAGAACTGAACAAAGAGCGCGAGCGACTGGAGACCCAGATCGAGTCGCTGGAGCGCCTGGCGCTAACGGAGGCGGAGGTTCATGATCTCGTGGCAGAAACGGCACGGTTCGTCGCCTGCCTTGAGCCGTCACTGCGCGAAGGACCACTGGACCAACGGCAGGCCGTGGTGCGACGGTGCGTTGACCAGATCGTGATCGATCGCGAGAAGCACGAGGCCAAGATCGAGGTGCGCGTGCTGCCGTCGATCGTGGGCGGGCCGGTCGCCGCGGTGACGGAGGCGGTGGCCGTGAAGCTGCCGGAGGTGCGGCGCGGCCGGCCGCCGGGAAGCGGGCGCGAAAGCGGTCGCGGCGAGTAGCCAACGTCGGCCTCCGCTGCCGAATGGAGGCCGATACGCACCATATCTTTCTCGCAACTCAACGACCCCAAAACCATAGGGTAACGAGCAGAAAAGTGGTGTCCTTTTTGTCATAGGCCAGAGGGTGCCGAGGCGCCGTAACCTTGGTCGTGTCAAATCGTTAGGGTGTGTCACCCCCGCGCGACTATGACACGTGTTTCGGCGGTCGCGTAGCTCCGATTCCCGATCACCGCTACGTGGCCATCCCAGGCCCAAGCGACCCATCCGATCCAGGTCCACGTGGGTGACTCCTTCGCCCCGCCGAAGTGCGGCTACCGCGGATTCTGGGCTGTCAGTACAGATCAAGCCCACGTAGGTCCGTGCGCACGTCCAGGTCGAATCCACTGGCGCCCCCCTTCCACGTGGATTGCCACGTGGCCCACACGTCCAAGCCAGGTTGGGACGGTCGATGGGTGAGCCTACGCAGCGGCGGTGCTCCAGGTCATCCCTGCCACGCGGCCCGGCAAACCCGGCCCCGTCGGACCTGAATGGTCTTGCCCGTCGCCCATGAGAACGGCCTCCAGGTCGAACCCATGTACTGCGCGACCCGGTGGGGGCCGACCTGGATCCGATGGCCCGCGCGGCCGTACCGTCGGTGAACTCCGCCACACAAGTCCGTGTCTGGACCTGGAGCCCCGACCTAGTCATTGCCGCCAACACCGACACCGACGAGGAAGATCAGGATCGGCCACTCTGTTACCCCCAATGGATGCCGGACACTGTCGATGAGAAGTCCACCTCTACTGCCTCCCACCGGCTGATCAAGTGTCACTTTCAGTTGGTCTGAGTTTTGGACCCGTACGAGGAAGAGCCCGCGGGCCAAACGGTGCATCTTCACAAAGGAGCGGCGCCAAAGCGCGCTCGGGCTCAGGTGTGCTGACTCACTGTGCGGCGCTTCGCGAAGTAGGGGAAGATCCGAAGGCGCTTTTTTCCAAGCACCTCCTCGCCGCGCTTCAGAATCCAGGAATATGCCTTGGTGCCGGCGTAGGTGGTGACAAGCGTCAGCCGACCTTCAAACCAGTCTCGCAGAAACGGCCGCAGTTGATCAGCGTAAGTCTTCGGGTCGGGATAGTCGAGCCAGTACGGTTCCCAAATGCGGTACTCGAGTACCCAACTTTCCGGAATGACACTCGGAGGCGGACCAGCATCGAGGCGAGGCCCCGTTTCGCCAAACACTATGTCCAGATCCAACAACGACGGGTCCACACGTCGTACTTCGCAAATGATGCGCGTAGGCACACTCTTCCTCGAAGGAATCAGCAAGAACCTCGTTCGAGAGGAATCAACTGACCGGCCTTCATACGGCTGCAGTTCTTCCTTGATCATCTCGTAGACGAGCCGTTCAAAGGTACTGATGCTATATTTCTCATCTGCCAGGAGCTCTTGCACCGTGTCTCTCCGTTTCGCTATTGAGGCCGGCATGAGCGTTCCCTCACGTTCGGGATTCTGGTCGTAGCCCAGTCTCACTCTGTCGGCATAGCCTGCGCGGACCAGACGCAGCCAGACCCCGGAGAAACTGATCCCGCCTAGGATTTTCACGAAGCCGGCTTTCCAAAGCCCGCTGACTGGGGAATTGAATCCAAAGGCGACCACGAAGAACCTGGCGAACGCGAGGATGCCAACACGGGAAGCCCACCATCGACGTCACGACGCATTGCAGTTCGGAAGGTGCTCCCGATTTGGCCTCGTCCGATCGCTTCCCCGTCCACGCTCATAGCGATGGTTAGACATCATCCTCGATGCCATGTCCGGTGACCACAAAGTGCGAAGCCCCCTCGGACGGACGAATGAGGCGCCAATAATCACAAGTCTCGCCACGAAGGGAATGAGCGGGAAACACCTCCAGGACAAAGCCCTTGCTCAAGAAAAGCTTGAAGCCACCGACATGGTTCGCCTCAACTGAATCGACGACAAGAGGCGATTCTTCGTGCTGCTCGAGCCAGCCGGATATTCTGGCTTCGCTACGGGTCGGGCCGTCGGGGTCAAACTCGCTCCAGTCGGACTCCTCGTCTTCAGGATAGTTCCGGTCCTCGCTTCCGACGATGATGCCCTCGGGTCCGACAATGCGCCATGGGCATTGAATGTGCAGGCTGTATTCGCTGACTTCAACTCGTTTGCCCTTGGCGTTGACCGTTGTTCGGCACTTGCCAAGATCAAACATCTGCATGTTCAACGCGCGACAGGTGCCCCAGATGGGCAAACTAACGAGATCCGTTAGTGCCTCTTCGATGCGGCGCTGAAGTATATCACTAGGCGACAACATCTTACTGGGCACTTGATTCTCTGCCTACAGAGGCGAGCCTCGCCACGCAACTTCGCCAGACGGTCTTACCCTAAAATCCCGGAGACCCTTCAATGTCGGGAACGCGAATGACGCATACCGCCTTGTCTTCCGGAAAAGCGTCACGATGCCGTAGGGTTGCAGGGGTACTCCTTGCTTGGTCGTCCGAAGCCTTCGGGACTGACGTGCCTGCATAATCAATCATTCTACCAAGTGCGGGTAGAGATCCCGAACGATCTCCTCGAGCTCTTCCCGACTGAGGCTCCTCCGGCCAAGCTTTCGTCTTTGGGCCTCATCATGTATCCTCCTTCGCATTGCCCGGTCTGTTATGCGGTACTTTCTCACAATATAATCGATGTCCCGAATCTTCTTTGCCCTTCCGAAAAACTTTGCCGCGGCCAGGCACCCCTTTATGGCTCCTCCTGCGGGCGAGACCCATTCGTGGAGGCCGCCAGGGCCCTGGATCCCGGGATCTGGCTCTTCGAAGTAGCCTTGCAAGACGCCTAGCAAGTACTGACCAAAATCCCGCCACTCCTCGGGGGTGCTGCCCGGCGTCAAAGGGCCTCCTGTGTCTGCGGTCGTGTCAAAGGGCGTGGCGTACAGCAGCCCCGAGCCGGGTGCTGGTCTCGGGTTAGCAGGGATCGGCCTGCGGGCAGGTCCGGGCATAGGTACAGCTACGCAGAGGCCTGCACCTGGCGGCGGCCTGGGATTCCTGGGGAACGGCCTGCGGCCGGGGCCGCCCCCGATTCCGGTTCCGAAGGGGCCTTCCGGGGGGATGGTGCCCATTGGGTCAACGGCGCCCAGAGGATTCGATCCGACATACTCGTACAGATTTGCGCCGTCGACATAGCCAAGTGGATCGCGGGTGAGCCAGCGGCCGAGGTCGGAGTTCAGCACGCGGTTGCGGACGTGGTAGAGGCGGTAGTTACCGGCGATGGCGTCATCGAGCTCGTAGCCGGCGTAGCCCTTACGGTTTCCCACATCTGAGAGCACACCCCAGCCCAGGGTGACGGGCGAGGCGTTGGTGGCATTCGTGTGATCGGTACCGTCCACATCGCCGTCGAGATCCAGATCGCCGCGCACGTCGTACTGTGCGCTATTGACCCACGTCCTGATCTGATTGACATCGGTGGTGTCGAGATCGCCATCGCCATCGGTATCGCCCTTGGGCAACCCGAAGGGGACGCCGTAGGATGAGTACCGCACCTGCTCGACCTGGTCGGCGGTGTCGTCGATCAGGGCCACCACATCGCCCCGCCAGTTATGGCAGTAGTAGATGCGCTCCTCGAGGGTGCCGTCTGAGGCCGTGGACCAGGCGGTGTTGGCGTCCTTGTCGCGCAGGACCACGGTGTCGATGTAGCTGGAGCCGCCGAAGCCGTCCAGCCCGGCGTTGTGGTAGACGAACTGCTCCTTGGGTGAGCTGTCGCTGGCGCGGAACGTGGCGACGATCCGCCAGCGCTCATCGTAGACGAAACGATACCAGGGATCGTCGCCCTTCACGGTTCCATTCGCATCGACATCGTAGTGCCAGCCGATGCGATGACCCAGGCCGTTGTAGGTGTACTCGGCCACCAACGGGTTCAGCCCGCTGACGATTTTGTCGATCTTGCGCAGCCGGCCGAACGCGTCATAGGTGTACTTCCAGTGCTCGCCGTCATCGGTGAGGTTGCCGAGCTTGTCGGAGGTGAGGGTAAAGTCGTCCGTGCCGTCGTCATCGGTGTCCCGGGCGGTGAGTTCGTTGACATCGTTGTGGGTGCGGTCGTCGTTGTACTCATCGGCACCGGTAAAGACACCATCGCCGTTGAGATCGAGCTTGACCAGGTCCCAGTTGCCGGTCTGGTTGAGGGTGGTCCAGATCTGGTCGCGGGTGGTCGAGTCGATTTGCGAGGTGCCGCTGTTCCAGGTGCCCTCCTCTGCCTGGGTGAGGCGGTTGAGGTTGTCGATGGTATAGTCCACATCGAAGCCCGCGTGAACGTTGTCCTGGATCAGGGTAATGTTGGAGTTGCGGTCGTAGGTGATGTCCACGTCGTAGAAGTCCACGTCCGTGGCCAGGTCCTTGGTCCAGCGGCTGGAGGTGATGCGGTTGAAGCGGTCCAGGTCGGGGTAGCTGCCGGAAGAGCCGAACTGGTTCCATATCACAAGCGGTTCCAGATATTGGGTCCCCACCACCTGTCCCACGCCGTTGTAATGGTAGCGGACACGGTATGTAGGTCCCTCTTGGATCATGGTGACCCGGCTGGCCTCCTCGTCATGCAGATCGTTCGCCCGGAATTGGTACGTGAGGACGTTGCCATCCGGCATGGTGATTCCAGTTCGGCGGATCGTGTTGCGGCCGTTGGTGGCCTTCTCGTAGGTGTAGGCGACGTCGTAGAGCAGGCTACCGCCGATGGCGGAGTTGTGGTCCTGCTCGAACTTGGAGACGTTGCCCCAGTCCTCGTAGGTGAACTTGACCTCATCCACGATGGTGCCGGAGCCGACGGTGGCCTTGTCGTGCTGGGCGACAAGCTGGCGACGGCCCAGGTTGTCGTAGGTGGTGCTGATGCGGCGAATCGCTCCGTCGAAGCCGGTGGCGAGCCCCGTGATGCGGCGGTGCGTCTGCCGGCCGGCGTGATCGTAGTCGGTCTCGGTGACGTTGCCCTCCTGGTCCTTGGTCCAGATCTGCTGGACCTGGGCGTTGTAGGCGAAGGTCACGACGTCTGTCCCGCCTGAGGAATCGGGGTACTGAACCTTCTGCAGCAGGTGCCCGGTGGCGATCTTGGAGTCGCCCGCGGAGACGCCCTTGGTGGTGCCGAAGGTGTAGATCGTCTGCTGGTCGGTCTCCCCGGCGGGCAGGTCGGCGATCATCTTGGTGCGCAGACCGTCCGTGTACTCGTACTTGATGGTCTGGTCGGTCGCGACGATGGGGGTCCCGTCAAAGTAGTTGTTGATCACCTTCGTCTGCCGGGCGGCGGCGTCATACTCGAAGCGGGTTTCAAGATCCTCGGGATCAGTGACGGACTTCAGGGTCCCATCGGCGTAGAACTCGTACTCGCTGAGGAGGGCCTTTCCGTCTTGGATGATCGGATCGGTTCGTGCCGGCGGCGTGGACAGCCCGCTACGATCGAAGGTGTCGAAGTCCCCATCGTCGTCAGGGTCGTACATGCCGTAGCGCACCGTGTCGGTAAGCCGCTCGAAGCGGTCGTACCAGTTGGCGATGATCTGGATGCGGCCCGTTATATTGGTGGCGGTGTATTTCAGGTCGTCGTTGTCGGCGTTGGTATCCAGCGCCCCGGTCGACTCGCCCGCGCCGTAGTCGTCATGGAAGCGGTCGATGACCGCGGTCATGACCACGTCGTCGCTGTTGGAGGATTCGTAGACGGTCTGCGTCTCCTGGAGCACGATGTCGCCGGCAACATCGTCCGCATCTCCGTAGCCGGTGTCGTTGTCGCTGGCCAGGATGAATTGGTGGGTCGGGCGACTCAGGCGGTCGTAGGAGGTCTTGGTGAGGTGCGAGCCGTCGATCTTGATGACCCTTCGCATCGCGTCGTACCAATTGAGTGTCTCTAGGCTGTCGTCCTTGTTGCCGTTAGCCTGGTTGATCTTCCAGCGGATGCCCTTGTAAACCCCCCCCATCTCGTCGAACAACGTCTCTGTAAGGCCAACGCGATTAGCACTGGTCGTCAAAGTCGGGTCCGTGTCCTCGTCCAGCCCAGTACTTGAGCTGTAATCGCCAGTGGCAATCACTCGGCCGAGGTTGTCGTACCTGCCGACGACGAACGGCGGCTCGGGACCTACGGTCACGATGACTCGACCGCGGAGGTCGTTGGTGTAAGTCGTCACACGCTGACCGGGCGCGCCATCCTCGACGAAGAGGGTCTGTTGGGTCAGGTAACTGTTGCCACCGTCGTTGCCGGAGTCGTACACCTTGGCGACGGTCTTGACCATGTTGTCGGGGCCGGCCGGCTCGCCGCCTGAGAAGCTGAAGTCGTTGGTGCCGATCCGCTGTTCGGTGACGCGGCCAAGCTTGTCGTAGACGATACGTCGAATGGTGCCGGTTGCATCCTTGACGCGAATGCTCCTGCCCATGTCGTCATAGCCGTACAACGTGGCGTCATACTCGCTGCCTTCGATGCCCTCGCCGGAGAGAGGAATGGCAAAGTACAGCCGGGATTCTTCCAGCCGCTGGCCGCTTTGGTCGTAAACGAAGGTCGTCGCCTGGGTGACGGTGCCGATGCCGTCGATCGCAGTGAGGGGGTCACCATCGGCCTCGTCCACAAAGATTGCCACATCTGCTAATGTGTACTCGCCGCCGTTGTCCGCCAACGCAATGACGCCCTGGAGTTCGACCTGTCCTGAATGATTCGAGACCGTGTAGGTCACGGGGCCGTAGTACTTATCGTTCGCAAACAGAACCTCCTCCCAATCTGAGAACCCCAGCGTTACGGTTCGCCCATCCTTGAGCTTGGACTTGTAGGTGATGTTCATAGGACCGTCACCCGTCTGGCTGGAGTCGCCTTCGGCGTCGTTGTCACAGTCGCACGGGTCGGGTGGTCCGCCGCCCATGGCCATCGATCCGCCACCTTTATAGGTAAGGCAGGTGACCAGATGGAGCGGGGCTCCACTGCTCTGGAATGAGGGCGGTACCGTCGGCGCGCAGTCGGTAATTTCGGTGCTCGCCGTATCGGCGTCCACGATAGTCTTCTCCGGCTTACCGTCGTCACCGTATTGCCGGTAGTTGATGGTGCCGTCGGTCATCTTTTCGAAGACGATCTTGGCCTCCTCGTTGAAGTAACCCTTGGAGGTCGTCACGGAACCCGAGCCGTGGTTGTCGATGCTGACGGCAGGATGAGTCACCGTAACCTCGTTCGGCGTAAGAACTCCGACGCCGGAATGGAAGCTGTCGTAGTCGACCTTGACCTGATGTGCGCCAGTTGGGCCGGAAGTCGGCCCGGCCTCAACTGTGGTTTCCTCTGTATACTCCCAGGTGTACGAGATCAAGGGACGAACCAACGTGACGTCGCCCACTATCTTCGTTGCGGAGGTGTAGCCGCTTGTCACGTCTAGATAGGCGTTGCCGGCGCCCTTCTGGTGCTTGCGGTCCTCCACGAAGCCCTTCATATCCCCGGTTGCAACCCGCGTAAAGACGGTCACCAGACCATCCGTGGTTGAAGTCGCGAAAGACCCCGTGCTGTGGGTGTAGCCGGTGATGTTGGCTGGAGAGTGGATCTTCGTGATAAAGCCTTCCGTCCCCGACTCGTCGCGAACCACATAGGTCGCCCATGTTTGTGGACTGCCTACGTTCGGATCACCATCCGTGAGAACGCGGCTCAACGGCTGCCCCACCTCGTCAAAGTATTGGGTGATGTAGGAGCCGTCCGGTCGCTTGACGATAGTGCGGCTCTTCCACGCTGTGTCGTACCCACTGCTGGGCGGGTCGGGAAAGCTGCCGTTTTCTTGGTACTCGTACTCGTGGGTGCCGTTGGCCGCGCCAGAACAGCCGCAGGCCCCGTTGAACCAAGCCTTGATTATGCGACGATGCTCGCCGTTTGCCTCGTCATCGTCCTCGTACTCGAAGTAGGCGCTGGCATAGGGTTTGAGAACTGTCTCATCAGTTTCCGTCATATATTCGGGTAGAACACTGGGCCAGTTCTCGAGCTCCGCATCCTGATCCCAATCGAACCTGCGTGTCCCCTCGAATTCGAAGATGTACTGAATCTGATGGGCGTTGCCCCGGTGCCCGTTAACGTCATAGGGACCGCTGTCGTAATACCGGTAGTACTTGACCCGTGTGACCGTAACATCATCTTCGGTCTGAAATTCGGTGATCCTGACCATGCGGAGATCCCCCGGCGAACCGAACTGGTCTTCAACTAACTGTGTCTGGCCGAAGTCGCCGTAATAGTCGTACTCTACCTTGGCGACATCGGGGAACCCAGTTTCGTTCATCTCGGCGAGGACCTCGATCAACCGGTTGTTGTTATCATAGCTGTAGGTGTACCGGCGACCGGCCGTGTCGAAGACCTTACCGATCCGGCCGTCAGTTTCGTAGTATGCGGCAATCGCAGAGTTATATGCATCCACGTCGAGACCGAGGTACGCAACGTAGCCATCGATACCAGGGCCTGGTGCGACCACCTTCCAGAACTGGCCCTTGGCCGATACCGGAAAGTAATTTGCATCGAACCCAAAGAAGAAGTATTGCCAGCCACGCTGGTCGGTGTATATGTATACGTCAACGGGCCCATCCTCGTACCCGTCCAGGAACTCGACGACCCCGGCGACGCCGTTAACCGCCTTGAACTGGTCGCTGGTAGCATTCTTTCGCTTGAACGCGATGTAGCGATCCGCGCCGTAAACCACGTAGACCATGTCCTTGGTGTCGTCGGCATCGTCGTATAGCACGATCTCCGGCTGCGAGAGCTGGAACCAGTTCTTTCCTTGGTAGCCGTTGCTATCGAAATAGGCGGTGCCATCGTGCTGGCGGGCGTTATAGCTTCGGCCGATCACCCAGGAGAAGCTCGGGGCGGGTAAGGCGAGATCCACATCGGTGATGGAGACGGTCCCCGTGTCCAGCCGCACGCCGGAAAGGATCATGCTCTCATTCCACGGCTCACTAAATGGATTGCCGGCAAGTGCCATTGGTGGCCCGGCGGCGGTACGAAGTGAGCCGTCGATGTTGACGCCCCGCTGATCCACCAGCGCGCGGATATCCTGGATGTTCGACTTGCTCGTTGGCAGATAGGTCGTCAGCGAGTCGTTGTAGATCTCCAGGATCGGGTCGGCCCACGCCGGCCGCTGAGGAGCGACCATCGCCAGCAACGCGGCCAGGACACCATAGCGGTACACCAACGCATACGAGTTGAGCCGAGCCATGATCAACCTCCAATCGAGATACACCCCGCAGTCCATGCACGAGGTGGGTGTGATTCATCTCATTACTGGAAGCTTGGTGCAAGACCAAATCCCTTGTTTGGAGTTCGATTCAAATTCCAAATAGCGATCCGGCTCTGGAACTTGGTGTCACTTTGAAGATGATGGAGGTGCATCAACGACCAAACACTTCCCGTAGCTAGGAGCTTCAAGATGGCCAGAGTCTTCAAGACAGGACGCTACCCCGCGATCATCGTGCTTGGGATTGTCATCGCTGTCCTCTTTGTCAATGTCCACTCGATCGATCAGGCGAAGGCCAGAGCGTCGATGCTGTTGCTGGCGCCCACAGCCGATGAGCTCGCCGCAGCCATGCTCCGGATCGGTCTGGGTCCCGCCCAGCTGACCGCCGCCGGCGGGTCCCCATCGACCGTCGCTACGGTCGTCGGCGATTCCCTGGATGACATGATCGCCAACCCGGCGGCCATCGAGCTCGCCGACGCCGCCTGCGCTGACCTCAAGCGGCAGTGCGATGGGCTCAAGCGGGTCATCCAGAGTGGACAGGCGACCTCAGAGCAGATCAACGCCTACGCCGTGGCCATGACGCAGCTTTCGCTGGCCGAGGCCCAGCGCCAAAGTGTGCTCAACGGCCTCCTTACCAGCGCGACGGCAAGTCTCAACGCGAGCCAGCAAAACACTCTGGCCGCAATCCGCGGCAACCGCAACTGGGACCTGCCCATCGAGTTCCTCACGGTCGATCGCACAGAGCCCCAATGGGTCCAGCTGCGCGACGCCCTGGCCAACGAGCGGATCTCGGCGAAGCTGGGCCAACAGCCCGATCCCGAGGCCCAGGCGCTACTGCTGCAGCTCCGCGGCAATCCGTTGGTGGCCACTGCGAAGGCCAACCTCGATGCCAACCTCGCGGTGGTCACCGCGGCCTGGGAGCAGGCGATCGGCGTAGACGGCTGAGCGGCTCCACCAACCGCGCTTCCCGAGGCCTTGATAGGCCCCGTGGTTTGCGCCCGATGGGCGTACTGGCCGCAGGAGATTCGTTGTGCTAGTGGCGCCCACCCACGGGTTTCGCGGTGGTGTCGGCGGATGCGTGCAGAAGGCGCAAGGGCAGCTGGATCGTGACCTGACCTCCATCACCGCTCACGGAGCTCAGGTGCAAGACGCCGTGGCCGCTGGTCACGTCGAGACGATCGCCGAGCCGGTACACGTGCCTCTGCTTGAACGCCTCCACCTGTACCAGTCCACATTCCCAAAGTCGGCGCAGGTGGTGACTGATCGTGGTGACATCCAGCTCCAGGCAGTTTGCCAGGGTCGAGACGTCCTTCGGCGACTCGGCAAGGCTACAGACGATCTCCAACCGAATCTCGTGGCCAAGATGGCCCAACAGTTCGAACACCGACCGGCAGGGCGACGCCCTCGCGGACACCGCCGCTCCTTGTCTCCCCTTGGACATGATCGTTTCCTCCGATCTCACGAGGGTCCAGAACTCCGATGCGACTCCTTCGGGCTGGACACCCTCCGCCTTACCGATGGGCAATGGCTTCGCGGCGTAGAAGTGGCAGCGCCGCGAAAGGCTCTCGGGCCGGGGGCAATGACATGATGCACCCCTGATTCACTCTCAGGTGGGATCCTTTGGGTGGTGGTCTACGTGATGACATACGTATGCCACATCAAGATTGGAACCTGTTCAGGCCCGGCGGGTGACACCGGTGTGACACCGCCGACCTGGAACCCGTTGGGCCTCATCGTGGAAGCTCTGGTTGGTTCCCAAGCTGGCGACGCCGAGCTTGCTCTTGGCTCCTATAGGTGAATACGCAGCATGAAGGGCGATATGCGAAGATTCGTCGCCCATGTTCTTTCGCTGCCCGCAGGTAAGAGGCGAGAGGCGGGGCTCCAGTGTGAGCAGAAAGGGTGAGTCCCCAATGGAGGCTAGGGTGGCGCAGGCCGTTGGCGCTATGGCGATCGGCCGGCTGGTCGCGCAGTCTGTTGGTACATCGCCTGGCGGCCGCCGACCTGAGCAGGGGTCATCAACGTCACTTGGCTGCCATCGGGCGTGGCCACCCTCAAGATCACCCTTTGGCGGCCCACAATCGCACTGACGTTGGGGGAGTGCCGGTAAAGGCAGCGCTTCGCGACTCGCCTGACGTGCACCAAGCGGCGGTCCCGCAGTCTCCCCAGATGGTACCTGACGGTTGAAGCCGAAAGCTTCATCTCCGCGGCCAGGGTCGCTACGTCCTTGGGCCCTGCGGCCAGCTGGATCAGGATGCGTCTGCGCGCGTCGCTGCGAAGCAGTCCTAAGAGATCGACGAGCAACGAGCTTGCATACTTCTTCTGACGGCGCTTGGGGCGTGCCTTGGGCATCTGCCAATTCGTCCCACGATGATGATGGACCGAGGATGCTGTTCAACTTCAACCTCCCAGCCTGAAGCGCACACGCTACAAGACCGGCGTCAACGATCGCGCTGCCATCGACTATTTGGAGCTTGCTTCAAATTCCAAATACTGGATTCCTGGTCGCAAGGGCGGCCTTGTTCAGAGAGCATGAGCGATTGCGAAGGTGCCCGGGTGTTGCAATGGACAAGCACGGCCCTCGCCCGCTTCATCGACGTCTGGACCTCATGGCGCTCAGTCTACGGAGAGCTCGATTCGTGTTATCGCGGACGGTCGGAGCGTGCCTGGGTACATGGCTGTTGTACCTCTCGGTTGCGCTGCAGCTGCCGGCCATGGGCCAGACAGACGACTTGGCCCAGACGACCCTCTCGGGCGAGGTACAGCTGGCGCGGCTGGTGGACCTCAGCGCCCAGCGGCTGGGATTGAAGATCGAATACGACGCCAGGACGTTGCAGGGAGTCGCCGTGACTCTTCGCCTCGGTGCGGCGGTGAGTGATGAGCAGCTCTGGGCCCTGACCAATCAGCTGCTGGCAGCGCGGGGATTGACCAGTATCCAGATGCCCGGCAACGAAGTGCTCAGCATCGTCAAGCTTTCCGAGGCCGCCGGCACGGCTCGAATCGAGCCGTCTATCCCACCGACAACGATCGCAGGGTTTGCGACGGTGATCCTGGATCTGAAGCACCGGCCGGCCAAGGACGTGATCGATGCAGTCAAGCCGATCGTATCCAGGCCGGGGGGTTCGGTCATCGCTTTGGGCGATGAGCAGCGCCTCCTGCTATCAGACTTGCGCCCGCGGATTGACCAGATACTGAAGTTGATCAAGCTCATCGACATTCCGGGGGCCGACACCATCATCCGCCAGATTCACTCGCAGTACCTTAACGCCACGCAACTGGCCGCGCTGGTGACGGCCGCCGCCACCGCCCGCAATGCAATCGCCGTCAAGCCGCTCATCGGCAAGCTCTCGCCCGTCCCGGACGGCAACGCCGTGGTCTTGGTCGCGCCTCAGGACGAGGTCGAGCCGTGGCTGGAGCTGATTGGGCGCTTCGATCAGCGCCAAACGGTGGAGACCCGCAGCTACGCGCCGCGGTACTTCTCAATTGCGGAGGTGGGCCGGCTCATCGAACAGACCGCGCGCGATCCCGGCCCGCGCGGCTCAGCCGATCGGTGGCGGCTGGTCAGCGATGAGCTCACCGGCACGCTCATCGTTACCGCGACCGCGTCTGAGCATGAACAGATCGACGACCTGATTGAACGGCTGGATTCAGTTCCCGTTGAGGCCCGACGACCGGTGCGGGCGTTTCCCATACGCAACCGCAGCGTCCACGAGATCATGGAAGTGCTATCAAGCCTCATCGAGGCCGGCGTGCTGCACGCAGGTGAGTTCCGCCCGAGGCTCCGACACGATGAGCAATCGAGCCCACAGCGAACCGAACGGGAAGTGCTACCACCTGGGGTGATTGCCGAACCCATGGCCACGCAAGAGCAGAGGCGTGCGCCGGAGGCCGAGGAGCGCCCGTATGGCCCTGGCCCGCCGCGTACCGAGGCCGAACCCTCCCTCATCCTGACCGCTGACGAGGGGACAAACACGCTCATCGCGATCGGCGATGCCCGGCGGCTCGACCAACTGCAGGAGCTCATCCGCACGTTGGATGTGCGTCAACCCCAGGTGATGATCGAGGTGCTGATGGTGAGCATGACGGAAGGTGACACGCTCGACCTTGGCGTCGAGCTGGAGAGGATGGGGATCAGCGGCAGTACGTTGATCACCCTCTCGTCACTGTTTGGGCTCGGCGCCGCGGGTGTCGATCAAGTCACGTCGCCGGCGGGCCGCGGCTTCAGCGGCTTCGTACTGAGCCCCGGCGACTTCCGGGTCCTGATCCGGGCGTTGCAGACGGTGAACGACGGTCGGTCGCTGAACATCCCCAAGGTCCTGGTCAACAACAACCAGCAGGCGACGCTGGACTCGGTCCTGCAGGAACCCTTCCTGGCCACCAACGCTTCGGACACCATCGCCACCACCTCCTTCGGCGGCACCCAGGATGCGGGAACCACGGTGACGGTCACGCCGCAGATCGCCGAAGGCGACCATCTGACCCTGGAGTATTCGGTCTCGCTGAGCTCGTTCGTGGGTGAATCGAGCGATCCGTCCCTTCCGCCGCCACGCCAGCAGAACACGATGCAAAGCGTGGTAACGATCCCCGATGGGTACACGGTCGTGGTGGGAGGCCTTGAGGTCGAGAGCGCCGCCGAAGCGGTCTCCCAAGTGCCGCTGCTCGCAGACATCCCATTTTTGGGCGAGCTGTTCAAGAGCCGCTCAAAATCCAGGAGCCGGTCACGGTTCTACGTCTTCATCCGGGCCGACATCCTGCGCCACGGGGGGTTCGAGGACCTCAAGTACCTCAGCGACCTGGATGTGCTCGCCGCCGGCGTGGATGACGGGTGGCCAACGGTCGAGCCGAGGGTGATCCGATGAGCGTGGCCCGTGTACCAGCCACGGACCGTGCCGTTGATGCTCCTGGTGAGGGCGTCGCGACCGTTGACGCGCGATCATCTGAGCTGCGCCCTGACAAGGTCGGTCATGAGTTCCTGGCCCTGGTCCCCCGCGACTTTGCGCGCGCGCACCTGATCCTCTCCCAAGGTCGAGCTGACGGCGTCGAGCAACTGGCCATCGCCGAGTCAACCGATCCTGCGGCCATCTTCAACGTCGGTGTTCGGCTCGCAGTCAAAGTTCATCCGGTTATTGCCGACGCTGAAGCAATCGCGCGCCTGATCGATGAGGTTTACGGGCGATCCGCCGAAGCTGATGGCGCAGCGGGTGATGAGAATGATCAGTACGACACCGCTGACATCGATCGTCTTCTGGCCGAAGCCGACCGGGATCTGCTCAGCACACAGGGCAAGGGGCCGGTGGTCAAGCTGGTTGATGCTCTGCTGTTTGAAGCGCTGGGACGCCGGGCCAGTGATGTGCACTTCCAGCCGCTGGATGACCGCACTCTCGTACGTTACCGGCTCGACGGCGTCCTGCACACGGTTCGCGAGCTCCCGCGGAAGATCACTTCGGCGGTTGTCAGTCGCATCAAGGTGATGGGCCGAATGGATATCGCCGAGCGGCGGATTCCCCAGGATGGTCGGGCCACGGTCAGGATCGCTCATCGAGCGATTGACCTGCGCATCAGCACGCTTCCGACGAGCTACGGCGAGCGGGCCGTGGTTCGACTGCTGGACAACGCGCATCAACTGTGCGAGAGCTTCCGGGGGTTTGAGAAGCTCGGCATGCCCCCGGAAGTGGCCGAGCGGTATCTGGATCGAGCCGGTCGCACCAACGGCATCATCCTGGTCACCGGCCCCACCGGCTCGGGCAAGACCACCACGCTCTATTCGACCCTGCGGCGCACCGGCTCGTCCGAGGTCAACATCATGACCATCGAGGACCCGATCGAGTACGAGCTCTCCACAGTGGGGCTGGCCATCAGCCAGTCTCAGGTGAACACCAAGAAGGGAATCACCTTCGCCACCGGGCTCCGTCACATTCTTCGGCAAGATCCTGACGTGGTGATGGTGGGTGAGGTCCGCGACGCCGAGACGGCTCGGATGGCGATCCAGGCCAGCCTCACCGGCCACCTGGTCTTCTCCACCTTGCACACCAACGACGCCGCCAGCGCCGTGACCAGGCTCATTGACCTGGGCATCGAGCCGTACCTGGTCAGCGCTTCACTTTCCGCGGTGCTCGCTCAGCGCTTGGTGCGGCTCATCCACGCTGACTGTGATGGAGACGGCTGTGATGAATGCCTGGGCACCGGCTTCCTCGGACGCACCGGGTTGTTCGAGCTGATGACCATAGATGAATCGATCCGTGAGCTGATCTCCAGCCGCGCCAGCCTGGCCATTTTGCGCGCTGCCGCCAAGGCCGGTGGTTTGCGGACGCTGCGCGAAGAGGGCGAGCGGCTGGTCACCGCCGGTCGAACCACCCAGGCGGAAGCCAAGCGGGTCGTGGAGGGTGCGGGATGACCGTCTGGCGATACACCGCAGTTGAGATGCACAATTCCGGGGGTGCCGGGGGGCTCCGGGGGTCCGATCGGCGGACGAGGCGCATCGGCGAGCTGGCCGGCGAGTGTGCTGCCGACGTACGGGCGGCGCTACGACGCATCGGCCTGCAGGTGATCGACCTGCGCCCCATCCGATCGTCCAGAGCCGATCATCTGAGCCACGCCGGCCGTTTGAGTTGGTGGGACGAGGCCCAGCGATCTCTCTTGGGCAGTGCTCATCGCTACTTCCGGGGGCGTCGCCGGCATCAGCGGGCGGAGCTCTACGACAGCCTGGCCACGATGCTCAGCTCCGGTCTGCCACTGCTGGAAGCCGTGGACACGGTGATCGGTACGACCACGCGCAAGACGAGCTTCCGGGGGTATTTCCGGGGGTCTGCTCTGCGCTTCATGCTCGTCAACATCCGCGAACAGCTGCGGTCAGGGTCGTCACTTGCGGCGGCGATGAGCGCGCACCCATCGTGGTTCGAGGGAAGTGAGATCGCGATGGTGCACGCCGGCCAGCACAGCGGCACCTTGGCGGATGTACTCAGATCGGTGGCGCAACGCCACGAGCGCAGCGGCGAGTTGAGCCACAAGCTCATCAGCGCACTAGCGTATCCATCGATTGTGGCCATGGTCGGCCTCGGCGTCGTGGTGTTCCTGAGCACCAAGACCCTACCGGACCTCACCCAAGTCCTTGCCGATGCGGACATCGAGACGCCGGCCCTGACCGCCAAGGTGATGGCGTTCGGTCAGTTCCTCGCCGGGTACTGGTTGGCGATCGTTCTCGTTCTATTTGCCCTTATCGCGATGGTCGTGGTGGCCGCGGGCGCCGCTGCCCGGTACAGAATCGAGCTACCGCGGTGGGTGCGAGACCTTTCTCCGAAGGTGCTGCGTCGGATGGCCGTCGCGCGGCTTGCCCTGCAGCTGGCCCAGCTGCTGCGCAGCGGCGTGCCCATGGTCGAAGCCCTGCGGGTGTTGGCACCCACCGCCACAGGCCGCTTGGGGCGCCGGCTGCTCGACGCGGCTGATCACGTCGAGCGGGGTGATGAGCTTTCGGCAGCCCTGGACGATGAGCACTGGTTTGACCCGGAGTTCCGCCGACTGCTGGAGATCGGCCAGGCCAGCGGTGAGCTGGATGTGCTGCTTGAACGCATCGGTCATCGCTACGCCCGCCAGGCCAATCGCCTGATCGATCGGCTCGCGACACTGCTTGAGCCGTGTGTGATCCTGGCGCTCGCCATGTTGGTGGGAATCGTGGTCATGGCGGCCGTACTGCCGCTATTGCGAATGCAGGAGGTGTTGTGATGAAAAGGCAACCAGGCATCGAGGCATCGAGGCATCGAGGCAAGAAGCGATGGAGCGACGAAGCGCCAAAGCGCCAAAGGGGTATGACGCTGGTGGAGATCCTCGCGGTGGTGGTGATCCTGGGGCTGATTGCCGGGACGCTTCTGGTGGGCTTCTCCGGCTCTTTTGGCAAGGCCAAGCACGAGCTGGCCAAGAGCGGGATTGGCATCATCGTGAGCCAACTGGAAACGTACCGACTCGAGCACAGCGCCTGGCCATCCAACGACCAAGGGTTGACAGTGCTCACCGATGGTCAGGCCACGCCGTCCGCTTCCTATTACCTGAACCCAGGTCAACTTCTCGATCCGTGGATGCGCACCTACCTCTATGTGACGCCCGGGCCGGGCGGTCACCCGTATGAAGTGCTCTGCTACGGCGCCGACGGCCAGCCGGGCGGCGAGGGCGAGAGCGCCGACATCAGCTCCACCAACCTGCGGGGGATCGATTAGATGATGGCGAAGTGCGACCAATCAGATCATGGCGGTCGGTCCGCATTCACACTCATCGAAACCTTAGCGGTCATCGTCATCATCTCGATGGTGGCGGGCGTGGCAGCTTTCGGGCTTGCGGCCGCCAGTGATAGCACCAGGCTCCGAGCAGCCGCGGCGCAATGGCGCGATCTGGATGCGCGCGCCCGTCTCTTCAGTCGCAGTCTCGGCCCGGTGGTCATGAGTGTCGACAACCAACGCAATGCAGTGACACTTCACTCGGTCGAGTCAAATGAGCGATTGACGGCGGTCGTGTTACCCGACGGCGTCTGGGGGCGATTGCGTGTCGACCCGCGCACCCAATCAATCGTGTTTGATCGGCTCGGTCGAAGCGTGGACTACGAGGTTGAGGTTCGCACCGCCCAACGGCTCATCCGATGGCGAGTCCTCGGGTTGACCGGACTGATCACGGAGCTCAAGCCATGAGACCTCGGCGCGCCTTGACACTCGTGGAAGTCCTCGCGGCCACGGTCCTGTTGGCAATGCTTGCCGCTGCGTGCATGCCGATGCTGCAGCGGGCGATGCGCGCCTTGGATGAGCCCTCGCCCCCGGACGCGCCGTTTGAACTCTTCGAGTTGTCTCAGCTCGCCGATTCATTCCTCGCCGACGCTTCCGCCTTCGGTGTCGAATCACCTTCTGAGCAGGATGAACTCCAGTTGCCCTGGCCGGAACATCCGCAACGCCCCCCCGTCTCCGTCCGCCGCCTGAGGGCACAAGATACGGAAGCCGATCACACCTGGCTGGCCTTCTCATCTGGCAAAACGTTCATCTTCCGGTGGGTCCCGGTTGACCACAATGCCCAGGAGCCCGTTCCATGAGGCGCGGCCTGACCATGATTGAGCTGCTGCTGGCGGTCAGCCTCCTGACCCCCATCACGCTCGCGATCGCCGCCTGGACCCAGGTGGCGGCCCGGGCCAGCGCAAGCGCCGCCGAGCCGATGCGGTGGCGGGCGGCGGCCGAGGCCGCGCTGCAGTTGATCCACGATGACCTGGTCACCGGGGATTTCGCCGAGGGACCCACAGACTCCAGTAGTCAAGAGTCGCGCGTGGAGGTCGTTGACGGGATGCTACGCATACGAACGCGAGCCACCCCCGGAAGTTGGACCGCCCCCGCCCCCGCCCCCGGAACTGTGACCGGTCCCGCCACCCACCACTACATCTTCGACGCCTTCTCCGGTGAACTGCGACTACGCCAGCGAAGCGCGCACGGCGCGCAAAGCACTCGCCCATTGCTGGATCGTGTACGCCAATGGCGATGCGAGATCGATCATGAACACAACCTTCTCACCATCGCCGTCACTTCGATCCAAGGGCGTAACGTCGCGCGGAGCTATGTCCTGCCATGATCCGGCCGCATTCTCCAACTCGGCGCGGAGCGGCCCTGCTGCTGGTCCTGGCCACGCTGATCGTCGCCATCACCGCTGCGGCGACCCTGGCCCGGCTGGCCTCAACCGCCAAGACCCAACGAATCGTCGCGATGCACACCATCGTCGCCGACGACTTGCTCCAAGCGGCCCAGCCACCGATCCTCGCCTGGCTCACCTCCAAGTCCTCAACCGTCGTGCTGGCGCCTGAAGCGACGAGCCCACTGGTTCAGGTACTTCACGATGCCTGGATCATCGACGCCGTTGAGCATGAGCTGCGCATCACCGCCTGGGACCAGTGCGGGATGGTGCCCATCAGTGTTGCCCGCTCCGGTTCGCCGCTTCGCCTCGCACTTCCCGACGAGGTCAAGCGCGTCCTTGATCAGGTGACGATTTCGCGCGACCAGCCGCCGGGGCTGGACCTGTTCCTGGCGGTTCAGCATACCCGCGTCGCGATCGGCGTCTTTCCGAAACCCACGGGGTCAGAGCCGCTGGTGTTTGAACGGGCTGGCGGTCAGGAACCGACACCACCACCGGCTCAATCATCACCTGCTGAGCAACCTGCGGCTCTCTCGATCCCGCCTGTGATCGGCGCCTATCTTGCCACCCACAACCCCGGCCGCATCAACGTCAATACCGCTGCGATGGAGTTAGTCGAGGCAGCCCTGCGTCTGGCGGGCCGGGGCGGCCTTGAGCACATTGTCGCTGCTCGAACGCAAGGCCGCCTCGCGTCGCTGAGTGCTCTGTCTCCGACCGCTGACCCGCACTCAGCGGCGCCCCGGATCGCCGCACGCAGCAACACCTGGGCCTTTCGGATCGACCTGCGCGTAGGAATGCTGCGACGATCCTGGTGGGCGGTCTACGTGCAGTCTCGGTCAACATGGGAGTGTGTGCAGCGCCTTGCGATCCCTGAGTGATCCAATCCGAACGGTGCGGCGCCGGATACGCATGACCTGGCTTATCGGTGCATCAGCCATGGTGATGTGCGCCTGGTGGGCTGTGCTCCCGCTTGAGCAACACCCGGGGGGCACTGCGGTCACCATGAATCAGCCATCACCTGGGCTGATCGAGAATTCGCCGAACGCTTCGGACACCATCGACCTGGTCGCCTTTGCCGCTCGCCTGTGGAATCCACCTTTACCACAGGAGACCGACCAACAGCGCCAATCCAAAAGCGCGCAACGGCAAGAGTTGATTCGGTTGCAGCTGATCGGCATCATCAACGATGGCGGAGCCCTCAAGGCGGCCCTGTATGACCCGGACACCGATCGGTTGCTCATCGTCCGAAGCGGCGACCGCATCCGCCGGCACACCGTCACCGCCATCAGTGCTGAGGGCGTCGAGCTGTCGGACGGCCGGTCAACCACCCGGCTCACCCTGATTGAGGACCGCTCATGAATCAGGAGCATCTCACCTGGCCTCCGGAGCGGTTCTTCTGGGCCGTCCTGGACGCCTCCGTGCTGTCAGCGGCTCGGACCAAAAGGTGGAGGCGGTCATCGCAGCGGCTGGGCTATCTCTTTGAAGGTGTGCTTCCGGGGATGCCGATTGAGGAGGTCCATGCGGTCTATCGGCGGCTGCGGGGTCCAAGTCCGGGGGCGGGGGCGGGGGCGGGGGCGGGGCAGCGCTACCTTGCCTGCGGTCTGACCCGCAGCGTGCTTGAGCAGGAGGTCGGCCCGCAGGCGGTAACCCTCACGCCGGAGTCGTTGCCGTCCTTCGTTGAGGAAGATATCGAGCCCAATCGCATCAACCTGTTGACCGGCTCGTTTTTGGCGAAGCCCGTGCGATTGCTTCAGCGCCGCTGGCTGCTGCACGCTTGCGTGATGCTGATTGCCTGCACCAGTCTCATCATCTTCGGCCTGGAGCGCCGCGTACAGGGGATGCAGGACCAGATCAACGGCGTCGCGTCGGCCAGAGAGCGCCTCGTCGATCAGCTCTTGGGACCGACCCCGTCGCGGTCGGGGGCTCCCTTGCAACCCTGGGCATTACGCCTCACGGCCGAACTGCGCCGCCTCCAGCAGACGCGCAGCCCCGACGTTGCCGCCGCCGCCGAGATGGTCGACTGTTCGGCCATCCTGAGCGATGTGCTGGCCCGCTGGCCCAAGGATGTGCACGCGCTGACCGACTCAGTGTCGATCACGGCCACCTCGATCACCATCCGAGCTGCCGTACCATCCATGGCCGATGCCCAGCGGCTGGCCGACGCCTTCGTCGCACTCCCGGGTTGGCGGCTCCACCAGCCGCAATCCGAGGCGAAACGCCATCACGTTGACGTCACGCTGCGATTGGGGCCGGATCAGCAGGAGGCGCTTCCATGACGCTTCGCCCGGCACTTGTCGTTGCCTTGCTGCTGGCGGCTCTGACTCTGCCCGTCTTTGGGAGCGCCCGGCGTCTTGGTGGTGTTTGGATTCATCTTCAGGCCGCAAGAGTGTCCTTGATACGCACTGAGCGTGATGCCCAGCGCATCCTCGAGCTGCGAGCGAAGCAGCAGCGGATCGCGGAGCACAAGCGGCCCCAGCAGGATGTGATCGCCAGAGTCAACACCGTGCTCGCTGAATCACGCATCCCGCTGGATCGCTTCGGCGGTCTGGTGCCCGAATCTGATGCAGCACTTCCAGGGGCGGGCACTTATCGACGCCAGTCCGTGCGAATGACCCTCAACGGGCTTACGATCCCGAGGCTTGGAGCATTCCTCGCCCAATGGTCCGACTCACAGCATCTGTGGACACCGACGCGGATCGAGCTGGCGCGTGCCCGTAACGGAAGCGACCCGGCGCGCTACGATGTGAACATCGTGATCGGGGCAACATATATTGGTGAGCAATGAATCAGGTGAAGCACACACAACTATTGATTCTTGCGAGTGTCTGTCTGTTGGCCGGTTGCGCGATGCGCAGCGGCAGTCCCTACGCAACCCCGCGCGAGGTCAACCGCAACTCCCTCAGAGCCCAGGAGCTTACCCGGGAAGCCGCCGAGCTCCTTGACCACGACCCCCAGAAAGCTGAGCATCTGCTTCGTGAAGCGCTGACTGCCGATCTGTATTACGGCCCCGGCCACAACAATCTCGGCGTCATGTATCTCAAGCAAGGGCAGCTTTATGAAGCCGCCAACGAGTTCGAGTGGGCCCGTAAGCTGATGCCGGGACATCCTGATCCGCGGATGAACCTGGCCCTGACCCTGGAGCGCGCCGGTCGAATCGAGGAAGCTCTGGCCACCTACGACACGGCGCTTGAGGTCTATCCCAATCACCTGCCGACAATGCAGGCGCTGTGCCGCTGCCAGCTACGCCACAACCGCTCCGACGACCGCACCGGCGAGATGCTCAAAGAGATTGCCCTCCGTGGCGAAACCCAGCAATGGCGCTCCTGGGCCCGCCAACAGCTGACCTTGCTGCCACCCTGAGATCCGACGGGTGTAGCCTTGCCGACCCGTCCGTATGGGTCGCTCGGATGGAGTCTTCGGGAGGGACAGCCAGACTGTTTGCGAGAATTAGGGCTTCCCGGTCACACAAAGCCTGATCCGGTCGCCTTCATCCTAAAGGGGAGGGTGCATCCATCCCCTGCCGCCCGCGACGCGCCCGACCTCCATGACTTTGCGCCTACGCGTTTCGCAGCAAGGTCGCCTTCAGCGCCGCGCTGCACAGCCACAAAGGAGGGGCAAGATGTCCAGCTTTCTGCAACCATCGGCTACAAAGCAGCAGACAGCGGTCAGAGGTCGCTCGCTCTTCTCGGATGAGGAATGGAACGCGCTCGCCCGCTCGCTGAAACTGTCCTCTCGCGAGTTCCAGATCACCCGAGGCCTATTCGACAACAAAACCGAGGAGGGAATCGCGATTCGCCTGGGCATCTCGCCACACACCGTTCATACCTATCTGAACCGCCTCTATCGAAAACTTGGCGCCAGGAATCGCTGTCAGCTTCTCGTACGCGTCTTTACCGAGCATCGACGCCAGCAGGCGTAGGGCACGGCGCGCTGGACGATGGCGGCCGGATCACCCAGTCACCCGAACAGGTGACACCTGAACAATGGCCTCTCGCTCGCGACTCTCGCTCGCTGAACTTGACAATGGCTTCCTCATGGATTTTCCAGAACTCGGTCGAGCGTTCATGCCGCTTCTCGGTAGTAATGGCTGAGGATTCCGCCGAGTCGTTCGCGTCGCGCGACCGTGCCTGAACCGTCGGGCCCAGAAGAATAGGTGCTACTGCTTGAGGAGGTCTTCAACGCGCCTCGAGTCTGCCTTGGACAACACACTCAGTTTGTCCAGCGCTGTAAAAGCCGTAACCTCAGCTCCCTGCAGCATTGCCATTCTCGGCAGACCCGTCCGTTTGTCAGCGCGGAGCAGGAAAGTTCCTTCCTGCCCTTGCTTGAGCTTGGGCACAGCATGCCACATGACATCAATTGACGATGGAAAGCGGACGACCACACGCTCCATCTGTGCCGCTCCCTTGAGTTTCTTCTCGACAGTGATGACGGCTTCCTGCCAGTAGGGATCGTGCTCGGTGATGCGCATAGGCCTACGTTCGGCACCGGCAGCCATCAACGGCGAACGAACCTCAGCCACTCGGCCGACCACAATGATGTCCGCAGCCCGGATGTGTGCTCGCAGCCGGTCCATCTGAAGATGCTCCTGTGCGGCGCGGATTTCAGTCCCTAGGCGCTGGATGTCGTCAGCTGCAAGCTGCTTGAGGTGGATTTCGCTGCTCACCTCGCGCACCGCGATCCCGTCGCCAACAATCCAGCTCAATGCAAAGACCGTGGCGTACACGCCCTGGCGCAAGAGGTTCAGCCCATGTGCCTCGACCGTGACGAAATCACCTTGTTCGAGCGCCTCTATCTCGCCCTTTTCGAAGACGGCGTCGATCCGCATCACGACGGTCGGAGACATAGCTGGTACGTCCGGGAAAGATACCTCGTCAACTCTAACGACCTCACCGGCAAACACGACATTCGATACGTTGAGGAGTCGCTTGAGTACAATCTGGCGCGCCTCCTCAGCCTCAGCGGAAGCACCCAGCAGAAGCGCCGAGACGATAGCTGCTGTCAATCTCCAGGTAGTCAAGGTATTGCGTACCATAGTCGAAGCCTCCATAAACGCGCGCTGGCGCACGCGATCTCAATCCCCGAGCCAGTTCCTCGGTACGATGATGCTGAAGTAGAACGGATCGATCGAAATGTTAACAGCATTACCAGCATCATCGAACAAGGTGGTAATGTCAAAGTCAGCGATACGTTGATAGGTGACCCCATTCGGGAAGTTCGCTCGATTTGGTGTGTTATTCGCGGAAAAAATGCCACGAAATTCATTCCCGATCGCCGTCATGTAGTTGTAGTCGCCGATATAGGGAAGAAAGCTGGCCGTGGGAACACCCGCGGGAACGTCCGCGAGGCGCACGGTCTTCTTGCTGCTGAACGCATCCCTCGTAATTTCAACGTTCGTCTGCCACCGATCGCTTCCATTGACTGGGACAACCTGCTGATAGAGCAGGCCAACCGTGCCATTGTCCATGATCGCCAGGGCGGCACAGGTTGCATTTGAAATGGTACGCAGGTCATCCGACCAGGTCACGCCGCGGTCGGTAGAGCGCCGCACGTGCATGGTGTAGTCGTCCGTACTGATCCGGTCGCACCACGCGATATACACAATTTCACTGTTGGTCCTCTGGACAGCCAGAGAGAGGGTTGATCCGATCCGCTCCTGGCCAAGTTCGTTACGGTTGCGAAATGGGATAAGGACACCCTGGACCACAAGCCGTCCGAATTCACCGTCTGAGAAATCGATCAGATCCCGGAACGCATTGGCACCTGTGGCGCCGTTGTCATCGCGGACCACGACGACGTCGGAGGTGATGTCAAACGCACCGGGGCCGACGAACGTTGCGGTTCGGTATCCAAAGAAGGCGGCGTACACCGTCCCGTCGCCAGCAATGGCGGTACGGATCGACGGTCCATCCTGACCAGCGTTTCCGGTCCCACGAGATTCGATCACGATGGGATTGAACGTTGCGCCGGAGTCGAGAGAGACATCGACGGTGGCGGTCTGGCCGGTACCGCCGGGTGCCAGATCGTTGTAACCGACGTAGATCCGATCGTCTCCGGCAAAGGCGGTGGTTTGGATGAACGGCTGATCAATGTCGTCGCGTTCCTGTAGCACCGTCATCTGTGTAGCTGCGGTGAAATCGGGGGTGCGCAGGTATCGCCCCAGCAGGTAGCCGGGCGTCTTGAGGATGCCTGCGTACAGTTCTCTGTCCATGTCCCCCGGAGCCACCGTGATGTCGCCCGTGCCAAAAGAACCACTGCTTGGCACAATCTCGTTCAAACGCCACGTCTGCCCGTGGTCTTCGGAAATGTAAATCGGCGCTAGGTCGCCGCCGCTGGGGCTCGGCGTGAAAGCGGTAGCGGCCATTCGACGGGAGTCTATCTGATCTATGGCCAGAAACGGCTCGCTGTCCTGGTTGCTCTCGTTGCTACGCTCGCGAGGCGTGATGTTGATGAGCGTGGCGCTCAACGGTGGTGGTGGTGGTATTTCCCAGCACCCTTCGATCGGAAAGATATGCCCGGGTCGCCTGTAGTCGATGCAGCGATCACAGATAGTACGGCCGCCCGGTGGCGGCGGAAATTCGCCCAAGCCTCCAAGTGTAAGATCCTCAAAGCCGAGCTCATCGCGAAATTCGCGGAGCTCCGGAAACTCGTCGTACAGCTTCTCCGCCTGGAACAGCTCCGGAGAGCATAGAATTCGTAGACAGATCGGATCACGGATTTTCCAGCTCCTGCGGACTCGCAGGTGATCGAGATTGCACAGTACCTGATACGTATCCCAAAGACGACCACTCGGCTTAGCAACAACCAAATAGATATCACCACCCTTAAGATCGGCAATCAGCTCACGGTCGCCCTTCTTGAATTCGACGGGTTCTACTTTGATAGGTGTATACCTCAGTAGGTAGACATCTTCAAACTTCCCTACTTTCTTGTACAGCGCATCGAGCGAGATACGTACATCTTTCATCGTATCACCGCGACGCCTCATGGCTTTGAACGCAATCACTTCATCGCGTAGCGCGAACACCTCGTTCGGCACGCTGACCTCGAGCAGCGAAGGTATCTCCCTCTTGCCTTGCCCCCCATTGCACGAACACAGCGCTGCGATCACACCGGCCACGAAGGCCTGACGCAGGTATTGCATTGTTCGAGCCCTCCGGCAGCGGAACCCCGCCACAAAAAAGAAAAAGAAGAAACAGGTGCGACACCTACCGTCTCGCACATCCAGCACAGGCTGCCGCCAGTGGGGTGACGCGGTCAAGCTGTACCTTCCGAAATCTGCATCCGAGCGGCCGATCGCGGTTGCGGTGCCACACACATTTCATTCTACTCCTTGGCACAGGTTGGCGACATCCCCTGTGCAGGTGTCGCCTAGCTAGGCGTCACTCAAGCAGGTGACATACTCACGTCGTCTTTCAAATCTCACCCTACCCGCAACTCTCGTCGCCGCAAGCATCTGCATAGACTGTGTAGAGGTCGCTCAGGGTCGACTTGGAGATTCTGGGCTTAATTGCGAGGATGTTTATCCAACGTACCCTCAGGATACTCCGCCGGAAACAAAACACTGCTCAATGCCGCGTGCCCGCCCTGCTCCAGAACTCGGTCGAGCGTTCATGCCGCTTCTCGGTAGTAATGGCTGAGGATTCCGCCGAGTCGTTCGCGTCGCGCGACCGTGCCTGATCCATGTTCTGGAACCCCATATGGTTCCATTCTACAGCCCAGCCCCTCATCCGCCTTTGTCGCACTCTCAGCAGTTAGCTCTCATCGACAAACACCTGCCCCACGTTGATCACGCCTCGAGTAGCGGCGGTCGGTCCTGTCCAATCGAAGTCGCTCGCGCGCGAACCGTTGCCGCGAAGCTGGAGCGACTCGCCGACGGCCGTGCTCCCGGTTTCCCTGACTTGAATATCCTCGGCGTCGACGCCGTTGGCCGGACCATCCGTCGCCGTAAACCGGCCTTCATAACTGATCAGCTGCACGATCGTTCCCCTCGCATCGACAAGGGCCAAGCCGTCAGAGGGACCGTTCTGCAGCCCCGCGAAATCGAACGCCAGAACACCCAGCCCCGCCTGAAGATCGGGGATTGTGCCGCTGAGCGCGATCTCCCTGTAGGCTCGACCCCCGTTTCCGTTGTAGCCCACCAGGCGCCAGCCCGCGAGATCGAGGCCAGCCGAGCCGGCGATCTCAACGAACTCATCCGAGTCAGCACCCTTGTTGTCGTAGTGAAGCTCGTTGATCCAGGCGCGAGCCTCCGTCGACGGAGCGCTTCCACCGCCCCCGAAGATGACGGCGACCCATTCCGGGTGATCGACGAATGGATTCCGGTTGCCCTGAAAGAGGAACACGACTGCATTCCGACGGCGCTCGAGGTCGTCAACGGGATCGTCGTTGTGCCAGCTCAGCAGCGTTGGCAGGAGCCCCATGAACGCGGCGCCGCCGTCTTCCCACACATCTCGCTTTGAGATATCGCTGATCTCGCCCGTCAGCTGCAGATCCGGTTCACCGACACCGTCGCGCTCGCCGCCCTCGTACCGAACGTCCATGTAGAACATGGCACGTGCAACTTCACCACGGCGACCAATCCAGGTTTGCCAGCGATCCACAAAGGAATAGTTGGAGGTCTCCGGCTCATCGGTCAGCCCCCCGCCACGACCGAGATTCTCGAGCGTGATCTTTCGGCGCTCGGCATCCTCCTCGGCTTCTCCGTAGGGCTTGTTGCTGCGAGATGCGTTGTAGCTGCGAAATGCGGCATATAGATGATGGCAGTCACTGTAGGCGGCATTCCGCCTGGTGTTGTCCGGAAAGCCGAGTGACTTGGGCCATGAATGTTCCCGGTCGTATCGGGGGTCCTGATTCGTGCCTCGCAGCTGACGGTCGAACGTACCGTTGAGGTAGATGTCAAGGACTCGATCCGGCCTCCCGGGGTGGGCATCGGCGAGGGCGATGATGTCCCAGGTATCGACAGTGTGGTCGACGTCGCCAGGCTCGGAGCGATGTGTGTAGGGGTAGATGAGATGGTCGTCGATGATGTCGTGTAGGGTCCGGCGGAGCGCGACAGGGCTTGAGCCGTCGGCAGAGCTGTAGTAGCCATCGGGCGGTGCGAGTGGAATCGCCCAGTAGGCGAGTCCGTCGATCCGGTGCCACACGCCGTTTGCTGACAGGTCGGCGAAGCTCGACAAGCAAACCGATGCGACATTCGTGTCGGCGAAGACCCCATGATCCTCACCAGCCGCTGGGAGCGGAGACGCAACCACGGCGAACAGCGCCACAATGACGGCAACCCCACGACGAGATAACTGGATGTGCATGGCGATCTCCTTCCGAACGGGCTCTGTACCAATCTGTCAGAAGCACGCCACTTGTGGGTCAACTGAGATCTGGAACCCTACGCCCGGTGAACCTCAGACCGTCTCCCGGGCTCGCCGCCTCGATGCCTTGGACTTCTGCGTCCTGGTCGTCTTCACCTCCACGAGCTCGGCGCGTGCTGAGATCGGAAGCGGCTGAGACACCTTCGCGGCAAAACGCCAACTCTCCAGACTCCCCTTGTCCCAGAACCAGGTATCGACGACCCGGAGTGTCCAAACGCCGGCGGCCGTCTTTCCCAGCATCGTTCGTAGCGCCGGTATCTCTTCGGGGGTGTAGGTCCGGTGCAGGTCTTGCTGCGATCCGCCCTCGTGATTCTGCAGGGTCACGGCAGATCCGTCGGGCGCGATGAGATCGATTCGGAGATCGCCCACATAGGTGTGAGTGATATCCACGCCGACGCGAAGATCTTCGATCAAGCCTGCCTCCGTGATCTCTATCTCGCTGTTGACGGATGCGCCGACGTCCGGAATCTCCATCGGGACGTCCTCAGCCACCTTATCGACGAACGATTGCTCGTTCGTCGCGCTCGAGGCGCTGGCGACGGCCGCGGCCGCGTCGACCTTCCCATACCCGAACCATGGACTAAACCCGTTCGCGTCGAAGTCGCCCGAAACATTGACGTGTGTCTCGGATTCGATCGCAAGGTCCTTGCTCGACGTCTCCATGATCATCTGTCGGACTCGTTCTCCCGAGAGACTCGGATCGGCCGAGATCAAGAGACCGCACACCCCAGCGACGGTAGGCGTGGCGCTAGACGTTCCACCGAACCTTCCCGTGTATCGCGAACCTGACGTGAAATCGCTGCGAGGACCGAAACCCTCGTTGTCCGTCGTCCAGACGCCAAGCCCGCGGGGAGTGAACCGCTTGAGGTCGTCGAAGTTGTTCGACGGTGCGCACACGTTCACGTGTGAACCCCACGACGAATACGCGGATCTGGTCTTGAGCGATGTCGAGGCGCTGACGGTAAGGACATCGGGGTGCGCCGCGATCCACCGGTCTATGGGGCCCGAGTAGGCCCGCCGAATGCCGAACCTATCCAGGTACTCGTACGGCGTCGAATTGTCGAGATCCTTGATCGGACAGTTGTTGTTTCCTGCAGCGACGCAGAAGACGAGTCCCTTGCCGCGGCGGCCCCCCGTGGCGGCGAGAACCGTAATGCTATCGCGAAGCGTTATCGACATTGGGGCGTCGGCTGGCCCAAACCCCCAGGAACAGGAGATCACATCCGCCTCAAGCGAGATCCGCTCGAACATGCGAGCGAGCTGGGAATCCGCCAGCGTAAGGGGAAAGCGGACCGCGTAGAAGGAGCAACCGGGGGCCACGCCCACCGTTCCTAGACCGTTCTCCTCCGCCAGGGCAACGCCCGCACAAGGAGTGCCGTGGTAGTCGCCGGCGCGGGGGTGCACATCGGCATCGAACCTGAGGCGGGTTACGCCAATGGGTCGAACGTTTAGGCGACCGGCAATCTTCCTCGTGCCCTGGAAGTCAGGATGGGTGAGGTCGAATCCATCGTCGGCGACCGCAATGACGACTTGGCGATCCCCTCGAGTATGCTCCCAGGCGTCCGGCGCGTTGATTCCCGCGCCCGCGACCAGGTCATCAGCGTCGGTGGGGGCGAAGAGGTGCCACTGCTTGGGAAAAAGAGGATCGGAAGGAATGAAGCTGCACCGGACGAGTTGACGCACGAGATTAGGCTCGGCGTACTCAACGATATCCCGCATCGCCGCGGAGTTCGCAGCCATGATCGGGTTTCGGCCCGTCTCGTTCGTTACCCGAACCAGGAAGCTCCGTTCTCCGAAGACCTCCTCGATGAGGAGCCTTTCCTCCCGCAGAAACCGATCGATCTCACGCTGATCGGTTTCATCCTTGAATTTCAAGAAAAACGTGTCCGTGATCAGGATCGTGTCAGCGGGCTGCCCCTTAGTACAGTACACGTGGTGCATGACGTGGGTGGCGCGCAGCTTCTCCATGGCGCCATCACGGTCTTCCGGGATTTCCAGCGTGACCAAGCCGGGAGCGGCAATCTGCGGGGATCGAACCCCAACGCCGGCTCGGGTCGCGGCATCAAGGACCTCGTCAACAGTCTCAGCATGGATCGCCGTCAGGTTGCCGGCATGCTCAATCTCAATTCTTCGGCCACCTTGGAAGTAATAGTGAGTTCCAGACATCGTCGAATCCTCCACAGATCAGCGAGCACTGATCTCACCAAGAGTTGAGAGTGACATCGTTCACGAGCGACGTCAAATTCGCGATACGATTCCCGTGCGGACCATTCGCATCGCAGCGCCTTGCTGTACCGACCGCAAACTCCATCCGAGCGATCGATGGCGGTTTCGGCACCACACTTATGCTACTCGCTTCCACACATTGGCGATGTCCCCTGTTCAGGCGTCGCCTGAGTAGGCGTCACTCTGACAGCTGACATGCTGGTGTTCTGTATTGCCACTAAGTAACAAACTAGGCCCCTGCTCACCGAGATTCTGGTCTCACAATGGGGATTATGTTGAGCTCTGCACCATGACGGGATCGGGTCAGGTCGAGGAGGCCAACCAGCCAGCACGACGAAGAGCAACCGCCAGGGGCTGATCGTCATGACAGCCACTCTAGCGTGTCAGAACCGCTCAACCCGGATGACCTGTCTCTCCCGAAAACTCGATCCGAGTGGCCTATCGCGCTTCCGGCGCCACAGCACCCGGATTCTACTCGTTGGCATCAACTGGCAGTGTCCCCTGCGCAGGCGTCACCTGAGGAGGGGACACTGACAATTGATGACAACGGGCAGGATGAATGTAGTGTGGGGCCCGAACCACGATGGGTCGCTCGGATGGAGTTTTCGGGAGAGGCACTCTGAATCGCATCTATGGATCGTGTATCCTGCTGGTCGTGGACAGGCCCAGTGTTGCCGCAAACCGGGCACATCGGTGCGCCCGGCGCAACCTGAGACGCCTCGATCGAATTGGCGGGAGCCAAGACTGCGACCCAAGGGGGAGATCTAAACCTGTGGCTCATTCCAGCTGGAGACTTCCTCAATGACCAAGTCAAAAGGTGCTATCGCTGCGGTATCTCTCGCCGTCGTGGCCATCCTCGTCGTTCTGTTCTGGTGGCAACGGCAAGGGAGCCGGCCACCGACTCCTTCCGGCGGTGAAGTGCGCGTATTGGCCTGGGTCGGCTATGAAGAGCAAGAGATAGTCGAGCCCTTCGAACGAGAGTTCGGCGTCAAGGTCAGGACCGAGACGTTCACTGGGGCTGACAAGATGTTCGCGAAGCTCTCTCAGGCACCCGACGCCTACGATGTCGTCGTCATCGATCCTGAGTATATCGAGAAACTGGACAAGGCCGGCTTGCTATCTGATCTCGACGAAAGTGACTTCGACTTCTCCGACTACATTGAACCACTCCGCGAGTTCCCGCTCTGTTGGCGAGACGGCAACCTGAAGGCAGTGCTCGTCCGATTCGGGATCAATGCGATCGTCTACAACACGGAGAAGATCACACGTGAGGAGGCCAGCTCATATCAGGTTCTGATGTTGCCCAAGGTCAAGGGGCGAGTTGGCATTTGGGATTGGTACCTCCCGAGCATGGGTTGCCTTAGCCGCATGCTTGGCTTCGATCCGCCGTATGAGCTCTCGGACAAACAGTTCGATCAGCTGACAGATGCGTTGACAGAGTTGCGTCCACAGGTTCGGGCGGTAATGGGCAGCTTCTCGGATATCAACGCGGCATTGGCCCGAGGAGATATTTGGGTGGTGCTTGCCCACGGCGAGCACACAGCCGCGGTCCTCGCTGATGAAGGGCATCCCATAGATTGGGTGGTGCCGAAGGAAGGCGGCATCATGTGGATCGAAACGCTTGGTATTCCGCCGCGGGCCAAGAACCGCGACGCCGCCTTGAAGTACATCCACTACATTCAGCGCCCCGAGGTCATGGCAGCACTCACTTGGCGCAGAGCCTACCGTTCCAATACTCCCAGCGCTGCTGCCATCGCGCTGCTCACACCCCAGCAGCAGGCTGCCTTGAAAGTACATGATGGGACAGAAGCCGCCGCAATGGTGCGTTCCGTGAATGTGCGCATGTTACCGACTAACGCTGAGGGCGAGTCGTTGGAATCAGAATGGCAGGCTGCCTGGACTGAGTTCAAGGCCGGCCAGTAGGCCCGATGCCGGAGACGGAGTCGCGCTCGAGTTGGGAAGCAACGTGATGTTCAAGATTGGCAAGGAAGTCATCGAGGCTACCGGAACTGAGATTAACAAGCTGCGCCCAACCGGTGTGGTGCTCACGGGTTGTCTGGTACTTATTGCTGGACCGATCGTTGCTCTTGGCTTAGGCAAAATCGACAAGTGGTGGATATCCGCAGCGCTTGTAGTCGCTCTTCTTTTCGGTCTGTTTGTCCTTGGCGCGCTGTTAGTTGTAATCTGGCGTGATCTCAGAGGAAAACCTGGCGCCAACGGCCATGCGCATCAGTTCCCCGATGCCAAGGCCATTCTGTCCATTAACGATCGCGCCATGGCCCTTGGTATCAAGTCGTTCGATGACTTTTCGAAGGTGGCCACCGAAATCTGTGGCGACGAGATCACGCCGCATCTCAAGAAGATTTGGCCCGCCGTGGAAGACAGGGTCAAGGCGCAGAATAGTTCTCTCCGCGCGATTGTCTGGGCGGGGTTCGAGGATGACGCGGTGAAGAAGCTCTTTCGTGATGGGGATGCGCAGTACCTCAGCTACTTGCGCGGAATTGAGCAGATCGAGAAACTCAAATTGGGGGAAAGGAACTTCGACGTCGTTGTCGCCGATATTGAGTTCATTAAGCGAATGGGAAGGGCTGGGACACTCAAGCGGCTAGATGACTGGGGGGGCGAGACGGATTGGTCGGCGCAGATGTTTGCGGAAGGGGTAGCCCATGCTTGGAACGACATCGGAGCACATGAGTACAGCGTGCCAATTCGTTGGGGCATGAATGATCTTCTTGTTCGGGCGGATCGTCCTCAAAGTAAACCACTAGTAAGACAGAACGTCAGTTGGGCACAGTACTCGCTTGAGTACTTGATAGACAATTCGGACGAGGACGCTCGTATCTGCCTGTGGAATTGGTGGCTCCCAACGCTGTACTCAATCGCCCTATCGATTAGGGCGGCCGAGATTCAGAAAGGTAAGGAGGTAGGAGGATCGCCACTTGAGCTGGTGCGCCAGTTGGAACGTGAATGCCCCCCGAGGCCTCGTCACGATGACGGCGATGATGCCCCCATCCCCTCTCGCCATGACGGGACAGAGACACATGAGCCCCCGGAGCATCTCCGGAAGCTCACGGCCGCTTTGGACCTGATTATCAAGAACAAAGAGAAGTTCTTTTTGTTCAATGACCCGCAACGTATGACGAAGAAGATCAAACAAGGCCCAGCTAGTAGGTGCTGGGTCGTTCTCGGAGCCGGCAGCATGATGCTGCCGGCGATCCAGAAAGAATGGAATGGTTGGGTTCCAATTGTACCAGAGGAAGGAGTCTTTGGGTGGATCGAGTGTGCCGCGATCATCGAGAAGAGTGACAATGTCAACTCCGCGAGAGAGTATATTGAGCACTTGCATAGCGACGCTACCCAAGACAAGTTGTGCGTGTGCGATGAGTACCGCGCATTCCCCGCGTCGAAGCCGGTGCTAGAGGCTACTGTCGAGAAGCTAAAGAATAATGTGGCGAAGGGCGGCAGTGGTAGTTTGTGGCAAGCTTACCAACTGGATCAGGTCATGGAAGATTCATTTGCCTTCCGAGAGGGTAAAGTCTCAATGCGAGTACTCCCGCAGAGGTGGTGGGAGTGGGTCGGCATCTGGGAGACGTTCTTAGACAAGGCGGCAGCCGGCGATAAACCGCTAAGATGGCTGCCGAAGTAGCCGATGTCGGTTGCGGCGAACCTATCATCTCGCGGCAGGCTCAGCAGCTCGTACGAAGTTCGGTTCTCTCAGCGGCTGGGCTGGATGTACGTGGCAGTTCAAGGCATATTCTTTGGCATCCCCATTCTGCTCCTTGTGGCGACTAGTCTCAGGCAGTACGAGCTCGGACAACCGACTGGTGGATACACGCTTGCGAACTACGCTACGGTGCTCACAAGTAGCACCTTCCTGCCAGCGCTGCTTCGATCGGTCACGCTTAGCCTCCTGATCGCGGTTGTCTCAGTGATCCTAGCGCTCGCCACTGTTCTGGGTAGCTGGCGATTCGCACGCCGGACCATTCGGGACGCGATTCTCTTGACTTGTGCGGTGATGTTCTTTGCGGGGATAATCCCACGCGTGTCCGCAACAGCATTCCTCCTGTCGGCCAATGGCCCCTTTGGTACGATTTGGCAGACAGTTGCCCCGTGGAGCGATGGATCTCTCCTCTATTCCACCGGTGGAGTCATCCTAGCCAGCCTTCCCCTGGTGATACCACTGGGCATCATCGCGCTGCATGTGGCTCGGCACAACGTTCCAGCTTCCTATGTGGACGCCGGAGCGGATCTCGGCGCTGGGTGGCTTGTCGTCCAACGACGTGTCGTGCTCCCTCTCATGCGGCCCGGCGTGATCGTAGCGTTCCTTGTTGCGTTCATTCTTTCCCTTGGCGACGTCGTTGTGGTCGATCTAGTCGGCGGTTCTCAGATCTACACGGCAGCGTTGTCCATCATCGACTACACGAAGATCGATGATTGGGGCTCTGCGGCGGCGGCGGCCGTGGTTGCACTTGCTGTAGTCGTTACGGCAGTTGGAGGCGCAACGTGGTTGCTACTGCGAAGCCTATAGCCAGAGCAATTGAGTGGGTCGTTAGAGTTGGACTGATACTACCAGCGATCGTGCTGGTCCTCGCTCCGCCGCTCACCATGTGCGTACTGTCGTTTTGCAAAGGACGATTCCCGGCGCTCCCGTGGCCCGGTTGGTCGATCAAGTGGTACCTGGAACTCGGCCAAGACGGAGACCTTCACGCCAGCCTAGTGAGAAGCGTTCTCATCGCAATGACCACTGCTGTGTTTGCAGGGGTGATTGGCTTCCTTGGTGCGTATTGGCTGGTTCGCCTCCGGCACCGGACGGCAATACGCATTCTGACTCTCCTGACTGTCCCAGCGCTTGTACCGCTGATCCTCTTCGGACTCAGTTTCCTCCAGTTCGCCCGTCTTGCGGGCGTCTCACGAACCCTGTTCGCGGTCGTCCTCGCCCATACGGTGGTCTTTTGCCCCGTTGCGCTAGCCCTGTGCTTCTATCGCTGCCGCCAACTGCATCCGGATCTCGACAATGCCGCAAGAGAATTCGGTGCTTCGGAACTTCGTATTCTCATAGAAATCATCGGACTGCAAATGTGGCGGACTATCCTTGCAAGTATGGGCATCGTCTTTGTCTTGTCGTGGGATGAGTACATCGTATCCTGGTTCGTCACTGGCTTCGACAAGACCTATCCTGTACATGTACGCAACATGCTTGAGTCAACAATGAGCCCCGAGATCTACGCAGCAGGACTTTGTGTAACTGCCGTGAGTGTCGTGGTCGTGGTGGTTGCGATGGCTCTCCTACGCCGAGGTTAGCTTGAATTCACCACCAATCCAATTGGCCGACGCCTCGTATTCAGTACCCGGAAGAATGATTCTGCGCAATATAAGCCTTACGGTTGAAGAGGGTGAGACCCTCGCGATAGTTGGACCAAGCGGTTGCGGAAAGACGACTGTTCTGCGCCTGATCAGCGGCCTTCTTCAACCTTCGTCCGGGCGCGCTTTGGTCTTTGGGGAGCACGCATCCAACTACGCGCCTCGCGACCGATGCGTAGCGACCGTTTGGCAGACCCGAGCCTTGTTTCCACATATGTCAGCGCGGGGCAACATCGAGTTTGGACTTCGGGTACGTCGAGTCGACCGCTCCGAGCGGAAACGGCGAGTGATGATCGTTGCAGAGAGGCTCCGGCTGGCCGGTCTCCTGGATCGCGAGGTCGTCACCTTGAGCGGTGGAGAGCAGCAAAGAGTGGCGGTGGCGCGTGCGATGATCGTCGAGCCACGGATCTTGCTGCTCGACGAACCCTTTACGGCACTCGATCAGTCGCTCAAGATCGGGCTTCAGAATGATCTTCGTGAACTGATGGGGTCTGGAGATAGGACATATGTCCTGGTAAGTCACGATTTTGACGATGTTCTATCGCTCGCGAATCGTGTGGCTGTCCTCCATGGCGGTAGCGTTGTACAAGTCGACGAGCCGCGATCAGTTTGGATGACGCCCAATCGAGCCGTGGTTGCAGAGTTTGTGGGCAGGTCAAACGTTGTAGTGGGGACGCTCGTTACCCGAGAGGATGAAATGTATGCGACCGTGGAAACCGGCTTCGGGAGAGTCGAAGGACGGATGCACACATCGGATCCTGCGTCACTTGCAGTTGGTAGCCGTGTGGCCTACGTCTTGCACCCGCACCACATTCGCATCGGTAGGGACGGTGAACGAACCGTTGATGCGGTCGTGGACGGGGTGATGGCTCACGAGCTTCATGATACGTACGTATTTCGGCTCTCGGATGGAACTAGGCTGCGGGCGGCGTTCAGCCGATCTTCAACGAGAACTGGTGGCTCGCTTTGCCTCGGCACGAAGACCCGGCTAGCATGGGATCGAGAGAACGCGCTGGTCGTACCCCCATGACTCCCGTCGCGAGGTTGGTTTCAATGCCTGGTGTGGCCCTGGAACGGACACTTCTGACACGGCTCATCAGAGACGCCGTGGCTCACAAGCGGGTCGTGAAATGGGGCTATGTTCGGCAATTGGGAGGGTTGTACCCGTCGGAGTGTGACTCTATTGCCGCCCACAGCAATTCCGTCGCGGTACTGGCGAGTCTGATCGCGCATCAGCTCGGCAGCGAGATCGAATCCGAGTGCGGAGTGGTGATTAGTGCCCACGACGTGATCCTGATGGCGACTTTTCATGACTATGGTGAAGGGCGGTCAGGGGATACGGGCGCTAGCTCATATGCGATCCGCGGTACGTGCAACTTGCACTCGCTCGAGCGCGAGGGCCTGCAGGCAAGCCTAGAAGGTCTGAAGGCTTCCAAGAAGATCGTCGGCTTGTTTGATGACTACCGCGCATACCGCACGGCTGAGTCACTTATAGTGCATATTGCTGACAACCTGGAGGGCTTCGAAAAGGCGCTCCATGCAGCGAGAGGCTCGCGCGAGATTCTTGATGACGTCACGAGGATCTTCTGCGAGAATCTCAAGATGTATGGCAATCGGAATGAGCTCGACGAGCGGCTCGGGTTGGTGGCCAACTACCTCGTTAACAACGTGCTAATCCCAGGCAACCAGCTTACTGCGGACGCATACGGTCTCGATCTCGACATCGCTGCCCTTGCCCATGCGTCGCTTGGTGCGCTGGCCAATCAATGATCCGCTGGCAAGTTGCACCACGTATGGTGCAAGAACTCGGCCGAGCCGCAAGTCGTGTGCCTCCAAGGGTGAACGACGTCGTACTGTTCCATTATTCGAACGAGCATTCACGCCGCTCTCCGGCAGTAGAAGTTCAGCATGCCGCCAAGCCGCGGGCGGTAGTGCACCGGCCCACTGATTGTTCCTGAATCAGGTGCTTGCGGGCTGATGTGCCGATTGGCCCATCCCTGGTGATTGCGGCGAGCGTTACGTAAGCGGCCTTCTCGGACATTGGGCCGGTTCCGCATGGTCACGGCGCCGGCGTGCGCCGGACTCCAGCCGCCTCCGATGCGCTTCTCCCTGTTCCGGCGTGCCCACAGAGCCAACAACTCGAAAAGGGATCTTTCGTAAGCGAGTCAATCGTGCATCACCAAGATCGACGAGACCGAACCGGGTGCGATGGGCTGTAGATGGCCAAAGCGGAGGCGCCGACGTCGCCGGCCCCGGGCGAGCTTGACGGCCATCTCCAAGGCATCCGGACCGTCGTCGTGCGCGGCTTTCGGGAACTGCTTCATCTGCTGAAGCAACGACCAGTGCTGCTTGCTGAAACGGATCTCACCATTGTGAACGGCCGGCTGAAGTGCCTGGATACGCCCGAACTTATCGCTGTGCGGTTTCGTCGGTTTCACAGGTACAGGAAAGCCCGCCAGCCGGCTTTGCTTGATCAGTTGGTCGGCAAGGTACTCCTGGAACTGAACCGTCTCGGCCGCGAAGGCCTGGTACCCTCGACGTCTGTGGTGGTCAATCACCGCACGGATGATCTCGTCGTTCTGCCGTTTGGTGATATCGGCGTCCAGAACGTATTTGATCCCATTCTTCGGATCAACCAGAAGAGTGATGATCGCGGTAAAGTCGCGGTTGCGGCCGGGCTTTCCGAGGCTGGGGTCGAGTGCACCGATAAAGATGCCCCGTTCCCCCACTGCCGCGATCAGCGCCTCTTCACTTTCGTACTGCTCGTCCCAATACCTGAAGTCTTCGGGCTTGAAGATCGTGTTCCTCGGATTTGCGGGTTCGTTCTGCTTCTCGGCGTCGAAACTGTACTCACCCTGGATCAATCGAGCGGTCATGAGGTCCTGGTAACTCTCCAATTCCGGCCACAGCACTCGCGTCCCTTTCAGCATCACAGATTCGTTGGCCGCCAGGAAAGCCCGCGCTGCCTCTGGCCCGGTCTGGCATTCGAATTCCTCATCGCCGTTGTAGATGTTGTTCCATCGCTCCCACGGTTTGAGGGCATCGCTCCAGGACTCGACCGCCCGGTATTTCTTAGAGGACCAGCCGGGCGACTTCATCAGCGTCTCCAGGACTGCACCGTAGCTCAGAATCGTCCCAGTGACGACCACGTTGGTCCGCCGGGTGCCGGCGTTGAGCACGACCTGATTGAGCCAATTAAGCAGTTTCTCGCAGCGCTCCGGCGAGTCGGCCCCCTCATCGTTCTCCAGATCGTCATTGATGATGAGCGATGGTCGCTCAGAGCCGTGTTTGCGACCTCGGATCTTGGACTGCGCTCCCAAGGCGACGATCTTGATGCCGTTGCGCGTAACAATCTCCGAGCGCTGCCACCGCTTCGACCGCGGCTTTCCGCCAAGTGGTTCGCACAGATCGGGGAAGTCGCAGCGCAGCAATTCATTGGATGCGAGCTCGGCCTTGATGTTGCCGAGGTGCCCCGCAGCCTGGTCGATTGTGTCGGAGATGAGGTAGATCACGGCCTCGTGCTCGAAGGCGCTGCACCACAATGGAAAGGCAAGGCCGACAAGGGTGGTCTTGGCGTGACCGCGTGGTGCGGCGGTGGCGATTCGTGCTCCCCTCGCCGTGAGCGTCACGGTTTCCAGCTGCGCTGCCAGCTCGGCATGCATCGGCGAAGGCTTCAGCCGGAAGTGCCCCTTGAGGTACGTGTTGGCGAAGGCCAACAACGAAGGGCGGCAAATGCTGCGCCGAGTCTCGATCAGTTCTGCTTGCAGGGCGGCTCGGTAGTCAAGTCTCTTGATCATCTCGTGAATCCTTATCTTGGTCGAGCGTCTGTTGGGCTTCTTGGGCTTCTTGAGCTTCTTCGGCCACGCCGAGGAGCTTGGTGGTCGCCTCGAGCCGGTGCATCTTTGCTTGGAGGCCGTCATCGGCGCCACCGAAGTCCTGCTCGACCTGGATCAATTCGCGAATCTCGAGTTCAATGGTCTGGAGGTCGGGCAGCTCGCCGACGTGGTGGGTCAGGTCGGCCCGGAGGTGCTGGGTGGCGATGGGCAGATGGCCGAGGCTCTGCAGGATCTTGATCAGATCACAGCGGATGATCCACGCCTGTTTTTCCGCTTCAACCCTGACCGCGGCGCTGACGGTCTTGTCCCTCGCAATCCGCCGCAGCCGACCGATCGCGACCTCGGCATCATGAACCAGACCCCCGACCATTTGCGGCTCGAACGACGGATCGCGCTGGATCGCATTCTCTTGGCGAATCTTGGCGCGGTCCCGCGTGATGGTTCGGTCGCATGTCTGACAGATCTTCGCGCTCTCTGCGACGCTGTAGCCCTCGGCCATCAGGTACGCCACGCAGGCGCGCCGGTCGTGGGAGGACAGGGTTGCTCCGGTGATGGTTCCTTGTCGCAGACCCTGGAGAAGGTCAACGACAGATCGTTGCGACACTTCTCCGGTCGTCGGAGGGCTGCTGCCGATGGAGGATTCATTCAGCGTTCGTTGGCTCATGTCGCGACCTCCTGGTCATCCCAGACGCCGTAGCGCTTCGCGAGCTCCGGTGATACGGCACCCGCGCCTACAAAGCTGATGAACCTTCTTACGACCAAATCGCAATAGCGCGGGCTGATCTCAATGGCGTTGCATCGCCGTCCCAGCTGCTCGGCGGCGATGATCTGAGAGCCGCTGCCGGCAAATGGTTCGTAGCAAAGTTCACCGGCGCGCGTGTGCTGGCGCATCGGTATCTTGAAAACCTCCAACGGCTTCGAGGTGGGATGTTCGGTTTTCTGGCCAATCGCCACGGTCGGGATGTGCCATATAGAGGATGGATAGTCCTCAGCGCGACGAGGCGGTTTGTTGGGTCTCACCCAGCCGAAGAAGCACGGCTCGTGCTGCCAGCCATACCAGGAACGAGTGAGAATGGGTCGATCCTTGACCCAGACGATCTGCTGGTGAACGAAGGCGCCGAACTTCTCCCACACCGATTCCAGCATGCCCTGTCGTCGGCTGGCGTGCCAACAGTACCACGCCGCGTTGGGAAGGATCGCCTCGTCCACGGCGGCGCGGATGAACTTTGCATATAGGTCGGGATTGGCGCTCGCATCGTCCCACGTGATGCCGTAGCTCTTGGACCAGTTCTTGTTCTTGTCCCGACCGCGCCTCCGAAAGTGTTTCGAGGCTGGGTGATTCATGCCATCGTAGTTCACCAAATAAGGAGGATCGGTGCAAAACAGAATCGCGCGCTCGTCCTGCATCACCCGCCGCACCTGAGCAAAATCGGTGCAGTCGCCGCAGAGCAGGCGATGACCTTGGAAGCGCGGATCGGCGTCGATTCTTCGCAGCTCGATGAGATCGCCAGGCCGTGTTATCAACGGCCGATTGGCTGCGAGCTGTGCCTCGACGTCAAAGTCATCCTCCCCGTCGCCATCAAATGGCGTCAGCGAGTCAGCGATCAACGCATTGATGTCCGGAAGATCGAAGCCGCTGAGCTCGACGTCCAACCCCGGAATTTGAACAAGCTCATCCAACAGCTGCGGAAGTTTCCGGGGGTCCCAGTCACCGCCGATCTTGTTGAGCCCGACGTTGAGGATCTTTTCTCGCTCGAGGGGGAGATCGACGACGCTGACCTCGACCTCCGTCACGCCCTGCTCGATGAGCACCTTCAAGCGCTGGTGGCCCCCGACAAGATGGCCAGTGCGGCGGTTCCACACCAGCAGCTCCACACAGCCGAACTCGTCGAGGCTGCGCTTGAGCTTGGTGTATTCGGGATCCCCCGGCTGTAGATCCAGGCGCGGGTTGTAGTCGGCGACCTCGATCTGATCAAGACTGATCGTCCGGATGTCCATTACAAGACCTCCATGCCCCGCCGCCCTTAAGATGCAGAAACCAGACTCGATTCCGTGACCGTGCGTTGTGTCGACCGGGGATCGGATCACACCAATCGTCCCGGGCGCATCACGCCCCTCGCAGATCACTCGATCACAGCGATCACGTACACCGGTGAGGTGGAGCACGCTGATGGGGGAACTGGTTTTCGTGGCGGGTCATGGCGGCGGTCCTCGAACAGCTTCGCGCTGTTCACGGCGATGACAGCCAATCTGCTGTCATCGCGCACCGCCGCCTGTTGATGCTCATCACCCTATCCTGCGGCGCGGATCGTGTCAAGCAAGACCTTCGCCAGCTCTAGCGCTGCACGAGGAAGCGGCCCCAGCCCGCTGAAACGGCGCTCGGTATCATGCGGACGCGATAACTTTGCGCTCATCAACGCCCTTGATCAGTTCGCGAACCCGGCGGTGGGCTTTAGCTCGCATTCCCTGCACTACGCCATGAGTTCGGCCCCTACGTCTTGACACGACTTCCGTGTCGGGCGAGACTGGACAGTCTCTGCCGCACCTCTGGCAAGGGGATGTCCCATGGCCAAGAAGAGATCGAACGCTTCGAGCCGAGAGCAGGATCGCCAACGCGCCGTGATCGAGGCCCGCGGCGTGATCCAGCGGCTGGCGAAGATGGATGGTAACGAAGCGGAGACCCGCCGCCGCGTGGAACGCATCTTCGAGAGCGTCCTGGGCTACCACCCCTTCGAGCACCTCACACGTGAACATGCGATCCGAGGGGCGGGCGAGACCGAACACGTCGACTTCGCGATCCGGATTGATGCCCAGGAGCACAGCCGCCCCACCATCCTCGTGGAGCTCAAGCGGGTCGGAACCGACCTGGCCCGCAAGCACCTCAAGCAGGTCTCCTCCTACGCCATCAACACCGGCTGCGAGTGGATCATCCTCACCAACGGCCGCCAATGGCGCCTCTACCACGTTGCGTTCGGCCAACCGCCGGTGACCAAGCGGCTCTTCGAATGGGATCTCCTTGAGGACGATGTCGAGATGCTCGCCAAACGGTTCGAGCTCATCTCCTACCGCAGCGTCAAGAAGGGTGTGCTGGACAAGCTGTGGCAGAAACGCGAGGTGCTCGACAGCGGCACCGTACTCCAGGCGATCTTCAGCGAGTCATCAATGAAGGCGCTCTGGCGCCAACTGCGTCGGAGCACGGGCGTGCCGGTCTCCATCGACGATGTCATCGACGCCGTTCACCACCTCCTCAACGACAACGCGCTGGCGACGATGGGGGAAATCACGTCAACCGCACCTGAACACCGCACGCAGCGGCGAGAATCCACAAAGCAACGCCCAGGCACGCGGGCACAGCCGGCGGTAACGCTGCTTCAACTCATCAAAGCCGGCATCTTGCCTGCTCCGCTTCCACTCTTCCGCGAGTACAAGGGTCGGCGCCTCGAAGCGGCCCTGCACCCGGATGGCACGATCGAGTTCAAGGGGACGCAGTACGACAGTCCGTCGACAGCGGCTGCCGAAGCCCGATCAGTCATTCTCGGGCGTCATGCCAGCACCAATGGATGGCGGTTCTGGCGGTTTGTCGGCAGAAGCGGCGATGAGCGATCCCTCGACGATGCGAGGGACGAGTATCACCAGCGCCGTAAGCAGCAAGGCCGGTAGGTGACGGCCCGGCCGCTCCGCGCAAACTGAGGTGGCCGTCGACGCCGGCTCGAACCCCAACGCTACCGCTGAGCCTCTCCCGGTCGTCAAGCCGTGGCCACGGGCTGGGATCGCGGCGTCACCGTCGGTGCTTCAGCCAGCGCGCGAAACCAGCCGTCGGGGTGGCCTCGCATGCCTCGCACCACCGTGCGAACTCCGCCACGTCCACGCGTCGGTTGCCGGTCTCGCAGTTGTACACCCATGACTGGGGCCGTCCCAGCCGCTGGCCAAGCTCGCGCTGGGTCAGCCCGGCCTTCTCGCGCAATCCGCGGAGGAAGGTCGGGACGGAGCGATAGTCGCGGGCATGCTGGGCCTTGCGCGGCATGCCCGTACTTTGACGGCATGTTGCCTTGACACGTGTTGCGTGTCAAGGCACAGTGCAGCGGCGTTCCGCCCCACCGGCCAGCCCTGGTCCTGAATCGGTCAGCCCGTGGGGACGTTTGACCGTTCCGTCTGGGCTCCACCCCACGCTGAAAAGGAGGCTGCCATGCCAATGCTGATCCGACATACACCGATCCTCGCCATCGGCCTCGCGCTCTGTGGCTGCACCGCGAGCGCTAGCTACCGAACATTCTCGGTGGAAACACTCAACCAAATCGAGCGGAATCCCGCGCGGTACACGAACAAGTTGTACGCGTTTCAGGGCCGCGTCATCCAAGCCGCCGAAGAAGGTGGCAAGCTCGTCTTCCAGATGATCACCTACGACGACTCCACTCAGTTCGGAGGGCCGTCTTTGATCGTGGTCTATCCCGATACGAAGATCCCAGTGGTTAAGGACCACAAGGTAAGGGTCCTGGGAAAGATCGGACCCGCGGTGTCCGGCACCAACCTCTTCGGTGGGGTGGTTTCGTCGGTCACGATGAACGCGATCGCTGTCCGGGATGTGACGGCTCGACAAGTTAGCTGGCTCACCGACTACGAAGACACCTTCCATCAGTGGAAGTCGGGTGCGCTATTCAAACCCAGCGATTAGTCTAGAGTAGCCCAGCGTCTAATCCCTCGGATTCGGCGCCACCGCCGGGAAGTTGCTAACTCGCTGTCGGCTTGATTCGCCCACGGCTGTCCGACCTCGAATGGGTCCAACAGTCAGCACAAGCCAAAGCCGTGATGCGTCAAGAGCTTGGGATTTGGTTGTGGCATTGAGTAGACTGCCGCAGTCGAAGCGTCGCCTGCCCCCCAGAATGGATGTGGCGCGATGAGCTGGTGAGGTCGATATGGAACGTTGGGGAGCCGCAACCGTTGGGGCTCCAACTGCCTGGAGATCACGCCGACCCTTTCGGAGGAGTGCGATCATGCTGTTCGACGATCCACCCGCTGGAGCGATTCCACCACTCTTCAAATACGTGCCGCTTGCGAATGATGAACAGATCGAATGGACCAGACAGATCGTGCAGGGCGAATCGATCTGGTTCTCCTCGCCCGATCAGTTCAACGACCCTCAGGAGTCTCACTTCAACGTTTCTTTCGACGGCACGCTCTACCAGATTCGGGAGCTCTATCGCAAGATCGTTGAGCAGGAACGCCCTCGATGTCAAGCCGCAGAAGTGGATGCGTACGTGTCGGGGATGTTGAATGAACCGAGACTCCATGCTGAATTGGACGTGCTCGTGCGCCGCTCGATCCGGAACAAGATCCGGTCCGATCACGCGATGCTGTGCTTGGGTACTGCGAACGACAACTATCTGATGTGGTCGCACTATGCAGATGGGCACCGTGGCATCTGTATTGAGTTCGATCTAGAGAGTCATCGAGAGTGGCGACGACGAACACGGAAAGTGCACTACAGCAGAGACATGGCGGAGTTCAACTGGTTTGACACATCCGACAAAGAAAAGTGGATTGCTACTCTACTCACCAAGAGTGAGTGCTGGGCATACGAGAATGAATGGAGGGTGATTGACGTTGAGAAAGGTCGTGGCGCTAGGGAGCTGGAAGCAGGGATGGTCAAGTCTGTCACTCTTGGAGCTGAGATACCGGCCGATCCAGAGAAGCTCGCCCGTGGTTGGTTGCGGGACACTGATATCCAACTCAAGGGGGCATTCCATCACTGGTGCTCCTACGGCTTATCGATCTCGGATGACCCGCCTGTGAACGACAGCCTCGCTGCGTAGGACGGCGTGCCACGGTCACCCCCGCCGCTCGCAGCGTTTCGCGGAACTCACGCGCATATAGAGGATCGCGATCGCAAATCAGGTATCGATGGTCCGATCGAAGGCCGATGGCCACACCCGTCAGATTCCGGGCGATCTGTGTCATCCAGACTCCGGAAGAGGACGCCGTGAGGGAGCACGCCCCCCAAGGTCGCTGGCGAGAGTTGGCCAGCACACTGATGCGCATCGGGAGTCGGCACAAACGGGCGGTCCAGATCTATCGCCTCAACTCCTGCAAGCGCGCCCAGCCACCCGGCGCCATCTCGTACGACCAGAAGCTCCAGCCGTTGCAGCTTCGTCCCACGACGGCCTGCGCCGCGGCTGATGGCGACCTGTACAGATCCCCCTCGTAGCTGATCCATCCATCTCGGTGCACCGTCGCTCGGACCGTCCTTCCCTTGTGGTTGGCGCGCAGTTTCAGTGGGCCCTCAATGTATGTGGCCAGAACCGCCTTTGATCGACCACCTTGGGTCGATGGCTGGGGTTGCCGTTTGCGTTTCTTGCGGCTGCTGGGCTTCGCCTTGCGACCGACGAGCAACTGAAGCTCCTTGCGGTGGTGTTTGCGGATATCCTGAGTCAGTCTCTTGCCCAGATTCTCCGATCGCTGGAAGCGCCCGATCAGGCGGTTGCCCGTCGGCCTGACGATCCGCAGCACAAGTGACTCGAGCTCCTTGATGTGACCGTCGTCGATGACCAGGTACACACTGAAACGATCCCACAGGCCCTTGTGTCGATCCTTCAGATGCTGCTTCAGGCGCACCCGAAGGTTGCTCGCCAGGCCGACGTAGTACAGCCTGTCCTTCTTGTACAGCGCATAGATGCCGTGCCTGCGCCGGATGTATTCTCGAATGATCCCCTGGTAGTCCTCCAGCACCTTCGCCGAGATGTTCTCCAGATGCTGGCAAACCAAGTGGGTACCCTTGATCACGGTCGGGGCTCCGTTGAACGCTTCTCAGGTCCGCAGCACGATCGTCGTGGCTCCAGAATCAGGGATCGCTCCGTTCCTCAGACTGCGCCCCAACTGGGCGCACCCTTCGGGCAGTCTAGCGTGCGCCCAGGATGGGCACAAAGGCGCAGCATGACCCCGCATACCGGAGGCTGTGTAAGCTGCTACGAGAGTGGCGTTTGCAGGCCGATCTCACCCAGCGAGAGCTGGCTCGCAAGCTGAAGCGTCCCCACTCGTTCGTATACAAGACGGAGACGGGCAACCGGCGGATCGATCCGGTCGAAATGGTCCGCTGGTGCAAAGCTTGCGGCTTCGATCCATCGGAAGCAATCATGCGAGTGGCTGGCAAGTAGGCCAACCGCCGAATCATCAACATGCCGACGCCCGGGGCATCGCTTGTAAACTACGGACTGTCAGTACGTGGAGAGCCGCACCATGACAGCTGGTCAGGACAGGAAATGGCGTCGCTTTGAGAGAGTCGTTGCTGCAATCCACCATGCGGAGACTGAGGGTGCTCAGGTCGCCTGGAACGACTTCATCAACGGCCGCCAGTTTGATGTGACGATTCGGTTCGAGTATGGGCTGCACAAGTACTTGTCTGTCATCGAGTGCAAGGATGAGCGCCGTAAAATATCCATCGATGAAGTGGAGGCATTCGTTACGAAGGCTGCAGATGTACTCGCGAACAAGGCGATCATGGTGTCATCCAGTGGCTTCCAGAGCGGGTGTCGTGACGTTGCCAGGCGTCACGCCGTCACGCTGCTGACACTCAAAGAGGTAGAAGATCTTCCGCCGGAGTTGCTCAGTGAGCAGCTCATTCAGGCGGTGAACATATATGACATCAGGGTGGAAGCTCCAGAGGGCTCGGAAGTACGTCTGCCGGAGGACAAAGGGCAACTCCCGTACCTGTTGAGGAAGGGTGTGGCTAGCGACGGGAAGACGAGTGAATCGCTGATGACTGTGGTGAACGCTGGCATTCAGCACAGAATCGGGTTGCTGTCTGATGAGGAGACGACGCTGACGTGCAACTTCCCAGCTGGGTCGACCATAGAGTTGCCAGACCGCGACGAGCTGTTGAGTGTCAAGAGTCTGTCTTTCAGGTGCCGCTGGGTATCAGCAAGAACTGCTACGCATCCCTTCCTGGATATCCCAGGTGTCTATCAGTCGTATCAGCTCAAAGACGAGATCGAGGGAACCACGAAGACGATACCCAAGGGTCGGGTGCCGCATGGGTTCGATACGGTCATAGAACCGGGCAAATTCTACTTCTGTCCTTCGCTAGTGTTCTCGTACTTCTGCAAGGCAGTTGAGGGCGATGATGTGACCTGGATTCTTCTTGAATCGTATCAGCACGGTACACTAATCCAGGCTGAGATTGGTCAGAAGAGGGAGTGCTCCAAGTACTATGTCGAGATCACCGACCCAGAGGAGATCAAGCGTCTGGTGCGGATGCTTGACCGACTTGGGAAGGGCTAGCGACCAGCGTGTCCAACGTCAATGAGCTGCTCGAGAGCGACCGGAGTTGAAACACGGTTTGTGGTAACTCTGTCCCTCGGCAGTCACTCACTCCGTAGAGGCTGCCGCATGAAGCGTCGTGTACCACCATTGCTCGCGCCCACATCAATCACTCGACGGCAACTCGCCCGAGCCACGTGAAACACAAATGCCAAGACGTGGTCGGATCGTCAGTGAGCCCGCGCTCGGCGGCCGCCGCGGCAGCGCCGCCAGTTCACAGTTGGCACACGCGGGGAGCGCATCGGCACGCCTCTGGCCGGCCTCGAGGGTGAGCGAATCGAAGTGATCGGGGTGCTCGCCCGCCAGGCCAAGCAGGCCCGCCCACTGGACTTCTTCGGTGTGTCGGACCGGCCTGGCCGCCAAGCGGGACGAGCGCTACCAGCGGTTCCTGGATGAGCTGGTCGAGTGAATGCTCACCAAGATTCGGTTCTCGGCAGACCTGCGCCAACGACGAAATCGGTGGGCCATAATCCCAACCACCTCTGTGACCGGGTGACTACACCGGTCAGAAAGGAGGAGCCGAATGCTCCTTTTTTCGGTAAGCACCGCTGCCTTTCCATCGCCATCCCGAGACCTTATTGAGCGCGGCGGTAACGGTGCGCACGTTGCCCGACAATGGCGGAGAAACTCGCGGCCTACGATGGTCGCTAGCCAAGAATCACCGTGATTCCCAACTAGCAAGGGCTCGGGAGTCGGGCGAACCAATGATTAGGCTCCTCCGTTCGGAGGAGCCTTTCTCTTGCTCTTGACTTTGCTGCCCCCGTAGGGGTCCAATACTCAACGCAACACATTATGCCGCTTTCCGGTGGTAGTAATTCAGCATCCCGCCGAGCCGTTCGCGCCGAAGCACCGGTCCGGACAACTCCCCCACTTCCGACGCCGGAGCGATGAGCGCGTTCTCGAGTCCCTGGTGATTCCGCTCCGCGTGATAATGCTCGACGTACTCACTGATCGCCATGCGCAGATGCCGCTCGCCGATGACGATTAGCTTGTCCAAGCACTCCTCTTTGATGGATCGGACGAACCGCTCCGCGTAGGCGTTGAGGTCCGGACTTCGAGGCGCGAGTCTGACTGGCGTGACCCCCGCCGCTCGCAGCGTTTCGCGGAACTCCCGCGTATATAAAGGATCGCGATCGCAGATCAGATATCGATGGTCCGATAGGAAGCCGATGGCAACATCCGTCAGATTCCGGGCGATCTGTGTCATCCAGACTCCGTTCGGCGCGGCCGTGATCCCCGCAACTTCGATCTTCCGTGTTGCCAGATCCATCACGAAGAACACGAAGTAGCGCGTGAGCCCGGTCCGCGTCCAGATCTCGACGGTGAAGAAGTCGGCGGCCGCGATCGCTCCCCAATGTGCGCGCAGGAAGGTCTTCCAGGGAAGACGCTTGCGACGCTCCGGCGCAGGATCAATACCGTGCTCCCTGAGGATCCGTCTCACCGTGCTTCGGCCCACACGATGTCCGAGATTCGCCAGCGCGCCTTGGATCCGTCGGTAACCCCAACTCTTGTTCTCTTCGGCCATCGCTCTGGTACGTGCTCGTTTAGAGCTCGCCTGAGTTTTGGAACCATATGAGGTCGCGCGGGGGCGCATCTCGACTCGATCACCGTAGTATGGGTCCAAAAGTCAGCCCAAGCCGAAGTCGTGATGCGTCAGGAGCTTCAAGGCGGTGTGAACCTCATCTCCGCAGCCCATCGCATGCGCGCCAGATTCGGGCCACAAACGACCCGTCGCCAGCAAATCCAAGCTCTTGGCACAGTGCGATTTGCAGTTGGGCTGAATATTGGACCCATACGGGGTCGCATTCAGAGCCTCCAACCGCTGATCAGCTCGGGCACGCTGCGTCTCTCGCGCCGGCACAACACGCTGGTGGATCAGCTGCGGTATTTCCCGCTAGGCGCACACGACGACGGGCCGGATGCGTTGGAAATGGCGGTCTCCGCGGCCGGGCAGGGACCATCCGAACCAGTGAAGGTGACCCTCATCAGAAACCCCCGCCCAATGATCCATGACGATCCCCGCTATCAGAAGTACGCAAGGCAGCTCTTTGGGATGTGATAGCGTGCGGGCGGTAGGTGAATGATGAAACCATACGACGTCACCATCGTTGTCCAGATTGCGTCCCCACATGACCGCTCGACTTGTGTCCTCAGACGGAGATGAACCTGTTGCCTTGGTGGTACACCGTAATGTCTCCATCCGCGCTGACTTTCACCGCAAGGCCGTAGTGTGACGCCCCGATTGCTGCCTTAGTTCGACTGCCTTCAGCGCGCGAAATCCGCCCCTTTTTCTGCGGATTCAGAACAGCTCCGTAAGCCAAGATTTGGCCCCGATTGTTCATCACGATCGCTCCATCCAAGGCCGCAATCTCAGCGATTACGCCTCTTGGCAAGGATTGGATCGTGCCGGCTGGAAGGGCGTCATCGAACTGCTTGTCGATCGTTTCCCTCCTCCGGTCGTTGATGGCATCGCCGCGCCGCACCACCTTTCGGAGGTTCCTCTCATTTCGGAGAATCACGAACAGCGCTCCCGTGCGCCGGAACGAGACATCAAGAGCCACACGATAGACTGCAGCAGCGACTGTGCTCACGCGCTCAGTCGGAACCCTCTGTACCCTTGTGAGATTCCGAAGCAAGTCCACGAGATGCGAATGATTCCAGTACTGCCACCTACCAAAGCGGTAACTAAACCGGAGGCTTCCCTCGTCAAAGACGAGGATCTCGCCGTTGCGAGTCAAGGAGATGCCACAACGACCACCGCGACTCGCCTTTGCGATGTCTTCGCACCACTCAGGGAAGTAGTGTCTCGCGCCGAGCTTTCTACGATCGAAGTTCTCAAGGTCAACAAAGCCAAGGAGATGCCCGCCCGTTGCTACGTGATATGCGGTCTTGAAGCCGTCGGAAAGAGCGCGATACTTCTTGGACTCCAACATCGTGCTTGGAAATACAGCCTCCCCGTCCACTACCCAATTGGGATCAATTAAGCAACCGAACGCCAGCGATTTGTTCTCGTAGGTTTGCTCGGCGAGTTCGTGGATCGACCCAAGAACATCAGCAATGTTGATATCAAGACCATGGTGCGCTTTGATGTGTGCGGCTACAACTTGCTCATCGAAGGCCGCGCGAAGCGCGGATAGAGAGACGGAGGCGGGCGCCGCATTCGTCCCGCCCAGCACGCTTGACACGCGTTCCGCCACTCGACGGCAAATATCTTGCTCGCGCAAGTCTAACGTTCGCCCGATGCTCCCAACGCCGCTGGGTACCCGGCGTCTGGTAACCTCCGAAGACACACTCCTTGCGACTCGGGCCTCCCGGTCGCCGATTGGGATCGAGACGCGTATTCCGCGCCGGTCGCTCGACGTCCAACGGGCGTAGGGACGCTCCCAAGCCACCTCGGTCCACGCAGATACCTGCGTGTGAGGAAGGATTCGCGTGATCGCGCCAGCTGCATGACACAAGAATTTGACGCCCCCGCTACCTAGATATTGGCTGCAACGGCTGTTTGCCCGAAGCACGCGGTTGAATATTGGACCCATACGCCGTCTCACTCGTCGTCTTTGGTGTAATGTGTACTTTTACTTGCGAGTTTTTGCCGGTAGCGTCAAGCTGCCGCGATTGGGACCTCGAGAATCCAAATGTCCTTTGCCGGAGGGCTGGTCAACACGTCGGATTGAGTTTTTGCTATACACAATGATGAGGCAGGCCGAATGAATATTCGTTGGCGGCCGAGGAGGCAACCTATCGATCAGAGGCTGGAGCTTTCTCTTCGTCATCACCTCCCACGATTCCAATAGCCGCCTCAAGAGCACATAGTGCCTCGAGTATTTCGTAGCGGAGAGTGTCCGCCACGTTGCCTATCTCCTCAGCATTCTTTCGTTGGTCAGTCACCTTGCGATTGATGGTGCTGATCTTCTTGAGGGATGTTCGTATGCTGCGGATCTGGTTCTCAACAATCGATACATCAACTTCAGGCTGCGCCGTTCGGATGGAACGTAGCTTGTGAAGTGCGAGGAGGAATCTCAGTGCGGTTCGGAGGTGTTCGTGCGTCGTCGCAACCCATGGCCCACGTTCCGTGTCCCCTTCAGCCCATTCACCGACCTCGTTCCCGAGACCAACGGCTGACTTGGACAGATAAATTGCGGCATTGGCATCTCGCTCGACCATCTTCTTGCTGAGATCCTCAGCGACGGTCTTGAGACCTACAGGACGTTGACGATCTCGGACCTCGATGACTAACCCGAGATCAGAACCTGCAAGTGAGGTATCAGTTAACTTGATGAGAATGTCACCAGGGCGATTGTCAACGCCGACGTGCCGTAACTCTGCACCAATGGCATTAGCCCAAGGACGTAGCTCATCCAGCACTTGATCCTCGAAGGGCCGGCCCTTTTCGATCGTTTGCATTACTGCTTCTTCGGCGGCTTCTTGGCCAAGGATCTGGTCGGAGAGCTTTTCCAACCTCTTCTTGACAGGGTCCATTTCCACGTTGACAACTGCTTTGACAGCCTTCGCCAGAGCCCCATCCTCCCCCGTCACCTTTGTGATGGCAGCTTCAAGTGCGCCCTGAACGGAATCCTTTCGGTTCGGGTCAATCAGGTCGTGGATCCCCTTGATGGCCTTGCCGACCGCTGAAGTGTCTTTGGACGGATCGATCTCGTCCTTTACCTCCGTCAATTGATCCTTGGTCGTCCTTATCACTTGATGGATCAGGTCGACGATGGGCTTCAGTACCTGTCCATCTTCGGAGCCGAGTTTCTCAACGAGCTCCTTCTCCAGCTTGACGGGAATGAGATCGATCTTTGCTCCAACATCGGTGACTATTTCATTCACCCGACGTTTGACGAATTCGATGTCAACCGTTGCTGTCGCCCGTTGGATGCAATACACCCCAACCTCAACAGCATGGACAAATGCCTGGGAGCGGTCATCGTCCTTTAGAGCCAAGAGGTACGCAGCCACATCCCTGCTGGCGATGCGATAATCAACGAGTCTGACTTCGTCCGCCGTGACCTCGATGTTTGGATTCCTGCCGGGTTCTTTCGTCGGCACGCTCGTAGAAATAACAGTCATGGAATTTGTCTCCGGGCCCCAACCATTGACTTAGAAGAATACTGGTGCCAGAATGCAACATGGTTGGGGCCCTCTATTTGAGGTTGCCTCGGCACACCAATACTCCGCATCCTGCGCGTGCTACCGTGTCGGGATGCGGAGGTTTTACTTATTGCTCTACTTATCAACATTGTTCTCCTCCGGTGGGCGTGGTGAGTACGTTGTCGGTCTGCGACCAATGCCCTCCCTGAGAATGGTGATCTCCTCGGCATCAGAGAGACGCCCAAGCGCGCTTGAGATGGAGCTCCCCCGCACTTTTTGCGTTTCCTCGCCGTAGACTGCTCGGATATATTCAGCGACGTCGTTCACAGTGAACCTGTCACTGAGGGCTGCTACTGCAGCTCGAACCTGACCGATCAGCGTGGTGGGCTGTGCAGGAGCCGATACAGGTGGCGGGGACCGGTCCCCGGAAGCTTCCTGTGAAAGAACCCGCACTCGTTCGATGGCGGCAAGTTCCTCATCTCGGAGCGCCCTCGCTCGGCGAAGTGAGGCTTTGAATTGCTCTTGCGCTCTGGCTTTGAGCATTTCGTACTCTTTTTGATCCATGGCCGGTCTCGTCCTGCAACCTGGCACTGCCATTGGTGCCACGGAGAGTGTGGCATACTAGCACGGTGCAAGGGAATTTGTACTCGATAACGAGATAAATGCAGAGATAGGCTTGACAAGAATATATTGAAGGGCTATAACTTCGTTATAGCACTTCAACAATTTTATCACTGGCCTAATTGAGATGATAATTTGTCCCAGTCTTGAGCTATCTGTTTTTACAGGCACCGATCTGCAGCGCGTACGACTCCAAAAATCGGCCCAAGCCGAAGTCGTGATGTGTCAAGAGCTTGAAGATGGGGCGAACTTCAGCCCATCGAATGCGTGCCAGCTTCGGGCCACAAACGACCCGTCACCAGCAAATCCAAGCTCTTGACACAGTGCGATTTGCAGTTGGGCTGAATATTGGACCCATACGAGGTTGGCCGAATTGGCCGATTTGAGGCCCGGATGGCCAGATTCTGGCCAGATCTCGCCGGATTCGCCCACAATCGCCTTGATGTTCGGCCCACCCTATGCCCCCATGACCCCTTACCCCCCTGGGCGGACCACACGCCGCGCAGGGCGACGGAAGGAGATCCAGGAATGGCCAGAGCCGACACCATCAACGCCCCGCGCGGCGGCAAGGCGCGAACCAGGGCCACGCGAGCCATCGGCTACGTGCGGCGCTCCACCGATCGCCAGGAGCAGTCGATTCCGGATCAGAAGCGTGCCATCGAAGAGTACGCCGGCGAGCACGGCCTGCGGCTGCTGCGCTTCTACGTGGACGATGCGATCAGCGGCACCAGCACCGTCGGCCGACGGGCGTTCCAGGCGATGATGGCCGACGCCAAGCGCCCCGCCTGCGACTTCGGCGTGATCGTCGTCTACGACGTCAAGCGCTTCGGCAGGATCGACAATGATGAGGCGGGCTACTACCGCCACGTCCTTCGGACCCACGGCGTCGAGGTCCACTACACCAGCGAGAACTTCACCGGCGATGGAACCGACGATCTGATTCGCCCCGTCAAGCAATGGCAGGCCAGAGAGGAGAGCAAGGACCTGTCCAAGGTGGTCATTCGCGGGTTGGTGAGCAAGGCGACCAACGGGGATGCCGCAGGCAACGGTGAAGGCTGGTGGATGGGTGGCGCCCCGCCCTACGGCTACGACCTGGGCTATGAGAGCCAGTCGGGCCAGTTCCTGTTCATCCTCCGCTACATGCGCGACGGCACCAAGCAGATGTTCGATCAGAAGGGAAAGCTGATTCGCACGCTCGAACGCGGTGAGTCGATCAGCGTCTCCCGCAAGGACCGGTGTAAGCTGATCCCCAGCGAGAAGAACCGGGTGTCAACGATCCGGCGGATCTTCACGATGTACGTCCAGGAGCGCCGCGGCTTCAAAGCCGTGGCCGACGCCTTGAACCGAGACGGCATTCCACCGCCCAGAGGCCCCGAATGGGCAGTGCACTACAGCGGAAAGTGGTCGCTGACCTCGGTTCGTGGAATCCTGATCAACCCCGCCTACAGAGGCGACATGGCCTGGAACCGCCGGACCGATGCGCGGTTCCACCGCATCGTCGATGGACGGGCAGTCGAGCGAAAGGGGGTCCATGGCCGGCGCCTCGAACAGAACGATGAGTCGGATTGGCTCGTGGTCGAGAACGCCCACCCGGCAACCGTGAGTCGGCGCATCTGGGAGTCGGCCAAGCAGCGTCTCCAGGAGCAACCTTCATCCAGACAGCAGCGAGGGATCAACCCCCGGACCGGCGCGCCGGCAGGCGAGCGCATCGGCGGCTGGACCGGTCCGCGCGCCAAGTTCCTGCTCTCCGGGCTTGGCGTCTGTTCGAATTGCGGAAGCCGTTACGAAGGCTACACGCGTTACGGCAACAATCGGGGCGACAACGGATCACGCAAGCGGACCTTCCACTACGCCTGCGGCGGCTACATTCGCCACGGACGGAGCATGTGCACACTCGGCGCTTTCCCCAAGGACGCGCTCGAGGAGGCGGTGATCAAGACCCTTGTGGACTTCTACGCTCGATACACGGGCAAGGGCGCCAAGAAGCGGATCACCGAGGCGGTAGGCGTCCACATCAACGAGGACCGCGACCAGATCGTCAAGCAGCAGAAGAAACTGGAATCGCGCCTCAAGCCCATCGACACGACGACCCGGAATCTGCTCGACAACATCACGGCGACGAACCGACAGTTGGTCGATCAGCGTCTCGAAGAACTGAACAAAGAGCGCGAGCGACTGGAGACCCAAATCGAGTCGCTGGAGCGCCTGGCGCTGACAGAGGCGGAGGTTCACGATCTCGTGGCCGAGACTGCACGGTTCGTTGCATGCCTTGAGCCGTCGCTGCGCGAAGGACCGCCGGACCAACGGCAGGCCGCGGTGCGACGGTGCGTTGACCAGATCGTGATCGATCGCGAGGAGCACGAGGCGAAGATCGAGGTGCGGGTGCTGCCAACGATCGTGGGCGGGCCGGTGGGCGCGGCAACGGAGACAGCGGCAGTCAGATTGCCGGAGGTGCGGCGCGGCCGGCCACCGGGCAGCCGGCGCGAAAGCGGTCGCGGCGAGTAGACAACGTCGGCCTCCGCTGCCGAATGGAGGCCGTTATGCACCATATCATTCTCAGAAGTCAACGACCCCAAGCCCTTAGGCTGAGGGGGAGAAATTCCGCGCCGGATTTTCACTGTGAGGGCTAAGCACTAAGGACCCCTATACAAGTTGTCAGAGGCCAGCGGGTGTCGAGTCGTCGTAACCATTGGCGTGGCAAAGCATTATGGCGCGTCACCTCCCCAAGGACCTCTACGCGAGTGCTGTTCCTGTAAAGGCCAGTAATGACACCCAATATCGGCGGCCGCCACGTGGGCAGTTCCTGGGCACCAGGACCTGCCCATCGCAGGTGCGGATAGCCGCAAGCTTCATCCTGCCAAGCACGGTGAGGAGGAGGGTCCCTGGTTGTTCGCTGGTCGCGGGCCCGGTCAACAGGGAGGCGAATGACGTGCTCACTGTCCTTTCGGCGGTTGTTCGCTGGACGTTTCACTGGGCGCCTTCTTCTGGAGGTCCTCGATTACCACGAGGACAGCACCGACGCGGTAGAGGTACTGCGGTTCGCGCGGTGCCCGTTTGGTGTTCTCGATCCAGCCGCCAGCGTCACGGTTCTTGGCTCGCCATCGTTTGAGGCGCCCTCGGAGTGCCTCTGCGGGAACGTCGAATGCCAGAGCAAGCTGGCCGGGGGACAACATGGCATCGTCGTGAATCGGGCCCGCAACTCTCCTGACGGGCATCGGATCGTGCCTGGCTCCTTCCGCCGTCCCGAACGCAATGCTGGCCGTCAGCAGGGCATCCAGCTCATCGCTCAGCGTCTGGAACTGGCCGATCCAGGGAAGTGCATCAGGGCTGTCTTCGCGCCTATCGATGTGTCGATGGAGCTCGCGGACCTTCAAGTAGATCTCCCTGCTTGGCGAGTGCTGCTTGAGCACATCGACGCACCCGAGCATCTCCGACGAGCGCGCGTCGATCTCTTCTCGGATGCGGCGCTCCTGACTACGACTGACCAAGAAGCCGCCGCCCTCTGGCTTTAGGCCCATCCTCGCCGCATTCCGAAGGTCCAGGGCGATAGCCGTCAACTGCTGGGCCATTGCCAGCGCGCGACTCTCATTCTTGTGCTCTTGCTCGATCAACTTCCCACCGAGTAGTTCAGATGAGTTGGGGGGCTTCAGGAAGTCCACCAGTCGCGAGGGGACTTCCGACTGCTGGACAGTATCCTGGTGCACGCCCGACCGTCAAAATGTTGGAACATAGATGACTGCTTACGCGGCCCTGCGGTGCCCACCTGGACCCGATGACCCACGCAACCGCACTGCCAGCGAGCTTCGCCCCACGAGTCAATGCCAGGACCTGGAGCCCCCTGGCCATTCCACCCCGCAGCGACGCCGACGAGCCAGGTCATGATCGGCGACTTGGTTACCCCCAATGGATGCCGGACGCCGCCGATGAGAAGGCCACCTCCACTGCCTCCAACCGGCGGATCAAGCGTCACTTCCGGTTGGTCTGAGTTTTAGACCCATACGACCAGGTGCTGTACGTGAGCTACAACGATCTCATGAAGGATCCGGCGACCGCGGTGGAGGCGGTCAATCGGTTCCTGGGCGGGGCGCTCGACGGTGACGCGATGCGCAAGACGGTCGATCCGTCACTCTACCGCCAGCGGTGCCCGCAAGCTCAGGCTTAGATACCAGCCGGGCCGCAAAGTCACGATCAACAGCGGCCGCGAATAGATTCTCGAAGTACCGCAACGACGCGTAGCAACCCACGACCGACGGGTAGCGTAGACGGCCGATCTAGCTGGGTGAACCGCCCCCTGCGGCTGCTCTGGGCCTCCTGGTTTCGGCGCTTCAAACCCTCATCCGCGCAGCCAGCGCAGAACCTTCCACCCTTGCGGCAGCAGTGCGGTGGCGAGGGCGATCTTGAGGACGGCGCCGGGGATGAAGGGCACGAGCCCGGCCGCAAGAACATGGCCCGGGCCGACAAAGAACGCCAGCCAGACCAGGCCGGCCACGTACAAAGCCATCGTACCAAGCGTGAACGCCAGCGCCGTCGTTACCGCCCGGCGGTCCCACCCACGCTCGGCAAGCAGGCCTGTGATCAACGCGGCAACGATGAAACCGACAAGGTAGCCGCCCGTCGGTCCGACTAGGTGATGCGCCCCACCTGAGCCGCCGGCGAAAACGGGCAGGCCCGCCAGCCCCTCGGCAAGATACGCCAGCACCGTCGCCACCCCGCGCTTCGAACCGTACAGTGCGCCCACGAGCAGAATCGCAAACGTCTGCCCCGTGATCGGCACCGGGCTGACAGATGGAGGCAGATCGACCGAAAGCTGCGCCGAAAGCGCGACGAGTGCCGAACCGAGCACCACCAGCAGCACGTCATACGTCCAGCCCGCCGCACCACGCGCCGGTCGAAACACGTCAGCGAACGTCGAAACAGCAATCACCTGCATGGGAGGTCCACTCCTTCAGACCGGTTGCGACACAGGATAGCGTCGAACACGCAGCGCGTGGGCAGCAAAGAGAACCGCACGCTTCTGCCCCTGCCTCTCGAGTCCTTACCGGCGATCAACACAGCAAGTCTTCTCTGGTAACATGAACGTCCAATTCCGCGCAGGCCCGAAGGAAGCTCTGCCCAACGACAGGACCCTAATCGTTTTCTTCGAACCATGCCCACTCACACTTCCCCGATTCGCTCTCGCTCATTCGAATGCTTTGACCGAGCGTGTCGAGTATTGGTCGGCGGGGTCAACAGCCCGGTTCGTGCCTTCGGTGCCGTCGGCGGCAAGCCTGTCTTTGTGGCATCTGCCCAAGGACCGAACATCATCGATGTTGACGGAAATGTTTACATCGATCTCGTTGGGACTTGGGGGCCGGCGATCGTTGGTCATGCCCACCCGGTCGTGGTCGAAGCCGTCCAGCGGGCGGTAGCGGAGGGCCTCAGCTTCGGAGCATCCTGCGAAGCTGAGCTAATTCTGGCCGAGATGATCACCGAAGCCCTCCCGTCGATCGAATTGGTTCGATTCGTCAACAGCGGCACCGAAGCGACGATGAGTGCGATCCGGCTGGCGAGGGCCAGCACCGGCCGATCGAAGGTAATCAAGTTTGTCGGCTGCTACCACGGTCATGTCGATGGCTTGCTCGTCGCCGCCGGGTCCGGCGCATCAACACTCGGCGTGCCCGACTCGTCCGGGATCCCGCACGAGATCGCTTCGCTTACTCTGCTCGCTGCATTCAACGATCCTGTCGCAGTCGAACAGATTCTCGGCGACCACGGCGACGAGGTCGCGGCGATTCTTGTCGAACCCATCGCGGGCAACATGGGATTTGTTGTGCCGGTTGACGGCTTCCTGGAAGGCCTACGCGCGCTCTGCGATTCCTACGGATGTCTGCTCGTTTTTGATGAAGTCATGACCGGCTTTCGGGTCGGGTGGGGTGGGTATCAAGTGATCTGCGGAATTCAGCCCGACCTCACATGCTTGGGCAAAGTCATTGGGGGCGGCATGCCTGTCGCCGCCTACGCCGGCCGGCGCGAGCTGATGGAGCTCGTCAGCCCGCTCGGACCCATGTACCAAGCCGGGACGCTCAGTGGGAACCCCGTCGGCATGGCTAGCGGTATCGCTACACTCCAATTGTGCCGCGCAGCGGGCTTTTATGTATCGCTGCACACCAAGTCACAGAGGCTCGCCGACGGACTGCAGGCCGCTGCGGACGAGGCAGGCATCGCCGTTCAAACCGGTGCAAAGGGCGGCATGCTGGGGCTCGCCTTCACCGACAAGCCGGTTCGCAACTACACGGACGCCCAGGCCTGTGATCATGAGCTATTCGCGAAGTTCTTCCACGCGATGCTCGACCGCGCCGTGTGGCTGCCGCCCTCTGGATACGAGACCATGTTCATCTCGTCGGCGCACGATGATGACTGTATCAATCAGATCATCGCCGCCGCGGCCGAGAGCTTCCGTATAATCCAGGAGTGACCACGCTTCGCGTTGGAACTCGAGGCAGCGATCTGGCGCTGTGGCAGACACGCTGGGTAATCGACGCGCTGCGCAAGGTGCATCCAGATCTGGATTTTGAAGAAACCGTCATCAAGACGCACGGCGACGTGGCACGCGATCAGCCGTTCGATGCGGCGACCTGGCCGGCGGGCTGGTTCGTCGGTGCGCTTGAGCAGGCGCTGGTCGCATCTCAGATCGACTTCGCCGTACACAGCTACAAGGATCTGCCGTCGCTTGGGCCCGATGATCTTGTCATCGCCGCAGTGCCGAAGCGCGCCGCCGTGCATGACGCTCTGCTCACACAGCAGCCGGTTGACCTCGAGCGTATCCCCGCCGGTTTTCGCATCGGCACCTGCAGTCCGCGCCGTCGCGCGCAGTGGCGGCGACACGCCAACGTCGAGATCGTTCCAATCCGCGGCAATGTGCCGACCCGGGTCGCGAAGCTCGAGTCCGGCGAGGTAGACGGCGTGGTCCTCGCCGCAGCCGGGTTGCTGCGCCTGGGCATCACCGCACCGGACATGACCGACCTGCCCACGGACCGATTCATCCCCGCGCCGGCGCAAGGCGCGCTGGCGGTGAAGACGAGGCGAGACAGCGCCGCCCGTGAACTCCTCGCGGCGATCGATCACGATCAGTCCCGGCGCGCTGTGACAGCCGAACGCGCTTTTCTCGCCACTGTCAGCGCGGGATGTCAAACACCGCTCGGGGCCCTGGCGATCGTAACGGGCGATCAGATCGCGCTGCATGGGCAACTTTTCAGTGACGACGACCGGCACGTTGCGCAAGGCACGGAAGTCGGCACGGATCCGGCGCGCCTCGGCGCGGTGCTCGCGCAGCGCTTGAGGCACCAGCTTCAGGTGATGGTGTGAAGGTCTGGATGACCCGGGATGAGCCGCCGGACGGGCCGCTTTCAACGGCATTGCGAGCGGCCGGGCTAGACGTGATTCACGAACCGGTGCTTGAGCGATCGGTTCTCAGCAACGCGTACGATGAGATCGCGGCGCTGACGTCCAACGACTGGCTCGTGCTCACCAGTGTTTTCGCGATTGAAGCGGTGGCCGGGGACGTGGCGAGAGTTCCGCACGTGGCCGTCGTTGGTAACTCCTCACGTCGCACGGCCGAAGCGCGCGGCTTTCGCGTCGCCCTGGTGGCCAGCAGCGGCGACGCCATGCGCCTCTTCCATGAACTATTCATCCGCGCACACCGCGCGAGGATCTGTTACCCGCGATCATCACAGGCGATGGTTCCGGACGTGCCGCCGGGTGTCGACTTCGTGAGTCCGGTCTTGTATGAAACCGTCGCGATGCCCTTCCGCAAGTCCGTACTCGAGGAGGCCGATCTCGTTGCGGTGACCAGTTCATCGGCTGTGCGCGCCGTCGGGCCTGTTGATCTGCCGTTCGCCAGCATCGGCCCATCGACGTCAGCCGCACTTCGCGAGATCGGCGTCAGGCCGTGGGTCGAAGCACCGCAGCGCAGCTTCGAGTCGCTCGCCCGGACGATCGCAGCTCAAGCGAACGCTTCACGCCACCATCGAGCGTAATCCAGCGCCGCATACGTGAGGATACAATCGGCGCCGGCACGCGCGATCGCCGTGAGCATCTCCATCATGCATGCCCGCTCGTCCAACCAGCCGTTCTGGGCCGCCGCTTTGACCATCGCATACTCGCCGCTCACGTGATAGGCGGCGATCGGAAGGTCCGTCCGGGCTCGCAATCGGGCGATGATGTCCAAATACAGCACCGCTGGCTTGACCATCAGCATGTCGGCGCCTTCGGCCTCGTCGAGGGTTGCCTCGATGGACGCTTCGCGCGAGTTGGCCGGATCCATCTGATACGTGCGCTTGTCTTTCGGCACGTTCGGTGCGACGACGGGCGCGGAATCCAAGGCTTCGCGGAATGGGCCGTAGAACGACGAAGCGTACTTTGCGGTGTAGCTGAGGATCGCCGTCTGTGTGTACCCGGCCTCATCGAGGGCGGCACGGATCGCGCCGACGCGACCGTCCATCATGTCAGACGGGGCGACGATATCTGCCCCGGCCTCGGCGTGAAGGACCGCCATCTTGGCCAGCACATCCACCGTCTCGTCGTTCATTACGACGCCCGCCTCGCTGATCAAGCCGTCATGGCCGAGACTCGAGTAGGGGTCCAGCGCGACGTCCGTGATCACGCATGACTCCGGGATCGCCTCCTTGATCGCATGAGTCGCTCTGCACAGCAGGTTGTCTGGGTTGAGCGCCTCGGTCCCTTCGGGCGTCTTCAAGGAAGTGTCAATGGCCGCAAAAAGCGCGAACGCCCTTACGCCGAGATCAAGCGCACGCCGGCACTCATCGATGGTCAGATCGATCGTCAGTCGTGAGCGGCCGGGCATCGCACCGATCGGCTCCGTGCGCTGCGAGCCATCGATGATGAACTGCGGCAGGACGAGCTTCCCCGGCGTCAGCGTCGTTTCGCGAACCAGACGGCGGATCGCTTCGCTGTTGCGCAGGCGCCTTGGTCTGCGGATCGGTCGCGTCAACACGGTTGTTTCAAACATGGCTCTGCTTCCCCTGAACAAGGATCGGGTTGGATCACCCTCCCGGACTCGAAGCAGCCGGCAGCCGGGCACCGGCGGCTTCGCTATGAGACTGTTCATTCTCGATGCACTTGCAGATGCTGGTCGCGCCGAGGTCCTGGGCGATCTGTTCTGCCGCGTGGGCGGCGCTGCGGACACAGTCGTTGATCGATACCCCCTCGAGATAGTTTCCGATGAGGTGCAGCCGCCGGCGTTGCCGCAGCTCATGGCGGACCTGGGCGACACGCCGCACGTGACCAATCGTGTATTGCGGGACGGCGTCGGGCCAGCGACACACGTGGATCAATACGGGGTTGCCCGATACGTGCAACAGGTCGCTAAGCCCAATCAAGGCGATCTCGACCAGTTCAGTATCGCTCTTGCTCAGCATATCAGGGCGGCTCGAGCCACCCATGAACACGCGCAGCAACCGGCGGTCTGGTGGCGCATGGTGCGGAAACACGCTGTCCGCCCACAGCACACCGAGCAGCGGACATGACGATTCCGTTCGCGGAACGAGGAAGCCGTAGCCGTCGAGCGGATGGTTGATATCGTTTCGATCGAAGCCGAGGTTCAGCACCACAAGCGAAGTTGCAGAGATGGTTTTGAGCGTCTCGTCAATCTCGGGCGCGACGGGGCCGAGCAGCGCGCTCGCCACCACCTTGGGTACAGCGAGGACCAGGTGCCGGGATCGAAGCTTGATTTGCTCACCGTGGTGCAACGTGCATTGCACTTCATAGCCACGGTCGACCATTCGTATCGCCTCTGCTGCGCAGTTGGTGAGTATCTTCGAACCCAGACGCCTCGCCAGCGCGCCTGGCAGCGCGCCAAGACCTTCGCGAAAGCTCACTAGGCCGCGCCAGTGACGCCGAAGGCGCTTCCTCTTGCGGGGCTTCGAGGGGAGTCTCTTGCTCAGGGCGGAGCCGAGCGGGCTCCGCGTCCGCTCGTCAACGTCAGCAACCGTCGGGAAACAACCGCGCAGGCTCAGCTCCCGGCTGTCGCCCGAAAAGATGCCCACGCACATCGCACTGACCAGCCCATCGGCGACCTGCCGACCAAACCGCCGAGTCGCGGCATCGTGGATCGAAGCGTCCACACCGATCCCGCGCCGGCTCACCGCCAATCCGCGGATCAACCGCACTTTGCCACCGAGCGTTAGCAACGGGGTCCTGAGCAGTTCAGTTGGAGTCATCGGCACCTTGCAAAGGCGGTGGCGGTGCAAAATATATCGAGCGCGGCCGACAGCGCGATCAGCGGCAATCACCTCGACCTCATCGCCAAACTCGTCAAGCAACTGCTCGAACGCCGGATCGCGCACAATGAGGTTGAACGGCCCCTTTTCGAGCAGAAACCCCTCGCGCTGCTCTGTGTGCATTGCTCCGCCGACAACCTCAGTAGACTCGAGCACACACACATCCACGCCGGCCATTTTGAGCCGCCATGCGGCGGTCAGCCCGCTGATTCCCCCTCCAATCACGATCACTTCGCGCTCGCAACTGCCCATCGTCCTCAACCTCCGGGCTCGTCCACCACCACCGGCTCGAAGGCGAAGGACTTTGCCGTCTCGATGAATCGGCACACATTCTCAACCGGCGTGTCCCGCACGACGCCGTGATTCAGATTGAGGATGTGTCCGGCCCGAGCCCCCGCGATGAGGCAACGCCCTACCGCCTCGTCGATCTGATCGAAATCTCCATCTCGAAGCACCCGATTGTCCACGTTGCCTTGAAACGCGACTTGATCGCCGTACCGTCGCCGGGCTTCTGACAAAGCGACGCATCGACCAACGCTCAGCACGTCGGCGCCGGTCCGCACCATGAGGTCCAAATACGGTTGCTCGTTCACGAACAGGATCGTCGGACAAGATCCCTTCAACGCGCGGAGCACCGCCTCCTGGTACGGTTGGGCGAACAGTTCGTACTCAGCACATGTGAAAAGATCAGCAACAGATTCGAACAATTGCACGACATGCACGCCGGCTTCAATCTGCATCATCAGGTAATCGGCGGTGATACGCGCAAGTAGATCAAGCAGTTGGTGACACAACGCCGGTTCGCCCTGCATCAGCGCCCGTGTTCGGTCAACGGAATCGCCCGGACTTCCGCCCTCGATCATAAACGTGGCCAAGGTCAGTGGAGCGCCGGCGAAGCCGATCAACGGCAAGGTGTCGGCTAGTTCACTCCGCACGAGCTCGATACTTGTCCTGACGAATCCAAGCTCCTCACGCGAATCAAAGGACCGTAAGCGCTCCAGGTCACCCGGGACTCGAATCGGATGAGCCAACAGCGGACCAGGTCGAAACACAAACGGTGCGCCCATCGGCGCAAGCGGCGTGAGGATGTCCTGGAAGAGGATGGCAGCATCAACACCGAACCGAACCGGCAGCATAGTTATCTCGGCCGCCAGCTGTGGATTGCGAAACAACTCCTCCAACTGGAGCCCGCAGCCCTGGCGGATCTCCCGATATTTCGGATCGAACCGCCCGGCCTGGCGCATGAGCCAAACCGGCGTACGTTCGGTGCGCTCGCCACGAGCCGCACGTAGCAGCAAGTCGTTGGTCGGTCTGCTCATCAGGTTCGGCCTCCCATCATGCGCTGGTTGAGAACGCATGCCGCTCACCCAGCCGATAGGCATCGCGATGCAGGTAGGCATCAAAGACCGCCGCAACATTGCGCATCAGCACTCGACCGAGCGGCCATGTCAGCTCAATCCTGCCGTCGGGCTTCACTTCGACCAGCCCATCCGCTTCCAGATGCTTCAATCGCTCGAGTTCGTCCGAGAAGTACGCTCCGAAGTTGATGTCAAAGCGTTTCTCGATTCGGTCGGGATCAATGGCAGCGTAGCAATACAGATGATTTATCACCGTCTGGCGGATGCAGTCATCGCGCGATAGTCGCGTGCCGCGTATGACCGGGTCCGCATCGGCGTTCATATGCTGTACGTAAACATCCGGGTCACGGACGTTCTGCAGGTATGCAAAACGGGTGAACTGGCTGATCGAGGAGGCACCCATGCCGATGAGGTCAAGTTCGGCTTCGGTCGTCATGCCCTGGAAGTTCCGGTTGATGGAGCCGTCACGTACAGCCTGAGCAAGCCGTTCATCGGGTTTGGCGAAGTGATCGAGCCCGACAAACTCATAGCCGCCGGCCGTGAAGGCCTCCACGGCCATCAGGAACATCGTCAGCTTGGTATCCGAGTCCGGCATCTGGTCATGGTGGATACCGCGCTGGTTCGCGATTTTGTCGGGTATTTGTGCGTAGTGATAGTACGCGATCCGGTCGGGTGACAACGCGATCGTGCGGTCAATCATGTCGGCGACGGTCTCGAGGGTCTGGTACGGCATGCCGTAAATCAGATCAAAGTTCACGCTGGCAAATCCGATCTCGCGGCAGACATCGACGCATTGCTTGACCATCTCGTACGGCTGGATGCGATGAATGTGCTTCTGGACCCGCTCGTCGAAGTCCTGCACGCCCAATGAAACACGGTCGAAACCGAGACGGCGGAGGAGTTCGAGTTGATCGTTGGACGTAACGCGCGGGTCGATCTCGATCGCGATCTCCGCCCCCTCCGCGACGCTGAACGCCGCGGTGAGCGTTTTCTGGATACGCTCGATGTGCGCACATGAGAGGTAGGTCGGCGTCCCGCCGCCCCAGTGGATCTGACGCACGGGCCGGCCTGTTCCGACCGAAGCGCCTAGCCGTTGGATCTCATCCTCGAGCGCGACGACATAGGCTTCCGTTCGCTGATCAGCGTCTTTTGCAGCCTTTCGCATGATGGTGCGGTTACACGCGCAGAACTTGCAGAGCGCTTCGCAAAACGGGAGGTGCAGGTACACCGACAGGGCGGGGGCCGGGATCGCACGAGTGCTCTCGGCGCGGATCGCGGCGGCTTCGTCCGCGCCAATGTCGCGCCACCAGGTCGGCATCGGGTAGGAGACGTGTCGCGGAAGCGAACGTCCCGCATAACGCCGAAATACCTCTCGATCAACGATGGGCACGCTGAGCATGGCCGTTTATCTCCTGGAATTCGGCGTCCTTGGTTTCGGACGCTGAGGCGGTCTTCCCGGACCCGACCGCACCGGGCGACGCTGGATCCGAAGCACTCCCGGAAGACCAATCGCCAATCATCGTCACCGACTCGACGTGCGCGAGGATCGCGCGCTCGGCTGCTTCCACCGCGGAACCGAGCTCGGCCCGGACCATGACAGTCTCGGCGAAAAGGTCAACCTGTGCCTCAAGCTGCCGGGCATCGATGATGCGAACGCCCTTGATCGAAGCCATGCCCTCGGTCGAGCCGAACGTGTTGAAGTCAATGACGGTCAGAGGTCGGGCCGAGTAGTCACGAAGATGGGCGAGCTGCTTCGAACGCAAGATCGGCTCCTTGCGGTCGATGCCGAGAAACACGACATCGGCATGGGCAATCGCCTCGGTGACGGCCGGCTCGGAATATTTGTGCACAAGCATACGCCGTCCCTGGCCGATCGCCTTCCGCAGAAGCTTGATCAAGTGATGCCGGCCTTCGCCACGATAGATCAGCGTCAGTTGCAGGCTTGGGACACCGAACTGCTCGACGAGCGTACGCAGTATCGACCGGGAGGTCGTTGACCCGCCGATCACAAGACACTGGGCCTCCGGTAGCGGCGGCCCGATGCTCTGGACGAGATCCCGCAAGGCGGCGAAGCAATACCCGCAGCCGAACCGACCCCATGGCGTGGACGCGCGCAGCTCCTCGACGATTGACCGGATCCGCCCGATCAGATGCTCGGTCAGTGCCCCGGCCGTCTGGGCATGTCCAGCCATTCGGCAGGCTGATTGGAGCTGCTCGATCACCTCGGTATCTCCCGGGAGCGAGCTGTTGAGTCCCGCGGCGGTGCGCAGCAAATGATGCCATGCATCGGCACCGCGCAGGACGTTGACCGGTAGATCGGTGTCGTGATCACCGAGCAAGTGCCGTGTGATGTCCGCAGTTGCATCGTTGAACGAACGCCCGTCGCGACTCTCGTGGAGGCAGCCATATAATTCGAATCGGTTACAGGTGTTCCACAACCAGCACTCGCGGAAGTCACCCTCACGGTGGATGTTCTGAAGCAGTTCAACCATGTCGTACTGCGGCCGCTTGATGCGACGGAGCTCCTCGGACGACACGTACCTCATCGCCGGACCGTGGGCACCGTCCAACCGTGGCGGCACCGACACACCCACCATGGCCAGGGAATCGAGTGCTGCGCCCAGATCAATGGAGGAATCAGCCTCTTGCAGCAGCGGCGTCAAGGTCACTTCGCATCTGCTCGCAGGCTTCGATCCGCGGCGAGCAAGCACGCTTAGCGCTTTGATGAACGGCTCGAACGTGTTGAGACTCGGGCACAGGAATAGCTCACCGCCGGCTTTCGCGAACTGTGCTGCGTAGGTGATCCCGATTTCTTCGAGTGTTTCCAAACAATCCGCTGTAAAGCTGATCGGGCAAACCAACACCTGCTTCTCGCCTGCCTTCGCGAGGTTCGCCAACGCGGTCTCGGTTGACGGCTCGAGCCACGCTACCGGCCCGAGTTTGCTCTGAAAGGACAGGCAGCTGCGATCTCTTGGCCAGCCGAGCCGTTCGTTTACAAGCTCGACCGACCGGCGCACCTGTCCCTCATACGGGTCGCCGTCCCTGATGTACGACTGCGGCATAGAGTGCGTCGAGTAGAGGAGAAACCCATTGTCGGGTGCCAGACGGTGCGTGACAGCATGCTTATGGATCAACCGCGCCTGGGCGTCGATGTAACTGGCGTCGTCGTACCAGTTGTTGCGGACCTCGACATTCAGTTGCAATCCGCGCCGGCAAACGGTTCTATAGAGCTCGTGCAGCGCCGTGCCGGTGCTCGGCCCACTGTAATGCGGGTACATCGGAATCACGACCAGGTCGGTGACGCCTGTCTCCACAATCTGCTCTAACGTGTCGCCAATGCTGGGATTCGCATAGCGCATCGCATAGAAGACAAGCCAGTCGGTTGGCAGATGTTTCTTGAGAGCGGCGACCTGGTCTTCAGTAATGAACTTGAGCGGCGAGCCGAGGTCGGTCCAGATGCGGCAGTACGATTCGGCCGACCTTGGCGCGCGGAATTGTGCGATCAGCCGCGCCAGCGGCCGGTTCAGCCAGCGCCAGCCTCGGGGTAGCTTGATAACGTAGGGATCAGCAAGGAACTGTGTAAGATAGCGACGGACCGACTTGGTATCGGGCCGATCCGGCGTTCCGAGGTTGATCAACAGAACTCCTCGACGCCGTTCCTTCAAACATACACACTGCGCATGGCCGCCAGAGCAACCGGCGCATGTGGACGACGATGCAGCCATAGGTTTTTCCTAGACTGAGAAGTGTTTCCTTTTCGTGAACTGGCGATAGCTGGACGCCGCGACTGAGTCCAGTGCACAAACGACCAGAACCACGAACCAGCAAGGCCGATCGCGGACGGGGGTCCTAATCGGGCCGATCAAGCCGTCCCAAGCGGCGGGCCTCGGGCGACGGCTACACGAAAAGCATGGACCGAACAGCGCGCTTGCCCAGCGGGAGAACTCGCCCAGAAGACGGGTCGGGGTGGGTTGCGCACGCTGCCAAATATCGCCGTCAACTGTAGCCAGCGGCGATAGAGCCATCTGTGGGACCGCCGCGTTCCCTCTACCCCAACCCATGTCGCAACTGCGGCGGGGGTGTTCGCTGCTGCCGCCGCGGCCACTCCCGCCACTGCGACCTCACGATGCACGACTGCACAGACGAGCACGAAGGCGATCGCGGAGGCGCGTCGAGACGGCAGCTGCAGAAACGGCGCATCGAACAACTTCAGCACGAAGATCGCGACCGCGAGACACAGGGCAAGAACATTGACCAGCGCCCCAACCCCACCACCCTCCAAAAGCGACCTGGAGGCTCCTAGAAGCACCGGTATGTGAACGAGAACGAGCAATGCCCACAATGCTCGAGCCGCAAGGAGCATGTGACGAGATTGATCGTGTCCGTTGGCGCGGTACATCACCTCACTTCATGATAGCACAAATCGGCCCAACCACTTTCGGAATGCCCAAAGAGGCCGTTCGGCTGGTCGCCGCCACGATCGTCACGCCTCTGCATGAGATCCCCGATCAGATCATTGAGTTTGCCCGCGGCAAGCTCCACACCCAGGCCGCCTGACCACCTGCTTGCGTCGCCTCATTGGTGAGCCGGACACGTCTCACTGGACGGTTGGCCTGTCTGGCCGCTGCCGTAGATCTCGTGCTTCGGCTGGGTCGCCAGCACGTTCTTCTTACCCCAGTCCGTCACGTTCTTGAAGCGGTCAGACCCGATGAAGGCGGTGAACGCAGCTTCATCCGTCCATTCGGAGATGATCAGGTAATCGTGCTCACTGTACACATTCCGGTAGAGATGAGTTTCGCCGTGGCCGGGCATGCGCTTCATGATCTGCATCACCTTGGTGAAGACGGCGATGAACTCGTCATCTTTGCCCTGGATGATGTTGTAATTCATGCCAACAGTGATCATCGTGGATATTCCTGTCACCGGAGGTCTGGTTCCTACCTTCCTTATCCGACATTTCCCATTTGACCTGCGCCCGGCTGCACTGCCGAGCTTTCCGAACACGAGTGTAACGGCCCCCCCGCGGAAACCCAAGTTCCAGTCGCTTGCTTCTGACCGGAATCGACGGTGACCCGCCGCGGCGGGCCCCAAGACGGCGGCCTGGAGGCCCTGTCGGGTCGCTTTGCCAGGGGTGGGGACAGATTGACATCGCAGACCCCTCGTCGTTTGTTGGGTTGGTGATGCTCGCCGCCGACTTCACACAGTAGCTCAGTCGCCGACCTACCCCTCCCGAAAACTCCGTACTCGTGATTGTACAAAGGCTTCCGTTCGGTCGTCAGTGCGACCGGTGTTCCTAGCTTGAGTGCATGCTCAAACTGCTCGTCAGCCTCGGAGGACTAGGCCTCAGCCGACCCCGTCCGGCATCAACCTCCTGCGAACACCCCACTTCCCCTTGGGTTGAGATTTGAACCCCTACGGGGTCGTCCCTCGTGCGCCGGCGAGTAGTCCGCCGCAGGACGCTGGCAGGGCGAGGCTGAGGGATGAATCACTACGCCACCACCGTCTCACCGGCCGACGTTGCCGACCGGAATGCACCGCACCTGCCTTGGGCCGAGTGTTGGCCTCTCAATCATCCTGGACCTCTTAAGACCAGCCAAGAATTGGCCGAGGGTCCGATTGCGGATCGCGATTGGGCGACCGCGTTTATGCCAACAGGAGAGTCACATGGAAACTCAGGAAATCAGCTTTGACGTGCGCCAGCAGGGCCAACCAATTGAGTATGCCGGTAGCACCAGCTACGTGTCGGAGGGCTGCGAAGTACAGCTCGAAGCCGATGGTGTGCAAATCTACGCCAAGGTCGTGAAGACCAACGCTGACCAGACCTTCGAAGGCGAGGTGACAGACTTCCCAGGCAGCGACCTTGATGAACTCGGCGATCTGAAAATCGGGTCTCCTATCCGCTTCGAGGACCGCCATATCTTCCGGTCTGCCACCTGATCGATCCGCCGCCCATCTTGGTCATCTACAGCCCGCCCCCCGGCGGGCCTTTCTTTAGGACGGTTCCGATGTATCTGTCGCTGCCGACCCGGATGATCTGCTGGCCGAGGTGGGGACATGGCCGGAGCATTGGCGATTGGCGCCGCGACCGTTCGGATGGGGCTCCGCGGCGGCAAGCGGACCGGCGTCACCCCCGCCGCTCGCAGCGTTTCGCGGAACTCCCACGTATATAAAGGATCGCGATCCCAGATCAGATATCGATCGTCCGATAGGAAGCCGATCGCAACATCCGTCAGATTCCGGGCGATCTGTGTCATCCAGACTCCCCTCGGCGCGGCCCTGATCCCCGCAACTTCGATCTTCAGTGTTGCCAGAGCCATCACGAAGAACACGAAGTAGCGCCTGAGCCCGGTCCGCGTCCAGATCTCGACGGTGAAGAAGTCGGCGGCGGCGATCGCTCCCCAATGTGCGCGCAGGAAGGTCTTCCAGGGAAGATGCTTGCGACGCTCCGGCGCAGGGTCAATACCGTGCTCCCTGAGGATCCGTCTCACCGTGCTTCGGCCCACACCATGCCCGAGATGCTCGTATCACGACTGCTTATCGCACTGTTCGGCTGGGTGAACCCCGATCAACATCGTGAGTACAAGCGACTTCGAGAGGAGAATCGCCGCCTTCGCCACGCCCTTCGGGAGTCTGATCAACGCGGCGAGCATCCCGGCGAAGAGGATCACTCGCAGAACCCGGTGAGTTCATGATCGATTGTGGACCGCGGCGCAACGCGATCACTGGTTCGTTTGGATATTTGCACCTTGCGCGGAGTACTTCGATTACTCCCATTGCTCGCGCCCACATCAATCACTCGACGGCAACTCGCCCGAGCCACGTGAAACACAAATGCCAGAACGTGGTCGGATCGTCAGTGAGCCCCTGCTCGGCGGCCTCCACCACTGCTACCGCCGCGCGGCCTGATCACCGACCCGCGTCCGAATGCTGCTTGTCTCCGATGTGGTCGGCCGCGCCGATCCTGGCAGAACCCGAATTCGCACCATCTCTTGATCGCTCTCGACGTGCTCGACGCGGCCTTGCTCAGTCGCAAGGTCGGAGTTTCACACCCGTACGACTCCGGACGAGGTTTTCGGGAGAGACAACCTTTGCGTAGCCGAGGCTAGATGCAAATCCCTGTAAATGCACAATATGCCCAACACCCAGCTGGTCGAGCCAAACCTTTGGCTAAAAATAGCAAATTCGCAGTCACACCCCCCCGAAAACGTCCGCCTCCACTGTTGGCGCGGGGTGTCGGTCTGTGCCCAGCCATCCGCGCCTCCCAGCAGACATGCAGCGCAACAATTCTGGCACCGGACCACGGAAGGCGTTAAACCAGTGCGTCCGCGCGCCAAGATCCAATCGCGCCGACGTTGAGGCGCGCGTCGCAAGCCTGACGCCGCGCGAGCGACAGGTCCTGCATTTGGTCGTCGTGGGAAAGACGTCCAAGCAGATCGCCCATCAACTCGGAGTGAGCCGCAGAACGATCGACGTGCATCGTCGGCATTTGATGAGGAAAATGGGCACGATGTCCGTCATCGAGCTTGTCCGCCTCGCACTCCTGCACGGCGTTTCTGGCGAGGTATTGTAGAGAGAGAACCTATGTCGGCGAACTACCGTTTATCCCCTCGCGCATTTACGCCGTAGCCGGTGCGTCGCCCATTATTCGGTCGGCAGTCTCCGGACAATGCGGAACTGGATTATCGGTCAGCGCGCGGCGCCTTCGGCAGGCTCTCCCTAGCGTGGGGAGGCGAGCCACCTTCCCATCTACGCATAGGTACTTATATAGTGTCCCGTCTATATGTCCGATCAGGCTGAAGGGCGAATCGTATCGGTTGCTCACGTTACGTCCGAAACCGACAAGGCGGACAAAGTCCAGGCTGCCGCATTCGCCATTTCATAATCGCAGAGGTCAAGGTGTAGCTATGACCATGCAAGCTGAGCAGCCTCTGAAAATCATCCTTGTTGACGAAAACGAAGATGACCTCGAACTGCTGGCGCTTGCGATGCGCGATCTCACCGATACAAGCGGGCTTGACGTTTCCACCGAGATCCTGAGCTTTGCCGATCCCGCCGAGGCGGTCGCCGAGCTTTCTGCCCTTGACCCCGCGGTGATCCTTTGTAGCTATGACATGGCCGGCGGCACCGGTCTGAACCGGCTGTCAGATTTTGTTAAGGCTGACGTGTGTCCGGTGATCCTGCTCACATCGCACGGCAACGAGGAGACTGCCGTACAGGCAATCAAGAGCGGAGCGACCGCCTATTTGGTCAAGACATCCATCCTGAAGAACAAGGAACTGTTACACCACGCGGTGTGTGACGCGATGCGCCGGTTTCGGAGGGCACGCCGCAATCAGGATCTTGCCAGCCAGCTGGAGCTGGCGAATGGGGAGCTGGAGCGAAAGAACACGATACTGTGTGAAGTGACCGACACGGCCCATCGGTTCGTAGACGACGTTGCGCACGAATTTCGCACGCCGCTCACGGTCATCAAGGAGTTCACGTCAATCATCGGTGACGGCCTGGCCGGGCCGGTCGGCGAGCAGCAGGCCGAGTACCTGCAGTTCATCACCAACGCGACCAATGACCTGGCGCAGATGGTTGATGACTTTCTCGACAGCAGTAAGCTGAAGGCACGCACGCTGCGGGTCGATCGGAGGCGCCATCGGGTCGAGGACATCATCGACTCCGTGTGGCCGATGCTCGAGTGTCGGGCAGCCGAGAAAAAGATCACGGTCGTCAAGCGCATCCAGCCGTACGTCGATGAGGTGTTCGCCGATCTGGAGAAGGCCGGACGCGTGATCGTCAATCTGACGATGAACGCCATCAAGTTCTCGCCGCGTGAGAGTGAGATCACGATCTGGGCACAGCCATCGGGCACGGGCGATGTGGAAATAGGCATCACGGATCAGGGGCGGGGCCTGTCGGCTGACGACGCCAAGGTCATCTTCGATCGCTTCACGCAGGTCGGGGGGCTCCAACGATCGACCGAGAAGGGATTCGGCCTGGGCCTCAACATCGCCAAGGAGCTGATCTGGCTCAACCTTGGCAGCGTCGGCGTGAAGAGCGAGCTCGGCAAAGGCAGCACATTCATCTTCACGCTGCCGACATGCGACCCGGAAGTGATCATCACCCGCTCTCTCGACCTGATCGCAGGCTCTGAGCCGGCGGCGCCAGTGTCGGTGATCCAGTCGGTTCCTCAGGTGCCAAAGGAAGACATCGAAGGCTTGCGCCGCTTCCTGGCGTCGGTCTGCTATCCAACGGATCTCATTCTCAAAGCGATTGATGGCCGCTCAATTGTGGCGATGGGACGGACGAACGAACCAGATAGGTGGATCTCTCGGATTCACGCTGCGCATGCTGCGCTGGCCGAGAACAACCCGAACGGCGCTACCGCGCCATTCGAACTTCGGTGCGTGGGAAGTTGGTCGTGCGCACAGGCGAAAGAGACGATCCTTTGGACTGTGTATGGTCTAACCATGGAGTCGCGTTGCTATGCATGAGTCAGTTCTGATCGTTGATGACGAGCCCGGAATCACCGCTGCGCTGATGACTCGCCTTCAGGCGTGCGGGTACCAGGTGTATCACGCGCTTAACGGCCTTGCCGCACTCGAAGCGGCGCAAATGCATCAGCTCGATGTCATCATCCTCGACATCCGGATGCCCGACATCGACGGATTCGACGTTTGTCGCCGGCTGAAAGCGAACCCAGATCACGCTCATATCCCGGTGATCTTCCTCTCCGCCGATATCCAGAACTCCGCCCGCAGAAAGGCGTTCGACGCCGGGGCGAGCGCTTACCTGTCAAAGCCATATGAGTCGAGGGAGGTCATCAGGACGATCGAGAAAGTGACCACCAAGGCAGCGTCACATCACGAGTAGCAGGAGAGTTCTAATGACCAGCGATTCTTCACCGACAATCCTCATCGTCGATAACGACGAGGGCGTTGTGCGCGCGATTGCCAGCCGCCTCAAGAGCCTCGGGTACGCATGCGTCACGGCGGAGACCGGTGCCCAGGGCATATCCGCGTTTCGGTCCCGGAAGATCGATCTTGTGATAACCGACTTGAACATGCCGGTCGGTGACGGAATCTCGTTGGCCAAGTCGCTGCGCAACGTCAGCGATGTCCCGATCATCTTCGTTACCGGATTTCGCGATGAGTATAAGCCTGAGCTTCTATCCATCCCTAATGTGTCTGTGCTGTGCAAACCGTTCGACACCAGTGCGCTGATCGATCTCGTGGAGGTCGAGCTGGCGCTGCGCAGCTAGCCGCTGCCATGATCGTTCGAGGATGGCGGGAGAATCGGTCTCAAGCCCGTATGGTTCCAGAAGTCAGCCGAACACATCAAGCGGCCATTCGGTGGTAGTAGTTCAACATTCGGCCTAGCCGCTCGCGCCGCACCACTGATCCCGACACATGTCTCTCCCGAAAACTCGATCCGAGTGGCCTATCGCGCTTCCGGTGCCACCGCACGCACATTTTACTCGTCGGCATAAATTGGCGACGTCCCCTATACAGGCGTCACCTGACCAGGGGATACTGCCCGTTGACACCAAGACGACGTTCAATCTCGGCCGGAAACAACCTATCCGCGAACCATTCAACCTCTTGCCATCACTTGACTTCCTGTTCGGCTGAGTTTTGGAACAGCACGCGGTCTTGTCTTGGGTTGGGTTGGGTCGCTCCAGGTGGTTGGTTAATCAAAGGCCGCGGAGATTGTGCCCAGCGGTACGCTGTTCAGAGGGATGTTGGTCACCAGGTGGAAGCGGGATTGACCGCTCCGGTGGGTCTTGAAGAAGTAAAGGCGGTACGTCTGACCGTCCACCAAACCGATCCGATTCAAATCGACCCATTGTTCCGGTGAGCCCTTCATACCGCCGAGATCCGCGATCATCGTGTCCTCAAGGAAGACCCAAACGTCATCGTCGCTCTTAAAGAGGAGCTCGTAATTCGCTGATTCGTCGTAGACGAATTCTGCAACGACCTCAAAGGTGAAGTAGTGGTTATGCGCGGAGTCGTTGCCGAACAGCGCGCCGTCGATGGGAAAGAATTGAGGTATGCTGATCTCGTACATTCCCGCGTACGGTCCGTCAACCTGTTTGACCCCGATCACGGTAAGCGGCGCCGACATGTTGACGCCGGGTATGTCGTGGAACCATTGGTTGAACGTTGCCGCCGAGGTGATGCTCCCGCTATCCGCGCTACCCTTGACAGCCGGCGTATCTCCCCGGTCCGGGTCGTAGAGCGTCCAGCAAATCGGCCGAGCGGTCGAATCATGGCATTGTGTATCGACCTTGGAACCGCCACCCACGAAGATGGGGCGGTTATCGGCACCCAACTCCGGCGCGATGTTCCACATGTAATGACCCCATCCTTCGGGAGGAACAATGTCAAAGTCAGGATGGCTGGGCCGAAAGTCGCGGATGATGCCGGTCAGCTTGATCGATGCTGGCGGGTCGTCCTGGGCAGCGGTCCCGGACGGAAACGCCCCCAGTACGAACACAGACGCGAGCAAGCTGAGACTGGTGGTGGAATGAAGATTCGTATTCACGTTCATCGTGCATCCCTTTCGGATGTGGCCAGATGACGGTCCGAATCTTCGGTTGCCGGGAGCTCAATCCCAGCACGTCTTGAGTTGTGTGGACCAAGCGTACGATTCGCCAAGCCAGAATCAATCGCCGGCTGGAGGTTCCGCCCGGATCCGGATGACGTGGATGTCCTGGGTAATCCGCCAAGGCAGGTGAAGCTGTGCGGGTTCTATGGGTTCGGCCGGACGTGATCCCGGCCCCAGACAGGTCCAACGCGCCGGTTCCTTACCAAGCGCGCGGCGCCAGCCGGGCGTATGGTGCAAGAACTCGGCCGAGCCGCAAGTCGTGTGTCTCCAAGGGTGAACGATGTGTCGATTGGGTGGCGGTCCGGCCGGCCAGAGAACGTGTCGGTAGCTTGGGCCATGCGTAGGATGAATGTAAGGTGCGGCCCGAACCACGATGGGTCGCTCGGATGGAGTTTTCGGGAGGGACAGGCCTCGATTTGTTTGACCCCGGCACTGGCGCGGCGTGAGTCGCATCCCTGTACGCCGAAACCGCCGACCCGCAATTCCCCCTTTTTGGAGTGTTATATGCCTAATGAACGGCGAGCACATTACCGGGTCAAAGTTGACGCTGCCGCGGGTCTGGAGGTGATGATGCCGAATCCGGGGGGCTCACCATACATGGGCCGCATGGTTGATGCGACTGCCTCCGGCGTCGGTGTCCGTTTCCTGCCGCCGAACTGGCCGAACCTGACCGTTGGCCATGAGATCGATCTCAGTTTCACCTCGGAGAAGCTCAACGAATCTTTGACGGTTGCGGTGAGGGTCCAGAACCGCACCGAGGAAGCAGGCGCTCGTCGCTACGGATTTCGCTTTCTCCAGCCGCGGCAGCTTGACGCCCACCTGCTTCTGACGTTCCGCGAGTACTTCAACCGCCGTAAAATGGTGCGCGCGTCTCCCGAGCCCGATTACCTCGTGAGAGTGACCTTAGAGGCTGGTCACGGAAAGCCGCTCGTGGAGGCCCGGCTGGAGAACATCTCGGCGAGCGGGGCCGCCGTCAGTCTTGAGGCCGAATTGGATGCCGAATTTGTGGAAACCACGAGGGTCGGGCTCTCAATCCAGTTGCCTAACCGCCGCCGCCCTGTCCACGTGATCGGCAACATCCGCCACCGCCAACTCGTTGGGGCAAGGATCCACTATGGCCTTGAATTTGATCCTGAATTGTCCGAGGACTTTGCGAGGCAGCAGGACATCATAAACAAATACGTGAGGAAGCGCGAGCAACAGTGGCTTCAAAGATAGGCGTGATGATGAGGCGCTATGGCTTCCAAGGGTACGCGCCATCCGTGTGATCTCCCTTCATACGCTCTGTCCCGCCGACCTTCTCCAGGAGGCGGGGGATGTATTCCAGACATCGGGACAGCTCGTCCCGGAGTTGATTGAAACACGTCTCTGCCTCGCTCAGCTCCGCGTCGCGCCCCATCGCCTCCAGCTCGGCCGCCAGCTCCTGCACGCGTCCGGCCGCGATGTAGCCGGCCGCCCCCTTGAGACCGTGGGCCAGGCGTTCCGTCTGCCCAGCGTCACCCGCACCGACGCTCTGCTCTATCCGCTCCAGATCGGCGCCGGCCTGCGCTTCGAACTTCATAAGCATCCGGTGTACAAGCTCTTGATGACCGCTCCAGCGTTTGAACAGCGCTTCACCGTCGATCGGCGCCGACCAGCCCTCGGGCGACGGCGCGTCAGGAACGCCTGCCACCCGCACGTCGTCAGAGGAACGTTCACCTTTCGCGGCGGGCTCTGGATCGGCCCGGCGCAGGTGAGCGGTAATCACCTCGATGAACCGGTCGGGGTCGAGCGGTTTGGTGAGGTAATCGTCCATGCCCGCCTCCAGACAGCGCTCGCGGTCGCCCTTGACCGCATTGGCCGTCAGCGCGATGATCGGAATCCGGCCTGCCTTGTCGTTCGCGATCGTTCCCTCCTTCTCGGCCCGCCGGATCGTTCTGGTGGCCTCGAACCCGTCCATTTCCGGCATTTGGCAGTCCATGAGAATGAGGTCATAGCTCGTCCGTTGTACGGCCTCCACCACCTGCCGGCCGTTGGCCGCCACGTCGCAGTGGTAGCCCGCCGCGGCAAGGAGCGTGACGGCGACTTCCTGGCTGATGGGGTGGTCTTCAGCCACAAGGATGCGGGCGCCGGCTGTCCTGCTCACGAGTGGAGACTGCTTTGTGGCCTCGGCCCTCTGTTGCATTTCCCGGTGGACCCGGGCCCCGGGAGCCTGGGCACACGCGACGGCTTCCGCGATGGCATCCAAGAGCTGCGATTGCCTGACCGGCTTGCTGAGACAGCCGGCGAACCCCATGGTCTTTATCCGGGCTTCGTCATCAAGTTCCGGTACCGATGTCAGAAGGATCAACACCGTGTCTTGGATGAGCGGATCGGCCTTGATGGCCTGCGCCAGTTCCCCGCCGTCCATCCCGGGCATCTGCATGTCCAGGATCGTCACGCCGAAGGGCGTTCCCGCGCTGGCAGCATCGCGCAGCAGCGCCAGCGCCCGTTTGCCGTCGGCGGCGATCTCGTGGGCGAGATCCCAGGCCGTCAGCTGCTCGTGGAGGATCTCCCGGTTGGTCGCGTTGTCGTCCACCGCGAGGATCCGCACATGCCGAAGATCCTCGAGGATCAGTCGGGGCTGCGTTCTTCCATCAGCCTGCTTCTCGAATTCGACCGTGAACCAGAACGTGGATCCGTGACTCGGCTCACTCTCGACACCGATCCGGCCGCCCATCAACTCCACAAGCTGCTTGGAGATGGCCAGCCCCAGCCCCGTGCCACCATAGTTACGCGTCGTGGAAGCGTCGACCTGTGAAAAGGACTCAAACAGTCGATCCAGGCTGTCGGTGGGGATGCCGATTCCGGTGTCGCTCACCGTGAAGCGGACGGTGATCGCACGCTCGGCCTCTTGCTCCCTGGTGGCCCGGATGACCACTTCGCCCTCCTTGGTGAATTTGATTGCGTTATTGGCTAGGTTGAGAAGGATTTGCTGAAGCCTTCCCGGATCGCCCCGTAGAAGCGGAGGCACCTCGGGATGAACGCTGGCGACGAGCTCCAGCTCCTTCGCGTCGGCCTTCGAGGCCAACGCAGTCGCCACGCTTTCGACGGCGTTTTGCAGGTCGAAATCGATCGTCTCCAGCTCCAGCTTGCCGGCCTCGATCTTGGAGAAGTCCAGGATGTCGTTGATCAGGCTCAGCAGCGCATCGCCGGAGGACTTGATGAGCGAGGCGTACCTTCCCTGCCGGTCGTCGAGGTCGGTGTCCAGCAGAATCTCAGTCATGCCGATCACGCCGCTGAGCGGCGTGCGCAGCTCGTGGCTCATGCTGGCAAGGAACTCGCTCTTGGACTGGTTGGCAGCTTCGGCGGCCGCTTTGGCGGCCTCAAGCTCTTGCTCCGCCCGCTTGCGCTCGGTGCGGTCGCTCAAAATGGCCGTGAACAGGCGCACGTTGCCCGTCTTGACTTCGCCGACGGCGATGTGGACTGGAAAGGTCGTGCCGTCCTTACGCTGGGCGACCTCTTCACGTCCGATGCCGATGATACTCTTCTCGCCGGTTTTCAAGTATCGCGTGATGTATTGATCGTGCTGCTCGCGGTGGGGCGATGGCATGAGGAGGTTGAAACTCTGCCCGATCACTTCCTCGGCCGTGTAACCGAAGAGCCGTTCGGCCGCCTGATTGAACGAGTCGATGACGCCCCGTTCGTCGATGGTGATCACGGCGTCCGCGGCGGCATCGACAATGGCGCGAATGCGAGCCTCGCTCTCACGGAGCGCAGCCGTGCGCTCATCCACTTTTCTCGCGAGCTCGGACGAGGATCGTTGCAACCGACGAACGACGACGGCCAGAGCGGACAACCCCATCACGCCCAGGGTCGCCAGCAATACCATAAGCCCCTTGAGGCCGCTGCGGGTCTGCGCCACCGCTGCATCCAGCGGGAGCGTGATTTCCAGGACCCCGCGCACGTCCCCGACCTTCCAGTTGGTCTTTGGGCTGTCAGGGTGTGTGTTGTGGCAATTGATACACGAGTCTCGCATCAGGTCCGCGGTGGCATAACGCAGCACTCCGTGGCCTGCGGACTCCTCGAAGCGGAAGAAGGGCTGGTCCGCGTTCTGGCGCAACTGGTCAATGGCCTGTCGTTCAAAATCATCCTGAGGCCCACCGTTCGTCCGCCAGGGGAAAGGATAGTCGCTGAACAGGCGAACGCTTGCCCCGGAACTCGCCTCGCCTATTCGCTCTCCGAGCAGCATGCTCAGGGTGGCTGGAAGCGGAATGGCGCCTTCCTTCGTGGCGTAATCGTGGGTGACCTCAACCCCGTGCCCCTGGACTCGAACCACGACCTCCGAGGTGTAGAGCGTGCGGAACTCCGCCAGCGCATCCGTGAATCTGGCCGCCTCCGCAAGAGCCGTCGTGTTGACCTGACTGCGCTGCAGATAGGCTGTATAGAACAGTGTGAGTGCGATACCAGCGACGAACATGAACGTCAATACGAGGATGGTTCGTTGGTAAAGCAGCCGAGGGAACCAAGCCAGAGGATTGCGTCCTGTCTTCTGGACCATGCCTTCGTTGCTCAGGGCGCGGCCAGCAGACGCCGCGCGGCTCGACACCGGACGGTCATGATGCAGACGACTAACCGCTTGATCCGGTGCATCGAGACGCTCCCATGAAGGCGAGCACACGAGACCAGCCTTCAATACTTGGTGCGGTGCTTCGAAGCACGCCCACGGGGGCGGGCAAACCGGGGCGGCTTCCGCTGAGCGTTTGATCGGCCCGGAGAGTGCGGCGATCAAGGAGTTTTCCGTATTTTCGGACGAAGGCTTCGGCCCCGGCACGGCCACTAAAAGCGACCCTCTTGCGTGAGGCTGACCACGGCATGAACGCCCGTAAGCCCTTCATCTATGGGGATTGAGCTTCTTCCGGTCGCACATGGGTAACGACCGGGGATCGCGCTCAATCCGATCTCATCCACACAGAGTGTGCTAATGGGGATTACACTCGTGCTCGGCAAGCTCGGCGGTGGAGTCGGGCGAAGGTCATATGGGACATGTCGGGTAATCTGTTAGGGGGGCTTGGCTTTCGCGAACGGGTCGCGGTTCAGGGCTGACGGCCAGGTGCAAGACGAAATGGCGAACCAGCAGGAGATCGAACGCCTCTACGATTGGCTCGATAGATTTCACGATCGGTGCCTTGGCGAGTTCGCAGACCTCAGTTGTGGCTACTTCCGGGGCGACCACGGCAAATCACTGCAACAGGCGCAGAAGGACAAGCACGACTGGGTGCTTAACACCCTGGATTGCGGGGAAGGGGCGCGCATCCTCGACATAGGCAGCGGGTGGGGAGCGATGCTGCGAGCTGCTGAGTTGAATGGAGCTTCGGGGGTCGGTCTGACTCTTTCGCAAGCACAGGCAGCGTACTGCAAGAAGAAGCGGTTGAATGTCCTCCTGATGGATTGGAAGGAAGCGCAGGCAGCGCAGCTGGGAGTCTTTGACGGGATCGTCTCCATTGGTGCATTCGAGCACTTCTGCTCGATCGAAGAGTTCCTCGCCGGCAAGCAAGAAGGCATCTACAAGAGATTCTTTCAACTTTGCGCGGATGTCATCAAGTCGGGTCGCAAGCTGTTCTTGCAGACGATGGTCTGGGACCATCGCGTTCCGGATCCTGAGGAATGCCGGCTCACGGAGCCGACGCGCTCGACAGAAAGGATTGTGGCGCGGCTTACGAAGTTCTATCCGGGTTCATGGCTCCCCGTAGGTAAGGAGCAAATCATCGGGGCGGCACTTCCCCAGTTCCATCTGGTTTCTTCCATCAATGGCCGCGACGACTACATTGAGACTTTGAAGCGTTGGTACGTCGCAATTCGCGGACTGTTCGGGGTCACGAAGTTGCTCCCGACTCTGAAGGATTTGCTCAGACTTGCTCCGAGGTACGCGGTGGATCGTGATTTCCGCGAACAGATCAAGTCGATTGTCTGCAAAGACCAATTGGCATGCTTCGAACGAGGAATCATGGATCACGAGAGGATGTTCTTTGTAAGGCGATGAGGGCCGGGGCGCCAAGGTTGGAGTTCTCGAAGTGTGCCCGCACGTACCGCTCGGTCAATCACCGGCGAGCTCTAGCAGGTGGTGATGATCTCTGGTATCGTTGCCGACATGGATCCAGAGGTTTCCGCATCGGACTACGGCGAGATCGAAAAGCTGATCGCCAGCGACGAGAGCCCAGTAGGGATCGACGCCAAGAAGACCCACGTCATCATCATCCACAAGCTGCTGCAGATCGAGAAGCGGCTCGAGAGGCTGGAGCGCCTGGTCGCCCGCGAAGGCACCTGACCCGTGCTTGATGGGTTCGGCCTGACACCTGCTCAGCAGCGTGATCTGACGAAGCAGACCCAATTGGCCTACGAGGTCAGCGAGCGTCGGACCTGCTCGGTGTTCTGCTTGGCGAGATCAACAATCCGCTCCAACCCAACAAACGACGAGCGGCCTGCGATGTCAAGCTGGGCACACCCCTGCCCAAGCGGTCCGACAGGGCCTCCAGGCCGCCGTCTTGGGGCCCGCCGCGGCGGGTCGCCGTCGATTCCGGTCAGAAGCAAGCGACTGGAACTTGGATTCCCGGCGGGGGGCGTTACACTCGTGCTCGGAAAGCTCGGCGGTGGAGCCGGGCGAAGGTCAAACGGGAAATGTCGGCTTCAGAATCGGCAACGGATCAGCCGTTGCCTGCGGCCCACTGATCATCTATCCTTACTGACCAGTTCTCCGTCGCCCGGCGAACGCCATCCCGATGGATGGCCCGTGGCGGCTGCCAGACGTAGATCGCACCCGAGGATCCCGTTAGGCATTGGACACTCGGAACACAGGAATCACACCGATGAAGATCTACGTTGGCAATCTTTCGCTCGAGACGGGGGAGTCCGAGGTCCGTGAGCTTTTTGGCCAGTTCGGCGACGTCGACGACGTGAACCTCATCACCGATCGGGAGACTGGTCGCCCCCGCGGCTTCGGCTTTGTCGAGATCCGCAATGACCAGGCGGCGCGAGAGGCAATCAGCTCCCTCGACGGCAAGGAGGTCGGTGGACGTCAACTGAAAGTCAGCGAGGCGCGAGCACGGACCTAGCGCCCGGCCCGGGTTCGGAATCGCTGGTGGTCTCCGGCTTCGATGATGACGAGCGCCTTCGAGAGGGCCAGCCGGTTGGGGCTGGCCTTTTTCGTCCGCCGAGGTCGTGAGACGGTAGCCCGGAGATTGTCTGCTCAATGTCAGATCAAACACTTCCGGGCGCACACGACAACCCTGGACGCCATGTGCTCGATCTGCAAGGTCCACTGCGCCACGTGGCGGAGCGAGGATGCCGACGCTGATGGCTACTGGACGTTCGATGCCTGCGACAACTTCGGCCAGTGGTGGATCGTCCATCACGACGATCTGCTGGAAGCGGTCGTGCTGCTGGGCGAGATGCTGGGCGTGGATTGGGAGGACGGGTAGGAAGCCGCCAGGCTATCGTTGTGTCGTGAGACGCTGCTTGACGAAGCTGACGATCTTCCTGCTCCTCGGCGCGGTGGTCAACGTCGCCGTGGCGTGGGGCTGCGCAATCACGATCAATGTGTTCGCAGTGATCCCCTATGGCGCAAGCAATCCCGTCGGCGATGATCATTGGAGCGTCAATCGGTGGCGGCGGCCAGGCGGGGCACGAATCAGCTCCACTCGCTATCGAAAGGGTCATTATGGCCGCACCAATGTCTCCCCTTCCGAGGTCATCCCCGAGTGGGGACGGCTTGCCGATCCAATGAACGAGTTCTATTTGGACTCAACAACAATGGAGCAGCGCGTTATCGATGCTCGCGGTTGGCCCATGCTGTCGCTGTGGTGCGAAGTTGAAAGGACCCATCACAGCGATGATTACGGCACAGTCCGGGCAGGGATTGACGGCGGGATCGAGGCACCGCTACTACCCCAATGGCGAGTAGTCGCCGGGCCGACCCAGCCGCGTGTCCTTCCGCTGCGCCCAATCTGGCGCGGGTTTCTGACCAACTCCCTGTTGTACGCGGCAATTCTGTGGATCGTACTCTTCGCTCGGCGTGATGTGCGGCAATTCATCCGCCGCAAGCGCGGGCTGTGCCTCGCCTGCGGCTACGACCTGCGCCACGCCAACCACGTCGCCTGCCCGGAGTGTGGGGCGGGGGGTGATCTGGCCGGCCCGGGTCTTGCGCGTCTTGGGCTTGTAGCCGACCGGGACGTGGCAAATGCACCTACTTCGATCTGCGTGAACGCCGTTTGCCTGTCGACGCCTCCCGTATTTCCCAAACCCGCTGGGCTGTGAACCCCAGCCTGTCGAATAAGAGCCGACGGGCGAGAAGCTGTGCGTTCGACGCATCGTAGATGGACAAGAGCGATGCAAGTTCGTCCAGGTGGTGACTGGCGACCCCACTCCGCAGCCATCTCAAATCGGCCAGTGCGTCAATGACCTCGACCTCACAGTCTCTTATCTTTCCAAAGGCCCACGAAGCCTTGCGCATTATCTTTGGTGGCCGTCTTGCCTCCATCTTGGTCTTGCCGCCCCGCAATTGCCAGAGCACAGGATTGCCAAGGTCCACTCCAGCCGATCTCAGACGGTTCTCAAGTTCGTTGCGGACCACCGGAATCCATTGGCGGTTCTTGAACGCATCGCCCTGTTTCAACGCCAATCCAATCTGCTCAATGACCGCATACGCCGTAACAATGGCATAGGCGAACCGCGCGTGATCCCGTGGGTACGGTGAGCGATGTTCGTGCGGATATTCGCGCGGCTCCAGATCCATCAGGACGTTTACATGTAGCTCCTGACTCAGACGGTAAAGAGCCAGCGCGTAAATGAAGTTGAGCGAAGTCGACGCCTTCGCGGCGATGTGGCAGGCGACGGGAAAATTAGCAGTTGAACAATAACCAGGGTGTAGGGCCTTCGTCTTGCCCTGGGGCTGAACGTCAATGTCGTCAATCCACACCTCCGCTGTAATGAGCCGGTGGGCAGACAGGATCAGGTTTAGCGCCTTCTGAGCCGTTCGATCATTGGCCGCGAGGATGACGATTTCATGCTTGAGGTCGGGACTGCCCTTTCGGATCTGAGACCGCACTGGCGCAAACATGGCCGTCCACCCGCGTCCTCTCGCCGGTAACATGCGAGTCTTGTTCGAAAACGGGACTAGTCCCGTGTAGTAACGATTCTGCTTCTTTGCCATCGTCAAGATTCTAGGAAACCGCGGCCCTTGGGAGTGCGCTGGAATATGGATGGGTGTCCCGCCGACGGTCTAAGCGGCTGTTGAGAGGCTCCACCCTACGTGTTTTCGCGGCGCGATCGAATCGGCGGCGCCGATTCGCGCGCATCGTCTGAAGGATGAATCACTACGCCACAACCATCTCACCGGCCGACGTTGCCGACCGGAATGCACCGCACCTGGCTTGGGCCGCGTTTGCGCCTCTCAATCATCCTGGACCTCTCAAGACCAGCCAAGAATTGGCCGAGGGGGCAATGGCGGATCGCAATTGGGCGACCGCGTTTATGCCAACAGGAGAGTCACATGAAAACTCAAGAAATCAGCTTTGACGTGCGCCGCCACCCCCAACCAATTGAGTATGCCGGTAGCACCAGCTACGTGTCGGAGGGCTGCGAAGTACAGCTCGAAGCCGATGGTGTGCAAATCTACGCCAAGGTCGTGAAGACCAACGCTGACCAGACCTTCGAAGGCGAGGTGACAGGCTTCCTAGGCGGCGACCTTGATAAACCCGGCGATCTGAGAATCGGGTCTCCTATCCGCTTCCAGGAGCGCCATATCTTCGGGTGTACCGCCTGATCGGTTCGCCGCCCATCTTGGTCATCTACAGCCCGCCCCCCCGGCGGGCCTTTCTTTAGGACGGTTCCGATGTATCTGTCGCTGCCGACCCGAATGATCGGCTGGCCGAGGTGGGGACATGGCCGCAGCATTGGCGATTGGCGCCGCGACCGTTTGGATGGGGACGGCGAGTTGGCTTGAGGTACAATACGTGCCACAGGACAATATTCCCACAAGGACAGGAGGGCATGCCATGGAAACTCGGGTCCGGTGTAAGCATTGTGCAGGTTGGATTCCCTCACCCGTCAGGTTCGGAGCTATCGAAACGTTCGATGCTACTGCGTTGCATGGGAACAAGCTGCAATGCCCGTCTTGCGGCGAGAGGACTCCCTGCGACAAGGCGAACATGCGGGTGGGCTATGTTCGTGAAGGTGAGGAAGGTGGCTTCCTTGGTATTGAAACATTAGCGTGAAAAGCCCGCCCCGATCGGACGCCCTTGTGTTTCGACTACGTGTGCCCCGCGGCCAACGCGGCACCCCGGCGGCGCACGTGCAGTGGATCGTAGAATGCCGGGCGCCGTGAAGCTGTTCTGCCCTGAGGCCGTCACGGGGACGGACGGGTGATCCACCCCTAGATCCCGTCGCATGACGGTGCGTGGGAGGTCGACGATGATCCGGACCGTGCTCGGCTCGAACGTCGTGGGTGTGCTCCTCGTTGTCGCCGGCGCCCCGGCGCAGTCGCCGCCGTCGCCCGCGAACGAAACGGCCATCGGGCGCAGCGTGACGATCTGCCGCCCGGTCGAGGATCTCGAGCCGAACGTCGGCGGTGGGACGCTCGAGAGCGTGCGATCGGAGCTCGGCGCCACCGGATCGCTGTCACGCTGGTCGGCGGTGGAGGGAGACACGCTCCAGCTCAAGGTCCGGACGGTCGAGCCGGGCATGTACGAGATCTCGATTCGCGCCGTGCACGGCGCGGAGGGCCCGACGCTGTCGGCGCGGGCCTGGGAGGCGCCCCTGATGCGCGACGGCCAGGCGACGTTCATCCTGGAGAATCAGTCGCAGGATCGCGCGATCATCGTCCCATTCGACCCGATACCGCTGGGCCCCGGCTACCACCTGCTCGAGCTGGAATGCCGCGTGGCCGGCGAGGCCCTGCTCGACTGCGTGAGCCTGCGTCGAACCGGCGACATGATCGGAGGCGTCGGTCGTCCGGCCGCGAACGCCGGGGAGCGCGCGTTCCTCGGCGTCGAGCTCGGTGCGGCGCGACAGGGTGGCGTGATGATCAATCGCACGGTTCCCGACACCGCGGCGGACAAGGGCGGCCTCGCCGCGGGCGACGTGCTCGTGACGTTCGACGGCGAGCGGATGGCGACGCGCGAGCGGGTCCTGGATGCCATCGCGTCCCGCCGCCCCGGCGATCGCGTCGAGCTCGAGCTGCTCCGGGACGGCGAGCGGATCAGCGCGCACGTGGAGCTCGGTCGGCGCCAGGACGTACCGGAGCAGAGCACTCGGGCCCGGCACGTCATCGACATCCTCCAGGTCCGGCCCGGCCAGGTGGTCGCGGACATCGGCTGCGGGTCCGGCTGGCTCTCCGAGGCCATCGCCGGCGAGCTCGGCCCCGAGGGCACCGTGTACGCGGTCGAGATCCAGGAGCGACACATCCGTCGACTGCATCGCCGGTCGGTGCCCAACATCGTGCCGGTCCTCTCGGTTCCCGACGACGTCGCCCTGCCCGCAGCGAGCCTCGACGTCGCGATGCTGCACGACGTGGCGAGCCACATCGTGCGTGCTGCCCGCCCGCGTTTCTACGAGAGCCTGACGCGAGCCCTCAAGCCCGAGGGACGCCTTGTCATCTTCGGACCGCACGGCGACGCGGATTTCATGCTCAGCAATCTGCGCGGCTACGGGTTCATCCCCGTGGACAACGATGCGCTCTCCGTTCTATCACAGGAGGATCTGGACGGGCGGCTCAAGGACGGGATCGTCTTCCGCCGGCAGTGAATCCCGCGACGGCTGCGGCAGGGCGATGTGCGGCTCAAGAACAACCCGGACTCCGCGCCCGATCGGCGTGCCGAGCCTCAAGTGGCACGCCACGAAGCGGTTGTGGCGGGCTCTGGCCGATTCTCCCTCCCGACTCGCGCGCGAGTGGTTATGAAGAGCGTTTGGATCGGGGAGCTTTCGCCGCCGTTGCGAACCACGGCGGCGTCTTGGTTAGAGGCTCCGCGTCGCCGGGGCCGGCGTTCTGGACTACCTCGACGGTGCCCTCGATCCGGCAGCCGAGCAGGAACCAGCCGTCATGGCGGTGCTGCTTGCGTGGTGCGAAGCGTTCAACACCTTCGGCGTCGGGGCGCTGCTTGAGCGGCGGCGGTTCCGATGGGCCAGTCCAGTGTGCAATTTGCACACCAACCGGGATCACCCGTGGGTCAACTCATGTCAACTCAGGTACACTCACCCGCACTTGAGATACCGCCAGTGCGGTATTGGCTCAGAAACAATTGCTTGTTTCGGTCTTCGGAACCGAGGGTTGCAGGTTGGAATCCCTCGGCCGTGCCTCCTGTGTGCCCTGCCCCCTGGATCGCGCTTGACTGCGTCACTCACTCTGTTGAGCGGCCCTCACCATCGCCACGATGCCCGCCTTGAGCGGCTTCGGCAGGTCTGGCCAGGCGTCGATGATGCGGCGCAGGCCGGGGTCATTCGGCCGCCTGAGGGCGTTTGGCGCATCAGGTGCGCCGGATTCTGCGCCGCCCTGATCGGAAATGGCTTCTTTTCGCGGTGTTTGTGCGGAGTGTTCGAGTCCTCTCCTGGGCACTTCGCCAACGCCGATAAGCGCCACCGGCAGATGAAGCGACGCATTAGGCATGACGCATTCGCCAAACACGTTGAGCCGCAAGGCGTAGGCGAGCTCGCCTCATGTCTTGGTCATGCACGATCTGGGCGGAGGTGAATCATCATGAATGGCCAAGCAGCGGGCACGCAGGGCGATGGCCCCCTTTCGCAGGGGACTCAAACGCAGCCTTCGACCAACGATGATTCGCTGTGGCGCCCGCTGGATCTTTCGCAACAATGAGCGGTAGATC
>JADFFQ010000061.1 GCA_022568135.1 Planctomycetota bacterium | reverse complement strand
TCACCGGGGCGGACAAACTTCGCAAAGGCCGATTCGAGCTGGCCGACGGCGGGACGCTCCTGCTCGATGAAATCAGCGAGATCTCACCCGCCATTCAGGCCAAGCTCCTGCGCGTCTTGCAGGAGCGTACCTTCGAGCGGGTCGGGTCCAGCACGAGCCGTACGGTGGATGTGCGCGTCATCGCCACCACCAATCGCGACCTGCCGGCCGAGATAATCCGCGGGACGTTCCGTCAGGACCTGTTTTTCCGACTCAACGTCCTGCCCGTATCCATGCCGCCGTTGCGGCAGATTACCGAGGAACTGCAACAGTTGGCCGGGCACTTCTTGAAGCAGGTGGCTGAGCGTGAAGGCAAGCCCGTCAAGTCGTTCGAGCCCCAGGCCCTTGAGCTGATGCGGCGATACCCCTGGCCGGGCAACATCCGCGAAGTGCAGAACATCTGCGAGCGGGCTGCCGTGCTCACCTCAGATGAGGTGGTCAAGGCGACGCTCATCGAGTCTTGGTTGAGCCCGCTGCCAACTGCGACCCGGCGGCCGGGCGCGATGATCGAGGTCGGGCCTCTCTTGGGCGAGTCGCCACCATGTGATGGGGTCGTCTGCGACGGCAAGCTCACCCTGGACGATGTGGAACGGGAGACGATCATCGCCACCCTGACGCATAACCATGGGCATCGACAGCGCAGCGCTGCGGCCCTGGGCATTGGAGTTCGGACGCTTGGCCTGAAGCTCAAGAAATGGAAGGAGCAGCACATTGTCTCCGAATCACTCTGATCCGGTGCGCAGATCCTGCCAGCCGCGCAGCTCCTGCGCTGTCGAATGTCGCTGGGGCGTAGGGAGGGCGGCGGTTGATCAACGGTCCGGGGTTTGCAGAGGTTGTTGCAGCGGAGCTCGTTGTCGGAGGTCCGGTCGATGATCGACGGCTTAATCAACGCAGGCGCCATTCCCGTCTTGCAGCGGCTGCTCGAGTTCGCCGGCCAGCGGCATCGGGTGATCGTCAACAATATCGCCAACCTCGATACGCCGGGGTTCCGACCCGTAGACGTTTCGGTCCGTGCGTTTCAGGAACAATTGGGCGAGGCCGTTGACGCCCGTCGCGCGAGGCATGGGTTGGCCGGCGGCAGGTTCATCCTTGAGGATTCGCCGCAAGTCGAGTTCGATCGAATCGGCTTAACCCTTCATCCGGAGCCGATCGGCGACAACATCCTGTTCCATGACGGCAACGACCGCGACCTCGAACGAACCATGCAGGCCCTCGCCGAGAACTTCATGACCTTCCGCCTGGCGGCTGAGCTACTTCGCAGCCGCTTCGATCTCATCAACACCGCAATCCGAGAGCGCATTTAGACTCCTCGCGCCGCCTTTCGAGCGGCAGCCAAACCGGCCCGATACCGAACTCCTAACTCCTAACACCCCTGACCCCTGACCCCTTCCTCCATGTACGGTGCTCTGGACATCTCAACCTCAGCCCTGGTTGCCCAGCGAACGCGACTGACCGTGATCGCCGCAAACGTTGCAAGTAAGGACGCAATCCTCAATGCCCGGGGCGAGTATGAGCCGTATCGGCGGCGCTTCGTTGTGTTTGCCACGGGTGATCCCGCTCGCGGATCAGCGCAAGGCGTGCACGTCGCGTCGATTCAGATTGACCAGGGCCCGCTCACGCCCAAGTACCAGCCGGGCTCGCCGTTTGCGGATACCGATGGATACGTCGATTATCCGAATGTTGACTCGGTGCTGGAGCAGATGAACGCGCTGGAGGCGTTGCGAGCGTACGAAGCGAACATTACCGCCATTGAGGCCACGAAGTCGATGATCAGCGTTGCCCTTCAGATTCTTGCGTGAAGCGGCGTGAGAATTGAGGCGAGAGTTTCTGATACCCCAACCCCTTCCCCCTAACCCCTGACCCCTTCCTACACCATGACCGACCCCCTTGGACTGATTTCAACGAGCGGAGCAATCAACCGGCCGCTGCCTGCCGTGCCCGGCCTTGGCCGTGATTCTCAGCAGGGCCCCGGCTTCAAGGAGCAGTTGCAGGAGCAGATTGAGAAGGTGAACCAGTTGCAGCGTGACGCCACCGAAGCGATCGAGGACCTTGCTGCAGGCCGCCGCGATGATCTGGAGAGCGTGATGATCGCCACGCAGAAGGCGGACACCGCCTTTCGGCTCCTGCTGCAGGTGCGCAACAAGGTGATGGATGCCTATGAAGAGGTGAAACAGTTGCGCGTGTGATCTGGCGACACCTGAGCCGGTCGCGGCCTGGGCTAGGATGGCCGGGTGAGCGGATGGGCGAAGGAGTATATCCGCCGCTCGGAGAGCGGCGCCGCCGACGGTATGGCATGGAGGCCGACCAATGCAGGCATTGCAGAGAACGTTTGAGGCGATCGGGAAGCAACTGGGCGGGCTTCCCACGACAGCGAAGCTGTTGATCGGCTCGCTGATGGTCATTCTCGTGTTGTCATTGTTCCTCGTCGCGCAGTATGCCGGCCGGCCGTCGATGCTGCCTCTGCCGATCAACCTCAACGCGGATACCCGTGCTGCGGCGCTGAGCTATCTGGAAGCAGCCGGCGTTCCATACGAGCAGCGCGACAACCGGTTGATGGTCCCGGCTGAGCAGAGGTACACCATCCTGGCTCAGCTTACCGATCATGCTGTGATCAGCGGTGAGCAGATCAACTTTGATTCGTTGATCAAGCAGGACAGTCCGTTTCTCACAAGAGACCAACATCGCAAGCGTTGGCTGGTCGCCAAGATGAACGTGCTGTCGGCGATGATCAGCAGGTTCCGAGGCCTCGAGCGCGCGACGGTCGTGATCGACCAGCCGGACCGTCCCGGCTTCGGCCGAAGTCACATTTCCCCCACAGCCTCGGTGTTTGTTGAGCCGCGAACCGGCGAATTGACCCAGACCCAGGTTGAGGCGATCGCCGAGCTGGTGGCTGGATCGCACGCCGGGCTCAAGACCCAAGACGTCAGGGTGATTAACGGCAAGACCGGCCGGCCGCACCAGGCGCGCCACGAAGATCTCCTCACGTCGACGAAGAACCTCGAAATCAAGCGGGCGGTGGAGCAGGACGTCCGGGCGACGATCGAGAATGCGTTGGACTACATTGCGGGTGTGCGAATCGCCGTCAACGCGATGGTGAACACCACGCAAGTTGAGCAGCGGACCGACACCTTCGAGGACCCCAAGGTCGGGCCATTGAGTTCGGGCTCGCGCACCATCACCTCATCGGGGCGGGTTGCAGGCGGAGTGCCCGGCGTTCAAACCAACGCCGGCGTCGCCATCGCTCCGGGCGGCGGGCGAGGCTCGCAGATGTCTGATGAGCGCAGTGACGAAACCATGCAGTCGGTCTTCCCTCGCGACGCCAGACACATTACCGATCCCAAGGGGTACGCGCTGAAGATCAACGCGGTCATCGGCGTGCCGCGGTCCTACTTCCTTAGCAAGTATCGACTGGACCAGGGCGATCCTGAGGCGGTCCCGGACGACGCGGCCCTGCAGATGATCGTCAAGGCCGAGACAGCACGGATCAAAACGGACGTCGAGCCGCTCATCGACACCGCCGCGTTCGACGATGCCACGCCGGGCACGGTGGTGGTGAGCATGATTACCGACCTCGGTCAGGCTGCCCTGCCGATCCCCCCGGAAGCTGAATTGCCGGCCGGCGGCTGGAGCGGCGGCCCGGTTGGCGGCAATCTGGTGAAGTACCTCGGGCTCGGCGGGTTGGCGGTGATCAGCCTGGCCATGATGTTCATAATGGTGCGCAAAGCCGGCGCCCGGGCGGAGCTACCTTCGCCGGCCGAAGGTGCGGGTGTTCCCCCCACCCTGCTTTCAGACCACGGTGACATCGTCGGCGAGGCGGAAGAGTCGGCCCTGGCGCTGGAAGGCGTGGAGCTGGACGACGATGCGCTGCGCCGCCAACAAATGCTCGATCAGATCAGCGACATGGTGAACAAGAATCCTGATGAAGCGGCCGGCCTCCTCCGCCGATGGATCAGAGTTGAGGCCTAAGACCTGCCGCAGACATGGCTTTCTATCCCGGACAAAAATTACCCACCAAGGTGGACGAGCTGGATGGAGTCGTCAAAGCGGCGATTATTCTGCTGAGCCTCCCCCACGACGTTGCCGGGGCGTTGCTCAAGCAGCTTTCGACGGAGCAGGTCGAGGAAGTCACTCGGACTCTGGCCTCGCTGGGCGAAGTGCCTGCCGATCTCTCCGAGCGGGTGGTCGAGGAGTTCTATTCGCTCCGCATGGCCTCGTTGTACATGAAGGAGGGCGGCCTGGATTACGCCAGGGCACTCCTGAAGGATTCGCTGGATACCAAGCTCGCGGACAGGGTCATCCAGCAGATCCAGAATCAGGTGCAACGAACGCCGTTCTCCTTCCTCCAAAAGGCCGAAAGCGAGAACTTGTTGACGTTCATTCAAGACGAGCACCCGCAGACCATCGCGCTGATCATCAGCCATCTGTCTCATCACAAGGCTTCGGAGATTCTCGTGGGCCTGCCTTCGGAGAAACAGATCGAGGTGGTTCGCCGCGTGGCCAACATGGAACCGACAAGTCCCGAGGTCATTCGAGAGGTCGAAGCCGGGTTGGAGTCCCGCCTGTCCAACGTGCTCGTGCACGCCGTGGAGAAGGTCGGCGGCGTGGCTACCGTTGCCGAAATCCTGAACCTCTGCGACCGCAGCACTGAGAAATCGATCATCGACGGTGTCGAATCGGAGGACCCGGATCTCGTGGAAGAGATCCGCAGGCTCATGTTCATTTTCGAGGACATCCTGAAGGTCGATGACAAGGGCATCCAAGCGATCCTGAAGGAAGTGGACAACGAAGAGCTCTGCCTGGCGCTGAAGACCGGCAGCGATGAGCTCAAAGAGAAGGTCTACTCGAACATGTCCGCCCGCGCCGCCGAGCTTATCAAGGAAGATATGCAGTACATGGGGCCCGTCCGGCTGAGCGATGTCGAGGCGGCCCAGCAACGCATCGTGGACATTGCCCGCCGCCTGGAGGATGCCGGCGAGATCATCATTGCCGGACGCGGTGAAAAGGACGTCATCGTCTGACGGACGCGTCGGCCCGGAGACCCTTATCCATGGCCTTGATCAAGAACACGGAAGCCGCGGGGCTTGTCAGACAAGGCGTTGTCCTGGATCTGGGTGATCTGAACCGCCAAGCCGAGCGCGTGCTCGAGCAGGCCCGCGCCGAGGCGCAGCGCATCGTCGAGCACAGCCGGGCCGACGCGCAGGAGCTTGTTGCCCAAGCCGCCCAGCGCGGCCACGCCGAAGGCAAAGAACAAGGACTGGCCGAAGGACGCGAGCAAGGCCGCGAAGAAGCCGTCGGCCAATTCAAGACTCAGATTGGCGATCTCATCACCTCGTGGACCGAAGCAGCCCAGCGATGGGAGTCGGACCGCAACGCCATGCTCGATGCCGCCCGCGAGGACGTCCTCGAGTTCGCGCTGGCCATGGGAACCAAAATCACCCACCGAACCATCGAGGCCGATCCCACCGTCATCACCGATCAACTGGCCGAGGCATTGGCGCTGCTGGCCGAGCCGACCGCCGTGACCGTCTCGATCAACCCCCAGGACCGGCCGATGGTTGAGTCGGTGCTTCCCGATATGCTCCAAAGGCTGAGCCGGTGCGCGCACATCGACGTTCGTGAAGAAGCGACGGTTAGCCGCGGCGGTTGCATTGTCGCCACCGGCAAGGGCCGTATCGACGCCACCATCGAACGCCAGATTGACCGCATCGTGGCCACGATTCTGGCCCCAGCACCACAGGAGAAGCCCGAGGAGTCAGCTGCGGCATGACCGTCCTGGGCGCACAAATCCACACGCTGCGACGGCTGCAGGCTCAGGAGGTTGGTGGCACAGTGGCGGCCGTGCGTGGATTGGCGCTATTCGTGGACGATCTGCTCCTTCCCGTGGGGTCGCTCGTGCGTTTACCGGATTCCTCCGTCCACCAGCCGCGGCAGCGCGATCTGGGTGGCGAAGTGATCGGATTCGACGGCTCTCGCAGCATCGTCATGCTCTTCGGTTCCAACGACGGGATTGCCCCCGGTGCGCAAGTGGTCTCCGAGCCCACCGCCGGCACCGGCCGAACCGTCGCAGTCGGCAACTCGCTGAGGGGCCGGGTGATCGACGGCCTCGGCCGGCCGATCGACGGAGGTCGGCCGCTAAGCGATGTTGTCGCCCGCTCGATTGATCCTCCGCCGACCGGCCCCCTATGCCGTCGCCGTATCGATCAACCCTTGCCGACAGGCGTTCGCGTGATCGATGCGATGATCACCATCGGCAAAGGACAGCGCGTGGGCATCTTCTCCGGGCCCGGCATTGGCAAGTCCACGCTCATCGCCACCATCGCTCGGAACACCGTTGCCGACATCAGCGTCATCGCCCTGGTCGGCGAGCGGGGACGAGAGGTGCGGGAGTTCATCGACCAGACCTTGGGACCCCAGGGGCTTGCCCGATCGGTCATGGTCGTCGCCACCGGCGATGAATCGCCGCTGCTGCGTGTTCGGGCGAGCTTGGTCGCCTGTACCGTCGCCGAACATTTCCGCGACCAGGGCGCCGACGTTCTACTCATGATGGATTCGTTGACCCGTCTCGCGCAGGCCCAGCGCCAGATCGGCCTGACCATCGGGGAGCAGCCAGCCACCAAAGGGTACACCCCGTCGGTCTTCGCCATGCTGCCCAAGCTTCTTGAGCGGGCCGGGGCGATCGAAGGCCGTGGATCAATCACCGGCTTCTATAGCGTCCTGGTCGAGGGCGACGATCTGACCGAGCCGGTGTCCGATGCCGCTCGCGGTGTGCTTGACGGGCATCTGTCGCTCTCCCGGCGGCTGGCCGCTCGCGGTCACTACCCCGCCGCCGACATGCTTGAGTCGATCTCCCGGGTCGCGGACATCGTGTGCGATGAGCCGCACCGATTGGCCCGGCGGGTGATTCTCAAGCTTCTGGCTGCCTACGCCGAGGCGGAGGAGTTGATCAACATCGGCGCCTATGCGCGAGGGTCGAACGCCGATTGCGACGTCGCCATCACCTTGAAACCGAAGATCGACGAGTTCCTGCGGCAGGAGATTGGCGAGAAGGCTGAGTATCCGCATACCTGTCGCGCGCTGGTAGAGCTGGCGCAAGCGGCCAAGCGCGAGTACGACAAGATCGCCGCGGCCACCGGCCCGCCGTCTCCTTCGCGGGCAACTTCCTAGGAGTGTTTCTTGTGTTGCCGCCGCTCGCCCAGCGGCGCGTCCGCATCGCACGGCTCTGTTGGACCCGATCAGAGGTAAGTGATACGCATGGCACGGTTCGTCTTTGCTCTTGAACCTCTATTGAGAGCACGGCTGCGCGCTGAGCAGCAGCACCAGCGCACCATGGCCGGGCTCGAACGCGAGAGGATTCACCTCCAAGGCACGCTTCGCCGCCATCAACTTGGCATCACCCAAGGCAAGCAAGGACTGCGCACAGCATTGACGGGAGCCATCGACATGGCCACCCTACGTCTTGCCGCCAACGCCTCGCTGCATGTGGTTCGCAAAGCTCAGCAGATCGTGCTGCAATTGGCCGGGGTGCATCGGCGTCTGGATTCGGCCAGGGCCCGGTTGATTGAAGCCGCGAAGCACCGCCGAGCCATGGAGCTGCTTCGGGACCGACGCTTCGCGCAGTTCAAGGCCGCCGAGAACAAAGCCGAGACCGCGGCGCTGGATGAGTTGGCCGTGATCGCCGCAGCCCGGCGTACGCAATCGCCGCCAATCGCCGTCGGGGTCCCCTGTTGGGAGGTCCAATCATGAGAACCGCCTGGAACGTCTTCAGCTTTCTCGCCGTCGTCCATCTGCTGGCGATCGCCATGTTCATCGGCTGGCTGTGGCATAGTGACCGCCTGGATTCGGCGCGCCTCCGGGACGCCCAGGCGATGTTCGCCATGACCGTGCCGCAGGCCCAGGCTGCCGCCGAGCTCGCCGCCCAGGAGGCCGAGGCCCAGCGGCAGCAGCAGGAGCAGCAGTTGGGCAGGGACCACCCCGCTCTGTCCAGCCGCGCTCGCCTGCAGCTCATCGCCGAAACTCAACAAGAAACTGATCGGTCGATGCGCCGGCTTGACGATGTCAAGACACAGCTCGTGCAGCAACTTGCCCTCGCCGCGCAGCAGGCCGATGAGCTACAGGCCCAAGTCGAAGCCGAGCGCCGCAGTTGGGTCCAGAGCATCGAAGCCGAGCGAAAGCGGCGAGCCGATACCCAATTCACCAAAGCGGTCAAATTGCTGGAAGCACTGCCGCCCAAGCTGGCGAAAACAAAGATCGTCGAGCTGGTTCATTCAGGCAAGATCAGCCAGGCGGTGGCCTATCTCAATGAGATGAACCAGCGGGCCGCGGGGAAGCTGCTGGCGCAGTTCAAGACCGACGAAGAGAACCGGTTGGCAACGGAATTGCTAGAGCGCTTGAGGACGTTCGGTCTGAACGCCGACGTCGCTGAGGGCTCTCGTGATGCCAACACCATCGCTAGTGCTGAATAGCGCTGCCCCCGCCCATGCACGAAGTGCTCTATCCTCGCCTCCAAAGCGAGGCGGTCCGGTACCAGCCCAGGAACCATTTGCGCGGGCGTTGAAGGCCGACCGTGGCCACTTGCGCGGGGATCCGACCGCGGAATCGCAGCCCAGCCAACCGTTGGAGGCGCCGCTAGAGGCCGCGGACCTCGGTCGCCAGCTATCGCCCGACAATGATCCCAGCCTAACCGCGGCTTCCAGCGCACCAGGGCCCGAGGCCGGTGCGGAAGCATCTGCCCAGGGCCGGTCACCCAGCGATCAGCCTGCTGCGGCCCGCCTGTCTGCCCTCGTCAGCGACACTCAGCCATCGCGCGCCGCTGACGGTCCGGCGCAAACGGCGGCTCCGATTGCGCAAGGATTGCCGAACGGCTCATCCGTTGCTGCAGACGCTGCTGCGCCGACGGGATCGCTCTCGGTGAATTTCGTTGCCGCACCGACGATCGAAGAAATGGGCCAAACGGCCGATACCGGCGCCGTCGTCCGCCCGGGGGTGTCTGAGCAGTCACCCGCACCCGGACCGGTCACCTTCGGCGAGCAGCAGAGCGTTCAATCCGCGGTCGATCCGGATCGACGCCAAGGCGAACACACCGGCCGGTTGCTCCCGATGCGCGGCGCCGGCCCCTCGTCGAGCCAGGCCTCCGCACACACGCATGGGCAGGCCAAGCCGTTGCAACCGTCCGGCTTGGTGGCCGAGGCGTCGTCGGGCCAGGCCTCCGCACACAGGCATGGGCAGGCCAAGCCGTTGCAACCGTCCGGCTTGGTGGCCGACGCGTCGTCGGGCCAGGCTTCCGCACACACGCATGGGCAGGCCAAGCCGTTGCAACCCTCCGGCTTGGTGGCCGACCCGACGCTTGGCAGGGAAGGTGACCGTAACGATGGCGAGGCGCAGGGGCGAACCGGCCAGGGTTCCACGGGGTGGTTGGCCAACCACGATGACGCGGCTCCGCAGCGCACCGCCGCCATTGGGCGGGCGATGCAGGTGCAGGCAGCCGTGCACCTCGAAAATGCCACCGGGCAGGCGCCCACCGCTGAAGTGATGGCGATGACCCATGCCCAGTTCTCGCCCGGCTCGTCCGCGACCGCCGCGACCGCGCAGGGCCTTGGAGCGCTACCCGCCGACGGCGGGCTGGCGTCGAGCCAAGCGCTCCTCGACGGCAATCACTTCACCGCTGGGGTCATGCGCGGATTGAGTGCGATGCTCAACCAGCGTGGCGGGGTAATGACCATGCGGCTTCAGCCGCCTCAGCTCGGTGAACTCCGCGTCCAGATGACGATCGCGCGGGGGGTGGTGACGGCGCAATTCCATGCGGCAACGCCCCAGGCACACGCATTGCTTGAACAATCCCTGGCCGTGCTTCGCTCGGCGTTGGAAGCGAACGGCCTGACCGTTGAGCGGCTCACCGTGCACCTCATGCAAACGACCAACGCACAGGCCACGCGTCAAGAGGCCGCCGACGAACAGTCGCAGTCTTCGCGCCATCACAGCGACGCGGGCGAGGGCCGGAGTCGCGGCCGACGCGATGACGACGGTGAGCCGTTGAGCCATCAATTCGGCTCGCAGTTCGACCACGAGGTCGAGGCGTTCGATCTCCCGGCGTCTCGACAACCCGCAGCAGGAGTTGATTCACGATGACCCATATTCCCGCTTTGGGCCCAGCAGATGCGGCGCTTCGAGCTGATAGGCCCAGCCGGTTCAGCGAGATGAAGACCGAAGACTTCATTCGCATCATCTTCGCCGAGCTGTCCAATCAGGATCCCTTTTCGCCCAACGACTCGGGCGCGCTGCTGGACCAACTGAACTCCATTCGTTCGATCGAGTCGGACATCAAGCTGATCAGCCGGCTGGATGCACTGGTCTTTCAGAACCAGCTTGGCGCGGCCGCAAATCTCATCGGCAAGTTTGTCGATGGGTTGACCGCCGACAACCAGCGCGTCTCGGGCATTGTCGTCTCGGTCGTTCGACACGGCAATAGCGTCAACCTCGAGCTGGATAACGGCTGGCAGGTGCCGATCAATTCGGTGGAGACGATTCACGACATGACGGGGGAATCCGCGCCTTGACGCTGCAACGGCAATGCAGGTCGCGCCAAGGCTGGTGAGCTGATGATGGCTACAGACCCGACGCATCTTCTGAAGCAATTGGAGCCGGTGGTTCGACCGGGCTTCGCCTTCGGTCCCGCTGCGCGGCCCCATGCGCCGTTGGAGGATCAGCGGTTCGATGAGCTGCTGAAGCTGGTGTCGCAAGGATCGGTGCATAGCGGCCGGGTGGTGACGGATGCCTCTGGGGCGACCGAGAAGCTCAACGAACAGCAGATGGCGCGACTGGCGGCGGCGGCGGATCTGGCGGAGGCATCCGGGGCGAGGCAGGCGCTGATGCTCATTGACGGGCGCGGCCTGATCCTGGATGTGCCCACCCGCGCGTTGACCGCCCAGCTGTCGGCTGACCCGTCGTCGCGCGTGGTCAACATTGACGCGGCGGTGTACGTCGCGGCCGACGACGAGGAGCGCGACGATGCCGTGCTCGTGCTGCCTGAGGGCATCGCGCCTCCCGCCGTCGCGCAACAGATCGAGGCCGCCGGGCGCGCCCGCCAATCCCCCGCCGACTCAATATCCCACGATCAATTGACTGCTGACTAGATTCAAGGAGACACCCGATGGCTTCCACGACCGCCTTGTTTACCGGTCTTTCCGGACTTGCCTCCAATGCCCGCCGGCTTGACGTGATCGGCAACAACATCGCCAACATCAATACGATCGCGTTCAAGTCCAACCGAATGGTTTTCGCGCCGACATTCAGCCGAAACTTCTCGCTGGGCACGGCCCCGAGCGAATCCAGTGGCGGAACCAACCCCGGACAGGTCGGTCTGGGCGTTTCGATCGCCGGCACGCAGCGCAACTTCAACAACGGGTCGATCAGCGCGACCGGGGTGTCCACCGATGTGGCGATCGAAGGCGACGGGTTCTTCATCGTGGACGCGGCGGGCGAGCGGTTCTTCACCCGTGCCGGCGCCTTTCAGCGCAATGAGGCCAACGATCTGGTCAATATCTCCGGTGGGAAAGTGATGGGCTTCGCCGTGGACGACCAGTTCAAGGTCATCGACGGCAACCTGGTGGAGCTGAACATACCGGTGGGTACGCTGACCCTGGCCGAGGCCACCCGCAACGTAACGTACAACGGCAACCTCAATCCATCCGGGGTGGTGGCCACCACCGGCTCCACGCACACCAATCGCGCCTTCTACACCGACCCTGCGCTCATTACGCTGCTTGCAACGGCTGCCTATGACTTGACCGCGGCCGGCAACGATCTGTATATCGACGATGGGGCCGGCGGGTCATTCCTGGCAATCGACGGTGGCGAAGGCGCGGTCGTGACCATCCGCGGCCTCGAGAAGGGCGGCAAGGACCTCGGCGATCGCTCCTTTGCATTCTCCGCCTCCGCGGTGGCCGGCGTGGACGACTTCGGCGCTACACTGCAGGATTTTATCGACTTCGTTGACAATGTTCTCGGCCTCGACGGGAGCACGATCAGCGGCGAGACCCTCGGCGGCGGCATCTCCTTTGCCAGCGGCGTCATCACCATCACCGGCAACGAAGGGACGGTGCAGGACCTTGACATCGAGACCGCCGACCTGACCGTGACCTATCCCCCGGGGTATGCAGGCACGGCGATCAACCAGCCGTTTGTGATGTCCAAGTCCGGCCAAGCCGACGGTGAATCGGTTCGCACCAGCTTCATCGTCTTTGACTCGCTCGGCTCGCCTCTCACCGTGGATCTGACCTTCGTGCTCCAGTCCACCACGGCGGGGGCGGGATCGACCTGGGAGTTCCTCGCCGAATCCTCCGACAACGATAGCCTGGATCGTGTGGTGGGCTTGGGCGTGGTCGAGTTTGACACCAGCGGACGGTTCCTTTCAGCCACCAACCAAACGTTCTCGCTGATCCGCGCCAACGGAGCCGCCAGCCCGCTTTCCGTGACCATGAACTTTGACGCCGAGACCAACTCGATTACCGCCCTGACGGACGCCAACAGCAACCTCGCTGCGGTGTTCCAGGACGGCTCTTCGATCGGCACCCTCAGCGCGTTCTCCATCGGCGAAGACGGCATCATCTCCGGATCGTTCACCAACGGTCTGACCCGCACCATCGGGCAGGTTGCTCTGGCGAAGTTCTCCAACCCCGAGGGGCTGGTGGACGCCGGGAGCAACCTCTTCCGCGTCGGCCCCAACTCGGGCACCGCCCTGATCACCCAGCCGTTGGAGTTCGGCACCGGCCGGCTCGTCGGCGGCGCGTTGGAGCTGTCCAACGTCGATCTGTCTCAGGAGTTCATCAACATGATCCTGGCCTCGACCGGCTACACTGCCGCCAGCCGCATCATCACCATGACCGACGAGTTGATCGATCAGCTTCTGCTCCTCGTCCGCTAACCCCTAACTCCTAACCCCTAACCCCTCACCCCTTCCTCATGATCACCGTCACCCGGCTCAACGATAAACCGATGGTCGTGAACGCGGATCTCATCCGCACCATCGAGGAGAACCCCGACACGACGATCACGCTGATCAACGGCGACCACCTCATCGTCAAGGAGTCGATGAAGGAGGTCGTGATCCGGACGATCGACTACGGCCGGCACCTGCGCCGCCTGATGCCGCCGACGTGACGGAAGTGGTTCGCGGTCAGTGATCTGCTTGGTGGCGCCGCCGGCCCGCACGTGGCGCGCTTGCGCCGTCAGTACGATCACGTGTCGCGCGGAAATGCGTCCGCGGCTGCCAAGCTCCCAATGCCTAGTGCCTCATGCCTTTCTCCTCAGCTTCGCGCGAAGGTGATGCGGGTCATCATCACCTCCAGCGTCTGGCAGACCAGATCGACTTCGCGATCCGTCAGCCGAGTGAAGAACGGCAGTGCAACCGTGCGGTGGCCGACCGATTCGGCGACGGGGAAATCGCCGGGCTCATAGCCGAACCGCTGCCGGTAGAACGGCAGGAGGGGGATCGGCGGAAAATAATCGCCGGCTCCCACGTCGTGCCGCCGGAGCCCGTTGATGATGTAGTCGCGGTCCTTGGCACTGAACCGGTCGCTGAGCCGCACGACGTAGACGAACCAGCTCATAAAGGTGTCGGGCTCGACGGTGGGCAGGATCAGATCGGTGTGGCCCATGAGCCGGCGGGTGTAGGCGGCGGCGACGCGCTGGCGGGCTTCGATGAGCTCACTCAAGCGGCGCATCTGCGCCACGCCCAGCGCTGCGTTGATCTCACTGAGGCGGAAGTTGTAGCCCAAGCGCTCGTGCGCCAACCACGATCCAAGTCCCTGGCCGGCTTCCATCGAGCCGGCGGCTCGACCCTGGTTGCGCATCGATCGGCAGAGATCGGCGATGCGGTCGTCGTGGGTGACGATCATGCCGCCTTCGCCGGTGGTGATCGGCTTGTTCGGATAGAAGCCGAACACGCCGACATCGCCAAACGAGCCCGCCGGCTTGCCCCTGTAGGTGCTGCCCAGGGCCTCACATGAATCCTCGATCACGCGAAGGTGGTGGCGGTGAGTCCCATTGTGGGCGGGGCTGCCCTCAAGGGGCCCGCCGACAGGCTTATGAGGGCGCTCGGCTACGGGGTTTCGTCCCTAGGGGTGGCCGAGATATATAGGGATTTTCTAGACTCTGTCGTGATTGACGAGAGGGATGCCGATAATGTCGCCGGTATTGAGCAAATCGGGGTTAAGGCAATAGTTGCGGACACTATCATGTCCGATGACGGGAAGTCCGAGAGCTTGGCGGAGAAGGTCTTAGCTGTTTTTGATTGAACGTGGTCACCCCCAAGGTAATCTCCAAAGTAATCCCTGAAGTAATCCCCAAAATAATCACAAAGTAACTTTGGAGTTCAAATAGGCGTCTAAGAGTGTAGACTTTATTTAAGCAAGCGAGCGGTATGGAGAACTTATGAATACGGGGTTTTCGGTCATTCCCTTAAACGGCATTCCAGAGGTAGAGACGGGAATGGACTTGACGCAGATTGTAATTGCCGGCGCCAAAACCAGTGGGGTCTTGGTCGAAGATGGAGACGTCATCATCGTTGCCGCCAAGATCGTATCAAAGGCCGAAGGGAGGTTTGTGAGGATCGAGGATGTCGAGCCCACACCCTTTGCCTACGGTTCGGCTAAACTTCTTGACAAAGACCCCAGAATTGTGGAAATAATACTAAATGAGACCCTTCGCATAATAAAGATGGAGAAGGGGAAGCTCATAGTTGAGAATATGTATGGGGTGATCTGCGCCAACGCCGGCGTGGATCTATC
>JADFFQ010000060.1 GCA_022568135.1 Planctomycetota bacterium | reverse complement strand
GTTCTCGTCACCACCCGGCACCGCAAGGCGCGCCAGCTTCGTGTAAAGCATCAGGATTTCCCGGCTCGGTTTGGATTCGGATCGGTCCGCCGTCTCCAGCGCGCCGAGCACCTCCGCGACGGGAAGGACCTCCGAGAGTTGACCAAACAGGTCGAGCGATGCCTTGGGATTCGCGGGACTGATCGTCAGCAATGCAGTTCGCAGATTCGGGCTGAGCCCGGAGAGGAACGTGCCGAGGCGCCCGACGGACTCTGTTCGTGTCCCCTCGCTCATTGTGCCCAACGTTTGGGTCAATTCCTCGAAGTGAACCCGCCCGCTGGCGATGACGTCGTCCGGCGCTTGTTCGAACTGAGCATTGAGTCGGGCAGCCAGGCGATCCGGCTCCCATCCGGCCTGTTGCGTTGGTCCGGAAAGCAGCGATTGGATCAGGTCGGACCACGATCCCGCTTCGGGGGCATCTCGATCCTTCGACGCCCGCTCGCCCTCGACGATTCGCAGCCCGTCGTAGCGCAGCGGAATGATCCGAATGCATTTTCGAGTTGCGTGCTCGATCGTGCCGACGAGATCATCACCGCGGATATGCTCCCGTTGAGCACGAAACAGCGTCTCGAGGAAGGCCGCCATGGTCGCGCTGCCGGCGCCTCGTTGAAATTCGATGGCTGCGATATCGAGCTCGTGCAACACTTCAGCCAGGGGCGTCAGCGATTCAGAATCGTCCGCGTCGTCATCGATCAGGAAGCGGCCATGTCCGATCCCGATGGTGATTGAATCGGACTGGGCGAATGCCGAAGCCAGTCGGGTTGCCGCGGCGTTCGTCGCGTCACGGGTTGCCGGGTGATCCGGCGAGTAGAGCTTGGACGCTTGCCAGGCGCGGCTCAAGGCCTTGAGGGAGTCAACCACGCCTCTTGGTGAGGCATCCCCGCGGGTTGTCGCTTGCGAAGTCGTGTTCATCCGTAGGCCTGCGTGACTGCTGCGGAATCGGAGCAGCATCGGGTGTCGGAATCTGTCATTACGCGGCGCTCATCCATCGTTTGTTGCTCAGCAGTAGCTGCCCGGCCTGCTGCTCGCTAACGGCCCTGCTGAACAACCACCCCTGGCCGAAGTCACAGTCCACCTTCTGGAGCATATTGACCTGCTCTTGGGTTTCGATTCCTTCAGCCACGACTGGCATGTCCAGCGAGTGGACCAGCTCCACCATCGCCTTGGTGATCGCCACAAACTGCCGCCACTGCCGATCCCGGCTGCCGATGCATTGATCGATCTTGACGATGTCAAACGGGAACTTGTCAAGAGAACCGAACGAGGAATGCCCGGTTCCAAAATCATCCATGACGAGTACAAGGCCGAGGTCCTTGACGCTGCGCAGCACGGGATCAGCCTCGTTTGGACAATTCATGCAGATGCTCTCGGAGATTTCCAGATGAACGGAACCCGGTTTCACGCCGGTCTCACTGATGATGCGCTCCAGACGCGACGTGAGGTGGGGATCCATCAGCTCTCGTCTTGAGAGATTCACGCTCACGAAAAGGTCCGAGTTTCCAGTTTGATCCATCCATTTCCGAAGCGCGCCGCACGCGGTGCGCAACACCGAGTCGCCCATTTCCACAATCAGACCAAGCTCTTCGGCAAAGGAGAGGAAGCTGATCGGCAGCAACATGCCGCGCTGTCCGTGAGGCCAGCGTATGAGTGCTTCAAATCCAGCGATCCGGCCGGACTTGAGTGAAACGATCGGCTGGTATTCGACGATAAAGACTCTTCGTTCAACGGCGTCGCGCAGCTCCTGCTCCAGCGTCGCCTGCTCCATAACCGCGGCATGCATGTCGGCGTCAAACACCACCTGACGCGCCTTGCCCGCACCCTTTGCATGGTACATGGCGATATCGGCGTCACGAACGACATCCTCGGCCCGGGTATATTTCCCTTCGCTGGTCACAATCCCGATGCTCGCCGTGGCCGTGATCTGATGACCCGCGATATGATGCGGAGGCGCGAGCGCTTCTTGCAGCCGCTCCCCGACGATCACCACATTATTCGTCTCGCGAATACCGTCCAGAAGAATGACAAACTCGTCGCCGCCGAGCCGTGCGGGCAGGTGACTCGTCGATTGTTGAGTTTGCAAGTCAACAGCCCGAATATTCGCGCTGATGCGATCGGCGATGCTGATCAGCAGTTTATCGCCAATATCATGTCCAAGGCTGTCGTTGACGAGCTTGAACCGATCAAAGTCGAGGAACAGCACCGCGAAGTGGTATTCGGGAATGTGCTGGGAGCGGTGGATCGCCTGGCCGAGCCGTTCCAGGAACATGGCCCGATTCGGGAGCCCCGTGAGCGCATCATGGCGCGCGGCAAGCCGGAGCTTCTCCTCCGCCTGCTTTCGATCGGTGATATCGGCGAACGTCGCCACGAGCCCGTCAAGGTGTCTCACGACGACGAACTGATACCAGCGTTCCTGATTGGCGCTCGTCAGCGGGATTTCCTTGCGAAACGGGAGCTTGGTCTCCACGACGGTGATCCCGTGGCCGAGAAGTCCGCTCTCGGCCAGACAGGGCAACATTTCCAGCGCACGAGCGCCGGACATGATGGAGGCGGGCTTCCCGATGATCTCCTGGGCGGCGGGATTCACCAGATCGATCTCGAAATCCACGATACTCTCAGAGGCGTCACGGATCGCCCGCAGCGTGATCATGCCGTGCAGCGAACTGTACATGATGCTTCGCACGAGCTCCATGTTGGATTCCGGGTCCGAAGGCGGTCGCTCGCGCGGCGGTCGCTTGCGCTCTGATCCGCCCCGAGCCGTAGACAGGATGCCCACCATGACCAGCAGCAGTCCAAGTGCCCCAATAGCAACAGGGATCAGGGCCATGATCGCCCCGGCCTCGCGCAACCGGAGTCGCATCACGTGCTCCGACGGAACGATGAGTTCGACGGCGGTCAGAAGCGCTGCAAGCAGCAGGAGCTGAACGCCCGTCAGGAGAATCCACTTAAGCCGGCTCGACCGGATGTGACGAATTTGACGGGCGGCCAATACGATTGCGGCAAGCAGGACAGCAAGGAACCCTACCGCCAGCGCGATCCCCAGATAATTCGGGATACCGATCTCCGGACTCGACATTGAGCTGTAGTCCGTTGTAAAGAGGGCACCAGCACCATCGCCCCGCGCTATAGCGTATTATCGGGCAGGCGAGTGATCAGGAGACTGATTCAATATCGGCGCAGCGTCCCCGACACTCAAGCTACTGTCGCGGTTCCGCTCCCGGACCGAGGCCGCACCGCTGACCAATAAATGCGGCAGCGAGAAAGCTCGTCGCTCTCAATGCTGACCCAAATCTGACGGGTGATGCAGCGGGCCGATCAACATCTGATGCAGCGCGGAATGCCCAGTAGCTCCCGGCGTAAAGCGCGGAGTGAGCAGGTGTAGCGGTGGCACGGGCGTCCCTCCCCCAGCCTCATCACGGGCGGGCGGGGCGAGTGATTTCTGCGTCCGCTTCTACTTCTTGATATGAAGTCCCAGAAGGATGAAGGGCCGCAGCATATGCCACCAACCCGTGATCGGTTTGATCTTCGAGTACTTGACGCCCTTTTGCATGGGATAAGTCTTGGAAACGGGGACTTCCGTCACCTTATATCCGAGTGTGTGTACCTTGAAGTGCAGGTAATACTCGCACTCGTAGTTGTCCAGCCAATCCTGCCAGATGTTGATTCTCGGATCATCGAACAGGCTCAGGCGGTAGGCCCGAAACCCGTTGGTCAGATCGGTGCACCGCTTGCGGCAGTACAATGAGAAGAGCAGGCTCAGGAACTTGATGGCGATGAGCCGAAACACGGGCGTGTTGGGGGCCGATCCTCCGGGAAGAAACCGGCTGCCCTGCACGTAATCGGCGCCGTCATTCAGGATCGGCGCCAGCAGCTTCGGGATCTCCCGCGGATCGTCCTTGCCGTTGCCAGCCAGCAGGACGGCGATGGTGAAGCCATGATCCCGGGCATACCTGATGCCGCGTTTGATTGCGGCCCCGAGCCCCAGGTGCGGCTGGTCGATGACCGTGATGCCGTGCTCACGGAGGATGTCGGCGCTTCGATCCGTGGACCCGTCGTTGACAATGACGATCTCATCGACGAGTCCGTCGACGAACCTCTCGGCCAGTGCCGCGACTTTGGATTCCTCGTTATAGATGGCGCTCAGCGCCAGCACCGATTGACCGGGATAGAGAGGTTTCCGCCGCGGAAGTGTGTCGGGGTCGTCTCGGCAACGCTCACCGGGAGCCGGCTGGTGGTGGTGGTCGGCCCCGGCCGTCGGTTCGAGCATGTCGATTCGTTCTCCTGAAGCTACCAGAGCGCCGATGAGGGATCCGTGACACAGCGGGCAGACGGATGCAGAGCCGGGCCGGGGGGTCGCCTCAACGTCCCAGGACCGCTTTGATTCGCTCCACGTCTACAACGGTGATCTCGGGCACAGCCGTGTCCGGGTAGAGCTTCGCTTCAACTTTTTCGCGATGCGCTTCGAATTCTTCTGGGAAGATCCCGATCTGGAGGACGTCATAGTACCCGCCGGGATGCACCCAGTGCTTGCGTCGCAGGCCCTCTTTCACATAGCCCAGGAACTCGTAGAGCCGGTAGGCCCGCTGGTTCTCGCTGGCCACCTCGCCATGCAGGCGGAACATGCCGAGCGCCTCGAAGCAGAGCCGCTGGACAAGGTAGCAGCCCTCGAGAATGCCGTGGGGATGCCGCCCCACCTGAGCCGCACACAGCCTGCCCCACTGGGCGGAGGTCTTCGGCCGGTCGAAATCGTAGATCGAGGTCGCACCCACCGGCTCACCATCAAGAGCATCGAACATGATCAACAGCTCACCGCGCCGCTTGGCTTTCCGGAACCACTCCAGGTGAACATCCACCGTCAGCAGGTCCCACTGGATGAGCCACTTCCTGGACTCGGGACCGTTACGCCAGGCGACGACGAGCTGGGCATCGTCTTCGTCCATTTCGCGAAGCAACACGTGGGCCCCTCGAAGAAGCTCCACCCTTCCCTTTCTAGCCATGGAATCCTCCTACACCCAGGACTAAGGCCAGTAGGATACGAGGCCTTCGGTGGGAGCGGTCGTCCGTCCTGCCCGGGGACCGGCACATTTTCCCGCGAACACCGGGCGTCTCGGTTCGTGCCCTTGCCGGCGGCACGCGCTTCTTGAGCCGCAACAACACCAATCGAAAGATTGACCGCAACCGGGCGGTCGAGACGGCCCTTCAATGTCGACGGAGATAGAGTACGCTCCTAAGCATCATTCCGTGGCCGGGGGAGACTTGGACGATGGGTACACCGCGACGCATAAGCCACCGGGATGAGGCACAGAATCGCGCAGATCTCGCACGGAACTACCCTCGACCATCCGCAGGATACGAGACGATGATCCCACTTGTTGATTTGCGGGCTCAGTACCAGGAGATCAAGCACGAAGTGGAGGCGGCGATCCACCGCGTGCTGGAAAGCAGCCGCTACGTGCTCGGGCCCGAAGTCGAGGCGTTCGAGCAAGGATTTGCCACCTTCTGCCGAACCCGCCACGCGGTCGCCGTCAACTCGGGGACCAGTGCCCTGCACCTGGCGCTGCTGGCGGCGGGCGTCGGCCCCGGCAGCGAGGTCATCACCGTCCCGTTCACCTTTGTCGCCACGGTCGCCGCGATCCTCTACGCCGGCGCGAAGCCGGTGCTGGTGGATATCGACCCGCGAACGCTGACCATCGATACCGGCAAGATTGAGGCCGCGGTGACCTCGCGAACCGTCGCCATTCTTCCCGTCCACCTCTACGGCCACCCGGCCGACATGGATCCGATTCTTCAGATCGCCAAGAAGCATGGTTTGATGGTCATCGAAGACTGCGCCCAGGCCCACGGCGCGCAATACAGAGGCCGACCAGTCGGGAGCATCGGGGCCATCGGCTGCTTCAGCTTCTATCCCTCGAAAAACCTCGGGGCATATGGAGAGGGCGGGGCGGTGACCACCGATGATGACGACCTTGCCCACAAGGTACGCCTGCTTCGGGATTGGGGGGCGGCGCAGAGATACACCCATCTGCTCAAAGGCTACAACTACCGCATGGACGCCATCCAAGGAGCCATCCTGCGAGTGAAGCTGGCGCATCTTGAGAAGTGGACCGAATCGCGTCGCCACCATGCCCGCTCCTACGACCGATTGCTGGCGCACAGCGGAGTCGAAACACCCATCGCCCAAGACTGGGCCCGACACGTCTACCACGTCTATGGCATCCGAAGCGAGAACCGCGATGCGATCCGCAAGAGTCTGCTGGCCAGGGACATTCATTGCGAGGTCCACTATCCGATCCCAGTTCACCTCCAGCCGGCGTATGCGGACCTCGGTTACCAAAAGGGGGACTTCCCCACGGCGGAATCCGTCGCCGAAACCCAGCTTTCCCTTCCGATGTACCCGGAGCTAACCCAGAGCCAGATTGAGGCCGTTGCCGCGGTCATTGGGGAGGCTGCAGCCGAAGAATCTTGCCGCCATGAGCAGTAGGGACGAATACGACGCCATCATTGTGGGCGGTGGATTCTACGGATGCCTGTTGGCGATTCATCTCCGCAAGAGCGGCGCGGAGCGTGTTCTGCTCATGGAGCGGGAATCATCCATCCTTCAGCGCGCCTCCTATGCCAACCAGGCCAGAGTCCACAATGGCTACCACTACCCGCGCAGCTTCCTGACCGCTCTGCGCTCGCGGGTCAACTTTCCGCGTTTCGTCGCGGACTATAAGGAATGTATCGACGATAATTTTGATCAGTACTACGCGATCAGCAAGGTGTTCAGCAACATTACCGCCGGACAGTTCCACACCTTCTGTACTCGGATTGGTGCTCCGGTCGAGCCGGCCCGGCCTGAAATACGCGACCTATTCAATCAGGAGTTGATCGAGCAGGTGTTTCGGGTAAGGGAGGCGGCGTTTGATGCAGGCAAGCTGCGGCAGCGAGTCATCCGGGACCTCGAGGAATTCGACGTCGCGGTCAGCTTGGAGTCGGAGGCCCTGCGAATGATCCCGGCAACCGAGTCGCGGATCGAGGTCATCTCCCTGCGCGGTGGAGCCGAAGCGCGGACAATCGCCGGCCAGGTCTTCAACTGCACCTACTCGCGGATCAACAAGCTCCTGGTGGACTCGGGGCTGGCGGCCATTCCCCTCAAGCACGAGCTCACGGAAATGGCGTTGGTGGAAGTGCCGCCGGAGCTGAGAAAGACCGGCATTACGGTCATGTGCGGCCCCTTCTTCTCGCTCATGCCGTTTCCTGCCCAGGGCCTGCATTGCCTCAGTCATGTGCGGTATACACCCCACCATGAATGGTTCGACACGGCGGGCGAAACCTATCGTGATCCCTATGCGTATTGCAGCCGTGTCCTGAAGGTCTCCAGCTTTCCCCAAATGATTCAAGACGCCCAGCGGTACCTGCCCCTCATCAAGCAGTGCCGCTACCGGGGGTCCCTGTGGGAGGTCAAGACGGTGCTGCCCAAGAGCGAAGTGGACGACAGCCGCCCCATCCTGTTGCGGCCCGGGCACGGCTTGGCGAACCTCACCTCGATCATGGGCTCCAAGATCGATAACGTGTATGACATGATGGATATGATTTCCATCAAGCCGCCTTCCAACACCAGGACCTAGCGCCGGACACTCACCATGGCGGTATCCGATTGCTTCGTTTCAGTCGTCGCGCCGTTGCACAATGACAGCGACATCATTGCCGCGTTCATCGAGGAGATCTCCGGAGTCGTCAAGCGGAACTACGCCCACTATGAGATTGTCCTCGTGGACGACGGATCGACCGATGACACCGCAGCCAAGGTTTGCGAGTTGCTTGGACAGTATGAATGCATTCGATTGATACGGCTGTCGAGGCGCTTCGGATATGAAACGGCGATCCTTGCCGGGTTGGAGTCGGTCATCGGCGATTTTGTCGCGGTGATGATGCCCGATTCCGATCCGCCGGAATTGGTCCCCTCCATCATTGAGACGGCCCGGCGAGGAGCGGGAATCGTCACTGGAGTGCGAAGCTCACGGGAGGGTGAATCGCTTCTCATGCGGATGGGCGCAGCCTTGTTCTATTGGTACTGCAATCGGGTCCTCAAAATGTCGATCCCCCGAAACTCAACATATTATCGAGTGCTCACCCGCCAGGTGGTCAACGCCATCATCCGCATAAAGGATCGGTTGCGGTCCCTGCGGATCTACGCCGCCTATGTCGGATTCCCAAACGCGACCTTCGACTACGAGCCGATGAGCCGGCGGGGAGCCGCGCGCAATCGAACGTTGCTGGAGTCCGTCCGACTAGCCGTCGGCACTGTTGTCGCCAACAGCACCCATCCCCTGCGGGTGGTCAGCGTTATGGGAATTGTCATCAGTGGTCTCAACGGCCTGTATGCGGGCTACGTGTTGCTGGCTAGATTCTTCGCCGATGAGATCGCCGCTGGATGGGCGGGTCTGTCCCTCCAGTCGGCCGCGATGTTCTTCTTCCTGTTCCTCGCTCTGGCGGTCCTCTGTGAGTACGTGGGGCGAATCCTGGGAGAGAGCGGGGATCGGCCTCTTTACTATGTGTTGGAGGAGAAGAAGAGCTCGGTCCTGCTGGATGAGGACGCCCGGAAGAACGTCGTCACCGAGTCCGTGTAGAAAGGGATCGGCTACGTTCCTTCTGACGGATCAGATGGTCGCCGCATGCACGGTTGAGGGAACGCCACGGTGTCGCGCTAGGGACTGGTTCTCTGCGAAGAAGGGAACGGCGTCGTGTTCCATTACTCGATCAAGCGTTCATGCCGCTTTCCGGTAGTAGAAGCTCTGCATGCCACCGAGCCTGTCCCTGGCGAAAACTCAGTACTGCTGGTTGTACAAAGACTTGCGGTTGGCCGTCGGGGCGAGAAGCCGCCACGAAGAAGTGTCGCACACGATCATCCAACACCCAACAAACGCCCGGGCGAGGTTCTCGCCACCTACATGTACATGCTCGCGGAGGCGCCGGCCCCGGACACCAGTGTGTCGGCGGCCATCCTCATCGGCACCGGCTGATCAAGCGTCACTTCGGTTGCTCTGAGTTTTGGACCCATACGGCGTCGCGGATCTCCTGAAGCTTCTCAAGAAGTTTGTTCAGCACCTGCCCTTCAAGGGTGTTGGTCACGACGAAATTGAAGATGTAGCAATCCTTCGTCTGTCCACAGCGGTGTGCAGGTCAGGGCTTAGGCAGGACCGCGCTGGTCTGGGCATTCATTCCCCGACGCAATCGGCGGGTAACCCGCTGCCGTCAGCTCTACAGCAGGGTGCGGTAGGCAAGCTGGTCGGCGTACATGCGGTGAAATATGGTGTGCTTGGCGTCGTGGAATCGAGCAATTTGGCCGGTGGCGGGGGTGATGGTTTGGCCGGGTTGGCTCATCGCCGACATCGCGTCGAGGACGGAGGGCTGATCCCCTGCCGCGACAGCGCCGAGCATGCCGGAGCCGAGCAGAACCGCTTCCGGATGGCGTGGTAGGACAATTCGGCAGCCGGTGATGTCGGCGTGCTCGCGCAGAAAGACGGAGTTCTTCGTGCCGCCGCCGCAGGCGAAGATGGTGTCGATTCGGTAGCCGGCTTCGTTGAGGGTGGCAATGATGTGGCGGGTGCCGTGGGCAATGGCCTGAATCGTGGCGAGGTACAGCACGGCGAGATCATCAATCGTGTCGGAGAGTCGCAGGCCGGAAATGGCCCCGCGAAGCGTCGGATCGGCCCGCGGCGAGCGGTTGCCGAGAAAATACGGTAGCACGTGCAGGTCACGCGTGAGTTGAGCGGGGAAGTCGGTACCTGCGGACAACACATCGAGGCGGTCATTGAGCAGTTCGTACACGCTCCGGCCGCTGGCACAAGATTGATCTTGTAGTTCAGCGGCGCGGGTGTGGGAGAAGATGATGTGATCGATAAGCGAGCCCGTGGCGGATTGGCCGCCTTCGGTCAGCCACAGGCCGGGGATCATGGCGGAGTAGTAAGGCCCCCAGACGCCTTGGATAAAGCGAGGCTCGCGCGAGACGGCCATGTGGCAGCTCGACGTGCCGCAGATGAGGGCGAGGCGACGTTCCATGTCTTGGTAGGACGGCGTTTGTTCATCAAATCGAGCACCGAGCACGCCCAGCCCGCCGGCATGGGCATCGATGATCGACACGCCCACTGCCGTCCCCGGCTCAAGACCAAGCTCCTTGGCGCTGGCATTGCTTAAGCCTTGACCGATCGCTTCGCCAATCGGTCTCACTGTGGAGCCGATACGGGCCAAGCGTTCCTCGACGAGTTCGCCGAGGCCGATCTGCCGCCAATAGGACGGATCCCACCGGCCGACGCTGTTCGGTTGTTGCGCCTCTTCGTGGCCGAGGTACGTCCACTTGCAAACGGTTGAGCAGAGCGATCGCGTGTCGTTCGCGGTCGCGCGGTACGTGAGAAAGTCCGGTAGATCGAGGAACCTGGCGGCGCGGCGCCAGGTCTGGGGCAGGTTCTCTTTGAGCCACAGAAGTTTGGGCGATTGCATTTCCGGAGAGATCGTGCCGCCGACGTACTTCAAGACATCATGCCCGGTCGCGTTGATGCGATCGGCCTGCTCGATTGCGCGATGATCCATCCAGGCGATGACATTCCGCTCGTCGTGGCCGGTTGGACTAACGGTCACGGGTCGGTCGGATTCATCGAGCACGACCAGGGAACAGGTCGCGTCAAAACCGAGGCCGCGCACCTGAGCTGGTTGAGCGCCGGCCTGCGAGAGCGCATCACGCACTGCCGCACAGCACGCCTGCCAGATGTCCCCGGAGGATTGTTCCACAAATTCCGCCTGAGGGCGCCTGATCTGAATGGCACGACCAGCGGAGCCGAGTATGCGCCCGGATTGATCGAAGATGCCGGCCCGAGCACTGGCGGTTCCCACGTCGATACCGAGGTAGAGAGGGTCTGCGTTGGCGCTGCTCATCTGAGGACGACCAGTCTGTGTTCAATGGCGCATCAAGCACATGATTTGAGGAAGCGCGGCGGGGCAAGCCCGCCCGCGAAACTCACTTGCCGCGCAGGATACGGACCTTGAATCCGAGTGCTCGGCTGAGCGCGATCATTTCGGCGAAGATGTCACCGTAGGCGACGGCAATGTGATTGGACATGTAGTGTGCCATGATGGTTTGCTGGCGAACACCGAGGTTGGCAGCCATAAAGGGCCATTGGCGGGTGGTACCGTCCCACCAGGCGTCGCGCTTGGCCGGCGGCAGTTTGACGACTTCTCCGACACCGATGTCCATCCACAATTCGCTGTCTTGGATGTAGGCCCGAGACCAAGTGATGGTACCGGGAAGGCTCTCTCCAGCAAAAGTTCCGCCGGGGACGGGGAAGTATCCGGCCGGTTGGCGATAGGAATGTACGCCTTGCAACGTGTTTGGATCGTGATTGAACGCAAACGCGCCGCACGAGCCGGAGTTGAGCAGCACCCACACGAAGCGTCCTTCATGCTCGGCGCCCCAGCGCACATCGTGGAACATGACCGCCTGATGCAATCCCTTGGCCTTGAGCAAGCGCTTCATCATCTCCATGGGGATGAGATTGCCCTGATCGGCTTCGGTCGCGGTAGCGATGGTATCGCCGTTTGACTCCGGCCGGCAGACCGAGTTGAACAATCCTTCGGCGAAGTCCGACGGCGGGCGCAACGGCAGCAGACCAAGCTGATACTGCCAGCCGAGGCAGTCAGCCTTGAACTCCTTGATGAGATCCAGGACCACGAGGTAATCGCGCAACTGCTCGCGGGTAGCCTGCTCGTCGAAGTCTTGGGCATCGGGTTCGCCCCAGTGGAATGTAACGCCTTGGGTCACTACGAACGCGAAGGCGTCGTCAATTCGCTTTTGGTCGATGCGTCGGACGTGATCGATGATCCAGGCTTGATCGATTTTATGCTCGGTGAAGCCGATGGGGTTGAGCAGTCGCGGCCCAAAGTAACCGTTGATCATGCCCATCGAGGTGTCGCCGAGCATCAGCGCCAAGACGCGCCGGCTACTGATCTCATCGGCGACCGATTGGGCGATGCGGCTTGCTTCGGCGGAGACCGGCGCGTCAAAGGCCAGTTCATCTTCGGAATAGGTGATGCGCCCGGTCCGGCACCACTCGTCCAGGCGAGCCATGAACGCCGCGTCGGCGGCCCAGTCCTCGGCGCTGGTCCAGATGCGTGAGAACTTTCGGCCGACACTTTCCAGGCACGCGCCGGTATTGAGCAGGCCGACAAGACCGGGCCACCTGCCGGAGAAATTGCTGGCCAGCAGCAGAGGATTGTCCTTACCCACCACACCGTCGGTGGTGTGCGGCCCGTAGAACCAATGCACGCACACGCCGATCAACGGGTCGTCGATGGGCGAGAGCTTCTCGATCGCCTCGTGCGGCTTGGTGAGAAAACCTTCCACGCGGTAGGACTGCCGGCCGAGCTTTGCCAGCGCCGCTTCCAGCTGCATCGTCGCCTCGATGACATTGGGAAGCGCCAACTCATTTGGTTTGGCCCGGTAGTCACCTGGCCAGAAAATCGCGATCCGGGAGGCCATCGTCTTGATCCTCTTCCAAAGCGACAGCGTCGGGAGCGCCGTGATCCACATCGGCGCACCACAGCCGATCGTACCAAAGCCACGAGGGTGGTGAGACATTGCGAGTCACGACGACCGCCGCAGATCGCTCGGGGAGGGACGATGCTCGCCGGCTTCGGATTCGGCGTGGTGACGGGCCACCGCGTAACCATAGCCCACGCCGCATGCGCCGCGGGTCCCCGGCTATAGTTTCCCGGGCCCCCTATGACGATCGACGAACCGCCCAACGCTTCGGACCCCTCGGACGCGCTGGATCCGGCGAACCTCAGGCGGGCCATGAAGGCCTTCCGCAAGCGCCTCAAGCTCACCCGCCTCGGCGAAGAGTCGAAGCTCGGTCGCAGTCCGTTGACCGGCGGCAAGAAGTCGCAGGTCGTGGCCATCATGCCGCCGTATCAGTATCCGCGGGAAGTCTGGGACGAGCTGGTCAGGCAGGGCCGGCTCAAGGACGCCGGCGGCGGGCTCTACGCGCTGGCCGAAGAGTAGAGATTTCCGCGAAGGTGATCATCGCCGGTCCGTCGACCGTTCATTGCGGGACGTGATCGGGTCACCGGCCCCAAGCTGGGGTCGTCTTCCTAGCCTCGGACAACCCGTTGCAACGCTCAATCCTTCGAGCAAGCCGCGCCACGAAGTCGGCTGGACATGACCCGAGCCGCGATCGCCCGGTCCTCATCCGTCATCGGCGGCGGGCCGGTGACTTCGACGGCGACGGCACCATCGGCATCCTCGACCTGACGCTGCTGGCCAACTGGGGCCCGTGCGCGTAGACGTTTAGCCCCGCCGGCCACGGCGGGGCAATCGTCAACGGACGCTGGTCGGCGCGTCGGTGCCTCCAGCTTCGCGTCCCCGCGAGCGGGTATCTTCCAAACACAATCAGTCGTTACTCGCGGCGCGATCGCGGGGGGCGGCGCCGATTTGACAGGTGCGAACCGCTCACCAAGCCAACAAATGACGAGGGGTCTGCGATGTCAATCTGTCCCCACCCCCGCCCAAGCGGCACGGCCGGGCCTCCAGGCCGCCGTCTTGGGGCCCGCCGCGGCGGGTCACCGTCGATTCCCCTCAGTTGCAAGCGACTGGAACTTGGGTTTCCGGGGGCGGGCCGTTACACTCGTGCTCGGAAAGCTCCGCGGTGGAGCCAGGCGTTGGTCAACTGGGAAATGTCGGCGTAGAGCTCATCCCGGTTGCGCCCCGAACAAGGCCCGAGGTCGGGCTCGCGCCCGCTCGGTCTCGCCATTGATACCGTCAGGAAGAGCGGCGGACCACATGCACTATGCGAAAAGCGGCACGGGACCGGCGACCGTCTTCCTGCACGGGATTGCCAGCGATGGTCGCCTCTGGAACGACGTCGTTTCCTGGGTCTCCGCGGAGTTGACGTGCATCGTCGTCGAGCTCCTCGGCCAGGGGGGAGTGCCGTCCGACGGCGACTACCGGCTAAGCTTCGATCGATGTGTGCGGGAACTGGAGGAGCTGCGGGAGACGCTGGGCCACGCGGAGTGGAACCTCGTCGGCCACGATGTCGGCTCGACGATCGCGGTCCTCTATGCGGGGGCGCATCCGGACCGCGTGCGCTCGCTGTGCCTCTGCTCCGGTCCCGTCGTGCCCGACTTCAGGCCGCCGGCCATCTTCAGGCCGCTCCGGATGGCGGGTCTCGGGGATTGCATCGGCCCCTTGGCCGTGCCCCTCATCTGGCGGTTCGTCATTCCCCTTGCGTTCAAGCGGCGCGACGCGGCGGCGCGGCGCGCCGTCGCCGAGTTCCGGGCGCCGTTCCGGGGCTGGCGCGGGTCGCGCGGATTCGTCCAGCTTCTGCGGTGGGGCGACCCGAAGGACATCATGGGCCGGACTGGCCGGATCCTCATGTCGCTCGACTGCCCGGTCCTGGTCATCCACGGCCGGAACGACCCCGCCATTCCCCTCCGCTTCGCCGCCGAGGCCGCCAGCCTGGCGCCGCGGGGGGCGCTGCAGGTCATGGACGCGCGCCATTTCCTCCCGATCGACGAGCCGGCGCTGCTGAGCGAGCATTTGCAGTCCTTCCTGCGCCAGCGGCATACCGTGGACCGGGGCCGACACGCACTCTCAAGCAGCGGCTGATCGTTCCTAGACTGGGAGTTCGACGATGACACAGCATACTGGTGAACGACCCGTCATCATCGGCGCCGCGCTCAGCGGTCTGGCCGTCAGCTACTACCTGAGCAAGCACGGGATTCCCCACATCCTGATTGGGCGAAGGCCGGCCCCGACCCGCCCTAAACTCGGCGAGTCGCTCGATCTGGTGGGGAGCCTCGAGATGCAGCTCGAGTTTCCGCAGTACGCGGAGTACTACCACCCGAAGGACAACATCGGCTTCTACAAGGGCGATCACGCCGGGGTCTTCTGCACGAACCTGACGGGGCCGATCATCCATGGGCTGTGCCGGATGATCGGGATTCCCTTCATTCCTTTGATCCACCTCGATCGAGTGGGGTTCGACTCGAGGTTCTACGACGACGTCACCCGCGCCCCGCACTGCACCGCCATCGAATC
>JADFFQ010000059.1 GCA_022568135.1 Planctomycetota bacterium | reverse complement strand
GGGGGCACGATCGATTTTCGCTGATTGGCCAGCGCCATGTGTCCGATCAGGCCGATGCTCACGACGGACAGCCCCAGCAGGAACCAAATGATGAGGCTGCCGATCATCTCGACGGACTGCTCACCGTTGGGGTCGGTCTTGCGTGCGATGAAGAAATGATCGGCGAAGGTGCCGGTGGCCGGCGTTCGGGCTGACCGCTGCTCGACGCCGGGCTCGTCGCTCTGCCCGGCTGCGGCAGCCCCAAAACCGATCGCGGACAGCAGCAGGCATAAGACAACAATCTGACGGACGACGTTTCGCATCTGGCTGTCTCGTGCAAGAAACGGGAACTATCTCACTTCGAGCTGGTGTGCGTCAATTTGCCGCGGGACGATTCAGGATACCACCAGGCGCCCCTGGCAGCGGCGGCGGACGATGACGGCGGTTGCCTTCATGGCGCCGCGATTCCCAGCGCCGCCGCATCGAGGAAGGTATACGCCTGGGGGCCGCCATGACGCTCGGCGATCTTGCGCAGAGTGTCCAGCGGATCGGGGTAGAGGAATTGCGCGCAGTTGATCCGCGTCGCTCGCCGTCCGGTCTGGGCGTCGATGGGGTTGAGCTGTTCCAGCAGATCGAGCAACTCTTTTTGATCGATTCCGAACTGGCCCGAGCCGGTGATGTTGTCGCTGAGCAGGAAGATCACGTCCGGCTTGAAGCGCAGAGCTTTCTCGATGGCCGCCAGGGGGTTTGATCGACCCGCCGGAATGATTTGCTCGTCAATCCACTGCAGCGCTTGGACTTTCGCTTGCGGCGTCGCCGCCACCAGGTGGTCGCGTGGCGGAACCATGACTGCCTGGTTGCGCTGAAAGAAGATGATCCCCATCTCTTGGGGCGGTGTCAGGGGGTCCAGCGACCGGGCGAGCTCTTCCAGCACGATCTGAAGCGAGCGGATCATTGATCCGGAGGCGTCGATGACGTAGACGATCCGTCGGGCGTTCGTGCTGGTGAGCCCGACGAAGGTGGCCGAGTTATGGGTCGGCGGCGGGGCAAACTGGACCGAATGCGACGCGCTGACCGTCTCGGCGATCAGGCTCAGCGGCGCCGGCTCGAGATCAGCCAGTTGGTCCGCGATCGCCTGCTCCAACGATTCGATCGTGGCGCTTTGTGGTGCGAATGGTTCGTCGATTGTTGTTGGATCGCTGGCCAGCGTCACCAGGGGGTCGTAGTTCAAGGCGTAGAACTCGGCCGTGACCCGCGTGGGCGCTTGCTCGTCGTTGCCGCTCATGACCGTCCAGGTGAGGAAGAAGCCGAGCACAATGATGCCCGCGTGGAGCCCCACGGACACCACCCACGGCACGATCCGCCTGACGGCTCGCTCGGTGTCACTCTCCGCGGGCATTCCCGCTGGAATCTCGCCGGGATGTCGGCGCGGCGGATTGGGGCCTGAGATAGGCTGCTGCGTCACGTCGAAGCTTCCCAGGATCGCGGCCAGCCATGGTTGCCGGGCGGCGCGGCCTTGGTCTTAGCGTATGCGCGTGCACGGGTTGCCGCATGGACGCAGCGTGTCAGGTCAGATCGACCAGATGATGCTCGTCTTCGATTTCGGGTTTGGCCCGGCGAAAGAGCGCCCGATCGAAGCTCACCGCTCCGGGCCCGGTCAGGAGCACGCCGAAGGCCAGCACGAACAGGCCCAGCTGGGTGAACATGGCGTTGAACTGTGAAACCGGCAGCGAGAACCAGCCGTGCTCGCCGATCGCGACCCACGTCGTGAGATAGAACGCGCATCCCATCACGACGGCCAGGCCGAGACCCCAGAGCCGGCTGAGCAGACCGATCAAGATCAACGCTCCGCCGAACAGCTCGGTCAGCGCGCCGGCCCAGGCCATCAGCCCCGGCTTCCAGTCCAGGCCACCGTCCACGAGCATCACCGTGATATGGTGGAGGCGCTTGGCTGTGACTTGTGGGCCGGGAGCCTGTTCGACTTCAGGTTCGACTTCAGGGGGGCTGGATGGTTGCGGTCGGGCGTCCGGCTCTTCAACCGGTTGCAGGTCTTCGACCGGGACCTCCTCGTCGAGCGCTGGTTCGCCGGTCGCATCCTCCTGCGGCTGGGCCGGCTGGTCTGCAGTCGCTTCCTCATCTTGCCTTGTGGCCGGCTGCGTTTGGCTACCAAGGCGTCCGGTCTCCACGACTTGATATGAGGCAAGGACGATTCGGCCGGCGGAGCTCACCTGCTCGTCAGCTGCAACAAGCTCACCGATTCCAAGGTCGAGGAGTGTTTGCGCCGCCTCGCCGGTGAACGTATCATCTTCCCAAACCTTGTGGAACCCGGCCGGGATGAACGCTGCGGCCAATACCAAGCGGCCCAGCAGTGGAACGATGTTGGTGGCTGCGTTTTGACTGAAACTCATCGTTATTGCTCCTATCGGCAAGCCCACGGCAGGTCAGTTGTCCGCAGGCCACGGCTCGGGAATAATCTTACTGGTTTTCGCCGCGGGCGTGGCGGAACTGGCAGACGCGCGGGATTTAGGTTCCCGTGGGGCAACCCGTGCAGGTTCGAATCCTGTCGCCCGCATGGCCACACGACACTCCGGGGCCGCTGGCAGCGCTTCCGTCGGCTCGCCCATCGCCGGGCGGAACCATCTGTCCAACATCTGCGAACATCATCCCAAACCGCAGAATGTGCGGGCTGCGCTGGGAATCGTCCCCGTCGCACGGGCAGGGTTGGCTGGGCGTGCCAGACTCTGGCGGCGGGGTTTTTTGCACGAGGGGCATCGTGGCATCACTGGCTGCAGCTCGCCAGCGGCTCGTCGGCAGTCGCCCCAGCCTCACATCGCCGAGCCGCCCCCAAGTTTGGCGGATAGCATGCCGATGAATCGGCCCAGAGGCGCCGCCCAAGCCACGCCTCAAGCCTTCGTGCCTTCAAGCCTCAAGCCTGACCTCTCATGCCCTGGTCTCCGGCATCCTGGCAGTGCAAGCCGGCTACACAGCAGCCCAGCTATCCCTGCCCGGCGGAGGTGCAACGGGTCGTCGAGCATCTTTCGAAGCTGCCGCCGCTGGTGACCTCATGGGAGATTGAGTCGCTCAAATCACAGTTGGCCGAGGCAGCGGCCGGCCGGCGGTTCCTCTTGCAAGGCGGGGACTGCGCCGAGCGCTTCGAAGAATGTGAATCCAGCGTCATCGCCGACAAGCTCAAAATCCTGTTGCAGATGAGCCTGGTGCTGGTGCATGGGACGCATAAGCGCGTCATTCGCGTGGGGCGATTCGCCGGCCAGTACGCCAAACCCCGGTCCGCCGACACTGAGACCCGAGACGGCCAAACCCTGCCCAGCTATCGCGGGGATCTCATCAACAGCATCAGCTTCACCGAGGCCGATCGTACGCCCGACCCCCAGCTCATGCTTCGTGGCTATGAACGGGCGGCGCTGACGCTGAACTTCATTCGCGGGCTGATCGACGGCGGCTTCGCCGATCTGCACCATCCCGAGTATTGGGACCTGGGCTTTGTCAAGCATTCGCCCCGGGCCGCGGAGTATCAGCGGATCGTGGAATCGATCGGCGAGTCGCTGCGGTTCATGGAGACCCTGGCCGGCACGCACGTCGGCGAGATCAATCGCGTGGACTTCTATACCAGCCACGATGCGCTGCACCTGCCTTATGAGCAGGCCCAGACGCGGCAGGTCCCTCGCCGGGCGGGCTGGTACAACCTCGCCGCCCATTTCCCGTGGATCGGCATGCGCACCGCCGACTTGGATGGCGCTCATGTGGAGTATTTCCGTGGCATCGCCAACCCGATCGCTATCAAGATCGGCCCGAGTATGACGACCGAGTGGCTTGGGGGGCTGCTGGATGTTTTGGATCCCAACGATGAGCCGGGCCGGCTGACCCTGACCCATCGCTTTGGGGCGGACACAATCGCCCGCTGCCTGCCGCCGCTGATCGAAACCGTGCAATCCAGCAGCAAGACCGTCCTGTGGTGCTGCGATCCGATGCACGGCAATACGCAGCGCACCCGCAACGGTCTGAAGACCCGCAGCTTTGATGACATCCTCGGCGAGCTCGAGCAGGCCTTCGAGATTCACCAACAGGCCGGGACCTACCTCGGCGGCGTGCACTTCGAGCTCACCGGGGAGAACGTCACCGAATGTGTGGGTGGGGCTCGCGGGCTGGCCGAAGCTGATCTCTCCCGCGCCTACAAGTCCCAGGTCGATCCGCGACTGAACTACGAACAGGCCCTGGAGATGGCCCTGCTCATCACGCGAAGTGTCGCGCAGATGAACGACACAGGCAGGAGCTAGCCGCCGGCGCGCCAGACGAGTTCCCTGTCGGGGATCCTGTGCCTCCGTGTGGCTGACTGGACCGTCCCCGCCTTTATCAACTCAGCGATACAACGCCTTATCTGCGTGGACGAGTAGTCCCCAAGTGCTGTTCTCATCACCTTGTTGATAAGTGCGCCGCGCGGCATCTGGCCGGTGAGCCTTTCTAGGAGCAAGTCGCGCAGGCGGTCTTCACCGGGTACCAACTCAAATGTGCGTGTCTCAAACAAAGTCGGCTCAGCGGGCTTTGCCAGATCTGCCAGCATCTCTCGACTCTTGGCCATCGCGTCATTGATCAGTGGAAGCGCGTGCGGGGAACGGGAGCCAAGAATGAGGTAATACTTGGCTATCGTGTGGTGTGGAAGGGCCTTGACGGGGTGGGGACATACTTCGCTAAACCGCTCTCGAAGGCGGTCACAATAGCCGTCCGCTACGGCCTGCACTTGCTGCGGGAAGCCATCGGGTCGCCTAAGGACTTCCCGCCACCAACCACCTCCGACAACTGCATCGAGTCGGGTTAGCGATGGCGACTCTGCAGTTTCTGCATCGACCGGCAGATCGTCCTCGTTGTCAGGATCGATTGAAGGCACTTCGATCCTAAGTGCTGCCAAGCCGCGACGAACGAAGCTTCTTGAGTTGAAGTTGACCAGTACTTCAACGCTATGGCCTTCCCCGACGTGTTGGAAGAGCCGATCCATTGCACGCCAATCCAGACCTTCGACGGTGAATGGGTCGACATATAAGAACACACTGTGGGTGGATGCCTTTCGTTCAATCTCTGGGAGATACTCGAGAAACTCGCCGTGGCGAGCCGACGCGAACGGAAACTGGCCGAGGAGATGCTCAAGTCTGTCGTACAACTCATTGTCAGGTTCGATGCACAGCACTTCCACAGGGACGGGAAGCGGTTTCGCGTTCGCTGCGCTTGCGTGGCTGCAGATAATGAGCGGCGACCCCGCCTCACCATCGTCGAATTTTCCGGGGCCTGCGAATGCGTCCACAATCAGGATTGGCCGGCGCTGCGTGGCTATCTTCGGTAGATAGGGCTTAAGGTAATATCCAAGGATCAGGTCCTTCCGCTTGGACCAGTATTTCTTGTCGCAGAAGAATGATTTATCCGATCTGCGTGGCATACCGTCTCCCCCCGGTCCTGGTTCCGGTCATCGCCGGCAGTTCGTCCCAAATCTCGCCGTCCAACACGCGCCCGGTTACCTTCTTGTTTGTTCCGCCCCATTGCTTGAAGAAGAACGGTACGCATTGGGCGACACACCGGTCGCGGAGTTGGCGCACCCAGTTGGCTTCCATCGGGCGGGCACGTGGGCCGGACTCGCCGCCCACAATCACCCAGTGAATCCCGCTCAGCGCAAGCCGCGGCAAGGGCCCCAAGAGCGGCTCAAGTGAAAGGAAGCGTATCTTCGCTCTGATGCGAACGAGGTCTTTGATGCGATGCGTTACAAGCATGTTTTCGACGCTTGTGCCCATCCAGATGTTGTCCGTCCATTTCAAGGACAGCGCATGGGTCGCTGCAATTTCCGGCCGTTTGGTGAGAATCTGAAACGTATGCCGTTCGCTGTCATTCATTACGCGGAAGACATCCTTGATGAAGTCCAGCGGCACCTTTGGGTGGAACAGGTCGCTCATGGAGTTGACGAACACCAGCCGTGGCTGGCGCCAGCCGTGGGGGATTGACAGCCGATCGTGGTGGGTCTTGATCACGCCGTTGAAGTGGCGATCGCCTCTGCGATTGACGGCAGTAAGACCTGCGTATGCCTCACTTCCCATCAACTCCAGGCGGCGAGTCATCCTCGCTGCGTAGCAGTGATCGCACCCGGTGGAGACGCGTGTGCAGCCGGTCACCGGGTTCCAGGTCGCCTGCGTCCACTCGATGCTTGATCCGGCGGCCATGCCGCAATGCCTCCCTAATGGACCCTAACAAACAGCGTACACGAGTTCCCTGGAATTGTCATCGGCCAATCGCCTGATTTTTTGCGATTTTCCGCGGTCCCTGTTGCCTCGTCTGGTGGTCAGTAACCGGCCGGAACTCGCTGGCGTCGAAGAGATCCTGCCAAAGGTCGCGCAGCGCGCTGTTGCGGTCAGCGCCAAGGTAGATCCATCGCACGGTTGGATAGGGTTCGGCCGATTCGATCTCGATTCCCCATAGGGGCTCGAATCCCGCGGGGCTGATCGAATAGCGCATGTCGGCGATCACACGCGGATCGTCCGGCAGATGCGCCACGTAGCCGTCGGCAAACTTCGCGAAGCCGCCAAACACTCGCAGGATGCGTTGGGAGTCTCTCGCCTCTTGCGGGAGATCCTCGAAGCGGGCCAGGGGTACCGACGCTCCCTCACGCACCATCGCTGATCCGAACATCCCTGCGCGCACGGCGTCGGCATAAAGCATCCCCTCGGCTTCGTACACCGACCGCCACAGGAGCAGATTCCCCAGGGTCGGCATGACTCTCCCGCGAGTGATCTCATGCCCGCGCTGCGAGGCGAGTTGCTCCTGCACCGCCGCCGCCCGGGCGTGTTGCACCAGGCCCACGCCGAGGTAGACAAGACACATCAGCAGCGCAACGCGACCCGGCCGGGCAGACTTTGCGATAAGTGACCACACCAGGCCGGTCGCCAACACCACCGTGAACAACGGATCAATAATGCTGATGAGGTCCCACGCCAGGCGCTGGTTGACGAACGGCCAGAGCAGATAGGTGCCGTAGCTGGTGCAGGTATCCAGCAGGCCGTGGGTGGCGCAGCCGATCGTCGCCGCGGCGATGAGAAGCTTCCAATTGTGCCGCCATCTACCGACGAGCAGAAACGGCAGCGCCGCAATCACGCCTACAACGGGCACAAACGCGATGCTGTGGGTGAAGTGGCGGTGATACTCAATCGGCAACGCTGCATCAGCCCACGGGAAGAACACGTCGATATCAGGCAGCTCCCCGCCGACCGCTCCAACCAGCGCCGCAGTTCGGCCGAGCTTGCGGCCCAGCACCGCCTGGGCGGCTACAGCGCCGAGAAGGGTTTGAGTCAGCGGGTCCATATGAGGAGCCTGTGCGGGCCGGGTAACTCTATCGAGGTCAGGATGGCTCATATCGCCTCGCGTGCGTTCACGCCGAGACAGATGCCTCCCAGCCTCCAAGCCTCCAAGCCTTCAAGCCTTCAAGCCTCTCCTTTGGCTACACTATCGGCCGATGTCACGGCGTGTCGTCATCACCGGCCTGGGACCGATCACAGCGTTCGGCGTCGGCATCGAACCGCTGTGGCGGGCGATGGTCGAGGGCCGCTCGGCGATTGCGCGCATCGACCGCTTCGACCCCTGCGGATTCGTGTGCAAGATTGCGGCCCAGCTCAGCGCCGAGTTGTTCGACGTTCGCAAGGTCGTTCCCAGGAGCTATCGCAAGGCGACGAAGGTGATGTGCCGCGACACCGAGCTGGCGGTCGGCGGGGCCGCAGCCGCGGTCGAAGATGCCGGCTTGGTGACCAAGGCGGTTGATCCCGACGCCGAGCCGACCATCGCTTCGCCGCGCTTGGGTTGTCACATCGGGGCGGGGCTCGTCGCGGCCGATGTGAATGAGCTCGCCGCGGCGCTGTGGACCAGCCGGACCGACTCAGGCGAAATCGATTTAAGCCACTGGGGCCGTAGCGGCATGGAGAACCTCACGCCGCTGTGGCTGCTGAAATATCTGCCGAACATGCTGGCCTGTCACGTGACGATCATTCATGATTGCCAGGGCCCCAGCAACACGATCACCTGTTGTGAGGCGAGCAGCGGGCTGTCGATCGGCGAGTCGATGCGAGTGATTCAGCGCGGGGCAGCCGACGCCTGCCTCTCGGGCGGTGTCGAATCCAAGGTGAATCCGATGGCGTTCCTTCGCCAGCAGTTTGCGGGACGGTTGGCCACCACCGGCAACGGCGAGAGCCCCCAAGGAGTGGTGCGGCCGTTCGATGTCGCCGCCCGCGGAACGATCATCGGTGAAGGCGGCGGGATCGTCATCGTCGAAGCGTTGGAGGTCGCCGAGAATCGCCGGGCAACGCCCTATGCCGAGCTGCTGAGCTTCGCTTCGACGCAATCGCATTGCCCCGACACGATCGGCTTGGAGATCGAATCAGACGGTCGCGGCCTTGCCGATGCGATCGAGATCGCGCTTCAGCAGGCCGAGACGAATGCAAGCGACATCGATGCAATCGTTCCGCTCGGTTCAAGCATTCCACACGTTGACCAGGCGGAGTCGGCGGCGATCAAGCGCATCTTCGGTCCCCGCGCCGCGTCCATCCCGCTGATCACCACCGTGCCCAACGCCGGCAACTGCAACGCCGGAGCGGGAACGGTCGCGGTTGCGGTCGCCGCGATGGCTCTAAAAGCCCAGAAGCTCCCCGCCAGGATCAATTGTGAGGTCGCTGACGGCCTCGATGCCGGCGCGTGCTCCTCGCGCAATGCCGCCCTGAGCCGCATCCTCGTGTTCAGCACAAGTCAGGGCGGACAGAACGTGGCATTCGTGCTGGGGCGAGTGATGAGCGATGAGTGATCGGAGACGAATGATCTGTTTCGCCGCCGGGCTTGCCCCGGCGCTTCTCCAGCTGAATCAATCTTCGCGATGAGTACACAAACGAGCCCACCGCGGGTCGTCATCACCGGCATGGGCTGGATCACGCCGCTGGGGCATGATCTGCAAAGCGTGTGGTCGAATCTGATCAACGGTCAATCGGGCGTAACCCAGATCGAGCGCTTCGATGCTGCTACGTTCCCGACATCCTTTGCCGCTCAGGTGCGCGACTACGACTTTCGAGAATATCTACGCGATCCGGCTTTGCACAAACATGCAGCGGTGAACACGCAGTTTGCGCTTGGCGCGGCCCGCCAAGCGTGGGACCAGGCTTGTTTGGGAGCGGCGCCCGGGCTCGACGGTCGTCGGGTGGGCATCTATCTGGGGGCGGGCGAAGGGGTGTTGGATTTCGACGCCTACGCGCGTGTTGACATAGCGTCCTGGGACCCCGACCAAGACGCCATCGACACGCCCCGATGGGCTCAGGCGGCCGGCGAGCTCATGGACCCCTGGCGTGAGATCGGCCAGGAGCCGAACATGCCGGTGAGTCATCTCGCGCGGGAGTTCGGCATCCGGGGCCCGGCATACAACTGCCTCACGGCCTGTGCCGCCAGCACCCAGGCCATCGGCGAGGCGTGCGATATTCTGCGGCGCGGCGACGCCGATGTCATGGTCTCGGGTGGCACCCACACCATGATCCACGTACTGGGGGTGACCGGTTTCATCCGCCTCACCGCGCTGTCAAAGGGCACCGATGACATCACGCGGGTCTCGCGGCCCTTCGACCGCAGGCGCAGCGGCTTCGTCATGGGTGAGGGGTCGGGGATCGTTATCCTGGAGACGCTTGACCATGCGCTGGCCCGCGGCGCCACGCCGATTGCCGAGATCATCGGGTACGGTTCCACCGCTGATGCCTTTCGCATCACCGATATGCATCCCGACGGCCGTGGACCAGCCGCGGCCGTCATCGAGGCTCTCAATCAGGCGGGCATCGACCCGCGGGCCACCGACGAGGACGGCCGGCCCCCGATCCACTACATCTCCGCTCACGGCACCGGTACGCAGGAGAACGATGCCGTCGAGACGTTGGCGATCAAGAGAGTCTTCGGCGACAACGCGCCGAAGATCCCCATCAGCTCGACCAAGTCGATGATGGGGCACCTGATCGCCGCCGCCGGGGCCGTCGAGCTGATCGCCTGCGTCCTGGCGATTCAGCATCAAATGCTTCCCCCGACGATCAACCTCCACGAACCCGACCCCGAACTTGACCTTGATTACGTGCCCAACCAGGCCCGCCGGGCGAAGGTGGACGTGTGCCTTTCCGACTCGTTTGGCTTTGGCGGGCAAAACGACACGCTGATTGTGCGAAGGTACGAGGCTTGAAGCTTGAGACTGGAGACTTGCAAGCAATAGCCTCGCCCGCAACGGCGAGGGGTGTGCGCTTCGATCATGCTTCCCCGCGTCCTCCCGGCACGCGGCTATTGCGATCACTCATCACTCATCACTCATCACTTATCACTCATCACTCATCCCTCATCGCTGCCTCCTCCAGCAGCGCAATGACCTGCTCGTCGCTGGTCTGGATGAAGTCGGCGAAGAATGCGCCGACGGCGCCAAACGCGGACGGTGTGTGGAGGCAGACCAGCTGGTCGACTTCAGCGCGAAGTGATTCGGCGACCTCGGGCGGAGCGACGGGGACCGCTAAGACGATTCGATCCAGGGCACTTCGACGAAGCGCTTGAACGCCCGCCCGGACGGTCGCCCCGGTGGCGATGCCGTCGTCGGCCACGATCACCGTTCGTCCCCCGAGCCGCACAGCCGGCCGGCCCCCTCGATAAAGCTCCTGTCGCCGGCGTACCTCGACCAGTTGTCGGCCGATCTCCTCCTGGAGGTAGGCTTCGCTCACGCCCAACATATGGATCACCTGCTGGTTGAGGACGCGCTGCGGCTGCTCGCCGTCGGTCACCGCCCCGATAGCCAGCTCCGGTTGACCGGGGGCTCCGAGCTTGCGCACGATCAACACATCGAGCGGTGCATCGAGCTCCCTGGCGATCTCCGCGGCCACGACCACCCCGCCGCGCGGCAACCCGAGCACCACCACGCCGTCGGCGTGTTCGTCCTTCACATGCAGCAGCCGCTGGGCAAGCTGCCGCCCGGCTTCTTGGCGATCTTTGAACATCGGCACACCTTTGCGCCACTCGATGCGCCGGCATCATACCTGCGTCTATCCCTCACCCGGTGCAACGTGAGATCAACGAGAAGCCCACGGGCTCGAGCCCATGGGCTTCGATTGTGGCTCCTGCGTCGCCGCGCGGCCGCCCTCACACCGCGATTTCCAGGACTTGGCCATCGCCGTCGGCCTGTGTCGGCTCGACGTCCACCGATAGGCATCCCTCAACCGCCTCGTAGATATTCTGAAGCAGCTCTTGGAACGTCTCGCCTTGCGTGGCGCAGCCGGGAATGGCCGGCACCTGGGCCCAATACCCGCCCTCCTCGGCCTCGTGAACGACAACCTTGATTTTCATGCGTGACTCTCCGCCGGTACTCCGGTGCAGTATAGCCCTTCCATACCGCCCAGCGTCACGGACTCCCGGCCGGCGTCGCCTGCTGCTCAAAGATCGGCTGCAGCGCCTCCGGCACCCCGGCAAGGCGCCGTTCCGCCTCGTCCAGCCGCTTCTGAACCTTGGCGATGACCTTTTCGAAGTCTGGCTCATCGCCTTCGTTCCATCGAGCGACAACAGACTTATGCAGGCGGGTCCACTGATCCGTCAGTTTGCCGTGAACCCGGCATCCGAACTTGTCAGGATCGGAAATCAATTCTTTGATGACGGCGCGGCGAAGCTCCCGATTGGTCGTGGGCCAAACGCTCACGCCGAAATGACATCCCTTATTGCTGAAATCGAATCTCAGCACTACCCACGCGTGCTCTCCGAATTTCGACCTTGCTGCGATAGGAGGCAATAGGTCGAGCCATTGCGCAGGCATGAATATCACGTTTTTCGATGTGTAGTTGATCAGGCGCCACCGTTCGTCTTTACGAATGAGTTCGGCCATCTCCGTAACCAGCTCAGCGATCGGTGACTTGATGCGCTCGACGATCAGCTCAATCGCTTGGCGGTGATTGCCATAAATGCGCTGGCATAGTTCATCAATCTTTGGATCGTCCATAAATCGACTCCCGATCAATCGCAGATAGTGGTCCTGAAAAACAAGAACGTCATCACCGATCGCTTGGCTGTGGGTGTTTCGCACCCGGGTCAATACGCGGTGGATATCGCCATAGGTGTACGGAACCCATTTCTCTTCAGAGGGCTCGTCGCCGTCGATGGTCAGATAGACAAATTGCTTCGGTCGATCTCCGAAACCTTGGTTGACGGCCTCTTCGTAACGTGAAAGTTGCTTGCCATGCTCGCCGCTGTCGATCTTGTTCTCGATGGCGATGACGAACTTCGGTTCCTCGCAGGTGATGAGGATGTCGAGTTTCTTCCATTCCCGGCGGATATCCACGCCGCGCAGTTCGGCACCGTCGAGTTGGACCGGACTGAACGGGCGCAGCTCCGGCGGCGTCTGAGCGAGCAGGTCCATCAGGATCGCCTTGAGGAACAATGCTCCCTGGCCGTGTGATTCAGCCGGGTCCAGCAGCCAGGCCAGGAAGTTGGAGTGCCGTATCTCGGCGCGGGCCACGCCCAGCGCATCGAAGATGTTGAACCGCCCGATCCGCTCCTCCAGCGCCAGCAGGTCGTCGTTCTCCACGACGAACCGCTCCAGCGCCCTAAGCGCCTCCTCGGACGAGAGTTCTTCCTCCGCCATGCGGCACAGTGTAGCTCATGGCGCTGGCAGCGCGAAGCGCAAACAGAAAGCCCACGGCGTGCACGCCGTGGGCTTTTGGGTGTGTTTGGTGGGTGCCGCGGCCGCCGTCACACCGCGAAGCTGGAGCCGCAGCCGCAGGAGCTGCTGGCGTTGGGGTTGCTGAAGACAAACCCCCGGCCCATGATCTCGTCCTTGAAGTCGATCACCGTGCCGTTGAGGTACAGGTAGCTCTTGGGGTCGCAGATGACGCGGACGGTGAAGGTCTCGCCGTTGCCGCCCGCCGTAGCGGTGGCCACGCCGCCCTCGGCTGCTTCGGCATTTGCCTTCGCGGCTTCGCCGGCCGGCTGCAGCGCGTAGGTGTGCTCCCAGACCTCATCCGTATCTCGCTGATTCTCCGTCAGGTCCAGCAGATAGCTGAAGCCGGAGCAGCCGCCGCCTTTGACGCCGACGCGCAGCCGGATCTTCTGCGGATCAAGGTCCTGCTGCTTGATGATCGTGGAAACCTCCCGAGCTGCATTTTCAGTAACGGTGACAGCCACGTGGTAGAACTCCTATTACGGTTGAGCCATTCATTATAGTCGGTCAGAAAGGCAAGGGCGATGAGGATCAGCCGACCACCTCGGCGGGCCGCCTGTTGGCCCCTGCGGAGCAGTTGACCGCCCACGATCACTGCGAGACGCTACGCATATGCGAGTCGTGAGCGATCCGGCTGAGCTGGCCGCGTTTGCCGGCGGGGCGTTCGTGCCCCTGTTGGGGGCCTTGCACGATGGTCATCTCGCCCTGATACGCCGGGCGCGGGAGCTGGCCGGCCAGGTGGTCATCAGCATCTTCGTCAACCCCACCCAGTTCGGCCCGGGCGAGGATTATGAGCACTACCCGCGAGCGCTTGACCCCGACCTCGACGCCGCGGCCGCCATCGGAGTTGATGTGGCCTTCGTGCCCGATGTCCAGACGATCTATCCGCCCAATCAGAATGTACCCGTACCGCCGCTGCCGGAGGTGGCGACAACGCCCGGCCTGGAGGATGCGCATCGCCCCGGCCACTTCGCCGGCGTCTGCCAGGTCGTCGCTCGCCTGTTTGATCTAGTCCGACCCACGGTCGCCGTCTTCGGCGAGAAGGACTATCAGCAACTGCTGGTCGTAGAGTCGATGGTCGAGCAACAAGGCGACCGCTGGCCGGGATTGCGGATCGAACCGCATCCGACGGTGCGCGATCCCGATGGGCTGGCGCTGAGCAGCCGCAACGCCTATCTGAAGGGCGATGAGCGTGGCCGGGCGCTCGGTCTGTTTCGTGCATTGCAATCCGCAAGCGCCGCCGGGCACGTCGAGGCCGCCCAGCGGATCATGTGTGCCACCCTCCAACAACATGATCTTGCAATCGACTACGCCGTCATCCGTGATGCAAAGACGCTTGAGCCGGTTCGATCATTCGATCGGCCGACGCGCGGGCTCATCGCCGTCCGTCTGGGCCCGCCGCGGCGGGTGCGACTGATCGACAATGCCGCAATAGGGCTGCGCCCTGTTTAGACGCGGCCGCCAGGCCGCGCATCACCCACCGCGACCGCCCCGCCCTACAATGTCGCATATCCTGCGAAAGGACGATCTGCAATGACCACGCTCACCGCGCCCCCAACCGGAACGCTGAAGTCCCTGAATCCCGCCACCGGCGAGGTCGTCGGCGAAGTGCCGATTACGCCGATCGGAGAAATTCCGAACATCGTCGCCCGGGCCCGGGCCGCCCAACCAGCCTGGCGTGATCTCGGCCTGGAAGAGCGAATGCAGACGTTGCTGCCGGTCGGAACGCAGCTCGTTGATCGGGCGGACGACCTCGGCCGGCTGCTGACGCGCGAGATGGGCAAACCCCTGCGCGAAGCGGTTGGTGAGGTCAAAGACTGCGGCGAGTCTTTGGAGGCCACGCTCCGAGAGATCGTCGATGCCCTGCAGCCGGACGTCCTGGAAGACGACAAGGCGAAGTCGTTGGTCTATCACGATCCGCTGGGCGTCTGCGTGACCATCACGCCGTGGAACTTCCCGATGTCGATGCCGCATTGGATGGTGATCCCGGCCCTGATGGCCGGCAACACCGTCGTGCTCAAGCCGTCCGAAGAGACGCCGTTGATCGCCCAGGCGTATGTCGATGCGCTCAATAAGGCTGTGGCGAAGCACGTGCTGCAGATCGTCCACGGGGCCGATGAGCAGGGCAAAGCATTGGTGCAAGCCGATGTGGACCTTATCGCGTTCACCGGCTCGCGGGAAGCGGGCAAACACATCCTGAGCGCCGCGAGCTGGGGGCTGAAGCGCGTTATTCTCGAGCTCGGCGGCAAGGATCCAATGATCGTCCTGGAAGATGCCGACATCGGGGCCGCGGCCGAGTTCGCGGTGCGCAACAGCTTTCGCAATGCCGGGCAGGTCTGTGTCAGCACCGAACGCATCTACGTTGCCGACGAGATCGCAGACGCGTTCGAGGCCGAGGTGGTCAAGCTCACCGGCGAGCAGAAGGTGGGCCAAGGCACCGAAGAGGGCGTGACCGTCGGCCCGATGATCAACCGCAGGCAGCGCGACCACGTCCTGGCCCAGATCGAGGACGCGGTGAAGGACGGTGCGCGTGTGATTGCCGGGGGCGAGGGTCATCACGGCGGATTCATCATGCCCACCGTGCTGGGCGACGTGACGCACGACATGGACATCATGCGCAGCGAAACGTTTGGGCCGGTGGCGTGCATTGCCCGTTTCGATGATGTCAACGAAGCGGTCAGGCTCGCCAACGACACGCCGTATGGGCTGGGCGCCGTTGTTTTCGGCGGCGATGAGCAACGGGCCGCCGAGGTCGCCCGCCGGCTCGACGCCGGGATGATCGGGATCAACAAGGGTTGTGGCGGAGCGACCGGCTCGCCCTGGGTCGGGGCCAAGCAATCCGGCTTCGGCTACCACTC
>JADFFQ010000058.1 GCA_022568135.1 Planctomycetota bacterium | reverse complement strand
GTCGATCGAATCGTTGTCTCGACCGATGGCAAGAAGATTGCCGAGGCAGCCCGCTCGATGAATGTCGAGGTTGTCAACCGCCCGGCGGTGCTGGCCAACGACACCGCACCGGTCGATGCGGCGGTCCGCCACGCCGTCGACCAGATCGGTGCTGCCGAACAGATTATCGTCATCCTCTACGCCAACGTGCCCGTTCGGCCGGACGGGCTCATCGACCGCGCGGTGCGCATGTTGATGGAAACCGGCGCCGACAGCGTGCAGTCATATGCCGATGTGGGCAAACATCATCCGTATTGGATGGTCTCGCTCGACGCTGATGATCACGTCAAACCCTACCGAGCCAACGCGGTTTATCGCCGCCAAGATCTGCCGAAGCTGTTGATTCCCGATGGCGGCGTCATCGCAGTTCGACGCGGGAGCCTTTTTACGGTGGCCGATGACGACGCCGGCGCGTTTCTGGGGACCGATCGCCGGGGGATTAGGTCGCCGGCCGGTTCGGTCATCGACGTGGATACGGCGGTTGATCTGGCCATGGCCGAGGCGATGCTGGCCTGTGGAGACGACGCCAGTGGCGCTCGGAGGCAAACGCGGGGCCTCGCGGCCGCGGCGAAACAAACTGTCGGCCCACCGCCCCCTTCTTCACAGTAGATTCGTCCACGTCCGGGCCAGCTTATGGCCGATGCATCAGACATGCGAATCGGCGATCGTCACATTGGCCAGCGACACGAGCCGTATGTGATCGCCGAGATCGGCGTGAACCATGACGGCTCCGCCCAACGGGCGATGGAACTCGTTGATGTTGCACGCCAAGCCGGGGCGGACGCGATCAAGCTCCAGTTCTTCGAGGCCCATCGGCTCCTGAGCGGCGCATCGCGGCTTGCCGAATACCAGAAGCGGGCGGGGGCCGGCGATCCACATGAAATGCTCCGCCGGTTGGAGCTTCCGATTGAAGCGCTGCGCCGTATCGCCGGCTGCGCGGCGGAATCGGGATTGCATCCGATCGTGACCGTGTTCTCGGACGAAATGGTTGAGGCTGCACTGTCGGTCGAGTGGGCGGCGTTCAAGACCGCGTCCACCGACATCATCAATCGTCCTCTTCTGGAAGCACTCGCCGCGACGGGGCGACCGATGCTCATCAGCACCGGAGCGGCAACGCTCAATGAACTCAGGCAAGCGGTCCAATGGCTCGGAGATCACTGCTTTGCGCTGTTGCAATGTGTAACTGCGTATCCCACCCCGGATGAATCGGCCCACCTCGCCGGTATGCGGGCACTGCAAGCCGTTGCGTCCGTGCCCGTCGGGTACAGCGACCACACCACGTCGGTCGATACGGGGGCCCTGGCCGTGGCCGCGGGAGCGTGCATTCTCGAGAAGCACATCACCTATGACCGCAAGGCGAACGGGCCGGACCATGCTATGTCACTCGAACCCGCTCAGTTCGACCGGTACGTGCGCCTCGCGCGACGGGCGCATGCAATGTTGGGGCGCTCGTCCAAGCAGGTCATCCCAATCGAGCAAGAGGTCCGCCAGGCTTCTCGCCAGTCGATTGTTGCGACCCGCACACTGAAATCCGGGCACGTCATTGCACGTCCCGATCTCACCATCAAACGTCCTGGAACCGGAATTGAACCCTGGCGGATCGACGAAGTCGTCGGCCGGCGACTCCGTCGCACCGTGGAGGTCGATTCGCCGATCGTCGAATCGGATCTGGAGGCCGTGAGCATCAATGATGCAGAGGATGTTGCACCGCTGGGGACGCTCACGTCGCGCGAAGGCTCGTAGGTCGGCTCAGTTGCACGGACTCTACGTTGGGGCAGTGAGTGGAAAAGAGGATGTCGCAAAGGCGCACGATCGCGGTAGTGACGGGATCACGGGCGGAGTACGGCCTGCTGCGCCCGGTGATGCACGCGATTGCAGCTCATCCATCGCTCGAACTTCGCGTCATTGTTACCGGGACACACCTGCTGAGGCCTTCACTCACGTCGAAGGAGGTTGCCTCTGATTTCGAAGTTTCAGCCGAAATCACGATCCAGGCGCCCGGTGCTACCGGCCGGTTTGCGGATGCGGCAGCGGTCGGCACCGCAATCCTTGGGCTGACGAAATGGTTCGAAGAAGACACACCGGACGTTCTGTTGGTGCTAGGCGATCGGATCGAGGCGTTCGCCGGGGCCTCGGCGGCGGCGATTGGCGGGATTCGCGTCGCCCATATGCACGGCGGCGATCGAGCCGAGGGAATCGCCGATGAGGCGATGCGCCACGCGATTACGAAGCTGGCCCACATCCACTTGCCTGCGACCGAACAGTCGGCCCAGCGGATCGCGACCATGGGCGAAGATCCGAAGCGCATTCACATCGTGGGCTCCCCAGCAATTGACGGGCTTGATGCGATTCCGCCGTTATCCGACGACGCGTTCGACGCGCTTGGCCGGCCGGAAATCCTCTTCATGCTCCACCCCCGCGGTCTGCCAGTGCCCCAGGAGCGGAACCACGCAGAGGAACTGTTGGGAGCGTGCCTCCAGGCCGGGCGAGTGCTCGCGATGCATCCCAACCACGATCCCGGCCGTGAGGGGATTTGCGAAGCGATCAGGAAGGCTGCGTGCAGGGAACACCCCCATCTCCCCAGGCACGATTTCATCGGACTGCTGCGCCGTATCAAGCTGCTGGTGGGCAACAGCAGTGCCGGGCTGATTGAGTGCGCGGCACTGGGGGTTCGCTGCATCAACGTGGGCACTCGGCAGGCCGGACGGGAGATTCCCGGCAATGTGATCGACATTCCCCTTCGTGACGCGCAGCCTTACGAGGAGGCCATCAGGCACGGGCTCGCGAGGCCGCTGGGACGCATCGCCCACCCCTATGGGGACGGGCACGCAGGCGAACGGACCGCCGAACTACTGGCCGCGTTTGAGCCCCGGGACCACCCGTTGGCCAAGCGAAACACCTATTAGGCCCCTTTTTCGGCTCCGAGGGGCCCGGCATTTCCCGGACGTTCGATCAAGTCCGCCGTTTGAGGGGTCGATGATCCCTGTCAGGCTCTGATACCAGGGGATGCTGCATGAGCGCGGTCACTAGCGAAGAACAGCAGGCGGTGGTGTCTCGGGCGATCGAGGGAATCAGCCATATCGCGACGCTTCCGGAGATCACGCTCAAGATCATCGAGTTGGTTGAAGACCCCACAAGCACCGCCCAGGATCTGCACAACGTGATCTCCAACGATCCGGCGCTGTGCAGCCGTATCCTAAAGGTGGTCAACTCGGCCTTTTATGGCCTGCCGAGACAGATCGGGTCAATCAATCGGGCGATCGTGCTGCTGGGGCTCAACGCCGTGAAGAATATCGCCATCGCCGCAAGCCTGACGAAGCTGTTTCGAGGCGGCGAGCTGTGCCCGAGCTTCTCGGCCAGGAATCTGTGGATTCACTGCGTTGCCACCGCAGCGGGCAGCAAGCTGATCTGTGACGAGCTGAAGTTGGGCCTTTCCGACGAAGCGTTTCTTGCGGGGCTGATCCACGACATCGGGATCATGGTCGAGGTGCAAGCGATGCGCCATGAGCTGACCCAAGTCTTCGAAGAAATAACGTTCGACTCCGACGGCGTGCCGCAGTGTGACATGCGAGAGGTCGAACAGCGCATCCTCGGCGCCGATCACACTGCGTTCGGAGCCGGCCTGTGCGAGGCCTGGAAATTCCCGAAGTCATTCAGCTATGTCACCCGCCACCACCATGATCCGAGCGAGCTACCCGAAGCGCACCGCACGCTCACCTGGATCGTCTACATGGCCGATCGCCTGTCGGGCCAGCTTGACTATGGATTCCGCACCGACCTGGTTCATCTTGAAATCAGCTCTGCGGACCTCGACGCCCTGGGCCTCACCACGGAGCAGCTTGAGAGGGTCAAAGGCAGGCTCCCGCAAGCGTTCGAGGACATCGAAGCGACGTTTGCATAATCGGCGCCGCCGAGCATCGGCTTCGGTGCGCCAAGAAACCATTCGGCGGGCGGTTAATCCTACGCGGCGAGGGTCGCGCCTATCATTGAGCCAATGGCAGAAGCGATTCGAGTGAACTTCGGCCGCCCCATGCCGGTATTCCCTCTGCCGGACGCAGTTCTGCTGCCACACTCGGTCCAGCCGCTGCACATTCTCGAACCGCGCTACAAGCAGATGGTCAGCCACTGCCTAGACGGGGCGGGCCAGATCGCGATGGCCAGCTTCGCGGGCGAAGATTGGCGGAACCAATACCATGGCCTGCCGCCGCTTCGACCGGCGGTGTGTGTTGGCCAGGTCATCCAACACGAACCGCTTCCCGATGGCCGACACGACATTCTGCTCCAGGGGATCTGCCGGGCGAAGATTCTCAAGGTCATCGATCCCCAGGACGAGCGCCTCTACCGCCTGGTCAAGGTCGCTCCACTCGAAGCGGTGAACAACCAGCCACCGCCGATGCTGGAGATTCGACAGGAGCTGCGCGATCTGTTGACCAGCCCCTGCCTCAGCCGGATGCGCTGCGTTGAAACAGTGATGGATTGGTTCGATCGCGATGATGTCTCGACGCATGCGCTGCTGGAGCTGATCGGATTCGCCCTGCTGCGCGACAGCGAATTGAGATACCAGTTGCTCGCCGAGGCCAACCCCGTGCGTCGCGCCGGGATCATCAAGCACGAACTGACCAGTCTCGACGATCTGGTCAGCCGTGCCGATCGCCAGCCCTATCGCAGCTGGCCGAAGGGAATGAGCTGGAACTGAGGAAGGCTTGGGGCTTGAAGCTTGGGGCTTGAAGCGGCTGTCTCATCCGAACCGGGCGGGAGCCCGGCGGCGAACGGTGTCCATGTAACGTTGCAGGTTCCTGCCGGGGCAGGCGGTTACGGCGCCCCACTCCTGATGGGTGAGGACCCGCTTGGGAGAGACGTCATACGCCTGCATCAACAGGCGGACGTGGCGCCATAGAGCCTCGAGCTGATCCGTGCTGGGGACCTGTTGATCGAGGTCCCCCAGCGCTACCACGCCGATGTTGCCGGGGTTGTGGTCACTCACGTGAGCGCCCTGATAGCTCAACGGCCGACCCTCCCACACCCGCCCGGCGCGATCCACCACGAAGTGGTACCCGATATCACCCCAGCCCCGACCTCGGTGCCGCTGGCGGATCAACTCGATGCGGGCCGCCACCGCCCGCGGCTGCATTTCATAGAACGGGGACATCCCATCATGGTGGACCGTGATGTACCTGATGGTCGTCATCCGGTCCATCTGAGAAGGCACGGGCCGGCCGACCGCCCACTGTTTTCGCGGTAACACGGTGTCTCGCCAAGGGGCGCTTCGAGTCGCAGGCGATGGCGAGACGACCTCGGCGCCGCGATCAACGCCCCTCGGCCTCGGCTTCGATGCCGGCCAGGGCGGCGCCGGCATCACCCTGACAACATTGTCCGTGGCGCACCCGGCAAGGAGACCCAGGCTCAACAGCAGGAACCCTCGACGTGTCGCCGCCGGCTTCACATCATCACCTCCGATCCCACCGCCGACTGCCGTTTCAACAGGTTCGGACCCAAACATCGCGATCGCTCCGCTTGCAATCCCTTGGCCAAAGGTCACCGCTATATCGGCCCCGATTTGCTGGCGACTCCACTATAGAGTGAATCGGCGGCGCCTCCGGCGACGCGACCGGGCCCACCGGTCCGCCCGCCTCTGCAACCAACCTGGTTCGGCCGTCGGATCCACGCTCAAGCGCCCCAGCACGTGATGTCGATGGACCAAGAAGTGCTCATGACAACACCAGCCAACGCCGATCCGACCGGGTTGGGAAACACCTGGCAATCATCATCCGCCCCTTTGGGAACAGCGCAATATAAGTTGATAATTCATAGTTATTTAGAGCACAGTGCACCCTGCCGAGAATCGCTGCGACCTCCCGTCAGGCGTGCGTCAAATCGCCTATAATTTGGTCCCCACCCCGACCCCTTACCAAACGTGGCTCGAGCATCCATGGCCGACACCGAACACACTTCTTCCACCACCATCAGCGACGACTATACCTCCGAGGCGATTCAGGTCCTGGAGGGACTTGAGGCGATCCGCAAACGCCCCGGCATGTACGTCGGCGGCACCGGGGTGTCGGCGCTACATCGTCTCGTCTATGAGTGCGTGGACAATTCGATCGACGAGGTGGTGGCCGGATATGCCACCACCGTTACCGTTCGGCTCGGCGTGGACGGCTCCTGCACCGTCATCGACGACGGCCGAGGAATGCCCGTTGACCCGATGGTGCACGAGAACCCGGCGATCGACGGCCGGCCCGCCGTCGAGGTCATCATGATCGAAATGCACGCGGGCGGTAAGTTCGACGACAACGTCTATAAAGTCTCCGGCGGCCTGCACGGCGTCGGAGTCAAGTGCGTCAACGCTCTTTCCAAGTGGACCGAGGTCGAGGTCGTCAGGGGCGCAAAGGTGTATCTGATCACCTTCGCGCGCGGAGAAATCGTCAAACCCCTGCATGTTGTCGCCACCCGGGCCGACGCAACCGATGAAAGCCCCAAGAAGACCGGGACGAAGATCAGCTTCCTGCCCGATCCCGACATCTTCCCCGATACCTCGTTGCGTTACGAGACCCTTCAGCATCGCCTTCGTGAGCTGGCCTACCTCAACCCCGGCGCGACGATCCGCCTCTTCGACGAGCGCGTGGACCGCACCGGCAAGCTCCGCGAAGACCTCTTCCACTTCGAGGATGGGCTGCTCGGATACATCCGGCATCTCAACCGGGCCAAGACGACCGTCAGCCCCGCATTCCGAATCCAGAAACTTGATCCGCAGCGCGGCATCGGCGTCGACATCGCCATGCAGTACACTGACTCGCCCAACGAATTGATGCTGGCCTTCGCCAACAACATCCACAATCCCGACGGCGGGACGCACGTGTCCGGATTCAAAACTTCCCTCACCCGGACCATCAACAATTACTCGAAACGTGCCAAGCTTCTCAAGAACATTACGCCCACCGGCGACGACCTCCGCGAAGGGCTCACCGCCGTCATTTCGGTCAAGATCCCCGAGCCGCAGTTCAATAACCAAACCAAGGAGAAACTGCTGAATCCGGAGGCCGAGGGATTTGTCAGCGCCGCGGTAACCAGGCAGCTTGGCGCGTGGCTGGAAGAACATCCAGCCGAGGCAAAGAAGATCTGCCTCAAGGCCGTCCTGGCCGCACAGGCACGCGAAGCCGCCCGAAAGGCTCGTGAACTGATCAAGCGAAAGAGCGCCCTGGACTCCGGCGGCATGCCGCAAAAGCTCGCCGACTGCGCCACCCGTGACGTCGATCAATCGGAGCTGTTCATCGTCGAGGGCGACTCGGCCGGAGGCTCGGCCAAGGGCGGCCGCGAGCACGAAACCCAAGCCATCCTTCCCATCCGCGGCAAGATTCTGAACGTCGAAAAGGCGCGTATCGACAAGGTGCTGGCCTTCGAGGAGATTCGCGTCCTTATTGCGGCCCTTCAGTGCGGCATCGGCGAGGACTTCGACCTCGCCAAGCTCCGCTACGGCCGGATCATCATCATGACCGACGCGGACGTGGACGGGTCGCACATTCGCACCCTGCTGCTGACATTCTTCTTCCGCCAAATGCCCGAGCTCGTCCGCCACGGCAAGGTGTACCTGGCACAGCCGCCGCTGTACATGGTCAGCCGCAATCGCAAGAGCAAGTATGTGCTCAACGAACGGGAGCTGTCCAAGGTGCTGACCGATCTGGCGCTGGGCGGCGCGGTTCTGCTGATCCGCGACGGGGCCGGCAACGAGCAACAGCGTGTCGCAGGCGACAACCTCACCAGGCTGGTGCGGATGCTTTCGCGCCTCGGGGAGCTGGTGAATGTGGCCGAGCGCCGGGGGATCGCGTTCACCTCGCTGCTGGAATCACGCGACCAGGACCCCGCCGACCAACGCCGGCTGCCCACGCATCAGCTTCGCTGGGCCGACGGCGAGCAACTCTGCTGGTCCGAAGAGCAGGCCCAGCAGCTCATCAAGGCGAACAACTTCATCCTTGACGATCTCAGTGCAGGCAACGGCCCAAGCGACGGCAGCCGGCTGAAGGTCGCTACCCTCCGCGAGCTGCATGAGAATCGCGAGCTGCAAAAGCTCTTCGAACAGCTCGCCGAGTTCGGCATCAACATTGATGACTATGCGCTGGTGCAGGAAGAATCGGTCACCGGCGAGAAGTTGCCGACGCGCTATGCCTGGCTGGTCGAGCCCGACTCGCCCAAAGCGGATCTCACCCATGTCGCCAACATCCCCGCGATCCTGAGCCAACTGCACGAGATCGGCCGCCGCGGCATCGAGATCAAGCGATTCAAGGGTCTCGGCGAGATGAACCCCGAAGAGCTGTGGGAGACCACGATGGACCCGGACAAGCGAACGTTGCTGCGCGTCACCTGGGACACCGCCTCCGATGCTGATCAGCTCTTTGCCACCCTCATGGGCGAAGACGTCGAGGCCCGACGGGCCTACATCGAGCTGCACGCACTGGAAGTGAAGAACCTAGATATCTGATCCACTCCCTGCGCGCCTGCGAACCCGGCTGTGTCAGCCATGGTGAGCCGGGGCGTGTCGCCCCGGCTGAGCCCTGAACGACAAAGCGCCATCGCTGCCTCTCCGTCATCGCAGGGGCTCAGCGAGTCCAGCCATGTCGCGGGCGGCCCACCCATGGCTCCATCGCGGCAGTAGCCCAACTGGCGGCAGAGGCTTGTACTTGAGCGGGGAGTTCGGGGTCGAGGCCGCCGTCCACCTGCCAGCGGGGTGCCGTTGCGGCGATTGCGTGAGCAGCTCGTACAGCGTCTGATATAGTCTCCAAGCGCGGCTTCCCCGCCCTTAGACCCCGCGCTCAGCCGATCTCCCGATGCCCGTTGCTAGTCGCATCCTCTTCATTCTCTGCCACCTGGTGCCTCCCCTGTATTGCGTGATGGGCTACGGCGCCTACGGGTACGGGTACTTCCTCGTCAGCGGATTGCTCACACCAATCGTGCTGATCGCATTGTCCGAACGCGCCGACCGGCGCCTTTTCCCGCTGTGGATGCTGGTCTCGGGAACGATCGGTCTCGTGAACAGCTTCTTCTTCGCGTCGTTCTACCTGCAGGGAGAGGGGTTCAACGCGCGGTTCTTCTACCATCTCGACGCGGTGACCGTCCGGGTCGCCTTCTCGCAATACACCCTGAACAGTGTGCTCTTCCTGGCCTACGTGGTCGCGTGCACCGTGTGGCCGTTGCACTTCGCGGGACGGCGAACCCTGCGGGTCGGTCTCGTACGCGTCGCCGCCCTGGCCCTGCTGAGCGTGCTGACCTACGCCCCGGCGTGGTCCGCACTGGCCCACACCCGTTCCGTGTCCGGCGACGAGGACGGATGGACCTATCTCGTCCAGCCCGCGGTCCGGGACGCGATCGTCCCGCGGCCGCTCCCGTCGAGGCCGAGGAATCTCATCCTGATCTACGCGGAGGGTCTGGAGACCACCTACTTCGACGAGCGAGTGTTCGGCGACATCGTGCCCGGATTGCGCCGATTGCGGTCGGAGGCTCTCGACTTCCCCTCGATCCACCAGGTGCGCGGAACCGGCTGGACGATCGGCGGGATCGTGGCGTCGCAGTGCGGCGTGCCCCTGCTGTTGCGCAATCACGACGGCGGCGGCGGCAACACCGCGCTGGGAGCCATCGAGAACCCGTTGCCGGGCTACAACTGCCTGGGAGATATCCTCTCGGCCTACGGTTACCGCACGGTATTCATGGGTGGTGCCGCGAACGAGTTCGCCGGCAAGGGAAACTTTCTCCGCGCCCACGGTTTCGACGAGGTGCTGGGACGCGAGGAGCTGATGCCGCGGGTCGCGGACTCGCACTACCGCCACGGCTGGGGGCTGTACGACGATTCCCTGCTTCAGCTGGCCGAGACGAAGTTGGACGATCTGGAGGCCGCGGACGAGCCCTTCCTGCTCACGCTGCTGACGCTGGACATGCACCACCCGTATGGGCGCCCGTCCCGATCCTGCAGGCCGCTGGAGGATAACGACAACCCCATTCTCGAAGCCGTCCATTGCACGGACCAGTTGCTTGCGGGGTTTATCGAGCGGCTCCGGCAGCGCGAGAGTCACGACGAGACGCTGATCGTCGTCATGGCCGATCACCTGGCCCTGCGCAACACCGCCTGGGACCAGTTGCGCAGCCGGAGCGGGCATCGCCGGCTGCTGTTCTTCGTCTTCGGGCCCGGCATCGATCCGGGTGTCGTGGAGGGGCGCGGCACGCACTTCGACGTTGCGCCAACGATCCTGGACCTGCTCGGCATCGACGAGTTCTCGCGTCTAAACCTGGGGTGGTCGCTGCTCGATCACGACGAGGGGCTCTGGTTCGCCACCGACAAGGAGCAGCGCATCAAGGCCCTGGACACGGACTACCTCGGGTTCAGCCTGCGGCTCGAGGGGCCCGTCGAGTTCTCCTCATCGGGACCCGCGATACGCATCGGCGATCAACGATTCGTGTCCAACTTTCACGGTCTCGATCTGCGGGACCGGGTGTTCGCGATGCTCTTCGACGCCGAAGGCGACTTCCAGGGGTTCTGCTCGACCCGGACCCTGGAGGATTTTCTGAAGGTCAGCGGATCGAACCTCGCCGTCGCCATATCGGGCAATGACGAGTTCAACCAGCGCTTCTCCGCGGGTTTCGTCAAGGCTTCATGGGTCTACTACATCGGCTATCCCGAAGGTGCGGGGGCTCGCAGCGGGCGTTTGACCGGGCGCCTGCGCCTGGCCGGGGACGAGGTCCAGGAGGTTCTCGCCGATCACGGGAGGAGGGCGGTCGGCGCGGAAATGCCGACCCGATGAGGGTTGTCTTTCACTGGATGCATTGGAGCGGGAGGAACGCTTCCTCGCGCGTGAACCGGAGGTGGATCCCGAAGAGGCGTTCGAGCGGCGATTGGCGATGGTGCAGCTCGAAGAGGCGCTTGCGCGGTGCGAGCGATCGCTTGTTGACGGCGGGCTGGCAAAGCACTGGGCGGCGTTCGACGCGTTCGCGGTCAAGCCGGCGATTGGGGCGGTGTCGCCGCCGCCGTTGGCGAAGCTTGCGAAGGAGTTGGGGTTTGCCTCGGCGGTGCACGTGGCCTCAGCGTTGAAGGTCGTGCGGAAGCGATTCAGGCTGCTGCTGCGGGAGGTTGTGGCCGAGACGGCGATTGACCCGGCTGATCAGGAGGCGGAGTATCGCCAAGTCGTCTCGCTGCTGAGTTGACCACTGACGCGCGACTCTGCGGTCCGACGACGCATTCCGCGGCTCGGATTCAAACACGAATCGCAATGCCAGCGACAGGCGTGATCACGCCTCCTCGTAGGCTTGCAGAAACTCCTCTCGAGGAATTGAGGCCTGGCTGCATATCGCGCGGAGCGTTGATCCTTTGATCCGCCGGTGATTCGGCAGTGTCAGCGGGGTGCGCGAGCCGTCGGGGTCTTGACGAACCATCGCGATATGCTCCTGCTGGCGAACCAGACGAAAGCCAAGCGATTCCAGCGTTTTGATGACTTTGGCCTTGGGGGCATCGACCGGAAACTTCGACATCAGCCCGCGATCCTCGTCTCCGCTACAAAGACTTCCAGGATTGCCGACTCGTCGTCCAGAACCTCTTTGCCGAAGGTCTCGATGTGGAAACGAATCGCCGACGTCACATCGGCGAGGGCCTGTTCATAGGTTTCGCCTTCGCCGACCACCACCCCCTTCAGGCCAAGCGGATAGGCCACGTAGCCGTCGGAATGCCTTTCCACAATCACCTTGACCTGAGTCATACGGACGTGGGCCCTTCAACACACCCAACGTTGTGCCAATGCATATGGTAGCAGCTCCGTGAAGCCGGTTCACATCACCGGTTTTACGGACCTGCGGGATCGTCGATGCCGGCGGCGCGGAAGCCCTCGGCCCGCAGCAGGCAGGAGTCACAATGCTCGCACGGCCGGCCGTGTGCATCAGGATCGTAACAACTGAACGTCAGCGAATAGTCCACGCCGAGTTCGATCCCGCGCTTGATGATCTGCGCTTTGGTGAGATCGATCAGCGGGGCGTGGATGCGGATGCGCCGGCCCTCCACGCCCATCTTCGTGGCAAGATTCGCCATGGCCTCGAACGCTTGGATGTATTGCGGCCGGCAATCGGGATAGCCGGAGTAATCAATCGCGTTGACGCCGATGAAGATGTCGGTCGAGCCGAGCACCTCGGCGTAGGCCAGGGCGAAGCTCAGGAAGATTGTGTTGCGGGCGGGAACATAGGTGACAGGGATGCCATGCGACATCGCTTCGGCGCCCCGATCCTTGGGCACATCGAGATCGGCGGTCAGGGCCGAGCCGCCGAAGGCGCCCAGATCGATCTTGACGATGCGATGGTCGGCGACGTTGATTGATTTCGCGAAGCCGCAAGCGGCCTCCAGCTCGCAACGATGGCGCTGGCCGTAGTCGAAGCTCAGGGCATGGCACTGGAAGCCTTCGTGCCGCGCAACAGCCAGCGTCGTCGTTGAATCCACCCCACCGGAGAGCAACACGACGGCTTTGCGTACGTGGGACGACATATCGCGCCACAATATAGCCCCCGGCTTGCCGGGGGCTGATGGTCGGCATGGAACAGATCACACAAACCGCGCACAGGCCCGGGCAAGCCCGGGGCTATCGAATCAATGGGCGTTGGGGTGGGCGAATCCCTTGAACAGCGTCAACCCCAGGATGCGCAGGTCAAACATGATCGACCAGTTGCGGATGTAGAAAAGGTCGTACTGGAGGCGTTTGCGGAGGCTGGTGTCGCCGCGCAGCCCGTTGACCTGCGCCCAGCCGGTCATCCCGGCTTTGACGTTCTGGCGGAGCATGTAGCCGCGCCAGTTTTCACGAAACTGCTTGATAAGCTCCGGCCGCTCCGGTCTGGGGCCGACGAGTGACATCTCGCCCAGCAGAACGTTGAACAGTTGCGGAAGCTCATCCAGGCTGGTGCGGCGCAGGAACTTGCCCATACGAGTGATTCGCTCGTCATCCCGGCGGGTCCAGGCGTCGGTACCCCGGCTCAGGTTGCCCAGGGCCTGGCGCTCAGCATCCACATGCTCCATGGTCCGAAACTTGAAGATCTCGAACCATTGACCGTTGAGGCTCATACGCTGCTGTCGAAAGATCACCGGCCCGCGTCCGGGGAGGCGCAGAAGCACTGCGATCACAATCATCGGGACCGCGAAGAGCACCAACAACGCCAGCCCGCCGACCAGATCGAGCGTGCGTTTAGCGACGCGTCCCCAGCCATTCAGGGGCGATTCGCGGATGGACAGTATGGGCATGCCGTCCAGCTCGTTGGCCGACATGTTGATCGGTAGGTACTTGGGGTTCATATCGGGCACCACGCGCACATCGATCGGGTAGCGCTCCAGGCGCATGAGCAGATCGGGCAGCCCGGCCGCCAGGCGACCTGGCACAGCGATGAATATTCCGGTGATGTCGGCGGCGTCGAGGGTGGCCTCGAGATCAGCCAGCCCTCCCTTCACCGCAAGATCCTGGCACGTCTTGCGCGACGTCGTCTCGTGGTGGCTGATGAAGAACACGGGGTCGATGCCGGTCCAACTGTTGCGCCGCAGCGTGTGGTACACCAACTGCCCCAACCGGCCCGTGCCGATGATCGCCACGTGCCGAAGGTTCCAGCCGCGGGCGCGGATGGCTCGCAGTGTGGTGCGGAAGGTGAACCGCCAAGTCAACAGCGCGACGGCCGTGCACACTCCGTAGATGGCGAACTGCCATCCGCTGAAGTGTTGCCCCTGGAAGAGGATGTTTTGTAGCAGGGCTACGGAGACGATGGTCGCGCCCAGGCCAACGGCCGTTCCTTTGAGAATTGCCGCCGCTTCGAGGTGGAATTGCTGATCCCGCCGCGGCCGGTACTGTCCCGCCCAGAGCATCGCTAGCATCATCAGCGGCGCGGCAACCTCCAGAGGGATTGCAAGGTTGGGATAGCTGACCACTGCGTCCTTGGGAGGAATGAGGTCGGCAAGGAGCTTGAACCGTAGGAAGTATGCCGCAACCACCGCGAAGACGATGATCGTCAAGTCCGCGGCCATCAACACGCTGCGGAAGAATCGATGCTGCTTTCTCAGCACGCCAATCCACCCATTGAATCCGTGAGTCTTGCCGAGCCGGGGTCCCACCGCAGGCGAGGGTGGCCCAGCTTAGTCGTTCCGCGAGGCGAGGTCATCGGCCCATGGTGCCGATTTCCTGGGATTTTTCAACTCCCCGGCCAGCTCCCTCATCAGTTGGCGGCCTCGCTCGGACAGGGGCTCGTCGGCGACGATCCGCACCACCGCATAGAAGTCGCCTTGACGGCCCTTGGCGTCGGTCAGTCCTTTGCCCTTGACTCTGTGTTTCTGCCCGCTGGAGGCTCCGGGGGGGACCTTGATCTCGACGGACCCGCTCAGCAGCGGCACGGTGACTTTGGCCCCGAACGTCGCCTCGGCAATGGTGATGGGCACGTCAATGAGCAGATCAAGGTGATCGCGCTGAAAGTACGGGTGCTTGGGGACCTGGACGGTGAGGATAAGATCGCCCGCGGCGCCGCCACCTCGTCCGGGATGGCCCTTTGCCTTGATCCTCAGCCGGGCGCCGGAGTCGATGCCGGGCGGAATCTTCACGGTGATGGTTTGCGGCGGGCCATGGCCGAGTGCGAGACGGACCGCTTCGCGGCCGCCCAGCGCTGCGGTCATAAAGCTGACGGTCAACGTGTGGTGCAGGTTCTGCCCGCGCTGCGGCGCGGCCCGATGGGCCCCGGGGTGGCGGGCGGCCCCGGCTTCGAACGGGGAGCCGCCGCCACGGCCGAAGATATCCTGAAACAAATCGGCAAACTGTGTCGCATCGAAAGGGCTGTTGGGGCCAATGTCGGTGGCGCTCCAACCGCCGCCACCGAAGCCCCCCGGGCGGTGCCCCACGCCCACCCCCGAGTGCCCGAACCGGTCGTAGGCCTTGCGCTTCTTCGCATCGGACAGCACTTCGTATGCTTCCTGGACTTCGGCGAAGCGCGTCGCCGCTTGGGGCGACTTATTGACGTCCGGATGGAGCTGGCGAGCAAGCCGGCGATACGCCTTGCGGATCTGCTCAGCGGTCGCGCTACGATCGATGCCGAGCAACTCATAGTAGTCCTTGGTCTGTGCCATCGTTGCACGAGCGGTCGAGAACGGTGCAGTATAGCACGCCTCTGGTGCGCACCACCCGCAATCCGGCGGCCGAGCACAGCGACCGTCGCGCCGCTCTTTGAGCTGCGGCTACACTGATCCTATAAGCCAATCGCTGTGCCGAGGGGTTGGCCCGGACGCAGCGGCCCCAGCCGGTCAAACGTGCGCCATGCAAGCAGACGATCCACCAGACCGACAGACGATGACCTTCGGCGACCACCTGGATGAACTGCGCCGGCGAGTCATTCTCGCCCTGGCCGTGCCGCTTCCGCTGTGCATCATCGCGTTCTTTGTCAGCGATTGGCTCATCGAGTGGCTGCTGTTGCCCGTCTTTACCGTGCTTCGGCAGCACAACCTGCCAAGCGATCTTCAGGTTCTCAGCCCGCCGGAGTTCCTCGTCACCAAGTTCAAGCTGAGCGTGATCGCGGCAGTGATTCTCTCCGGCCCGTGGATCCTCTGGCAGGCGTGGGAATTCATTCGGCCGGGGCTGTATCGCCACGAACGAAGGTTTGTGCACTTCCTTGTGCCCGGCAGCGCGATTCTGACTGCCGCGGGCATTGGGCTGATGTATTACGTGATGCTGCCGCTGATGCTCCACGTGCTGATCATGTTCGCCAA
>JADFFQ010000017.1 GCA_022568135.1 Planctomycetota bacterium | reverse complement strand
TGAGCTGGGCCGCACGCCAGCGCCGCTCGCCCACCACAAGTTGGAACCCCCCGGCCCCCCCGGCCAAGCTGGGGCGCACGACGATCGGCTGCATCAACCCGGCGCTGCGTATGGAGGCCGCTAGCGACCGGAGGCTGGCCTCGTCGAAGTGCTTTCGCGGCTGGTTGGGGTTCGGATGGATCTCGTCGGCCGGGATCATCTGAATCCCGCCGGGGTCTTGGGAGGGCGGATCTACCGGCTGAACCTGGCCGGCCCGCATGACCGCTTCGGCCGTGGCCGGCGAACTTCGTTGATCGGAGGCTGGCTGAGGCTTGGTCTCGATCTGGACCGGCGTGGACATGAGACTGTCCAGACCGCGCCCGAGGCGGCGGCGCGATCGATCGTGTCGGCGTAAGGCCATGGGGTCGTGCTCCCGAGTAGGGGTTGGTTACTCCGCTTGTACGCGGTTGTTCCACGTGGAACAAGTGTGAACACACACGGCGACCTGAGCGTTATCGGACAAGTTTCTCGCAGAACTAGCCCATTCGTGGCAACTGCGCTGAACCGGCGGCTTGACCTGGCCTACCCCGCCGCCGTCAAGAGGCAGGGCCGCTGGGCCCCCGCTCCGTGAGAAACCGGTTGTGTGGTCCGTAGGCCGGGCCAGGGTGTTTCCCCAGGCGGGGGCCGTGGGCTTGAGTTGAGGTGATCCACTGCCGATACGCCCATGAGTAGGTTCCTGACGGGAGGGGAAAGGCCGGCCGACCCATGACCAATCGTGACGCACCGACTGCAGCCGAAGAAGCCCTCGAGTACCTCGAGCAGGCGGGGGGGACGCTCCAAGATCTGCACGGGGATATCGAGCACGTTCACCGGCTGGCGACGCTGGGCACGCTGGCCGCCTCGATCGCCCACGAGATCAACAACATTCTCACGCCGGTGCTCGGCTATGCACAGTTGGCCAAGTCCGATCCCGGCGATGCTGATCTTCAGGCCAAGGCCCTGGACCGGGCGATCGCCGGCGTCGAAGCCGCCTCGACAATCGCCGAGGCCATGCTTGGGTTCGCCCGGCCAGGTGGACCGAAGAACGAACCGGCCATTATCAAGAACGCGGTCGACGCTTCGCTGGCCTGCCTGGCGCGCAAGCCGGACAAGGACGGGATACAGCTCCACACGGACGTCGATCCGTCGCTTGCGGTGCAGATGCCGCCCGTCTCCCTCCAACAGGTGATCATCAATCTCCTGCTCAATGCCTTCACCGCCCTGAGCGGCAAGCGCGGCGAGGTGTATGTGACCGCCTCGGCGATCGACCGGGGCATGATGCAGATCACCATTGCCGACACCGGTCCCGGGATACCGCCGGCGATCGAGCGGACACTGTTCGAACCCTTCGTGACCAAGGGCCGGCCGGATGCCCCGCGAAAGGGGTCGGGGCTCGGCTTGGCCGTGTGCAAGCACCTGATTCAGGCGGCCGGCGGCACGATCACCGTCAGTACAAAGCTTGGCGAGGGGACGGCGTTCACACTGCGACTGCCCGCCGCCACGCCGAAACAGGCGTCGAACGAAAAGCCGCTCGATCGCGAACGATCAAGCAAAAAGGCCGCATGATCGGGTGGTGGGTCAGTTTCAATGGCGCGCGGATTGCTTACCTAGCATGTAGCTATGTCGAAGCTGTTCCAGATCAACGAGGATGACTTGGGCGCACTGGAAGCGACCCTGCCCCAGCTAGCGGATGCGCTGATGCCCGTGCTCAACAACAAGCTGCGCGTCCAAATACGGCGGGTGCAGCAGATTCTGTCTGATGTACGGTGGGACTATGGGCCGCCAACAGACGTCGAGATTATCCCTGTTGACGATGTTTAGGATGTAGTTTCCTCAACAGGCGCACCTGCGCTGCTTTTCACTAGATCAATGGCGTGTAGGCAATCAACTTTGTTCTTGTAGCCTTCGCCCGCAGCGATGATCTCATTGTTCGCAGCGCGCAATCGCCACCGCCATTCACCAACTTTGTCTTTGTAGATGTTGAACTTCATCGTAGGAGAACCTTCCTGCCCCGTAACCGCGGGGCAAACGAGAAAACCGCCGATGCACATAGCTCGTTGTTCACAGAGGGCGCATCGACGGCTAATGGGTTGTCAGGACATACCGGCCCCCTGTGAACAAGACCAAATCGTACATCTTGGGGCTGTCTTGTCAAACGCCCCAAGATGATGTGGATAACTTGTTGAATATCGAATCTCGATCATCGGCTGGCCGGATCAGCGCCGATATGCCATAATCAGATATGCCTAAACGCTCAAGCAAGCGTGACGCCAACGAGATCGCCAAGTCCATCGTGGACCAGGTGGCGGACGACGTGGAGCCTGTCGAGGAACCAGCCGAGCCAAAGAAGAATCCGGCGGCTGTCGCTCTAGGTCGCTTGGGTGGGAAGAAGGGCGGGCCGGCCAGGGCGAAGAAGCTAACGGCGGAACGAAGACGTGAGATCGCCCAAAGGGCTGCGAAGAAGAGGTGGGAGAGGGATTAGTTGCTGTCAGACTCCTCTGCCTGGTCGTCGATCTGGATCAGACCGAATTCGACGATCCGTTCGGCGACTTTGTATACGTCTTCACGGCTGCGCTCTTTTCTGATTCCAGCGATAATGAATAGGACACGAATCTGGACGAGCACATCACCACTAGCTAGCTCCTCCTCTTCCACGCGATAAACCGCTCTGTACCGGGAAAACGTGATTCGATAGAAGCCGCTGAGTGGACCCCTCAGCGGTTTGTTGGCTGTACGCGGATCCACGCCTTCATACAGCTTGTCCGCCTTTTTCAGCAATCCCTTCCTGGCGTCGAGCGGAAGCGACCTGAGGCCTTCTTTGGCAGTTGTCGTCCATTGGATGACAATTCGCGCCTTTCGTGGTTCTGTCACAGCAGTTCTCGTTTGACATCCTCGTGATCGTGGAGTCTGCCCATCTTGATGTCCTCAAGACTTTCCATGAACATGCGGTGCGATTCGGGATCGGAAAGAATCTCGATCGTTTCCAAGATAGACGAAAGAAACTCGATATCGACGACTGCGAATGCGTGCTTGTTGTGACGAGTGATGTAGATCACCTGCTCGTCGCGCAGACGTTCCCCCAGCTTGTTGAATTGGCGCCGGGCCTCCGTGATGTCAAGGGTACCTGTGGTCATGCTCCGTCCTTGTGTGGTGGGTTCTGCCGTACAACCGCGAAGCTAAAACTAACTCCAGCTATGTACACATGGCATGGTCAAGTGTACATAAAACTCGGCGATTTGTCCACTAGAATATAGCCAAATGACGGAGTAATATTGTACAGTATTATGTACAGATTCATGCACTTTACGCTTGATATCGCTTGACCGATCAAGTATAATGGTCAGTATGAATCGCCTATCCAACGAAAAACGTGCCCAAGTCGTTTCCTGTCTGGTCGAGGACTGCTCGATCCGAGCGACCGTCAAAATGACCACCGATGGCCTGCGCCTACGAATAGCTGACCGATCGATCACGGACGATCAGGCAAAAAGACCGCATGATCGGGTGTAAAGCATGTAGCTTCGTGCTATTGCTGTGATATAGCAGCGTTCGTTGGCTATCTTACGACATCTTTGCGTTTGAATGGTCTCAATTAAAGCCCGGTGTTGCTGCCGCGCGTTTGGCTCGAGATCGCGTCTCAATGCTGGGCGCGGAGTCTGGCGGCTCCCTCGGCACACGCGGGTTCGCAACCGAGTACGATTCGCGCGTGGCTGATGCGGCGACGCAGATCGAGCAGCTTCGCAAGTACCGACGGCGACCGGAGCGGGAGGTGTCGATCGGCCGGCTCGTCGGGTCGATGGCCGATGACGCCCGCCGAACACAGCGCCGGCTCGGGAGCCTGATTGATCTGTGGTCCGAGCTGGTGCCGGCTGAGTTGGAAGGGCACAGCCGAGTGGTAGGGGTGCGCGGCGGCGTTGGGCACGTGCAGTGCGACTCCGCCTCGACCAAGTACGAGCTCGATCGCGCGCTACGCCAAGGCCTGGAGCAGGAGCTTCGCCGACGATATCCCAGCACGTTGATGAAGATCAGGCTCAGCGTCGCCGACTTCGAACGACGTTCGTGATTCGTTCGTTGCTAAAGGTTTCAATCGAGTAGCCAGAGCATCCGTCGCCGTAAGACGAAGATCCCCGCCGCGCTACCCGAGCATATCCACGTGATATGTAGGGCCCGTATCGCATCGGGATTCGGTGGGATCCGATCCTTCAACTCCGCATGCAACGCGAAACCGATGACGGCCCCGCCGACGAAAGCGAGCGTTGCGACCCAATGAAGAGAGGTCCAAAACCACGCGTGACCGGTGTCGCCGCGGCGCGAGACGAAGAAGTAGCTGAGGTGGAGGGAATCCATCCCCAGAACTGTAGGTTCGAGATTCATGGTCGGGCAACTAAAAACGACTCCCGACCCCTTTTGGTGGTAATCGGGGTTTATTTGCCGACGCAGAAGGTTGAGAAGATTCGCCCGAGCACATCGTCAGGCGTAATGTCGCCGGCCAGCCGTGATAGCTCGTTCAGCGCCAGGCGCATCGAGGCTGCGGTCAGCTCCGGTTGAAGAAGGCCGTGCGGAAAAAGACTCCCGTCCCCTTTTTCGGCGAGAGATTGGCGTGCTGTGGTGAGATGGGAATGAGCGGCGCGCAGGGCCGCCTCATGGCGGGGGCGCAGCGCGAGCGCATCCGCGGCGAGACTGACGGCGTGATCGGAGAGTCGTTGTGCGATGATGCGGCGAAGCTCGTCAAGGCCTTCGCCAGTTTCGGCGCTGAGGAACAGGCCTGATGCGCTTGGCTTCGCTGAGGTGAGATCAGCTTTCGTGCGTAGGACGATCTCAGCTGCATTGACAGCGCGCGAAGCCGCAAGCGGCTGATCAGTGGGTACACAGCGCAGGATCAGCTCGGCCCGGTCGATCGCGCTGCGGGCTGAAGCCTGCATCAGTTCGTCAAGTTGATCGACGGCGTCTGCGGCGCCGGCGAGATCAACGAGCATCACCTCGGCCGGGCCGTGATCCGTCTCGATCTGCAACGGCTCGGTCAGAACGTCGCGCGTCGTCCCGGGGATTTGCGACACCACCGCTCGCTGCGTGCCGAGCAGCGCATTGAACAGCGTGGACTTGCCGGCGTTTGGTTCGCCGATCAGGACGACCCAGGGGATTGCCTCCAACCGCTCCATCCCGATCGCGCGGTCAAGTTGCGCCTCGATCTGGTGATCGAGCGAGATGAGTCGATCGTGCAGGTCCTGGGGAGTAATGGGGACGACGTCCTCCTGGTCGGTGAAGTCGAGACCTGCCTCGACCAGGGCCAGCGCGGAGGCGAGCTCGTCGGCGAGCGCATGGGCGAACAGGCCGAGCTTCCCCGCGGCGAGGAGCCGAGCGGCGCGCAACTCAGCGTCGGATTGAGCCGCAATCACGCTGGCCACACCTTCCGCCTGCGTGAGTGTCATCTTTCCATGGAAGTACGCTCGAGCCGTGAACTGCCCCGCCTCGGCGCGGCGGGCGTCGATGCCGTTTGCCTGCGCCGTGGCCAGGAGTTCGTCAATCACGCGCTCTAGCAGGATTGGATTGCCCGGCATCTGAAGCTCAGCCGCGTCCTCGCCCGTGTAGGAATGAGGAGCGCGGAAAGACAAGATCAACACTGGTAGGTCATGAGCGCGAAGCCGCAAGCGGCAAAGTAGAGCGCCGTGTTGCGATCGTACATCGGGTTCGACGTGTTCAGCCAACAGATCGAAGGTTTGATCGCCGCTGATCCGGACGATACCGCGTGCAGAGCATCCAGGTGGTGAGGCAACGGCCAGAATTGTGCTGGAGGAATCCACGGCGGTCCGACAGCCTAGCCTTAGCGTTTCTTATAGTGTTTCGGCGGAGGCTTGCGCTTCGCCTTGGCGCGCTCGATGGCGTCGGCATACGCTCGAGCCTGCATATCCTTGGGCTTGCGCTTCGCTTTGGGCTTGGGCTTTTTCTTCGGCGCGAGGTCCATCTCGCTGATGTGCTTGCGCACGTAGCGGCTCTCGATGATCCCGATAAGGGTTGACGTGAAGATGTACAGCGTCAATCCCGACGGTGCGTTATAAAGCATGATCGGGAACAAGACCACCATCATGACCTTCATGATCTTCTGCTGCTGAAGCTGTTCCTTGGTCATCGACGCGCTGGGCGGCGGCGACATGTACTTCTGTTGTATGTAGAAAACCACGCCCATAAGGATCGGCAGGAGGTTGAGCCCCGTTACATTAACATTGGCGAACAGATTGAACGGCGTGTTGAATTGCCAGAAGAAGTGATCGGCGCTGGAGAGGTCAGCTAGGAAAGGCCATCCCCAGAACAGTTGGAAGAATCCCCAGAATGCCGGCTCGTGACGCAGCTCGAACGCGAAGTACAGCATCGCATACAGGGCGATCCAGATCGGCGTTTGGAGGAACATGGGCAGGCAGCCGAGCATCTGCAACGGATTGGCCCCGCGCTCGCGCATGAGCCGCATCTGCTCCTGCTGCAGTTTCTTCGGCTGGTCCTTGTACTTCTTCTGGAGCTTGTCGATCTCCGGCTTGATCTCACTCATCACCTTGCCAAACCGCTGCATATTGATCTGCGCCTTCTTTGTCAGGGGATGCAGCAGCGTGCGGACCACACACACGAGAATGATGATGGACAGCCCCCAGTCGAACGTAATCGCATGAACGACGGAGAGGAATCCGATCAAGAAGTGCGCCAGCCATTGGAACGTGCAGATCGCGCAGAAGGCCGACATCTGGTACAGGATCAGCCCGTCCATCGCCAGCGCCGCGAAGGGCTGCTGCTCGCCGAGCACATCGCGCTGGAGCGGCCCGGCGTAGACGCCGAGATCAAACGCGGTTTCCTCGCCGGGACCAATTGACCGAACCGGACTGTACAGGCCGGTGAAAACGATCTTCGGTTGATCGTCGAGCTCCGATACTTGCAACCGGATTTCGCTGACGATTTCCTCCAACGACTTCGATCCTTGGCCCGACTCATCGAGGATGGGATGGACGGTAAGCCCGAAGTAGCGATTGACGGTACCGAACCATGCGAGGACGTACTCCTTCTCCCGAGAAGTGTCGTTGGGCCACAAGGTCAAGTGTTCGTCTTTTGCCACGAGGTTGCCGGCCTCCCCCGCGTCGACAGCCTTGTCGGCCTTTTTGAGCAGGTCTATGCGCTCAAGCAGTAGATCGTTGTCTTTGGATTCGACGCGATCCGGATACAAGCTCGGGTGTGCGAGAAATCCGAAGCGCGCCCGCCGGCGATCGAGGTACGCCGCCCGATCCTTGCGCAGATCGCCGGGACCGTATTGAATCCACTTCACGTCGAGCGACTGATTCGTTTGATTCGTCAGCCGCTGCAGGATCGTAAAGTCGTACCCGCCGCCGTACACGAACTGGCGCACGATGTCCACGATCCGCTGCCCGTTCTCATCGACGATCGTTGTCTCGAAGCGGCCGTAGGCGGTCTCGGTCCACACGCTATTGGCTTGATCGAGCCGAACGACCCGGCCGTTGATGACGATCGCAGCGGACGCAAGAACCGGGATCTCCTTTTCCTGCAGTTGACCCCCGGCTGCCCACCGGTAGAGCTGCGTTGTTTGCAGGACGTATCGCTTGTCATCGTGCGGCCGTTCGGGAGGTGAAGGGTCACCAGCCTTGACAGCCTTGTAGTGCGCCTCGGCGCGGCGGGTGTCAGCGGCGGTCTGCCAATGCTCGGACAAGGTGATGTTTGAGATCCCGGCCCCGACCGGCGTCAGCTCGATGTAAAGCTTCGCTACCGTCGGATCGAGTGAGCCGAGCGCCTGTGCCTCCACCCCCGCCTCCGGAGCGGCGCCGCCGGGAGTTGGCGCGACGGCCCGTAGGGTGGCCGGCGATTCTGCGGGTGCAGCCGACGCCTCCGTCGTCTGTTGCTCGCCGATATCGGTATCTGGGTCGTCCCCGGAATCCGGCTCCGATCTCGAAGCGTCTTGCGACTGGTCCGAGGCGACCGCCGATTGAGCCGAATCGGTCGGCGTTTGATCAGACTCGGCGTCGTTCGACTGGGCGGCGCTACCGGTGGCCGGTGTCGTTCGCGGCGGTGAAAAGACCACGGACAGAACGACGCCGACTGCGAGGCCCAGGACTACCAGCGGAATGATGATGCGACGGGCGCGAGGATTCATATGTATAAGGATCGACGGTTGCGAAGCAAGCCAAGCCGGACGTACGACGCGGACGGCTCTCTATCGGCCTTCGTAAAGCCGTTCACCGAGCCAGTCGAGCAGTTGGGGCGTGGCGCGGATCTTCGAGGCAACCGCATCGATATCGTACTCCAGTCGGAAGAAGCGAACGCAATCGTCTTCGATGATGACATAGCTGGCCCGAGGGTCGAGATCGCGGGGTTGGCCGACGGAGCCGGGGTTGATGATCGCCTTGTCTTCGCCGTCAAGCTTGTAGACGCCGTCGAGATCGTCGGGGGGGTAAAAGTCCGGTTCGTCGGTGAACACCCCGGGCACGTGGGTGTGGCCGACGAGCGCGTACTTCTCTACGAGCTCGAAGATCTGCTGCATCTTCACCGGGGAATTCAACGCGTCCTCTGGGAAAAGGTACTCGTTGATGGGCCGGCGCGGCGTGCCGTGTACGTACAGGAAATCGTCTTCGAGCACCCGTACCCGCAGCCGACTGAGGAACTCCCACCGCTTGGCGGAAATGCCGTTGTCCGACTCCAGGTCGAACTGTTCGCGACTCCAATACGCGGCTTGCTCGGCGGCGACGTTGAAGTTGGTCGGCTCGTAGAGGACGCCGAAGTCGTGATTCCCCATCAACGACCATTCACACCGCTCGGCCACGAGGTCCACACACTCGACCGGGCTCGGGCCGTAGCCCAGAATATCGCCGAGGCAAATGATGCGATCGACGTTTTGGGTATCGATATGATCGAGCACCGCTTGCAGCGCTTCGAGGTTCGCGTGAATGTCGCTGATAACGGCGGTTCGCACCGGTAGACTCCCGACGGCGGCCAAAACAGAGCCGATGCTAGGAGGGCGCTGGGCGGTCGTCAATGCACCGCTCGTCAGCCGATCGGCGGTGTCTGTACAATTCCCGGCCTTGCTCGACTAAACACAGGAAGGATCATGAATCGTGGCGGAGGCGAAGCATTACGACCTGATTGTCATCGGCGGCGGGCCGGGTGGATACGTCGGCGCCATCCGCGCCGCACAGCTCGGCCTGACCACCGCTTGCGTGGAGCGCGACAAGCTCGGCGGCGTATGCCTGAACTGGGGCTGCATCCCGACCAAGGCCCTGCTGCACAACGCAGAGCTGTATCGTGAAGCCGTGACCCACGGCGATCAATGGGGGCTCGAGTTCGAGCGCGTCAAGCTCAACTGGTCCAAGGTCATCGGGCGAAGCCGCGACATCACTTCGACCCTCAACAATGGGGTGGCATTCCTGTTCAAGAAGAACAAGGTCGACCATCATCAAGGTCACGCCACGATTCTTGGTGGTAAGACTGCGCACAGCCCGTGCCAGGTCGCGGTGTATGAGCCCACCGGCGACTACTACAGCGGCGCGGGGACCGGGGAGCCGAAGATGACCTTGACCGCTGATCGTGTCCTTATCGCAACCGGTGCGGCCCCGAAGCAGCTCCCGTTCGCGCCTTGCAACGGCAAGTCGATCATCTCTTCATATGAAGCGATGAACCTCCCGAAGCAGCCCAAGTCGATGCTCATCGTCGGCTCCGGCGCGATCGGAATGGAGTTCGCTTACTTTTATAATGCCTTGGAGACCCAAGTGACCGTGGTGGAGATTCTCGATCGAATCCTGCCTATTGAAGACGACGATGTTTGCAAGTTGGCGCAGCGCGTGTTCGCCAAGCAGGGGATGACCATTCATACCGGCCACACAGTCAAGGCGATCGATGCCGGTCCCGACAGCGGGCATACGGTCACGATCGTTGATGTCAACGACGAATCCCAAACGCAGACGATTGATTGTGAGGTTGTTCTCGTCGCGGTCGGCGTGCAGGGACGGTTCGACGGGCTGTTTGATGACAGTCTGGGCGTTGCGGTCGAGAAGGACCATATTAAGGTGGACTACCGGGATGTTGCCGAGCCGACCTACCAGACAAATGTTCCGGGGATTTATGCGATCGGCGATGTCATCGGCCCGCCTTGGCTGGCCCACCTGGCCTCGGAGGAAGCGGTCACATGCGTGGAGCGGATCGCCGGTCACCGCACGCTCGGCGTGGATTACGAGTCGATCCCCGGCTGCACCTATTGCAACCCGCAGATCGCCTCGATCGGCATGACCGAGCGCGTGGTCAAGGAAAAGGGCATCGACTATCAGGTGGGCAAGTTCCAGCTCAAGAGCCATGGCAAGGCGATCGCGGTAGGCGCGACCGACGGGCTGGTGAAGATCATCACCTCCAAACCCTACGGAGAAATCCTGGGTGCACATATCATTGGCGAGGATGCGTCGGAGCTCATCGCCGAGCTGGGCCTGGCCAAACGGCTGGAGGCCACCGCCGAGGACATCATCTCCACGATCCACGCGCACCCGACGATGGCTGAGGGAATCCATGAAGCGGCGCTCGCCACCGAAGGCCGGATAATCCACGCGTGAGCATGAGCGCCATGTAACACCCTGTGCCCAGCGGTTGACCCCCGCGAGTTCGCCGGTCCCTTGCCGCGAGGATATTGCCCGCGGATATGCATCCGCGGCTGCCAGGCCGAATTGCCCCCCACGCACGCCGGTGCGATGATGAGGCGTAATGTTGGCCCAAACTTGGCAATCTAGGAAGATTCTGCGTTCCGGAACATGCCTATAAGTTGTTGCTCGCACTTGATTTGTTGATTTCCATAGCCAAATTGGCCCAGATTGGTTATTCTGGATCACCCTTGAGCCGCGCCGCCTCGAGGCCGATGGGAGCGGATCATGCCCACAACCACAGAGCTGACAGCCACGACGGTCGATTACTTCGAGTCGATCTATACCGAAGCGGATGGCGACCCGCACCGGATTCCCTGGTCGGATCGCCGACCGAGCCCGGCCCTGGTCAACTGGTTCAACGCCGTCGCGCCAGGGCTGGTTCGCTGCGGGGCCCGCGTGGCGGTGGTTGGTTGCGGGCTGGGCGACGATGCCCGCGAGGTCATCCGACGAGGCTATGAGGTGACCGCATTTGATTGCAGCGCGACCGCCGTCCGGTGGGCCAATCGCCTGGACCCGGACCACGTGGATTGCTACCGCCAGGCCGACCTGTTCAACCCGCCGGCTCGCTGGCGGCGACGCTTCGACCTGGTCGTGGAGGTCCACAACATTGAGTCGCTCACGCCCGACCTTCGCAACCGGACCGTTGCGGCGCTGGCCGACCTGATGACGCCGCGCGGGCGCCTGTTGCTTATCTGCCGCGGCGCCGATGATCCGGTCGCCCTTCACGACGGTCCGCCGTGGCCGCTTACGGAGAATGAGCTGCGGGAGGCGACCGCGTTGGCCGGGCTGGTCCCCGATGGGCCGGTCAGCTCGTTTTCCGACGACGAGGACCCCTCCGTGCAATGCATCCGCGCGGTCTACGCTCGCGCGTAAGATCGCGCCGCTTGCGACTTCGCGCCGCGCCGCTTGCGACTTCGCGCCGCGCCGCTTGCGACTTCGCGCCGGGCCGCTTGCGACTTCGCACCGCGCCGCTTGCGGCTTCGCACCGCGCCGCTTGCGGATTCGCGCTGCGGCGATGGCTGGAATCGCAATCTTCCAACGCTCGCCTTCGGATTGCCGCTATCCTGGCAGCATGGCTGTCCAATTCAAACAGGCGGCGCTGGACAACGGCCTTGTGGTGATTGGCGAGGTGGATTCCCAGGCCCACACCGCCGCGATCGGATTCTTTATCAATACCGGCGGCCGCGATGAAGATCCCGCGGTGATGGGGGTCAGCCATTTCCTCGAGCACATGATGTTCAAGGGCACCGAGACGCGAACGGCGGCGGACGTTGACCGGCAGTTTGACGAAATCGGGGCCGATCACAATGCGTACACAAGCGGCGAGGTGACCGCATTCTGGGCGCACGCGTTGCCGGAGCATTTGCCTCGAGCCCAGGAAATCCTGGCCGACATCCTTCGACCGGCTCTGCGTCAGAAGGACTTCGACGACGAGAAGGGTGTCATTCTCGAAGAGATCGCGATGTATGAGGACCAACCGTTCTGGGTCCTCTACGAGCGGACGATGGAGGCGTACTACCGCACCCACCCGCTGAGTCATCGCGTGCTGGGGACCCCCAAAACTATCGAACGCCTTACCGCTGCCCAGATGCAGGAATATTTCACGCGACGGTACTCGGGCGACAACACCACGGTCGCGCTGGCCGGGCGGCTCGATTTCGACGTGATGGTGCAGCGCCTGTCACGCCATTGCGGCCAGTGGCAAACCACCCAGCCACGCCGACGGTACCCCGCGCTCCAATGTGTTGACGACGAGTTCACGATTCGCTCGGCGAAGGTGAACCGCCACTATGCGATCATGGCCGCGCCGGCGCCACCCATACAGGACGAACGACGCTATCCGGCGGCGATGCTGGCTCAAATCCTCGGCGATGCGGAAGGATCGCGGCTCTATTGGGCCTTGATCGAGACCGGTTTGGCGGAGGAAGCCCGCGTTGGATACGATGGGCGCGATCGTGTGGGCGAGTACATGCTCTATTACGTGTGCTCGCCCGACGACGCCCACCGCGTCGAACAGGTGGCGTGCGAGCAGATCGACGGGTTGGTCGATTCCCTTACCGAGGACGATCTAGCGCGGGTCCGCAGCAAGATCGCCACTGGTGCGACACTCCAAGGGGAGTTGCCTGCCGGGCGTATGCAACGGTTGGGACGGCTGTGGACGTACACCGGCCGGTACCTATCGCTTGAAGATGAACTGCAGCGCATCAACGCGGTTACGCTTGATGATCTGCGAAGCGTCTACCAGGCATTCCCGTTTCGCCCGCGAGTCATCGGCCGCCTCGCGCCGCAGTAACACGCCAACCGAGGCAACCGCAGTTCAGGATGAGTATCGAAACCGGCACGATTCGAATGACTCATCCTGACACTTTTTCTGCCTGTTACCCTGTTCAGACTCTCATAGCGGTTGGCACATAAAACGGGGGCAGGTCACGAGCATTGCCCGCTGCTACGGCGCAGCAATCGCGTTGTACTGATTCGCAATGCCCACACTTGACTGGATTGGGAAACAGGCTGTTGTCGATCACCACTACTCGGTCTCGACGATCGAGATTTCCTCATCTGTCAGACCGTAAAGGTCGTACACAAGTTTGTCGATCTGCCGATCAGTGGCTTCGATGTCGCGCGGGATGCGTTCCTTGTCGAGCGGCGACTTCGCCGCCGCCAGTTTCTTGTGCAGGTCAACCATCCGATCCACGAGTTTCACCACGCGATCGTGCGCGGCTTTGTCGGATTTGTTCGAGAAGTCGATGGTTCGGATGGGGAGCCTCACCAGATACTTTTTCGTGTACATGAACGCTGTTTGATAGGCGCGCATGCTTATCTTTTGAAGATACCAATCAACTAGGTTGGAGTTCACGCAGCCCAGCAAGTAATGCGGGTTGACATTGCGTTTCGGTATGATTCCATATCCCCCCGCTCCGCCGCCGCAAAACATCACTTCTCCAGCGGAATCGAAGCAGTAGGACGCGCGAGCGTAGTAGTCTGGAACGAGAATCTTGGCCGCTTTGACGGACGTCAACGCCTGATTCCGACTATACCCATGCCACATGGGCCCCTTCATCCGTCCTCGATCTCGTGATTCAAGTATTTGTCGATGCCGCTTCAGATACTGCGCGATGCGAGGATAGAGTTTCTGAAGCTCGTTCCACTTCAGGAGCGACCCATCCCTATACGGGAAAATGATGCAACGTATTGCCGGCTGAAGATCATATCGCTGCATTTGTCCGCCTTTCGCAAGCGGAAACACGATATCGCTTTCAAGCTCGTACTGCTTGCAGTCGACTCGGCAACGAAAACGCGTCAACGCTTTTGTCCGGCGTGTGAATTCGCCAACAAACACAGAATCTGCCCCCGTCTTTAGGCCTTGAAAAATCTCTTCCGAAAAGTCCGCCAGCGTGTGCGGAACGCTCGCGAGGCGATCCCAAAGCGCGGTTTCTTTTGGTCGGACGAACACCCACGGGGCAGATGAAAGCAATCTGGTTTCGATCGGGCCTCGGTCCAGCACTCCGTTTGTTCCGGATTCGAGCGACGCCTTCACGTCTGCGACGGCTGTTGCTGGCGATATTACGCGTACGTAGTCGGGTGCGTCACAGGAGTCACGGGCGATGATCAGAATGCACGTGTTGATGCTGGTGTTGTCAAAGACCATGAACCCGTCGAAATCCACAATGTGCGAAGGGACGGCGTTTGTTGACAGAATCGATCGCAAACCTTGGCCGTACTCTGTCTTGAAGCACCGGTGGGGAATGATGTACCCAAATGCACCTCGCCTCTTAAGTAGACTCAGTGCGCGCTCAACGAATAGGCAGTAGATGTCAAAATTCCCAATCGCAGTCTCATAACGCTGAGCAAAATACGCAGTCTCGCTGCCGACGGTAGTTTGAATCCGAACATAGGGCGGATTCCCAATCACCACATCAAACCCACCGCTCTTGAATATCTGGGGAAACGCTGTCTCCCAGTTGAACCTGTTGATCTTCTTTCGCTCCTCTTCGGAGAGTTGGCTGTCATCGAAATCATCGCCGATTAGTGAGTTGCCGCACTTGATGTTACGGCCGAGGTCGGGCAGTGCACGCTGATGGAGAAACTTCATCTGGGCGGCGATGGATTCCTGCGATTCGCCTTCAAGAACTTTGAGCAACAGTGAGAGTTTCGTGACCTCGACGGCCTGCGGGTCGATGTCCACGCCGTAAATGGAGTTGAGCAGGATGTCTTTGCGTTTGGCGGTCGTGAGGCGGTAGTCGTAACGGCCGTTGCTCTTGGTCCTGGGCGCATCGCGCTCCCCATCGAGCGATGGCGAATGAATGCGCATCAGGGCGGGGTTCCTGCCCTTGCAATGCTTCTCCGAGTCGTTGTCAAGATACCAGCGCAGGTGCCAATCGAGAAGGGACTGGTACGCGCCGATCAGGAAGGAGCCGGAACCACTTGCGGGGTCGAGGATGCGCAGTTTCTGTGCCTGTTTGGGCGACTTGCCTTCGACAAGTTTGCCGACGGTGTTCTTGACGATGTAATCGACGATGTAGGCGGGCGTGTAATAGACGCCGCCGGCTTTGCGAACCTCGGGCTTCTCTTCGATCTTGACGCGGTGATTGGCCGTGAGGCGGATGACCTTGCCGAGGAACTGTTCGTAGACGTGACCGAGTATTTCCGGCGGGATGACGGCGAAGGCGTACGACGTGAACAGCCCCGGCATGTCGTATAGGCCACGGATGATCTGTTTGAGCGGGTCGTCATCGATCTTGAGATCGAGCGTGAGATCATCGGGCGGCTCAGCCCGGTCGGGATCTGGCTTCTTCCCGGCTGCTGGGAAGTGAAAGATTCCGGAGTTGTATCGATCATCGGCTCCCCGAAAGATTTGGCCGAGGCGAGCGTAGACACTGTCGCCGTTGAGCAGTTGCATCAGGTTGTGAGGCTGCTCGATGCCGCGATCTTCGCAGATGCGCAGGAAGAGGATGCGGTCGATGGTGCGCTGAACGGCGAAGTTGAGATCATCGACGGTGATGCCGGGGTTGCTCGATGCGATCTCACGGGCAAGGAGATCGCGCCATCCTTCGATATCCTTGAGGAAGGATTCGCCGAGCGGCTCCATGCCTCTCTTGCGCTTGCCCTGTGCGAACTTGTCGAACGCCCCGCGAAGGATGGCATTTCGCGAGAAGACCGAGGCGATCTCGTGCCAGCGTTGGGCGTATTCGGTGTACTGGATTCTCAGGACGGCGGCGACTGTCGCGCCGTCCTTGGGGCTGGGCTTGAAGCGCGTGTCATAGGCGATGAATTCCCTGAAGTTCGTCAGGATCGAAAGCGGCAACTGGGCCGAGAATGCGTAGCGGCGAAGTTGAAAGGCAGACTTGGGATCGACGCGAATGGCGACCGAGGGCTTCTTGGCCTCAATAAAGAACTTGCGCCCTCCGCCGGCGGCACGGCCGCCGATGTAGAACCCGTAATCCGGGGCTTTGGTCGTGCCTCCGACTTTGATGGCGTCTTCGTAGACGACATCGCGGTAGGCCTCGTCATAGCCGTTGTCGTTATTCACATCCCATCCGAGCGCTTCGATCATCGGATTGAGGAAGTCCACCCGAAGTTGGGCTTCGCTGTAATCGCCGCTGGTGTAGGTTTCTAGGTGCTCGTCGAATTGCCTGACCTTCTCCGTTATCAGCACCGGACAAGCGATGACGGTGTCAGGGGTGACTTTCGCCACAGTGCGGTTTATCCTCTGTTTGTGATGGCCAGTAAAGGCACGCGAATTGTACGCATACGCTCCGCGCCTGGAGGGTCTTGCAACAGTGATCTGTTTTGCGTTCGAAACACGTTATTCAGCTGATCTGCCCCCATTTTATATACCAACCGCTATGAGACCCTGAACAGGGTAACAGGTTGACGCTGGGCCGGCCGGGAGAGACAAGAGGTCAGGATGAGTATCTAGACCGCGACGGTTCGGACATTTCATCCTGACACTTTCTTGCCCCCTCTTTTCTGCCCCCTGTAGTTACCCTCTTCTTCCTTTTCTCTGCGTTCTCAGTGCCTCTGTGGTGAGTAATCTGGCGTCGGCCGTTGCTGCTCGTCGTCATTCGGGATCGGGTGGGCCAACACACTTACACGCGAATGGCCTTGCCCCGGAGTGATTCGACTCACGGCTCAAGGTCGCCCAACATCCACTTCATCGTTGGCGGCTCAACACCAATCAGCTCCCTGATGTAAGCGCCAAGCAGGCGATTGGCACGCTCGAAGTATTGATCGTCAAACTCCTCGGTCGGGTCGCCGGCCGCGACCGCTCGGATGAGATCGATGGTTTCACGGCGCACCCGCCAGCGATCGGCCGGGGCGGTGTCGGCGACCACGCCGCCGGCCGTGGCCGAGAACGCAAGCGTCGCAGAAGTTGACGGCAGCGCCTTGCCGGAGGCAGCGTCACGATCCAGTTGTGGCCGATAGCCGGTCTCGCATAGCAGCGACCATTGAAATCGCAGCAACGTCCCCGCAGCGTGAGGTACGTCCTCAAGCTGGGCGAGCGCGGACCGCAGCGCATCGAACAGTCGGGGATGCGGATCGTGCTCGCGGAGCATGTGGTGGACCAAGTCGGCCATGTACAGCCCGGCTCGGTTGGCCGCAAGGTGCTGGTGCAGCGCCCGGTAGATCTCCAGAAGGTGCCAGTGGGTCACCGTGGCGAGATCACTGTCCGGGCGGACGATCGCAACGATCTCACCATAGGTCAGCAGGTCGATGCCGCCGCCAAACCTGCCCTTGGCGCGCTTGGCGCCTTTGAGAAGTCCGCGAATGATGCCGTGGCGGCGCGCAAACAAGCTTACGGTCTGCGAGGTCTCAGAGTAGTCCCATCGGCGAATGCAGATCGCGTTGTCGGTGATGGTGGGCATCGGAAGGCTTCAGGCTTGCCGCAGGAAGGCTAGGGACCTGAGGTTTGGATGTCTCAACCGTCACGATATGGCCGGAGACGGATGGTTGGGACGATATACTCACCGGTATGTCGAGCCCCCCAAGCGCCGCCGGCCATCGTGTTCGCACCATCGCGCTGATGAACCAGAAGGGGGGCGTGGGCAAGACCACCACAGCGGTCAACCTCGCCGCAGCGCTGGCCGAAGCCGGGCGGCGAATCTGTCTGATCGACTTGGACCCCCAGGCTCACCTGACGCTGCATCTGGGAATCGACATCACGGGGACGGACCACACGGTCTATGACCTCCTGATCGACCCGGCCTGCGAGGCGGAGCACTGCTTGATCAATGTCCGCCCAAACCTCGATGTGGTTCCCGCTGAGGTTGATCTCGCGGCCGCAGCGACCGAGCTGGCCGGCCATCCTGATCGGCAGCGAATCCTCCGCCGCAAGTTTGCCACCGTCGCGGAATCGTATGACTTCGTCTTCGTGGACTGTCCGCCCAGTCTGGGATTGCTCACGCTCAATGCCTTGTCGCTGGTCGGGGAGGTGTTCGTGCCGATGCAGGCCCACTTTCTCGCGTTACAAGGTGTGGGAAGACTCCTGGACACCGTCGGTCTGGTGTGCCGAAGCGTGAATCCCGACCTGCGTGTGACGGGGATCATCCTGTGCATGCACGAAGGCCAGACCACCCTGGCTAAGGAGGTCGTCGCAGACCTGGACGCGTTCTTCTTGCAGGCCCGGCGGCAGAACGTGCCGTGGCGGAACTGTCGCGTGCTTCGGCCGGCGATTCGGCGCAACATCAAGCTTGCGGAAGCCCCCAGTTTCGGCAAGACGATCTTCGACTACGCGCCGTGGTGTGCCGGCGCCAACGACTACCGCATCCTGTCGGAGCTTCTTCTCGCGGATTGGGATGCCCAAACCGCACGGCGCAGCGACATCTCCCAGCTAGCGTCAGTGCCCCAGTCGCCGCCGGAAATCGTGACCGTGTCCGAGGCACGATCGGCGATGCCGGCCGTTTCCGGCGTGACGAGCGACGCCCCGGCCGGCGTCGAAGCCGACCCCGGCCCACCGGGATGACGCCCCAAACCAAGAAGTGGATGCGACGTGTGGCCAAACCCTGGCGGCTGGTGTTTGTGGTCTATGCGTTGGCGCTCACCCTCGCCACCCACTGGCCGAGCTTGGAACTGGGTACCGAAGCACAGCCGGCGCCGGACAAGATCCTCCACATGCTGGCGTTCGGCGGGTTTGCCCTGTTGTTGTGGCGGACCCGCTGGCTCGGCGCGGCGTGGATGGTCTGCTTCGTTGCTCTGGCATGGGCAGCGCTCGACGAGGTCACCCAGGCGCTGCCGATCCTGCAACGGACATTTTCCTGGCTGGACATATTCGCCAGCGGACTCGGCGTCCTGCTTGCGGTGGTGTGGATCTGGGCGCTGGGGCCGATCGGCGGACCGGCCAACCGCGCTCGCCTGGCATTTGGGGCGTATGTCCTGGGCGACCAGTTCGTTCGTCTGAGAACCTGGATCGTCGCACTTGCAGCAGCCGGCATCGGCGCGGTCGTGATGGCAGTTGTCATGTGGATGCTCTTGCGTTGGGCCTTCGGTTTCCCGTATTACAGTGTGCTGGCGACATTGATCGTGGCCGGAGTCCTTGGAGCCGTGGCGGCGACGCACCTGACCCTGGCGGCGATGTATCGCCGGCAGGCTTTCGCTCTCAAAGGAATGCAGCCATGCTTTGAGTGTGGCGGCTCCTGCTGCGACGTTGCGTTCGATGAGTTCGGACGCGGGCGATGTCCCAGCTGTCATGCACGAATTCATCGCGGACAATGGCGCGAACCGATGGACCTGCCGCTGACGGCCGCGCTACGCGGCGCCCCATCGGCCGCCCTGACCGCGATCGGTCTCTTCTTTGTGGCCGTCTTCATTTACGGGATTGTGCTCGGCCTGTCCGACCGGCTGACTGTTGCCGGGCAACTCCTGCATCTGTGGCAGAGGCTCACGCCGGATATGCAGGTGGCGCTGGATCTCGCAGGCATTGCGCTCATCCTTGGGGTCGCTGTGCGCCTGTATCGCTTCCGGCAGGCGCAACTGCACGACCGGCAGCACGTGCAGTGCCGCTGCTGCAATCACGACCTTCGGGGCACGCCTCTTGAGCGTGGGCTGGGTCGCTGCGGCGAGTGCGGCACGCCGTTCGTGCGATTCCCCCACCAGCCGGAGGCCGTCAGCCGCCGGGAGACAAGCTCCTAAGGCGAGCAAGCCCGCATCATTCACCACAGAGGCACTGAGAACACCGAGAAAGAAGTGATTGGTGAGCAGCCAGCAGCGAACACTTCTGAGGTCTTTGCACGCCGACGCCTCGATTCCATGGCGCCTTGGTGCCGTTATACCTCTTTCCCCTCTGTGTCCTCTGTGGCTCTGTGGTGATGAATGATTCGGCGGGTCGATAAGTTGCTGGACATGGCCGAGCATTTCGAACGTCACTCCCGAACATTTTCGCTGCTGACCATTGCCAGCCGGGTCACCGGGCTTGCGCGCGATGCGGCGCTGAGCCGCATCTTCGGCGCGGCCGGGGTCATGGACACCTTCTTCTTCGCGTTCATCATTCCCAATCTGTTTCGCCGGCTGTTCGGCGAAGGCGCTCTGGCGGCGGCGTTCCTGCCAGCCTATGCGCAGCTCGAGAAAGACGATCCCGCCACCGCAAAGCGCCTCGCCTCGCTGACCATCGCGCTGCTGGTGGTGGTGCTCGGCGGGATCACGGTGTTGGGTGAGGCTGCGCTCTACCTTATCTCGCATCACGCGGATCACCAGCATCTCGGCGTTCGGCTGATGATGATCATGCTGCCGTACATGCCAATGGTGTGTGTCGTGGCGATTCTGGGGGCGATGCTTCAAGTCCACGGGCGGTTCGGGCCGACCGCAGCGGCGCCGATCGTGCTGAACATGTGTCTGATCACCGCTGCTGTCGGCATGTTGCCGTTGCTCGGCGCGGAGGATCGAACCACTCACATCAGCGCCGTGGCTGGCGCGGTGATCCTTGCCGGGTTGCTTCAAGTTGCCTGGTTCGTGTGGGCATTGCGCGATCGCCGATGGTGCGCGCGCGACTTCGCCGCCGCTCGTGGACCGATGCGCCGTGTGCTGCGCCAGGCCGGGCCGATGATCCTCGGCTTGGGGGTCCTTCAGCTCAACACCTTCTTCGACAGCCTGATTGCCAGCTATCCGTCCATGATCGGCGCGACCATCTTCGGCGTAGACTACCCGCTCAAAGAAGGCGCGCTGTCCGCGGTGAGCTTCGCCCAGCGCTTGTATCAGTTTCCACTGGGCGTGTTCGGTATCGCGATCGCCACAGCGATCTTTCCCGCCCTGGCCCGGCTGACCGATGACGATGAAGCCTTTGCCGGCATCCTGCGACGCGGACTGCGATTGGTCGTGTTCGTCGGGCTGCCGGCCAGTGCTGGATTGATGCTCATTGCCCGGCCGCTGGCGACGGTGATCTACCAAGGCCGGGCGTTTTCATCTGATGACGCTCAACGCGTGGCCTTCGTCGTGCTGGGGTATGCGTCTGCGGTGTGGGCGTACTCGATGATCCACGTGCTGACGCGGGCGTTTTATGCCAAGGGTGACGCCAAGACGCCGGTGAAGATCGCAGTGTCGATGGTCGCATTGAATCTGGCGCTCAACTGCACGTTGATCTGGACGCCGCTGCGCGAGGCCGGGTTGGCCTGGTCCACCGCCGTCTGCGCGACGATTCAAGCGATTGCGTTGCTCATGGTTGTCCGTCGGCACGCCGGAGACATTCTGGATGCTGAAGTTGTATCCAGTTGGACCAAGTCGCTGATGATCACGGCGGTGATGGTCCTCATTGTGGGGATCATCTCAGCCGGTCTTCCGGAAATGCTCAGCTGGTTTGGCTCGCTCATGAAGTTGCTCGCAGTGGTCGTCTTGGGAGCGCTGGTGGTTTGCTCGGCCGCGGCCGCCTTGCGCATGCCGGAGCTCCGCTGGGCGTTGGGCAGGCGAGAGTGAAACACATCACAGCCCCGCATGCATATGCGGGGGATTCAGCACCGAAAGTGCAAGAGGACGCGGCGGGGCAAGGGCGCCCGCTAAACGGTTTCGATGACGCGCCAACCACGGCCGCTGCGCTCGATCGGGCGGTAGAGAGTGTCGCGCTCGATGGGGCGGAAACCGGCTTCGCGGATGGCCCGCTGCAGGTCCCACGCGGTGGCTTCCTGATGCGTTGTCGCCCCGCCAACCTTCGTGATGTCGTACCACACCACCGTGCCGTCGATGTCGTCCGCTCCACTCTGGAGCATGAGCTGCGCCATCTGGAGCGTCTGCATAATCCAGAACGCTTTACAATGCGGGAAGTTGTCGAGCATCAGCCTGGCGATCGCCAGCGTCCGCAGGTTCTCCAGGCCGGTCGGGCCCGGCAGACGCTCTAGCGCACTGTCATCGGGAATGAACGGCAGCGGAATGATCGTCTGGAAATAGCCCGATCCGCCCGCGGAAGCGCCGGGCGTGGGAAGGCGATGTTTCGAGTACATCTCATCGGGCCCGTACAGCACGACCGCATCATCTTCCTGGAGCTCGATGCTCTGACTGTTGGCCCAGTCTCGCAGTGTGCGATCCTGTTGGAGGCGAAGGATGTTCATGTGTGTGATGCGGTCACGGCGGCATTCGACGTGTCCGTAGAGCATCGTGGCGTTGGAGTTCAAGCCGAGCTCGTGGGCGGCGCGGTGCACGTCGAGCCAGGTGCCGGCTCGAATCTTGCCCTTGAACGCTTCATCGTGAACGCGATCGTCAAATACTTCCGCCCCGCCGCCCGGAAGCGATCCCAACCCCGCCTGAATCAAATCGCGCAGCACGGCCTTGATGCCTTGGTATTTCTGCGGGCCGCGCTTGGAGATCCGGGCCAGGTGCACGATCTCTACCGCTGTGAAGGCTTTGATGTGCAGCTTCGGGGCGGCCTCGCGGATCGCCTGGAGCATGCCGGTGTAATAGTCCAACGGTAGCCGGGGGTGCAGCCCCCCGACGATGTGAATCTCGGTGGCTCCCGCTTGCGCCGCCTGGGCCGCCTCCTGGCGGATCTGTTCGATCGAGTACTCGTACGCGCCGCCCTGATCCTTCTTGCGGTAGAACGAGCAGAACGTGCACGACAGCGCGCAGATGTTGGAGTAGTTGATGTGGCGGTTGATGTTGTAGTACGCCACATCGCCGTGCATGCGCCTGCGAACCCGGTCAGCCAGCGAGCAGACGGTCCAGAGATCGGGGGTTTCGTACAGCACCATGCCATCGTGGACGGACAACCTTTGCCCGCGCCGGACCTTCTGCGCAATCGCCGCAACGCGAGCGTCCAAACCTGGTGCGGCCTCGGGCCGCCGCTCGGGCATGACGGCGCTGGAGAATGCGGTGCTGGACATCGTCAAGGCAGCCCATCGTAGGCGATGGCGGAGATTCTCGTTGCCCTTGGAGGCGGCATTGGGCCAGGGTGAGCGGGAAATCGCCGAGACTGATCGTGCATACAGCATTTCCGGAGGCGACGCTTGAGCTTGCGCTTCGGCGGGTCGATATCGATGGTGCTGGATCAGGCGGCCGGGCGCCGCCGCGCGAGAGCATCGCAATGAACCCCTACCACGGCCCTGAATCGAGCGACAGCAGCCCCTCTCATTTCGACCAGTGGAGCACCGCTTCGGATGATTCCGGCTCGTCGGAGGCTGCCCCCGCTGACGCGTCGCCTTCTCCGGGCGACCAGGTGCTGGGAATCCTTGCCGACATTGAACGTCAGTTCGAGCGCCTTCGCTGTGCGCAGCGCCACCATGATGAGCAGCTCGCCGAAGCACAGGGGCGTGATGTGCAGTCTCGCCGGCAGGTGGAAGAGCAGCATGAGGAGATCGCTCGGGAACAGTCTGAGCTTGCCCAACAGCGCGAAGAATTGCAGCGCGCTCGCGCGCAGCTGCTCCAGGAGCAGCAAGAGTCTCAAGAGCACCATGAGCGCCGCTGCGCTGAGCTCCATGAGACCGAGTCGGAGCTGACCCGGCAAGGCAACGAGTTGCAGGCTCAGCGCGATCGTCTCGCTTCTCTGGAATCACAGCTTCACCAGCAAAGTCAGGATTCAGAAGAACAGTTGCAGCGCCTTCAACAGCAGGTGGAGCGCGGCCGGGGAGAACTTGACGCCCAGAGGCGGCAGCGGGAGACGGAAGTCCGTCAGATTGGCTCGCTGCGCTCACGCGTTGGCGAGCTTGAAGACGCACTTGCCGAGGCGGGCCGCCGAGCCGCTGGGCCCCAGCAAGAGGCCACGGTGCAGATCGCATCACTGAACGAGCAGGTGGAGGTGCTCAAGGCCGAGCTTCAGCGGCGGGACGCATCGCTGGCCGACGCCCGCAACGAGCTAAACATTGTCCGCGGGACGCTGTCGCAGCGGTCTGATGCCCAGGACCAGCTTCAGTGTGAGCAGCAGCGCATTGCCGAGCTTGAGCAACAGCTTGACGAGGCCCGTGCCGCACAGCCCGAATCCGCTGATGCCCACGGGGCGCAGATTCATGGAGATCTTCAGGAGAAGGTGCAGCGCATCAACGCCGCAGCGAAACATTGGCAGCGTCGCCGCCAGCGCCTGGCAAAGGTTCGTCAGGCCAGTCGCGGGCGAGCGGGGCGAGCTCGCACCGATCCGGAGCAAGCCCAACGCCGAATCCAGCAGGACCAGGCCCTTGAGAATCAACGACGGCGGCTTGTGGAAATCCGAGAATCCCTGGCTGCAGCAGAACGCAAGATGCGCCGCAAGTGGGCACGACCCCGGGCCGTGGTGACCTTCAGCTGGCTGGTGGTCTCGCTCGCCGTCGTCGCCATCGCCAGCGGGCTGGCAGCCAACCAATTCTTCCCCGCGATGGTGGCCGCTTCGGTCGATGTCGAGGCCGAGGCACGTTCAGGATTGCCGTTCTCCGAAGAGGATGCGGCAAGATGGCAGACGTGGCACAGCGCCTTGCTTATCGATAAGAACTTTCATCGGACGCTGGCCAAGCGACTGGCCGATCGGCGGTTGGACCGGTACAAAGACCCCGTTGCGCTTGCCCAGCGGTTGCGCGATGATCTCACGGTGGATGCCGACCAGCCGGGCGTCATGACCCTTACCTTAGCGGGCACAGATCGCGGGGAGATCACCGCGATTCTGGACACGCTGGCCACGACCTTCGCCCGGGAATCCTCTCGTCAAGCAGGCAAACGAAGCGACGGGGCCCGCACGGTCGTGCGAGGCGAGCGCAAAGTGGCCGGTCGAACGCGGTATGCCTCGATCAACCCGGTTCCCATCCGCGATCAACGGCTGCTCTATGCCGGCGTCATTTTCGCGGTCGGGTCCACGATCGGCCTGCTGGCGGTGATGACGATCGGCCGCCGACTCTTACAGGCGAAGCGCATCTTCGACTCGCAGGGCGCCGTGACCTGAGACGCCCGGCGGTAACGCGAGCCGGTTCCCAACCGCGAGCAACAGCACCGACCCGGCCACACTCACGGCCGGCCCGGCCGGAATCACTCGTATGGCTTCACGTCATCGGCGACGTCGGCGATCCCTTTGCCCGCCGAGGAGATGTCCTTGCCCGCTCCTTCAATCGTCTGACAGCCGACGGCCACGCATGCTGCGAAGCCAGCCAGCATCACAATCAACAGAAGTCGCTTATGGAGTCTGCTCATCGAGTTTCCCTTTCAAGAGAATCGTTTCGGCATCGGTGGGCGATTATCCGTCAATCTCGCCGACGGCACAAGCGGCCCGGCCTGCCTTGCTCGGGAAATCGATTATCGGCCGCTGAAGGCTCCTGGAGCGAGCGAAGGGATCAGACGGTGACCGATTCGCGGCAGGCTGGCCGGATTCTCCCGGTTGCAGCGGCTCAGCGGCGCCGCCGGCCGTCGGGCCGCCAAAGTTCGGCATGGATCATGCCGATTGGCCACTTCGGGTGCATCAGCCATTGGCAGGCGCCATCGTGGTCGGAGGCCGGCAGGAATCACTTGATGCGCAGGATTCGCTTCAGCAGCCTCCAACGTGCCACCACCCCCGGACCGATTCCCTTTCCGCGCCAACGGGCCACAACCGCGTGGGAGATCAGCGAGCAGCAGCAGCGTCGACCCGACCGTGCGACCGCCGGCGAAGTGTCCGCGGTGGATGTCTTCACCGCCTTGGATGCGGTGAGTCGGCGGATGGAAGACCTGGCCCGCGAACTGGGGTGCCTGGGGTACTTTTATGATGACGACGACCGCCCCCGCGCTGCATAAGCCTAGCCGCGGCTAGATAGACCCGGCATCTTGCCTAGAGAGACCCGGCATCTTGCCGGGTAGAGGTTCCCGCTCTTCATCCCTCGCCGACGCGCCGAGCGAGATTGGCGGTGACCGCGCGTCGCATCAGGGTGTGCAGACGCTGTGCTCGATAGTTCGCATCCGACACGATCATCGGCATGACTGGGGTCGGCGTGCGATCGAATCGTGCCTCGACCGGCCGCGGAGCCATCAGGCGACTCGGCTCCTGGCGTATCTTCACCTCTTGGGGCGCAACAGCGATACTGCCGACTAGCTGCGGGTGAAGCTTGAGGTTGATCCGTCCGTCGAACCGGCCGGACGGCCGCGCGCCGATGGAGGCGTTGGACCGGGTCTGGTACCCCCGCACATCAACGCCGGGCGGGCCAACGTAGAACACGGTGTCGTTGGGGATCAGCGGCCGCAGACCCCTGCGATCGCGCGCATAAACCGATCGAGGGAAGACGGCGTGGAGAGCCCCATGGATCCGCATCAGGCGGTCATCATCGCCCGGGACTCGATAAACATGCTCGAAGTCGCTCGGCTGACGCAGACCTGTCTCAATCTTGCGGAGGCTCGCGGACAGCGCAGAGACGTCCTCGATCGTCTGATCGACCGGCACCAGCGTGTCCGCCTGACCCGCAACGGGCACCGGGCCGGTAAGGATCGCCAACCCCAAGAAGCTCAAATGGAAAATCGTCCGCATGTGCTCAAACCATCGGCATCGAGACGGCATCACCTTGACGCTGCCTTGAAAGCGACGAGGACTATACGAGCCCAGGCGTCGGTTGGTCGCCGCAAAGCTGCGGTCTGCGGGTGGTTTGCCATGCTTCTCCCTACCGCCCCGATGTCGCTTGTGCGTCAGTCCGATAGGAGCGTGGTTGTAGCCGCAGGGAGGTACACCACGTCGGCGTCGGTCCGCACCACAAGCCCGCGCATCGGATCGGTTCGAATCACCGTTCCGGATACAGTCCGCAGCCCGGTTCGAAACGTGGCGCGCAGGCCTTGCAACACGTCGCGACGGGAGAACTCAGCGATGAGTTGCTCTTGGGGCAGGTGCAGCGCCCGGTTCATGGCCCGCAGCAGTGCTACGAGGGCGTCGATCCGATCGACCCGGGCGCCGAGTTGCACGAGGCTGACGGCCCGGCCGGCCAGCTCCTGCGGCCAGTGCGTTTGGGACACGTTCATTCCAATTCCGATAAGAGCTCTTTGATCGGACTGCTCGATGAGCACGCCCGCAAGCTTGCAACCATCGACAACAATGTCGTTGGGCCATTTGATCCCGACCGATCGACCAAGCAGCGCTTCGGCGGCTTGGGCGACGCCGACAGCGCAGGCGATCGCCAGACGTTCCGATGGCGCACGTTCAGCAACGATGGTGGCCGCAATGCCTTGCTCGTGGGTGTCGGCCCAGGTTCGCCCCAATCGACCACGACCGGCCGTCTGCCGCCAGGCGACGACGATATCCGCAGGTTTCGCGTCGAGTCGTCTGGCTGCATCCTGAGTGGAGTCGGTCTCTCGCAGCACGATCACCCGGCCGGGCCGGCCGCCGTCGCCGTCAAGCGCGGACTCCAGACGGCTGGTCCATTGTTCAATCGGTGTTCGAACCATGGGTCAGGTGAGATCGAGGCCGACATCCAGCCACGCCGGGCCGTGGGTCAGCGCGCCGACGGAAATCCGATCGACACCGGTCTCAGCCACAGCGCGGACGGTTCGCAGGTCAATCCGGCCGGAGGCTTCGAGCAATACTTTCCCCCCGGTGGCATCGCGCATGGCGACCGCGGTTCGCAACTGTTGGATCGGCATGTTGTCCAGCAGCACCATGTCGATCAGGCCCGGTTGACCTTCCAGTACCAACCGGAGCTGCTCCAATGTATCGACCTCGATTTCGACGAACCGAAGATCGTATTGATCGCGGGCCCGTTGGCAGGCCGTGGTAACGGCACCGATGAACTCGCTGGGGGTCAGGTGGGCCAGGTGATTGTCCTTGAACAGTACCGCATCGTACAGGCCGAGCCGGTGCACCGTGCCGCCGCCACAGCGGACCGCGTACTTCTCCAGCGACCGCATTCCGGGAGTGGTCTTGCGCGTGTCGCAAATAGCGGCCTTGGTCCCGGCCACTTCATCAACATACCGTCGAGTGAGCGTGGCAATTCCGCTGAGCCGGCCGACGATGTTGAGCATGGTGCGTTCGGCGGTGAGGATTGGCGCCAGCTCGCCGGCAAGCCGCCACAGTGGTTGCCCGGCGGTGCACCGCTCGCCGTCGCCGATTGACGTCTCGAAGTCGGCATCGCAATCGAAGGCGTCGAGGATGTGCTCCATGGCCGCCAGGGCGGCGACAACCCCCGGCTCGCGAGCCACCCCGACCGCACGTACTGCCCGCCCATCGTCGATGATGCTTGCCGTGGTAACGTCGCCAACGTCGCCGAGTTCTTCGGCGCGGGCGGCGGCCAGCAGCCGGTGAAGTGATCCGTCGGCGGTCAGCGCGTCAAACAGGCGCGGCAGCCCAAGAGTGTTGAGATCGAGCATGCCGCCTGTAGTCTACGGTGGTTTGCGATTGCCCGAAGCCCGCCGCTATGCTCTGGGTGCTGGTGGCTCTCAACGAGGATGAATCATGAGCGCGGGCGAACCCACCATCTTTGACAAGATCATCAACGGCGAGATTCCGTGTCACAAGATCTACGAGGATGACCACGTCCTGGCGTTCCTGGACATCGGCCCGCTCAGCGACGGCCACACGCTGCTCATCCCCAAAGAGTCCGCTGCGCACTTGCACGAGCTGAGCGATGAATCGGCTGCGGCGCTGGGTCGCATCCTGCCTCGGCTGTGTCGGGCGTTGATGCAGGCCACCGGCTGCAACGCCTACAACGTTCTCCAGAACAACGGTTCCGCTGCCCACCAGGTCGTGATGCACGTGCACTTCCACATCATCGCGAAGTTCCCCGACGCCGGGCTGGGCATCGGTTGGAACGCGGGCCGCCTCGGCCAAAAGCACGCACATGACCTGGTCCAGCGCATGCGGGCGGCGATGGGAAAAGTCTAGCCGCGGCCGCTAGGCCGCGCGCTTACACCAAGTAGCCGGGACGCTACGCGTCCCGGTATCGGCGGGCGTAGCCCGCCGGCTACCCGCGCGACCGGCGATCCGCTACCCTATGGCGATGGCCGGGGCCGTGCTTCCAAATGACTCTTGAACAAAGGCGCAGAACATCATGGTGAAGAGACTTTTGCTTTACGCGGTGGGCGGGCTCCTGATGGGCGCAGCCATGACGCTGTTCGCATCAGGAACGGATTACAGCGCCATCCCGGCCCAGGCTCGAGAAGTTGAAACGACACTCAGAGGCCAGCCCGTCGATCTTGCCCAGGCGATCAATGCCGCGGAGGAGCTCACCGGCGGCGTCGTCGCCTCGGCAAGCTTCGATCTCAACAATGCGGGCAGGACGATCGACATCATCGTCTTCGCCGACGGCGCCAAGCGCCGCCTCACTTTCGAGACGACCGGCTGCGGTGTAGAATCGGACGTCATGGTGCCCCGATTCCCCGGCGACCCGGTTCAAGGCGATTGGATCGAGACCGACTCCGGCCTGAAGTATTTCGACCTCGTCCAAGGTGACGGCCCGCAGCCGGCCGGTCCGAGCACGAAGGTGAACGTCCACTACACCGGGTGGCTGGTGGACGGGACGAAGTTCGACAGTTCCGTCGATCGGGGCAAGCCGGCAACGTTCACGTTAGGTGGCGTGATCGGCGGCTGGACCGAAGGCGTGGGGTCGATGCGCGTCGGCGGCAAACGCAAGCTGATCATTCCCTACAACCTCGCGTACGGCGAGCGCGGCCGGCCCGGATCCATCCCGCCCAAAGCGACGCTCATCTTCGACGTCGAACTCTTGGAGATCGTCGAGGAGTAAGCGTTGTCCATTGCGCTGCGCGCACCGTGGACGCTATGGGCTCGTGTCGGCCATCCTCACTGTAAAGCCGCGACCAACGGTCGCGGTCATGGCGGCTCGGGCGCTGGCACAGCCCGGCTCGCTCCGTGGGCTGCCGCCGGCGGCTACGGGGCGGGCCAGAGGAATGATTCCAGGTGCTCGCGGAGGTGCCGGGCAGTGGGAAATCGGGCGCTGATAAGGTCACGGCGCAGGCCGCGGCAGACGGCCTTCACCGCCGGCGATTGAGTGGCGTAGCGCTGCCGGCCGCCGACCGCTTCATGCAGCAGATGAATCAACTGGATGACGTCCTCGCGGATGTGGTACGCCGACGGCGCTCCCCAGTGGTAGAAGTCCACGAGCTTGACGTTGAAGAAGATGCCCTGCCGCTGGACCATCACGTTCTGCGAATGCAGGTCGCCGTGGTATTCGCCCACCTTGTGGATCTGCTCCACTCCCAAAGCCAGGGTGTACAGCAGATGCATGGCCTCGAAGGGCTGCAGCCGCTTGCCCGGCTGGTGGGCGAGAAAGTCGCTGAGCAGTTCGCCCTCCACGAACTCGCTGATCAGGCACGTCACCGGCACGCCTCGGGAGCGGATCACCTCCGAGTGGTGGTATTGAATGACGATGGGGCATTTGCGCAGTCGATTGAGCTTGCGGGCGTAGAAGGTGACGGCTCGGTCGCGGACGTTGCGGTGCGGGAAGAACACCTTGGCCGCCCGGGGGATGCCGGTGCGGGTCTCCACGACCTTGTACACCTCGCCCTCCCATCCCGCGCCCAGCAGCGACTCGACGGCGTACTTGCCCGCCAGCATCCGGCCGGGCTTGAGCTCGAACGTGCTGATCCGCGGGGTTGGCTTGGTGTTGTTTGTACGTCGCATCGTCTTGTGCATCTTACCTCAGCCGTGTAGCCGCCGGCCGGAAAGCGGAGGCCGGCGAGCCGGCAAGCGAATCTGAAGCGCAAATGGGTTACGGAAACACGCCGCGGAGGTCGTAGACCTTGCCGATCCGCTCAAGGGCCGCACAGTAGCTTGCGGTCCGCATGTCGCATTCATACTTCACCCGGGCGAGCTTCACGCGCCTCGCAGCCAGCACCATATGGATGTTGAGCCGCTGATCGACTTCCTCAGCCGTCCAGTACATGGCCGATCGGTTCTGGACCCACTCGAAATAGGAGACGGTCACGCCGCCGGCGTTGCAGAGGATGGCGGGCAGGATTTCGATGCCTCGTTGCGTGAGGACCGCGTCACCCTCCGGTGTGGTGGGGGCGTTGGCCGCCTCAGCTAGAACCCGGGCGTTGATCAACTTCGCCTTGCGCGACGTGATCATCTGCTCCAGAGCGGCGGGGATGAAGACGTCCACGGGCACGCCATAGAACTCCTGCTCACTGATCGCTTCGGCTTCTTTGAAGCTGCCCACGCCCCCGGTCTGGGCGACGTGGTCGGCGAGCGCGTTGGGGTTGATCCCCTGGTCGTTGTGGATGGCTCCGGTGTGGTCCAGCACCGCCCGCAGCGATGCCCCCAGCTCCACCAGCAGCCGCCCGGTCCATCCGCCGACGTTGCCGAATCCGATGAGACTGAAGCTCATTTTGTCGATGTCGATGCCCAGCTCCGGCAGCATCTCCTTGAACACGTTTACCATGCCCTGGCCGGTCGCCTTGTTCCGGCCGAGCGATCCACCCATCTCCACGGGCTTGCCGGTGACGATGCGCAGCGTGTCGTGGCGCTCGTGCTCGGGGGTCATCTGGGCGTAGGTGTCGGCAAACCAAGCCATGATCTGGGCGTTGGTGCCCACGTCCGGGGCGGGAATGTCGTAATCGGGCCCGATCTGATTGCTGATCGCCGAGCAGAACCTGCGGGTGACCCGCATCAGCTCGTCGCGGCTGAGATCGCGCGGGTTGCACTTGACCCCGCCCTTGCCGCCGCCGAAGGGGATCCGCACCAGCGAACATTTCATCGTCATTAGAACGGCCAGCGCCTTGATGTGGTCCAGGTGGACATCCGGGTGGTAGCGAATGCCGCCCTTGTACGGCCCCAGGGCATTGTTGTGCTGCACCCGATAGCCCTTGAACAGATCGTGGTGGCCGTCGTCCATGAGCACCGGAAAGTGCACCATGATCTCGTTGTGGGGCTGGGCAAGAATGATCTGTTGATGGTGGGCTAGCCCCACGAGTTGAGCGGCAATAAGCACCTGCTCGATCGTCTGGTGGAACAGGTTCGCTGGATCCCTGACGATCTCGAGCTCTTCAAACACCTTCGCCGGCAGATGGGCCTGGGCGATCGGCGGATGCTGGGTGGCGGTGGCGTCGGCCATGAACGGGAACTCCCCAAAGGAATGCCAAGGTTCGCCGACGATCCCGATCGAATCGGGACCCCCCGACGAGCGGCCATCCTCAGCAGTGACCCGCTGAGGAGACGGACCCGCAGATCATAGCGTCTGCGCCGGCGAAGTCAGCACCTTGGATTTAGGGGCAATTGTCGCCGCCGGCCCGACCGCCAGCGCCGCCGCCGCCAATCACGAGGACCATGTCTCAGTAGCGGTAGGAATGATGGCCGTGGCCGTGATGGTGGCCATAGCCGGCGTGTCGGTAGACATTGTGTCCATAGTGCCCGGGGCGGTAATGGGGGTGACCGTAGGCGTGCTGGTAGCCGTAGTGCGGCCCGTCGTAGACCCCAGCGGTGACCAGGACACCGCTTGAATACCCATAACCGTAGCTGCCGGTGTAGAGCCCATCGTGGCAGCCGGCCAGGAGCAACACGGCGACGAGCAGGCACAAGGAGCCGGTAAAGCGCATGAGATCATCTCCACCGTTGGACCGTTTATCACAAGACACAACACCGCCCGGTTTATTCCATGCCCGACCGAGGCGACGACCGGCTCTCGTCGCTGAATGGATGTAAGCTTCGCTTGACGCGAGGCGCGGTGGCCGCTCGCAGTTTGGCACTACGGCGTTGGATCCCTCTCGAACGGCGCGGTGAGCTGGCGGGTCAAAGCGAAAGGGGCAGGAATCAATGATCACGGGCGTCCACACCATGTTCTATACCTCGGAGCCCCAAGAGCTCCGGGCGTTCATCCGCGATAAGCTCGGGTTCTCGTTTACCGATGTCGGGGACGGCTGGCTGATCTTCGACCTCCCGCAAGCCGACATGGGCTGTCACCCGGCTGAGGCCCAAGACGGCCAACGCTCGGGAACCCACTACATCTCGTTTTATTGCGACGACATCGAGAAAACGGTGACCCAGCTCAAGGACCGAGGCGTCGAGTTCACAGACGAGGTTCGTGATCTCGGCTATGGGCTCGCGACTCACTTCCGGATGCCGGGCGATTTCCAGGTCCAGCTCTTCCAGCCGCATTACGCCAAGCGGGCCAGCGCAGAGTAACAACCATAAAGCCCCGGGCTTACCCGGGGTTGTGGGTTCCTACATCAAAGTGTCTACGACAACGCCGCTTGGGCGGCAACGGTCCTCCCCTCGGCTCAGGGAACGCGGTAGGCGTCCCTCCACTCGGCACGGAGATGCTTGAGTTCATACTCCTCGCCGCATTCCGGGCATACGCCTTCATCCGGTAACTCACGAAGTACGTACCGGCAGTTCAGGCAGAGCCGGCAATCCGTCTCATCGAGCAAGCGCCGAGTCTTCCTTCTCTCTACAAAGTCAAGCGCGAGGAGCCCAAAGAACAACAGCCCGAGCGCCAGTAGTATGAGCCACATCCATCCGGACGGCCCGTCGAAGGGCTTCATGACCAACTGTGACACTATAAAGACGATCGGTATGCAACTGCCTGCGATAAGTGCAATTCGTTCCCTCCCAGATCTGCGTGGTCTGTCCCGGCGAGCATGTGCCATAGACGTGACCTTGTCTCCGAGACATTCCAGCAACGCTGCAGAGAATGATGATTGTGACTGCGGACTCTGGTTGACGATATGCGGCCCAGCGCAGAGCAACAAATATAAAGCCCCGGGCTTGCCCGGGGTTCTGAGTTGCTACATCAGAGGTGCTTACGCCAACGCCGCCTGCGCGGCGACGAGCCTAGCGATGGGCACGCGGAAGGGCGAGCAGCTCACGTAGTCCAGGCCGATCTGGTGGAAGAAGCGGATCGAGGCCGGGTCGCCGCCATGCTCGCCGCAGATGCCGAGCTTGAGCGCGGCTTTGGTCTGCCGCCCCAGCCGGCAAGCCGTCTTGACCAGCTCGCCCACGCCGGTCTCGTCCAGCGTCTGGAACGGGTCGCGGTCGAGGACCTGCTGTTCCAAATAGGCAGGCAGGAAACTGTTGATGTCGTCGCGGCTGAATCCGTAGGTCATCTGCGTCAGATCGTTGGTGCCGAAGCTGAAGAAGTCAGCGACCTCGGCGATCGCATCGGCGACCAAGGCCGCGCGCGGCACCTCGATCATCGTGCCGATCGGAATGGCGAGCTTGCCGGTATATTTCTTGGCCGTGCGAACATTCTCGATTGTTTCTTCGGTGAGCGCGCGAAGCATGGCTAGCTCACGGCGGATGCCGACCAGCGGGATCATGATCTCCGGCTGGGCGTCGATGCGCTTCTTCTTGCACGCGATCATCGCCTCGACGATGGCCGTGACCTGCATGACCAGTATTTCCGGATAGGTGACCGCGAGCCGGCAGCCGCGATGCCCGAGCATGGGGTTGAGCTCGTGGAGCATGGCCACGCGCTGCTTGATGCGTCGCGGCGCCACGCCCATTCGCCCGGCCAGCTCGCGCTGGGCCTTGGGCTCGTGCGGCAGAAACTCGTGCAGCGGCGGATCAAACAGCCGAATCGTCACCGGCAGGCCCTTCATCGCGGTGAAGATGCCGATGAAGTCCTTCCGTTGGTAGGGCAGCAACTTTTTGAGCGCACGCCGGCGCTCATCGCCCGACTCGGCGAGGATCATTTGGCGCATGGCGTCGATGCGCTCGCCTTCGAAGAACATGTGCTCGGTGCGGCAGAGGCCGATGCCCTCGGCTCCATACTTGCGGGCCCGCTTGGCATCCGCGGGGGTATCGGCGTTGGTGCGCACACCAAGGCGGCGTGACGTATCGGCCCATTCCATGAGGGTTGTGAATTGTTCGGAGACCTTCGGCGTTGATCGTTTCACCTCGCCTAGCAGAACTTCGCCCGTTGAGCCGTCGAGGGAAAGCACGTCACGATGGGTGAAGGTCGCGCCGCTGATGGTGAGCCGGCGTCGCTTCGGATCGATGTCCAGCGCGGCGGCGCCGGCCACGCAACACTTCCCCCAGCCGCGGGCGACCACCGCTGCGTGAGAAGTCATCCCGCCGGTCGAGGTCAGAATGCCAGCCGCGTGGTGCATACCGTCGATGTCCTCAGGCGACGTCGCCTTGCGCACGAGCAGGACCTGTTCTCCCGCCTGCGCGCGCTCCACGGCTTCTTCGGCGGTGAACGCGAGCGTGCCCGTGGCCGCGCCGGGCGAGGCGGGGAGCCCTTTGGCAATGACCTTGGCCGCCTTCTTGTCCGCCTCGGCGAAGCTGGGGAGCAGCAGTTGCGTGAGATCCTCAGCGGGCACCCGCCGCAGAGCTTCGGGACGGTCGATAAGGGCCTCGCTGACCATGTTCACCGCGATCTTCACCGCCGCGGCGCCCGTTCGCTCGCCGCGGCGCGTCTGCAAAACATAGAGCCGGCCACGCTCGACCGTAAACTCGATGTCCTGCATGTCACGGTAATGCCCCTCGAGCGTGTTCTTGATTTCGAGCAAATGGTTGTAGCAGGCCTGGTTCCAGCGGCGCATTTGGCTGATCGGCTTCGGCGTGCGGATCCCGGCCACCACATCCTCGCCTTGGGCGTTGACAAGAAACTCCCCGTAAAGCTTGCTTTCACCGGTTGACGGATTCCGAGTGAACGCTACGCCGGTGCTGCAATCATCGCCCAGATTGCCGAACACCATAGCCTGGACGTTGACCGCCGTGCCGCGCAGCCCCGTAATCTCGTTGATCCGGCGATAGGTGACAGCGCGCGCGCCGTTCCAGGAGCGAAAGACCGCTTCGATCGCCCGCTCGAGTTGTTCGTAGGGGTCTTGGGGGAACCGGCCGCGAACGTGCTTGCGATACACCGCCTGGTACGCTTCGCACAGTTGCTCCATGCCGTCGGCGGGCACATCCGTGTCCTGTGCGGCGCCATAGTTCGCTTTGATGCGGTCGAAGCTGGCCTCGAAGTGTTCGTGATCAATGCCCATGACCACGGTGCCGAACATGTTGATGAGCCGGCGATAGGCGTCGTAGGCAAACCGCGGGTTGTTCGCCGCCGCCGCCAATCCCCGGCACGATTCATCGGTCAACCCGAGGTTCAGCACGGTGTCCATCATGCCGGGCATGGACACCGCAGCTCCGCTTCGCACGGAGACCAGCAATGGGTTCGTGGCCGAGCCGAACGTCTTGCCGGTTTCGGTCTCGACCAACGCCACGCTGTCGCGCACATGGCTCATCAGAGCGGATGGCAAACGCTGATCGTTCTTGTCAAAGGCCGCGCAAACCTCGGTGGTGATCGTGAACCCCGGGGGTACTGGCAGGCCGATCGCGCTCATCTCGGCGAGGTTCGCGCCCTTGCCGCCCAGCAGATCGCGCTGCGAGGCATTGCCCGCGGTCTCGGTTCGACCGAAATGGTAGATCATCCTCATGTCCGTGGCCCCGGCGCGAGCGGACGGCGAGGCGGTCCTGGGCTCGGGTGCTCGGATCGAAGCGGTCACGCGCATGGGCATCGGTCAGAATCCCGTGTGAGTTCGGTCAAACGATGAAGTGTAACGCACCGGGCACATCCCTCAAAGATTGCCCGCATCGCAGACCGGCTTCGCGCACGGGCAGGCCGGGTCGATATGATCCCGGCGATGCGTGTTGCCCCGGCTGTTGAACCGCTCAGTTGGAAGTGCACCCCGCTGGCCGTTGCCGCGGCTTGGCCGGCCGATCGGCCGCTGGTCATGCTTCATTCCGCTCGACCGCACCCGCGGTGGGCTCGCTGGTCGGTTCTGAGCAGCCCTCGTGCCACATTCCGGTTCGGCCGGAAGACCACCTGGACCGGGTCGCCGCCGGCCGGCTTTGGCTTGGGGCAGTTGGAGCTGACACATGACCCGATGGTCGATCTTGACACCCTGATGACCGCGACGCGGCTGGATCGTGAAGCGCCCGCCAACCCTGCGGTCCCGTTTCTCGGCGGATGGATCGGGTACTTCTCGTACGACCTGGGCCGACGGCTGGAGCCGACCGCCCAGCACGATGCATCGGCCGTCAATGATCGCCCCTGGCCGGTGGTGGAGCTTGCGTGGTGCCCGGGCGCTTTGGTGTATGACAATCTTCATCGCCGATGGTTCGCCGTTGGCGACATTCCCGAGGCAGCCTCCCTGCGAGGCGATGGTGATGAAGGCAATACCTTCAAGGCTGCAGCTCTCAGGAGCAATGTCGAGCCGGATGAATACCTTGCGATGGTTGCCCGGACGATCGACTACATCGCGGCCGGTGACGTCTTTCAGGCAAACATCACCCATCGGTTGTCCGCATCGTTTGCCGGGTCAACGCGCGCGCTTGCCTGCAGGGCGCTGGCGCTGAGCGGAGCCTGGTATGGGGCGTATCTTGAGTTGCCGCAAGGCCGATGCATCTGCTCGCTCAGCCCGGAGCTGTTCCTCGATGTCGATTTCAGGACCCGGGCGGTGGTGACTCGGCCGATCAAAGGCACCCGCCCCAGCGCGGCCCAGCGAAGAGAGCTGCTCGACTCAGCGAAGGATGCCGCGGAGCTGCACATGATTGTTGATCTGATGCGCAACGATCTGGGGAGAGTGTGCGAATACGGTTCAGTGCATGTCCCCCAGGCCAGGACGATCGAAACCCACCCCACCGTGCATCACGGCGTGGCGGAGGTGACCGGCTCGCTGCGGCCCCAGATACGCCTGGCCGACCTGCTGCGAGCGACGTTCCCCGGCGGCTCGGTCACCGGGGCGCCGAAGATTCGGGCCATGCAGATCATCGACGAGCTGGAGCCGGTCCGCCGCGGACCCTATTGCGGCGCGATCGGTTTCATCAGTGACTGCGGTCGCGCGTGCCTCAATATCGCTATCCGGACCATCGCCTTGACCGGCCGGCGCCCCCGGCACGCATGGGACCGGCTCATCGGCACGCTGGACTACGGTACCGGTGGCGGCATCGTCGCGGACTCCAATCCCCTGGCGGAGTATCGCGAAAGCTTGGACAAGGCGGAGATCCTGCGAATGGTCCTGCGCCGGCGCACTGCTCGTCTATCGCTCGCTACCCATGAATCGAACGTGCTCTAGGCGGACTGTCGCAATCCGTCTCGGTCAGCTTGTCGCTTGAGTTGCACCCGTTGCTGGATGGCGATGTACCGGCAGATCTGGTCCACCACCAGGCGCTGATGCATTGGATTGAATGAGAAGTCAAAGGCCATGCCCGCATAGGTGTGTTGCGTCGAATCGACGTGGGTGTGGACCAGCTTGGCGGTGGCACAGATTGGCGTGGTCAGTCCCGGCGGCAGGCTGAATCGCAGCCAGAACACCTTGAGTCTGGTTAGCGCGGGTGCATCCTGGGGTGCAACCCGCAGCCCCACTCCGCCTCCGCCGATGTTCAGCAGGGTGGCGGCGAACTTTGGGCCGACCTCCGGCATCGTCGCGTCGTCATCGAGAGCACCCGCCTCGGCGTCAGCGTCCTGCCCCGCCAAGCCTTCATCCGCCTCGAACTGCAACTGGGCCGCCCGCTCGGCCAACAGCACCGACTTCGGATCCAACAGCGGCCAGATCTCAACTTCGGGTAGGCTCAGCGCTGCGGTTTCCATGCGGTAGTAGTTCCGCCGCTGGCATCGCTCCACGGATTCCGGCATGACCAGCCGCAGGACCGAGATCGTCTTGTGGTCGTTGAGCTGGTAGCTGGTCAGGCCAAGATTCGTCGTAGGGAACATCCACCGGTTCTGGCCGATCGCCAGGATCGCGACGAGCTCGATACCAGGTTCGAGGTGAATCACCTGGCCGAGCGTCGTGGGCTGCTCAACGAGAATCTCATGCTCGGTCATGCTGACCAGGCGCACCCGCCAAACCAGATGCCGGTTCTCGCCTTCGTCTCCCTCACTGGTGCGGGCGACGGCGATCTCCAACGCGCCGTTGCGCTCGCAGACCTGCTTGAGGCAGCGACGCCAATCCAAGGTCCGTGAGCGATGTGCGGGCACGGGCGCTCCCCTCTCTGGCGACAATCTCGTTGGAATCAACGGAATCATCGTCCGCAGGGCATACCCACTTCATGGGAAACCCTCAATCCAACGCCCCAGTGGCGCGGCAGTCGCGGCGCGCTTGGAACGTGCGCTGATGGACTCTCACCGGGAGCCGATAACCCCCGATATGGTCTGGGCCCGCCCGGCTCATCCCTTGACCCCCAAGGTGCAAGCTAGCTGCTTCACGAGCGAGCGAGCCCGGCGGACCTGTTCGCTGGTGAGTTGCTTTCGCCCGTAGCGAGCGGCATAAAAGATGTCAGTGATTTCCCGCACGGTCGCCGCTGCCTCGGGATGCGCCCGGGCAAGGGCATAGGAGTACTGTACGGGCGGCTGCCATGGGGGTTTGGGCCTGCCCCCCCTCTTGAGCACCCCGAGCATGTCGAGATAGAACCCAAGCTGTCGCAGCATCCGCTGATACTCTGCCCGGCGAAGGTATTGCAGGCGCAGCGTACGGCGGATCGCCCGCGACCGGCGCATCATCTTGACCAGTGCGATCACAGCCACGATCAGCGCCAGCGCGACGGTGCCCATCCAGATGTAACCCGCTGGACCCAGGTAGAACGCCCGGTTGACACGGGCCATCCATCGGCGGGTCGCGTGCAGGGCTTCCATCAGCTTCTGCGACCACCCAAGGTCCAGCGTGCTGATCAGCCGCGACTGCGCCTGTCGATCGAACGCGACAAACCCGTTGCTCCACTTGGCCTCGAATCGGTCGAAGGCCCATTGCAGCCGATCCGCCAGCGTGGGGTCGCCTCCATGGATTTGCTGAAGCGTCACCGGCGGCGTGGGGTCGAAGGTCGACCAGCGGTACGGCCGTGTCTGCACCTCCACCCACGCATGGGCGCTCGACTCCCGAACAAGGTACTGGTCTGATCCGTCGTCGTACTCAAGCGCGACGTAGCCGGTGATCAGCCGGGCGGGAATCCCCACGCAGTTGCACATGGCCGCCAAGGCTGATGCGAAGTATTCACAGTGACCTCGTTTGCTGTCGAAGATGAATTGAACGATCGGATCCCGGTCGGGCTGCAGGAGGGTACTGCTCGTGTCCAGCGTGTAGGTGAACTCGCCGCCGTGGAAATAATCGGTGAGCACGCCCGCGGCGTCTCGATTCCACCGCCAGCGCTGCTCGGGAGCAACCGGCGGGTGAATCGCAATGCCGGCTGATGCCAACAGGTCCCAAGCCAACGTCTTCACTTCAACATCGAAGTCGCCGAATTGCTCGATGGGCGAACTTGGCGCCGCACCGCTTGCCAGCGTCTTGAGCGTGGCTTCGGATGGGATGAGTTGGGCCTGGATTCTGTAGCGCAGAAGTCGGCCGGGGCCCGCATATTCCAGCGTCTGCGTCGAGGGCTCGAAGAGTACACGCCGCGCGTCTCGGGTGGCGATCGACACCGGTACGTAGACCGAAAACAGCGACCGGCTTGGCTTGAGCACCTCGAATGACTGGGTGATTGTCGCTGCCGGTTCAGCCGCGTCGGCGCCGAGGGAGATAAACCCCGGCGGCTCGGTTGCGATCGCCCGCCGGCTTCCGGACCCTGTTGCAGTCCATCGGCCGCCACCCTCGTACCGATCCAGCACCGCGCCGCGAAGTCGTAGCGGCTGGTCGTGACGAAACGGCCGGCCCCGGCTGTCCAGGAGTCGCAGATTGAGGACGCCTTTGCGTGATTCAGTGATGCGGGTGCCGCTGGTGAGGTTCACTTCGTCTCCGAATCCGGTCTGCCCGTGGCCAAACGGCATCTGATGATTGCCGAGCGATCCCTGCCCCACCTCGCGCGGGAAAATCACGAAGACAGCGGCGCCGATGAGCAGTCCGGCCAGCGCCACGGCGACCATCATTGAACGAAAGTGCAGCTCAGGGTGGCGACCGAAGATCGGCTGCAGTGAAGGCAGCAGACGAGATCCAACTGGAATCGACTCGCGCCACGCCGCCCTGGCGCGCTCGTAGGATGCATAGAACTGAAACAGCAGCAGCACGTACAGGCCAACCGCCGCGTAGACCACAAGCACCGACGCCAGCAGCAGACCTCTCGATTGCAGGCACCCCAGAAGTATCAACAGCAGGCTGAGGCTCAGAAGTTGGCCATATTCGCGCGGGCCCTTGCGCTCGTACAGCTTGATGAGCGTCAGCCAGACGATGAAGCGCCCCAGCACACCGATCACGTCGTCGCGATGCCCAGAAAGATCGACGAACCCGTTCAGCGATACGGCAATGATCAGGACGTTCGAGGTCCATTTCGGCAGCGACCGCCCGCGAGGTCCCTCGGTGACGTACCAACTCATGGCGGCGAGAACGCCACCGACCAGCAGCAGGCCGACGCTTCCCTGGGCGATCGCCACCCCCACGATGCTCAACAGCACCGCCGCCAAGGCCGCAGCTGGAAAGCTTCGCAGAAGTCTCATGCCGCCGCCTCGCGCCGTTGACCCGGCGGCGCCGATGGTGATGCGTCGTGGGGATCCCAGCCGATCGACCGCAGCACCAGAGAGTTCATCTGCCTGGCGGTCAGATGCCAGGCGTTGGCCCGGCCGATGCTCGGCTCGACGCGATCGGGGTGAATCACGATCTGCCCGACTCGCTCGGCGCTGGTAGCCGCTTGCACGGGATCGGCGGGTCGTGGCCCATCGAGGTCGATGCCCGCCAACGCGGCCAGCATCTTCGCGCGATGCCATTGGCTGTGCCGGATCAGATGCGAAGGCAACCCCGTCCCAGGCAACGACAGACCGACCTCAAAGCCGTTTCGGTCGGCGGCGTGAATGATCGACGCGGCCAGGCTGATCGCCAGTTCTTCCAGCTGCCGCGGTGAATGCTCGTCCGCCGGATCCACGCGTAGCTCAGCCGTCGGTGTGGTGAGATTCACGACGACCCGGAGCCTGGGCGGCGCCGGCCTGGTGCGCTCGATGCACACCAACTGGTCCAGGGCTGCGCTTCGTTTCCAGGCGATATGACGGAGGCTGTCGCCCGGCCTGAACTCGCGCATGCCATAGTAATCGTCGCCGGCGATAGGATCGCGGGCTCGCTGCGAGATCTTTGCTCCGGCCAACCCCTGCGGCGCAACATCGTTTACAACGTTGCGACGCAGCTCATACAGAAGCGGGTAGATCAATGCATGTTGTGGTCGCGAGATTGTAATCGACTTCTTGACGATCCCGAAGGGGAATGTCGTCCAGACCCGGAGCCGATCAAACCGAGCCTCGCCTCGACGGCTCGGCCAGAAGATCGCTTCGCCGTGCACCGTTTCCTTGGGCCCAATGTGCAGTACCCACGTCTGGGCCGGGGCCATGAGGCGAGCCCAGCCGCATCGGCCTGCGACCGGCCGTTCCTCGATGTGAATGTTGAATACGGGACAAATACGGTTGCGGTTGGTCACCGCGTATCGAACTGTAAGCGGTTCGCCGACGGCGCCGTCGCGAGGGACGAGACGTCTCACCCGCAGGCCTCGCATCATCAACCCCGACCCAACGCCCGAGATCAGAAGCGCCGCCAGCAGCACTCCCAGGATCGCAAACAGCAGGTTGTTCTGCCGGTTCATCGCGATCACAGCGACCATCAGGGTCAGCCCGATGTACATCAGTCCGGGTATGTGGAGGTGGTACCGGCGGGTCATCGAATCATCCAACTCTCCGGATAACCGCAGCGCCACCCGCGGCGCCTCCGCTGGCGCGATCAGGCCCCGGATATTTATCCGAGGCGATGACGCATTCGGATCCTAGCCCCGAAGCAAACATCCAGCCTCGATCGCAGGTCCGCATGAACACGCGGTTGCTAGCTGCTTTGCGTCACCGACGGTTCGCCGGGCGCACCGTCGATCGGAGGCAAAGCGTCGGTTCCGGGCAGCCCGAACACCTTGAGAAAATGCGTGGTCGTGCCATAGAGCATCGGTCGCCCCAGTTGCTCGGCCCGGCCGACGATCCTGATCAGCCGCCGTTCGAGCAGGCCGCGCAACACCTCGCCGCAGGCCACCCCGCGAATCGCTTCGATCTCCGCTCGCATGATCCCGCCCTGGGTGGAGCGGTAGGCGATGATGGCCAGCGTCTCCAGCGCGGCTGGGCTGAGTCTGGATTCCTGCCGCTGCCGGTGTAAGCGGGCCAGCAGAGGCGCGAACGCGGGCAGTGTCAACAGTTGCCAGCCCCCGGCCAGCCGCTCGGCACGAAACGACCGGCCGGTTTGGTCGTACTGCGCGTTGAGCTGCTCGACCGCGGCGCGGATCATGGCCACCGCCCCTTTGCCCGCGATGCCCAGCAGCTCGCCGAGTCGCTCGTCGGTCAACGGCCGATCCGTGCTCAGCAGCAGCGCCTCGATGCGCGTGGACAACGGTTCGTCGGCACAGGCCGGCTGATCCTTGGAATCCGCGACATCATCCAGGGCGGTGTCTGCGACCGATGCGGTGGGCTCGTCGTGCGCGTGGGTCATGGCGTATCACAGCGTACCACCGCCGTGGTGAATCGGGTTGTCCCGAGGCGATCGCAGGCTTCGTACCGGCCGGTCAGATTGCCCCGCCTCGGTCGATCATGGCCCTGGCCAGAGCCTTCTTGGCCAATGCGCGCTGCTGATCGTGCTCGATCTGTGCCCGATCCTCGCCGGGGGCGGTGACGCGGGCGTTGGCCTGGGCCAGCTCCGCTTCGGCCGCCTCCACGCTCAGCCGTTCCGCGGCGGTGGCTCGATTGGTCAGCAATGTCAGCTCGCCGTCCTGCACCTGGGCAACGCCCCCTTCCAGCAGATACCACCGGCTGCCACCCTCCGCAAAATCCAGGCGCAGCGATCCATACCCCAGCCGGCTCAACACCGGCGACTGACCGGCGATCACGCCGTGCTGGCCGTCGGACGCGGGGAACGACGCGTATTCCACGTCGCCGTCGTAGACCGTCTCGGTCGGCGTGACAATCGAGCAGTGGAAGGCCTTGGCCACGGGCAACTCCAGGGGCACGGCCCAAGGGCTGTGCCGGTCCGGTCCAGCGCGTCACAGTATAGCGGCACGTGGATTGAGCGCACAAATCTGGTCTGATTGGAGGCACCACATCGGCGCGCGCAGCATTCGGCGCGCCCAGATCGCGCTTCGGGGGGGCTTGATTCTGTCGTACAAGTGAGGGTCGGTCTTTCTTGCGCGCACACAGGCGACCGTGCGGGCCACTCAGCGCGCGCCAGCCATGCCGCGTGCGCCATAACTTCGGCTAACCGAGGCTTATCTCCGCGCAACTCGCGCTAAGTGATCGCTTCGGGAGCGCATCGAGCCTTATCTTCGACCAACTCATGCGCGCCGGCGCGACTTCAACCCACCGTGCGCGCACCGAAGTGGCCGACTGGACAAACGAAAAGCCTCCGGGAGCCGAGCGTCACCCATCATCCGATTTCTTCTCAAGGAGCTCACCAAATTCCACATAGCCGCGACGCCCCAAACGATCGACCACCTGCTCAGCCACGTCCTTCGCCTCGCCTCCAGCCTTCATCGCTGCAATCAGTACCGTTCGGGCCTCCCCCTTCCACGACGGGACCCGCCAACCCTCGTCGTCACCGTCAACGAGCATTCCCACGATCCGCGCCGATCGGAGCGGATCGATGTTGCAGATGCTCGCAAGTCGCTTCATGATCATGTGATCTGGACCTGCCTTCCGCGCAGCGGTGACGAACTTCTCCAACTGCACGATTGACCATTCCGGATCAAATACTCCACAGCTGAACCAGTATCCAAACACGTAGCTGCCGGGGTTTCGCTCCGCATCCTCCGCCCCGATCGCTTCCCAGTAGCGCTCCCACAGATTTTTGAAGCGCTGGACCACCTCCTTCGGCAGATCCTCACCTCCGTCCTTCAGGGTCATCCCGACAAACTCGATCGCGTGCGAACGTACGGATTCGTGCGTGGTCGTTACCAATCTCTTCACAATCGCGCTATCGGCGTCGAAGGCTTCGCTCGCATCGCGCCCGAAATCACCTCGACCGTACAGTACGATCAGGTGCTCGGCGAGTTGGGCGAATGGCTGCTCTCGTGAGTCCTGCGGCTTCTCGAGCGTTGCCGCCTGGTCAACCGCGTAGCTGAACTGATCGCGCAGGATTCTGTAGAACTCGATGCGCGGCCGGTTGGCAAAGAGGAACGTATTCCATGCCGCCCAGCCGAATGCCTTTGAAGGGTCATCCTCGTAGGCTCGAAGATCGAAGATCGTATCCGCGTGCCTTCGAAGCCAGTCGGCGTCCAACCAGAATAGCAGACCCAGTCGCCAGCCGAAAGCCGCTCGTGCCGTGAAGTGATCATCAGGTCGCGTCAACTGGTCTTCGAGCAGCTCACGCACCTCGGGCATTTGCTCGAATCCGCCCGGGAGTGATCGCTGCTCCTTGCGATCCTCAACGAGGTGATCGGGCATCCAGTCTGCATAGGCGACCACAGCATTCATGGCCCTCCCTCGCGGGGAGTTCAACGCCAACTGTGGCCAATCCGTGATGCGAGGATCCTTCTCCGCATCCTCTCGCAGGATATACGACTTTGTTGGGCTGTTGAGGAGTGGCTTGATCACCGCCCAAAGCTTTTCGCGATGCTGAACGCCAAAGCGGGGACGCTGGGCGTCGTCCTTCGCCTTACAGATCTCCTGCAGCAGATCAGCGATCGTGTCCCTGCACCATTGCCAGTCGCGCTCGACCAGCCCTCCGTCCGCATTCGTGGGAGATGTATCTTCATCAACCGGCCGATTGAGTACCCATTCGCATAGAGCGAGAACCGAAACTAGATCGATCTGCTTGCCTTCCTTGACGGCCGCCTCCATCGCCCGAAGGAAACGCCGCACATAGACCGCCGGCTTATCTTCGAGCTGTCGTGCCTGGCTAGAAAACGTAAGCGCGTCAAGAGCAACATACTCTTGAAACGTACCTGCGAGCCCCTCGACGGTAGGTTCGTCGAGCCCCCGCTGCTCCGGATCGAGACGCCAACGAGCGACCGCTTCAACGGCCGCCTCGAATCCCATCTCGCTGAGCTGCTCAGCCGTGTACGGGCTTTCATGACCCCAACGACCACCGCTTGAGTACACATGGAGATCAGCGAGATCCGGCTTGCCGTGCTCCTCGAATTTTCGCTCATAGAAGGTCCGCCACATGTCGGTTAGGTGATCGCGTATCCAATGTAGTTTCTGGAATTGCCAGTACTCTCTTCGCCGCTGACGCGACTCGTCGTCCTCGGACTCGTCGCGATAGTCAGGCTCCATCTTCTCCGGCCCGGCCTCGATCCATTCGAGCCATTCCGCCTGCTGCTGTTTGCTCAGAAGGCCGAACCGCTGACCCATCAATCTGGCGTGTTCATGCTTGCAGCCGTAGGCGCCGAAGAGTGATCGGTCGAGCATCGTCCGGCGGGCCAACTCCGGATCGTGATCTGCGAATTCAGTGATCAGGTGCAGATGAAGCCGCCTGAAGAGCAAGTACTCAGGCTCCTCAAGCATCGGAAGTGCATCGCTGAGCCGCAGGTGGCCATCACGAATCGCCAGTTCGAAGGCATCGCGAACACAACCGACCAGCTTTGCCGCAAAGTCGAAGTCGCGATTCTGCTCGTGGTCCTCGATGGCCGGCCGCCAGACGTAGGAGAAATCATCGCCCCCAATTCGACGACCTTCTTCCGTCTCGATGGCCTCTGACATCCATCGAATCAGCAGTTCCAGAAGTTCACTGGCCCGGACGGCAATCAATGATGGGATGACGGAATCGCGCAGGCCTTCGAAGTAGCCGTAGTCGTCGCGGTGTCGGAGCGTCGTAGTGGTCTTGCGCCGATCGATGGCGAACGCCGTCTTGACAAGATCAACGGCGGCATCGGCTTCATTCTCTCGGGCGAGTCGCGCGGCGATTCCTCCAACATCGTCCAGCTTGTACCACAGCCCGAGTTGTTCAATCAGCTCGCCGATCTTCGGAGCAAGCTTTGCAGCGTACTCCGGCCGCATTTCCTCGCCCGCCTCGATGATGTCGCGTGCGACGATCCAGTTGTCACTGTCAATCTCCGCCAGTATTTCCGCAACTTCCTTCGGCGCATGCGATGCCATCCGCACGAGGTAGCGGGACTGCGGCCATGCCTGACATCGCACCCCACCGCCCGATACCTCCTCGGGGGCGGGCGGATGCTGAAAGAAACCGTGTTCTCGCAAAGGCGTAATCCAATGCGGATTATCCAACCGGTCAAGGAAGTACCGCTCATGCTGCGGCGAAGCGAGGAGGGGAATGGTCGCTTCGATCAGTTCATTGGTTGGTTTGCTGAAGGATTGCATCGAGTTCGCGAGTTCCTGTGAAGAAGCTTCCAACGAAGCTATGGAGGGTCTTCTCGAACGCCTCAAAGCGCTTGCACAGTTGTTCCTCATCCACTTGAGGTGGAGCAGTACGCCGAAGATGCGTCAGTGCCATGAACCATTGACGTATGTCCTTGAACGAGGAGACCAGCCGCTGATTCACTGCGGCGTGCGATGGATCTTGCTTCATCAACCATTGGAAAAGCAAGTCGTATTGGCTCGGCCGTTGCCTCCGCCCTCGGTGCTCGGTCAACAGCTGACTGATGTGTCGCGCGACTGAGGCGGGAATCGATACAGCTTCCGCGCTCTCTGGTGAGCTTGATCCGTCAAATAGATGATCAAGTGAAGGCCATTGATCCTGAATGCTGTCGAGGTGGTGCTCGTACTGCACTCGGCTGCTCGGCAGGCCATCGTCGAGGACAAAAACGAGTCGATCTGCGATGTCGCGTACGGCGTGTGCGATGAAGTGGACGCGGCCGGGGAAAGTCGGAAGGCCCAGCAGCATGACTGCTCCTTCGTAGGCAGGCGCGAGTGACGGGGCCTCTTGTTGGAACCACCGAAGCAACTCCCGTCTCAAGGGCGGGTAGGGAATCGCCGCCTGGAGCTCCCCCTGGACCAGTTGGGGATTGCTGTTGGGGTTGACGACATACGCGGACATGCGCCACACTTTGCCTTGCGGATTGGAGTTGCGACCGGAACAGGCCGCTGCCGGTGAAACACAGGATACCAGATCGCTTCGTCAATTTCTGCCCCCAGGGCACGATTCAACCCTTCGTACGGCTTCGTCCGAGGCGAACCATCAAAACCGTGCGTCAGAGAAGACCGCGACCACCGGTCGCGGCTTTATAAGGAGCGAGGACTCGGCGGCTCGCTGGCTTAGAATCGAATCTCGCCGCCGACGAACGGCCCGGAGAGCGTGGCATCGAAGTCGAAGGTGCCGTTGGTCGCATCCAGGCCGATGACTCGGTATCCCGCAAAGATTCCGAAGTTGTTGATCGGCCGCCAGCCGATCGTCGCCGAGGCGTCGATGAAGCTTACATCGATGTCCTGAATCGAGATGTAGAAGCCGGCAACATCGGCGGTGATCAGGAAGTCATCGATCGGCAGCTCGAAGTGGATGCCGGCGGTCGGAATGGGGATGTCTTCGTCGATGGTGTCTTGCAGCGATGTGCCTTCGACAAGGAGCGACGCGGCGAGGTGAAAGTACTCGACGCCGGCCATCGTCCCCAGTTGGAACCCGTTGTCCTCGATCGAGAAGAGCGAGAATCCATATTGCACGGTGATGTTGTCGAGATCGATGTCGGTGCGGATCAGGTCGCCGATGGGGATGGTGAGATCGCCAAAGGTGATGACCTGGTCGGCGAGCTGCCGGCCGGCTGATGCCAGGCTGAATCCGGATACCCGAAAGTTGTGTCTGCCCAGGTTGAAGTTGAGTTCTCCCAGGAAGATCGTCTCGAGATCGGAGACGCCGAGATCAGCATCGAAATCGAGCGATGTGGCGAAATCAAAAACGTTCTGGAGGCTGACATCGCCCTCGATCTGCGGGAGCCAGATCAGCGGGCGTATGTTGACGAATCCGGCGCTGGGTATCTCGTTGGCGTCCTGGAGTGTCGTCGTGAGCGGGTATGCGTTGGCGGCGGCGAACGCGGTCATGGTGTTGGGCGCGAGCGCGACGATTGTCGTATCCCGGGGCGGTTGGGCCGGCGGATCGTCCTGGGGTGACCGGCCATGAGCCGAGGTCCAGGGAACCATCAGTTGCGTGGCGAGCACACAGGTCAACAGGCCGTGTCGCATCGATACTCTCCCGATAGGGTCGTGCCGTCTGTGGGGCCGGTCGTGATCCGCACGAGCTCGGTGCAACGGCCGGCGTTGACGTTGGATCGGCAGGGCTTCGCCGGTCCATCAGGAAGAAATGCCAGGAAGCCTTTTTCGGCCTGAGGGCGTTCTGGGCCTCTTGGCGGTGAATGACCGGCCTCGGCGGGCGCGTCAGCGCGACTTGGCGGCGCGGATGGCGAGGTTGTAGTTGCGGTAGGCCGGCTCTTCGGTGACTTCGCGCACGATATGCGCGGCCAGCCAATGCGGAATCGTGATCTTGGCGTCGAGCGAGGCCAGCTCGACTTCGGCCAGGACCAGGTCCAAGTCGTCGAACTCGTCGATCTCCCAGACCAGCGGTGCCGCGGTGATGAGGTATCGCGTCTTGCGCAGTCGCCGGCCGGCCGTGCGCGGCCAGCCTTGCTCGAACTGTTTGAGCGTGATGGCGCGCTGCAGCTCCCGGCGGACGAGCCCTTCGCCGTGCTTGATCGTGTGCGAACAATCGACCGAGCCGTCCGCATGAATCGTTCGGCGCAGCCGGCCCTCGGTGAGCTCGGAGCCGGTCGCATCGAGGTCGGCGGTGTGCTCGTCGGGCGGCAGGTATCCCTGCTCGATGCGGCGGACGACGGCGTCTTTGGGGATCGCCGGCAGTTGAGCGAGCAGATAGGCCCGCTCGATTTCCAGCTGCACCTGGCTCGCATCACCCTGCGGATTGAAGGAATCGGACACGATTGCGATACCCTGTCTTGAGGCGGTTGCGCCTCAAGTGTAGCGATCATGCGAGCCGCGCACGTCAGTAAACGGCCGAGATGCGTCGGCTCGCTTACGGTGGCGGCTGGCCACGGACGCTCCACCGGCTCAACAAGCGCTCCAGGCCTTCCCGTTCAGGGCGCACAGAGCCGCGCCTGCTAGATCGCGCAGCCGCTGGTGCATCTGCGCGTCGTCGAGAAGAGATTGCAAGGCTCGTTGCAGGGCGGCGTCGGATTGACGGCTCACCCGGCGGTGGTAGCGGACCAGGGCCGCGGCAATAGCGGCGGCATACAGCCGGGCGGCCACCCGCCGGTCCGCCGAGGTCTCGCCGATGATGCGCATGGTCTTGTACACGCTCTTTGCCTGTTGCAGATGCTCCAGCGGAACATCGGCATCGGTCAACAGAGCCACCGCGGACCGATAGGAGGGATCGATGTCTCTGGCCAGCCAATCTGCGGCGGCCATGGCCGGATCGAACGGCGCTTCCAGGACTGAGCGAAACGCCTCTTTCAACTGATCGTCCATGGTTGTGCTCATGACGGCCGCTCCAGGTCTCGTAGCAATTGATGCAGTTCGTCGTCGATCTCGGTGGGGCTGCTTAGAGTTTGACCGACTTCAAAGTACAGTGCGGCGACGAAGCGACGCTTGACGGTGACCATCATGTTCGCAGCCTGTGATGCATTCTTGAGGCCGAGGCGCTGCACCAACTCCGCATAGTCGGTGGAGGGCTCGCCCAGAAGCAGGGGGCGAGCGACGCGATGCTCAAAGACCGTCCAATGGGCGTCCAGGCCGTCGGCCAGGCACTCGGCTCCAACGGTGTCCAGCACGCGCCTGATCAAGGTGGCGGTCCACTGATAACAAAAGGCCTGGTCCGGCGTGCGAGGCGAGGGCGTCGGGGGAAGGTTCGCGACGGTCAGTTGTGGGTCGGTCAGTTTCAGCGGCTTTAGCCGCCGATCACTGCGCCACATGCGCCGATCGCGGCGGCGCTGCTGGCGCAGATAGTTCTTTACGGCGCTCAGCAGCAGGTTGCGGAATCGCCCGCGATGCGGATCGGCGCCGGCGCAGAGGCGGCGAGAAATGATGATGTCGCAGACGAAGCCTTGGGTGAGGTCGGCCGATTGGTGGACGTCGCGGCCGGTTGAGCGGATGTAGGCGTACACGGCCGGCCAGTACCGCCGCAGGAGCCGCTCCAGGGCGTCGCCGGCGGCCTGCTCGTCGCTATGGCCGGCCTCGACGATCAGGGACCAATCGGTGCGCGATGAGCCGGCTTCGACCAGTTGCACGCGGGACCTCCCAATGGCGGGACCTGGCGTGGTCTGAGGCCATGGCCCCGTATTAGTATCTATGCCGCCACCGGAGCAATCCTGCGCGCCAATACCCAAAAAAGGTGAAAAAGTCGCCGGGGACCGGTGGCGCGGCCCCGCGGCGTCAGGAATCCGCATTGATCGGAACCTGGTCAGCGATCTCGAGCCCGAAGCCGGCCAATCCTCGAATGGTCTTGGGGTGGTTGGTGAGGATGCGAAGCCGGCGCAGGCCCAGATCGCGAAGGATCTGGCTGCCGATGCCGAAGTCCCGCCGGTCCATCGGGTGGGTCTTTGCGGCGACACCGTCGCAGCGCGTCAGGTCCGGCGCGTTGGGGTCATCCAGGGCCGGTCGCTTGATTCGTTGTAGCCGGTCGCGCAGATCATCACCGACGCCTTCGGGGCGCAGATAGATGAGCGCTCCTCGGCCGGCCTGGTGGATCATCCGCAGCGAGGCTCGAAGCTCCCGGCCGGTCGGCCTGGTCGCTTCATCGAAGATGTCGCCCAGCAGATCACGGCGGTGCATACGCACCAGGACCGGGTCATCGATCTGGCGAGCCCGGCCGGTGTCGTCCAGATCGCCGATCCCACCGACGGTCAACGCCAGATGCGGCAGAGGATCGATTGTGCTCTGGTAGGCGATGAGGTTGAACCGGCCGTAGGGGGTGTCGATGGGGGCGCCTTTGGCCGGCTCGATGCGCTCGATGAGCCGCTCACGGGCCAGGCGATACTCGATGATCTGCTCAACGGAGCACATCTTCAGGTCGTGCGCGGCGCACAGTGCGTCGAGTTCGCCCATTCGGGCCATCTCGCCGTCTTCGCGGACCACCTCGATGATCAGCGCAGCCGGATGCCCGCCGGCGAGGCGAACCAGATCGACCGAACCCTCGGTCTGACCGGTGCGCACCAGGACGCCGCCGGGGCGGGCGCGCAGCGGATTGATATGGCCGGGACGGACGAAGTCCTCCGGCGTGGTGTCTGGATTGATGATGAGCTGGATCGTTCTGGTGCGGTCGGATGCGGAGATGCCGGTTCCATTGCCGTGCCTGGGATGGGCGTCCACGCTCACGGTCAATGCGGTCCCGTGAAGGCTGCTGTTGGCCGAGGCCTGCGGGACCAGATCCAGGCGATCGCAGTCCTCCCTGGTCAGGGCCAGGCATAAATATCCGCCACCGATGCGGGTCATGAAGTTGATGATGGCCGGGGTGACCTTCTCGGCGGCGCAGACGAAGTCACCCTCGTTCTCGCGCGCCTCGTCGTCCACCAGCACGATGATCCGCCCGGCCCGCAGCTCATCGAGGATGTCGGGAATCGGCGACAGGGGCATGGCTGTAAAGTGTAGGAGCGATGAGCGATGAGTGATGGGTAATGAGAGTTTAGCGGCCGGGCTTGCCCCGGCGCGAGGGGCCGGGTGGAAGCCCGGGCGCCCGCCACGTATTTCCATGCGGGGCTCCGCCGCGGGGGCGCTGCGGCTCGCTACACTGCCACCATGGCCAGCAGTGCTCAACGGCGCCGCCACGAACAATGGCTGATGCAGCTGACGGCGATTCCCACCGCGGCGGGACGGGAGGACCGCGTTATTGCGTGGATCGAGAACTGGCTGACGCGCCGCAGAAACCTGACGCTGCGACGTGACGTGGCAGGGAACCTGATCATCACTCGCAAGGGACGCCGATCCGCCCGGCCGATCTTCATCACCGCGCACCTTGATCATCCGGCGTTCGTGGTCCGCGACGTAATCGACGAGCGCACGATCGAGCTGGAGTTTCGTGGCTCGGTACACGATCCGTACTTCGAGAACGCGAAGATTGAGATCTTCAGCGCCGACGACGCGGTACACCGTGCGACGATCACCGAGCTCGATTTGGCCGCCAAGCCGTTTAGGCGTGTCATCGCGCGCATGGGACAAGCATCAAACACACTGGTTGCGGGCGATATCGCGCGGTGGGCGTTAGGAGGGTGGGGCGCCCGGCCGACGGTTGTCACCGGAAGGCTGTATGCGCCCGCATGCGATGATCTTGCCGGGGTTGCCGCGGCGCTGGCCACGATGGACGTCCTGCGGAACCGCAAGGGGGCCGGGAACGTGGGCCTGCTGCTGACCCGGGCCGAAGAGATAGGCTTCGTCGGGGCCGTCGCAGCGTGCAAGAAGCGCTCCGTGCCCAAGAGCGCGAGACTCATCTGCCTGGAGAACTCCCGCAGCTATCCCGACTCGCCCATCGGCGCCGGGCCGATCCTCCGCGTCGGCGATCGGTTGAGCGTGTTCAGCCCGGCGCTCACCAATCGTCTCAGCGCGCTGTTGAGTGAACACCGCAAGAAATATCCCCGGTTCAAAGCCCAGCGCAAGCTCATGCCCGGCGGAGTGTGCGAAGCAAGCACGTTCAGTGCCTATGGCTATGAATCAACGTGCGTGTGCCTGCCGTTAGGCAACTATCACAACATGGTCGATATCGACGGCGTCATGGGCGGCAGCCGACCGGCGAACGTCGGCCCGGAGTTCATTTCGCTCGACGACTATCACGGCATGATCGAGCTGCTCATCTTCTTTGCCGCGCAGCTTGACGGTCAGCGGGTCGGTCGGATCGTGGATCGGATGGACGATCAGTTGCGTGCCCACGGCCGGCTGCTTGGCTTGAAGTGATACGAAAGAGATACGAAGAAGGGGGGTCGGGAGTCGTCTGGGCACCCGTTTCGGCATCGAGGCATCGAGGCGGGTGCAGAGCCGTCGGAGTGTCGGGGCGGTCCGCGGCGACACGCCGTGGCTCTAGGCGCCACGAGATTGTGCCGGGGGTGATTCGGTCGGGGCGCCGTTGGGAAGCGGCGACGCCAGCAGCTCGATTCCCACCCGCTGGACGTGAGTGGGGGTGGCAGCCAGCGCCGTGAACCGGGCGTCGTGGGCCTCGAACGTCTCGCCGACCTTGGGCACGTGGCCCAACTGGGCGAGAAGGAATCCTGCGATTGTGTCGAAGTCGTCATCCTCCGGCAGTGTGAGTCCGAGCTGTTCGTTGAGGTCGTCGATGTGGTATCGCCCGTCCGCCTCGGCGTGGCGGTCGTCGATGGTTACGAGCACCGGCTCCTCGCCATTGGGTTCGTGCTCATCGTGGATCTCGCCGACGATCTCTTCGAGCACGTCCTCGATCGTGACCAGGCCGGCGGTGCCGCCATATTCGTCGATGACCACCGCCATGTGGACTCCGTTTTTCTGGAAGTCGGCCAACAGCTCGCGTACGGGCTTCGTTTCGGGAACGATGATGGGCTGGCGCAGAAGAGGCTCGAGCTTGAAGTTGTTTGCGTCTTCGCCGAGATACTGCACGAGGTCCCGGACGTAGAGGATTCCCTCAATGTGGTCGAGGTTTCCTTTGTAGACGGGAATTCGCGAATAGCCGACCTCGGCGATGAACGAGCGAACCTCAGCGAGATCGTCGGTGAGCTCGATGCCTTCAATATCGGTGCGGGGGGTCATGATCTCGGCCACATCGGTGCTGGCGAACTCGACGACATTCTCCAGCATGTCCGCAGCGTCCCTGTCCAGCCCACCTTCGCGCTTGGTCTCTTCGATGCTGCGCAACAATTCGGACTCGCGCTGCTCATCTTGTTGAGAACTGGCGCCGCTGAGCCGGCGGACCACCTCGTCTATAAACGAGACGGCCTTGAGCAGCGGGTAGCATCCCCATGTGATCGACCTGACGACCGGGAGCCCCGACGCGATCAGGGCGCCGCCGGCATAGCGCGAGATAGCCGAGGCCAGCACACTGGTGCACACCCACAACATCAGGGCGGAGATCACAGCGCTGCTCAGCAGGTCGGGCCAGGTGAGGGTTGCCTCGGCTCCCAGGTCTACCACCGCCGCAAGCACCAGGACGAAGACTCCCAATCGCGTCGCGGTACGAACCAAGGACACTGCGAAGATCGCCGAGTCGAACTTGGCCGCATACCAATCGGCTCCTTCCGGCTTCGCTCGCGACTCCAAAAGCTGTCGAACCGCGGATGGACTCAGCCGCAGCAAGGTCAGATTCAGCGCGGCCAGGTAAGCAGCGGCGAACAGCATCGCCACCGCCATCCAGACATACAGATCAGTCAATGCAGTGGTCCCCGGTCACGATCTTGCTGGGGCGATCGTCGTCGTGACCCGACGGATCGCGCGCGAACGTTCGGCCGACGCCGATGGCGGACAGGATACGGTCCTCCTCAGCGTGCATGGCCGTGAAGCCTTCTTCGGTCTGATCATCGAACCCGGCGCAGTGAAGCACGCCGTGCAGCGCATACAGCAGCAGCTCCTGCTCGATGGGGATATTCCGCTCGGACGCCCCGCCGGCCGCAACATCGACGCAGACGACGATGTCCGCGTCAATCGCGTCGCCGGGCGCCGCATTGGCGAACGCCAGCACATCCGTGGAATCATTGACCTGCCGGTGCGCGCCGTTGAGCGTGCGCATCTGCTCCTCGCCGACGATAGCGACCGCAAGACGTTGGATCGGACGATTGATGTGCGCCAACGTTGCCGTAAGCCGGTTGCGTATCCACGGCACGTCGATGCGACGAGCCTCGGGGGCGCACGTCATTTCGACGACAGCTTCGGCCGGCGGACACGGCGGTGCGTTCAACTCCATGCAGGCGGCGGGGTCGCGAGGTTCGGGAGGGTTATCGGCGTCCGACGAGGGACTTGCAGCCGAGTCGTCGCGGTTGTCCGCAGATGCCGTGGAGCAGCGTATCGTGGATGCGTTTTGGTTCATCGGTCGCTAGGCGCGGCCCGCCGGAGGGCTCGCCACATCTCACCGCCCATAGGATACGACCCTTTTCGGCGTCTTGCCAGAGAAAATCCAGTGGTGGCCGGAAGAAGGCGCGATCGCCTTGGACGGGCCTCGGTGGCCCAGCAGGTGGCAATCAGGGCCGCCATCAGGTGGCCCCGACGCCCAGGGGCACCAGGGACGGTCTGACCCGGGCCTCGAACTCATCGCGGAACTTGTTGACGATCGTGCGGATGGCCCAGTTGTTGCCGTCGGCGAGTCCGCAGATGGTGGTGCCGGACATGATCCCCATCGACCCTGCCAGCTCCAACAGCAGATCCAAGTCTTTGCTGGTGGCGTTCCCCTGCTCGATTCTCACGAGCAGCTTATAGACCCACGAGGTGCCTTCTCGGCACGGCGTGCACTGGCCGCACGATTCGTTGGCGAAGAACCGCGCGATGTTGCGGGCCACCGCGACCATGTCGGTGTCCTGGTCGAAGATCGTCGGGCAGGCGGTGCCCAGGCCCATGACCTGGTACTTTCGGCCGATGTCGAAGTCCATCTCGGCGTCGAACTGATCGGGCCCCAGAGCGCCCATGCTCACGCCGCCGGCGATCGCGCCCTTGAACTTCTTGCCGCCACGCATCCCCCCGCAATAGTCCTCGACAAGTTTGCGAAGCGGGATTCCCAAGTCCACCTCATAACAGCCCGGGCGGTTGACGTGCCCGGAGACGCCCATGAGCTTGGGGCCAAAGCTCGGCGGGCCGCCGATGGACGATTCGCAGCCCATCGATTTCCACCAGTCTGCGCCGTGCCGGACGATCGGGCCGACGGCGGCCAGCGTCTCGACGTTGTTGACGATGGTGGGGCGGCCGAAGAGTCCCTTCACCGCAGGGAACGGCGGCTTGACCCTCGGCCAGGCCCGCTTACCCTCGATGCATTCCAGCAAGCCGGTCTCCTCGCCGCAGATGTACGCGCCCGCGCTGCGGTGCAGGTAGCACTCGGCGACAAAGTCGCTCGCGCCCTTCAGCATCCCCGGTTTGCCGAAGATGCCGTGCGCATAAGCCTCCCGGATCGCGGTCTCGACAACCTTGATCTGATGGCGGTACTCCCCGCGGATGAAGAAGAATGCGGTGTCGAGCCGGCAGGCGTAGCAGGTGATTGCAATCCCTTCAAGCACCAGGTGCGGGTCGAAGTCAATGAGCAGCCGATCCTTGAACGTGCCCGGCTCGGCCTCGTCGCAGTTGACGGCGAGATACCGCCGCCCGCCATCGGGCTCCGGCAGGAATGACCACTTGAGCCCGCAGGGGAAGCCCGCTCCGCCTCGGCCGCGAAGCTGGGAGTCCTTGACCATGTCCACGATGGCCTCCGGCGTCATGTCCAGCGCGGCTCGCAGCGTCTCGTACCCCTCGGTCTTGACGAACTCGTCGTAGCCGACGATGTGGCGGTCCTTCGGATCGCCCCACGGCGCGGTCGGGATTCGCTTACAAAGAACTGGTTCGGTAACAGGCATGGCTAGGGATTAGGGATTAGGGATTTGAGGTCCGTGAAGCCGGGTCTGACGACCAAAGGGAGGAAGACCCGGGTTGATTGTCCGCCGCAGCTGACCCGGACCTTCCTCGTCCCGACATGTCGGGGCTCGTCAGGTCCGGCTTCAACCGCTCAGGGGCTGGTTGGTTCATCGCGCTTGAACTCAATTTCCTCGATGGTCGTTCGCCGAAGGGTCATGGTATCGCGGTCCTCTTCCTCGACGGCCTTGTTCACGACGATTCGTTTCCTGCCTGGATCGGCCTTGATCGCCTTGACGATGTGGCCGACGAACTCGCCGAGGTAGTGCATGAGTGGCTTTTTGCTCGCGCTGCGCATTGGTCATAGTCCGCGACTCAGTCAGGTAGATTCTCCAAGATTTGATCGAGCTTCTCGATCGTCAGGTGTTCGTGGAGATCGTCGTTTATCAGCGCCACCGGCGCGGTATCGCATGAGCCGAGGCATTCCAGGGCCAGCAGCGTGAACTTCCCGTCGTCGGTCGTCTCGTGCGGCTCGATGTCGAGCTTGCGGCGCAGATGATCAAGGATCGCCTGGTGGCCGCAGATCTCGCAGGCGATTGACTGGCAGACCGCGATAACGTGCCTGCCGGTCGGCTCGGTCGTGTACTCTTCGTAAAACGAGGCGGTGTCGAGCACGTCTGCGGGCGTGATCTGAAGGAACCGAGCGATCTCCACCATTGCCTGGTAAGGAACACAGCGATAGCGATGCTGCACGTCGTTGAGGATCGGCACCAACGCGCCCATCGCCTTCTCATACCGAGGCAGAAGTTCGGCTGTGTACCGCTGCTTCATCTTCGGCGTGAGATACGGCTGGTCACGCTGCTCGATGACCGTGGTGGCGGAAGGCTTTACGGTCCAGGCCATGGGGCGCTCCAAAGGTATGCGTCAGAATCCGCTGGCGGGGACGCCGCGGCTCACTTATCACCGATCCAGCTCAGCGGCGATGATGTTCAGCGACCCCAGCACCGCGACGGTGTCGGCGAGCTGATGCCCCTCCAGCAGTTTGGGCAACACCTGAAAATGGATGAACGACGGCGGGCGGGTCTTCGCGCGCCATGAGCATTTCGTTGCGTCGGCGACGATGTAGTAGCCCAGCTCGCCGTTGGGTGATTCGATCGCGGCGTACGATTCGCCGACGGGCACGTCCCAGCCACGATTGTCCATGAAGATTTCAAACAGTTGGATGGTCGCCTCGATCGACCCGTAGACATCACCCTTTTCCGGCACGTTGTACTTCGAGTCGATCGCGACGTTCATCGGACCCTTGGGAATGCGGTCGATGAGCTGGTCGATGATCCGCCGGGATTGCTGCATCTCCTCCATGCGGACCAGGAATCGGCAGAGGCAGTCGCCGTCCTGAGCCACCGCGATCGAGAACTCGACCGGCTCGGCCCCCTGGCCGTCCCAGTTGTCCGCAAAGCAAAGGTACGGCTCATCCTTGCGGAGATCGCGGCGAACCCCCGACGCTCGGGCGTTGGGGCCGGTGAGGCTCCAGGCGATCGCGTCCTGGGCGCTGATCTCGCCCACTCCTTGGAGGCGATCCACGAAGATACGGTTGCGCTTCAGCAAGACCTCAATGTCCTTGATCGCCTTGGGCAGCCGCTCGTCGATGAACGCGCGCACCATGCGTCCAAAGACTTCATCGTCCGGGAGGTCCAGCATCGCGCCCCCGACGCGGGTCCAATCGGGGTGGAACCGCTGGCCGGAGATATAGTCCATGATGTCGTAGATGAACTCGCGCTCGTTGAAGCCGTAGAGGAACCCGGTAAAGGCGCCGAGGTCCAGCGCTGCGGCTCCGCAGCTCAGCAGATGGTTCTGAATCCGCCCGAGCTCCGCAAGGATCGTCCGCACGACCTTGCATCGCGGCGTCAGGTTGATGCCGAACAACGCCTCCACCGCGTGATGCCAGGCGATGTCGTTGACGATCGGGCTGATGTAATCCATTCGGCTGACGGTGCAGACGTACTGGTTGTAGTCGTGGTGTTCGGCGAGCTTCTCGAAACCCGAGTGCAGGTAGCCGATGTGAGGGGTGGCCCGGACCACCCGCTCGCCGTCCAGCTCCAGGACGATCCGCAAGGTCGTGTGCGTCGCCGGATGCTGCGGGCCGAAGTTGAGCACCCACCGCTCGGGCGCATCGCCGCGCTGCGTGAGATACTCCGTGGTCTCGATGTCCACGTCGTAACCTTCATCTGGGGCGAGCGTGTAGGGCATGGCAGGCAGCTTTCAGCGGTCAGCCGTCAGCGGTCAGCTTCTTTCCCTTAGCCCCCGGCTTTGCCGGGGGGTGGGTGGGCTGCCCCCGGCTCTGCCGGGGGGGTGGACCACATTGTGACAGCCTTCACAATCCGCAGAAGTATACGGCACGGCCGGCCAACCGTCACGGCTCCAGCGAGCCAGGCGAATGGTTTGAAATAGGCTTGTTTAGCCGGCGGGCTACGCCCGCGGGGCCGGGACGCGTAGCGTCCCAGCTAATGAGAGCTGATAGCAGACAATCCAACTACCCCCAGTTGGCCAGCAGCGTCAGCAAGTCGAGGATGCCGACGGCCGCCAGCGTAAGGAGGCCGAGGGTTGGGGTTATCCGCGATAGGCGTCGAGTCGCTTACGGGAAGCAGGTGCCGCAGGGGTTGCCGCCGGCGACGGAGCACCACTCGGCAAGCAGCTTCGCCAGGTCAAACGCATCGATGCACCCATCCGGCACATTGGCCGCACCGGAGATGTCCGCCAGGGCGAGATTCGCGGGGATGCAGTTCTCGCACGGTGGGCTCGGCCGGTTCGGGTCGTTGACGGCGGAGCACCACGCGCCGAGCATCGCGCCCAGATCAAAGGCATCAACGCATCCGTCGGGCACACCGCCCGGGCCGGTGATGTCGCCGGGTACGGGCTGTTTACCACGCAGCACATTGGCTGTGTAGATGCCCGTTGATCCATCGACGAAGAAAATTTCGAACACTCGCTCACCTTTGTCGGATATCCCAGCGCCAATACCGAATGTAGGCGAGACCTGTCGGATGTCACTATTGCCTTCGTCGTCGATGATCTCGACGAAGTCGCCAGTACGGAGGATGATGTCCGTTGAGCCGTCAGGGTTGGATCGGAACACAGCAAAATCATTGGAGAAGTCAATGCCAGAACCCTCGAACTCGGCAACAAAGACGAGAGAGCCATCATCGCGCAATCCTGGGAATCCCAGATCGGAGAACACCGCGCCGGGTATGCCCGGAACGGGAAGATCTTGAGCGACGAGCAACTCCAAAACGCCGTTTCGTTCCCACCAGATACCCTCTTGGCTGCCAAATATTTCATCCGTGTTGAGGAATCCCGCGAATGCAATCTGATTGCTTTCATTAATGCGCCCGAAAATGAATCGCTGAAATGTTCTTCCGGGAGGGAATCCAGGGGCCTGATCACCTTCGCCGAAGCCGCCGATGTCATCGACGGCTCCCGTAACGATCAACTGGAGTTTGCCGTTCCGATTCGTCCATATCGAGTTGTGCAGGCCTAAAGGGCCATCCACGAACGCACCAAACAACGCCGAACCGCTGTCGTTGCGGGTGGGGAAGATGTTGTCGCCAGTGGCACCGAAGACGGGGAAGGCGACGTTAGGGCCGAAGATCATACCTTCACCGAAGCCCGGCGCCGCCTCTCCTTCGCGAACCAACAACTCCAGACCTTGTGCGGTCTCCAGATAAATCGTTTCATCGTTCGTGAAATCGATCCCCGGGCCGTTGAGCCAAACATAGGCCATCAGCTCCGTGTTGCGGTTGAATGTCCATGATAAGATGGGGCCGAAGGCCTCAAGAGGATCAATGCCGAAGACGACGCCTTCGGGCAGCCCCGGGGCCTGCATTCCATTGATGATGAGCAGCTCCCACAACCCT
>JADFFQ010000086.1 GCA_022568135.1 Planctomycetota bacterium | reverse complement strand
TCAGGGCAAACTTGAATCTGGCCACGACCTACTTGCAGATGGGCGAGCCTCGCCCAGCCCTCATCTTCGCTGAGAAAGTGGTCGAACTTGACCCGGCCAACGGACCCGCCCGGGCCAACCTCGGAGCCGTCTACGAGCAGATCGAACGGTATGGCGACGCGGTCATGCAGTATGAATCCGCGGTGGAGCTGATGGAGCCGACCCCGCCGCTGCTGATGAACCTCATCAACGTCTTGGCCAAGGAGAATCTCTACGTCGAGGCAAAGAATACAGCCGAGTTTCTTGTCAAGCTTCAGCCGTCCGCCAATGCACTTGAGCGACTCGGTTGGAGCTACTTCCGTCTCGGCAAGTACGACAAGTCGATCGACGCGTACCGCACCGCGGCCCAGCTCGAGCCCGACCATTGGCCGTCGCTGAACGGCGTCGGAGTCAATGCGCTCAATGCCTGGCTGCTGAGCAACAAGCGCGACGTGAAGGCAGCGCGCGAAGCCAAACGGGCGTTTCAGCGGTCGCTTCGGACCAATGCGGATCAGCCAAAAATCATCCGGCTGCTCTCGCAGTATCAGTTCTGATCGAACTTGGCGCTACCCCTCGCCCTTCCGGGAGAGGCTAGGGCCTTCTTGCCTCGATGCCTCGATGCCTCGATGCGTTTATCATCTCCACATGCCCAACGCATCGTTGCTTGAGACCTTTGCGACACCGACGCGGACGCCGTTTGTCATCGAGCACACGGCTGAGGAGTTCACCTCGTTGTGCCCCAAGACCGGCCAGCCGGACTTCGGGAGGATCATCCTGCGGTATTGTCCCAATGCGGTGTGTGTCGAGCTCAAGAGCCTCAAGCTCTACTACCAGTCCTTCCGCGACCAGGGCATCTTCTACGAGGCGGTGACGAACATGATCCGCGACGATCTGACCGCATTGTTGTCGCCAAAGTGGTTGCAGGTGGCCAGCGAATGGCGTGGCCGGGGCGGCATCCACTCGCGAATCATCGCCACCCACGGCGAGGTGCCCGATCAATGGAAACGCGGCTGACCACACTCTCGGGCAGGGCCTGGCACAAAGGGAGGTCGGATGGAACTTCTCTTGGCGACATCCAACCCGCACAAGATGAATGAGATCGCGGCGGTGATGGGTCCGCGTGGGGTTCACATCATCGGGCTCGATACCTTGCACGAGCGTCCCCCCGAGCCGGTCGAGGGCGGCAACACATTTGCCGAAAACGCCCGGATCAAGGCGGTCCACTACGCCAAGGCCACCGGGCGGTTGTGCCTAGCCGACGATTCGGGCCTGGAGGTTGATGCTCTGGGCGGCGAGCCGGGCGTGCACTCGGCACGGTATGCCGGCGCCAGCGGGACCCGCGCCGAGCGCGATGCCGCCAACAACGCGAACTTGCTTGCGCAGCTCAGGGGAGTGCCGACTGGGCGTCGCACCGCCCGCTTCGTCTGTGCGTTATGCCTGGCTGACAAGAATGGCACGGTGATCGCGGAGACCCGCGGCGCGTTCGACGGTGTGATTGCCGATGCCCCGCGTGGAAGCAACGGGTTCGGCTATGATCCGCTGCTGTACCTGCCTGACGTCGCCTGCACCAGCGCCCAACTCACACCCCAGCAAAAGAATGCCCGGTCCCACCGCGGAGAAGCAGCGCGGAAAATGGCCGAGAGAATCGCACAGCTACGGTCAGTTGGGAGCCTCGGAGTCCCGCAGAACTCAAGAACGCATGCCCGCCCTGATCCTTCATAGCCGCGGATGCATATCCGCGCGTTCGCTCCACATCTTTATGCGGCGCTCTGATCCGCAATGGATTCAACGCGCACGAATCAATCGGTCGGCAATGGCTTGAATCGTCCCCGGCGTGGTGCCACAACATCCACCGATGATCGCGGCCCCGGCATGGATCCAGCGTTGGGCATACTGAGCATACTGAGCCGGGTCCACCGCGTCAGTGACCACCCAGTTGCCGGCCTCGTCGGCGTAACTGATATTGGCATAGGCGATGATCCGCACGTGATTCGGCAGCGCGTCGCGAAGGAAGCGGACCTGGGCTTCGATCGACGAGGCAGCAACACAGTTCACGCCGACGGCATAGGCATCGTGCAGCTCACAGAGCAAGTCTGAGAGGGGCTCGTCACTGAGAAGGATTCCGGCCGGCCCTAGGCTCTTTGTGCAGAAGCTGATGATCCACTTGTCGGGGGCGAGCCGTTGCGCTTGCTGTGCTGCGGCGCGGGCTTCGGGCAGATTGTTCATCGTCTCGATCAGGACAAAATCAACGCCGGCGTCGAGAAGGTGGCCAATCATCTCGGCGTGCTCGGCCCGGCAGGTCGCCTCGTCCGGGGCCAGCGCCGGCTGATAACAATCCTCCAACGGAGCCACCGAACCCAACACGAGCCCATCGGGCTTGTGCTCATCCCGCGCTGTTTTGGCGATCTCGACCGCCAGCCGGGTGAGATCGGCCCCACGGTGGCCCATCCCAGCCTTAGCCAGTGACCTTCGGTGAGTGCGGAAGGTGTTGGCGGTGACGGCCTGGGCGCCGGCGACGAAGTAATCCCGGTGGACCGCTTGCAGCACATCCGGCGCTTCCAGCAGGGCCCGGGCAGACCACAGCGGCAGCGAGAGGTCCACACCTCGCCGGCCCAGCTCGGTGCCGGTTGCGCCGTCGAGCAGAAGAGGCTTGGGGCTTGAAGCCGGAGGCTTGAGGCTCATCGATACGCTCGCGGCGTTGCGTTGATCCACGGATAGCCGACAACAGTGACGCAGCGAGGAATGAGAAGCAAGGCGTGCGCGCGGCTCAGCGGTTGGCGCTGATCCCTCAAGGCTCGAGCCTCAAGCCTTCTACGCCGCCTCGTGGCGGACCGTGAGCATGGCGATCTCCGCCGGGCAATTGACCCGCAGCGGAAACCAGGCCCCCACCCCGGTGGTGACATAGAGCATGCTCCCATTGCTCTGGAACAATCCGGCGCCCCGCCGGTGGGTCAGCGCCAGATTCGCATTGGGGCGTTTCTTCATCGCGATCTGCCCGCCATGAGTGTGCCCGGCGAGCGTCAGAGGGATGCCCAGGTCGGTGGCGCGGAGAAATGCCTTGGGATTGTGCGCCAGCAGCAGGTGAGTCTGTTCGCCGCAGGCGAGATCGACGTGTTGGGCACACCTCACCGCTGATCGCGCCCAGTCAATCCCGACGACAATGAGGTGGCTTCCCTGACGGTTGATCTCGACGGCCTCATTGCGCAGCACGGTCAGCCCCGAATCGGCAGCCATCTGCGCCAATTCCTCGCCATCGTGCAGTTCGTCATGATTGCCCAGCACCAGGAATGTTCCCATCGGCGGATTGAGTCTGCCGAGTGCTTCCAGAAGCGGTCGGACCTGGGCGTTCTCCAGGTCCACCAGATCGCCCGTGCAGGCGACGAGGTCCGGCTGTTGATCGCCCAGGCATCTGACGACTTCCAGGGCCTTGTCGATTGGAAGCAGCTCGCCCAGATGGAAGTCGCTGACATGACCGATCCGTAAGCCGTCAAAGGCTAAAGGCCACAGCGGGCTCGCCATTTCAGTTTCTCGGATGGCGAC
>JADFFQ010000016.1 GCA_022568135.1 Planctomycetota bacterium | reverse complement strand
GCCGATGTGCGTGCCGTGGCCGATGGAAATCAGATCTGCGAACTTCGTGCCCGTGCCGATGCGAGTCTCCCCCATCGCAGCTCGCTCGACAACGCAGCCTGAGCCGATCTCCACATCGTCCTCGATCACCACAATGCCGGTCTGAGGGATCTTGTGATGAGCGCCGTCGTGCGTGGCGTAGCCGAAGCCGTCGTTCCCGATGACCGTGTTTGCGTGAATTATCACGCGATTGCCGAGCACGCATCCGTCGTAAACCACGACATTGGGGTAGAGAATGCACTCATCGCCTACCCGGCCATTGACGCCTACGTAGGCGCCGGGATACAGCACGCAATCGCGGCCGATCGACGCGCCGGTCTCGACGACCGCATGGGGATGGATGATTGATCCTCGGCCGATGGTTGCTTGTGGATGAACAGAAGCAAGGTTGCTCACGCCGTTGACGGCCTCGCCGATGGGCTGCGGATGCCGGCGTGATCCATGCAGCACCACCATGGCATTGCGAAACGCGAAGTATGGATCATCCGCAATCACATGAATCACCTTTGGCGGGCATGGTGTGTCGGGGGCCATGATCACGGCGGCGGCTTGCGTCGTAGGCAGAAAACGGGCGTACTTCGTGTTGGCCAGGAACGTCAACTGGTCCGGCCGTGCATCATCGATAGGCGCGCAGCCGGTGATGACCACTGAGCCATCACCACCGGCAAGAGTAGCGCCAATTCGATCCGCGAGTTGGACCAACGGCATAGACATCGTCCACCGAGCTACGAAGGTAGGCGGCCAGCGCCTCGCGGTCAATCCACCGCCCCGTTAGGCTTGCCTTGTTGGGGCGTTGGCAGGCCGGTATGCTCCCTCAACTCCTATGCGTCCACCAACCGTCCCCCCAGCGCGTTATCTCATTACCTTCGCTTGGGTGTTGCTGGGTGCGCAGGCGATTTGCGGGCAGGCGCTGGAGGAGCTCGAAGCGGACTTCGCAGATCGGCCGATCCTGGCGATCCAAATTGATGGGCTCAAGCGAGTCCAGGAGCAGTTGGTGCGGAACCAACTCCGCTCCGCGGTCGGCGACCCGTACGACCCACAAACCGTCAAGGACGATGTGGCCCTGCTGTATCGGCTGGGAGAGTTCAAGTCCGTCACCGCGGAGGCCGAGCTGCAGCCCGACGGCGCAGTGGTGCTGATCTATCGGGTGATCGAGGCGGCAATCATCGCCGAGGTCCAGGTCGTGGGCAATAAGGTCATCCCCGATCAGGACCTGCTGGCGGCGACCCGGCTGGTCAGAGGCGTTCCGCGAGACGAGTTCCTCATCGAGAACGCAAAGCGAGCGATCGCAGCGCTCTATCGCCGGCGCGGGCACTACCTCACGACCGTCTCCGTAGACGAATCGGAGCTGGAGGAAACGGGGATTCTCTTCTTCCGGGTCATTGAGGGACCTCGCGTAAAGATCAGGGCGATCGAATTCGACGGCAACCAGGCATTCACTTACGAACAGTTGCACGCCGAGATCAAGACCCGAACCGCCTTGCCTCTCTTTCGGCGAGGCGAACTCGATGAGGAAAGACTCATTGACGACGTGGCGGCCCTGGACAAGTTCTATAAGGATCGCGGCTACTTGGACGTTCGAGTGGATCGCACCGTCGGGCTCAGCCCGGATAACACCGAGGTGAAGGTCACCTTCCTGATCGTGGAAGGCCGGCAATTCACGCTGCGATCGATTCAGACCGAACCGGATCCGCTACGGGTGTTTGCGCGCGACCAGATCGCCGCATTGATGGTCATCAAACCCGGAGATGTCTACCGTCGTGACAAGATCCGCAAGTCGCTGCAAGTGCTCCAGGATACCTACGGACTCATGAGTTACCTGGACGTGAGAATAGACGCGTCGGAGCTGCGCAGGGGTGACAAACCGCAGGTTGATCTGCTGCTTCAGATCGACGAGGGCAAGCAGTACAGGGTCGGGCTGGTACACGTCAAGGGCAACTTCCTGACCCGTGACAAGGTCGTTCGCCGCCACGTCCGACTTCACCCGGGGCGTCCGTTCGACGCCAGGGAAATCGGGCGGTCGACCGACCGGATCCGCCAAACCCGGCTGTTCAACGACGTGCACATTACGGTGCAGGATCCGGACCCGGACGATCCCGAATACCGCGATGTGCTGGTTGAAGTCAAAGAGGCCAACACCGGTTCGATAAACTTTGGCGTTGCGGCGGGCTCAGATACAGGAGTGTTCGGCGAGTTCTCCGTGGTCCAAAGGAACTTCGATATCACCGACCTACCCGAATCGCTGCGCGAGCTTCTCAGCGGCCGGGCCTTCCGCGGCGCCGGACAGCGCTTCTCGATGACGTTCCGGCCGGGCGCTGAACTGTTCCAATATGTAGTCAGCCTGACCGAGCCATACCTCTTCGACACCAATAACTCGCTTCGCGTGAGCGGATCGTTTCGGGATCGTCGGTTCAGGCGGTATGACGAACAGCGGGTAAGGTTGGCAGCCAGTCTCGGCCGGCGGCTCGGCGACGTCTGGAACATCGCCGCCAACAGCCGATTCGAGCGCGTCGAGCTGGACAACATCGATCCTACGGCCGCGACGGATGTGTTCGACGCTGCCGGCCCGGACGATCTCACCTCGCTGGGGCTGAGCCTCACCCGCTCCACACTGCGCACGATCACCCGCCCGGCCAGAGGCAGCCGATTGGAATTCAGCGTCGACCAAGTCGGAGCCCTAGGCGGATCGTTCAACTTTACGACGGCGTCGGCCGAGTATACGGTCTTCCTTTCCGTCCACGAGGACTTTCTGGGACGAAAGTCGATCCTCAAGCTCAACTCCCGTGTGGGATACATCTTCGGCGGCGACGCGCCGATTTATGAGCGGTTCCTCATGGGAGGCCGCTCGTTCCGCGGCTTTGACTTCCGCGAAGTCAGCCCCAAGGGGATCCGAGCTGATACCGGCACGCGAGGCATCGACCCGGTCGGCGGACGATGGCTGGTGTTCCTCGGCGCGCAGTACGAGGTCCCGCTGATTCAAGAGGCACTCACCGGCGTGGTCTTCCTCGATACCGGCACGGTCACCGATGACCCCGGGTTCGACGAGTATCGAAGCTCGATCGGGGCGGGAATCCGCATCTACATCCCGCAGTTCGGACCGGTGCCGATTGCCTTCGATCTCGCCATTCCAATCGAGAAGCAGGCCGGCGACCGGACACAAGTCTTGAGCTTCAGTGTGGAGCTGCCGTTCTAGGACCGAGCCCGTGGATCGCCGGCCGTGGCGAGGCCCGTCAGCCGCTGAATGCGGAATCTCTGCCCGCGGGGTATCATCTTCAGCGAGGAATCCCGCCTCATACCGCCGGTTCTTACAGGATGACTGCCATGAGCTCGAACAAACACTGGATCAATGTTCCCCTCGTCACCATCGTGCTGCTTTTCGGCGTAATCATGGGCAATCAAACTCCGGCTGCTCAGACGATTGCTCCCAAGGAGCTGGTCCTCGCCGCGGTCCAGATTGAGTCGCTCTTCGACGGGTTGGTCCAACGCGCTGAGGCCAAGGCTGAGATTGATGCTCTTAAAGACGAGATCACCGCTGAAAGGGGCGCCCGGCAAGCCGCGATCGCGAAGATGGAAGAGGAGTTCAGAGGCGCGGCCGATCCGGACAGGCGGGAGGAGCTCGTCGATGCGATCACGCTGGAGAAGTTGAAGCTCCAGTTCTGGTATCAGGAGGCCGAGGCCGAACTTGAAGTGGAGAAGGCCTTGCGGCTTCAGCACCTCTATCTGAAGATCAGTGAGGCTATCGGAGAACTTGCCTCAGCCCAGGGATATGACCTGGTCATCCTCGATGACTCCGCCCAGGAGCCGGAGTTTGACAGGGACTCTCGAATCCCGGGACAGGTGCAGATTCTCCAGCAGATCGCAAGCCGCAAGGTCCTTTACCGAAACCCCGCCATCGACATCACCAACGACCTGATTACCCGCATGAACAACGACTTCCGAGCGAGGCCCAGCGGACCCTAGCCCGGACGTTGCCGTCTGAACACAGACGTGCTCGTCCCCCCGGGCGCCATCGCCGCCTACCCGGCGGCAGCTAGACTATGGGGACGTTGAACACCACACCCACAGGACCCGACCTCATGACTCAACTTCGCACGATCGTGAACCGGCCGATCGCTCTTTGCCTCCTGCTGCTGGCGGCCGTGGTTGTCGCCCCCTCCTACGCAGTGCGGTCCATTGCCCCGTCTCGCCCGGCCATCATCGCCAGCGTTGATCTGGAGAAGGTCTTCAACGATATTGGCCTGCGGGCCGAGGCGGAAATCGTGCTGGACCAACTGAAGCAGCGGTTCCAAGAGGAGGCAGACGCGCTGCGGAGGGAAGCCACGCGGCTCGAGCAGGACCTGGACCTGCTTGTTCGTGGCACGCCTCAATACCAGAACGCGGAGAAGGACTACAAACAGGTTGCACTGGATTTCCGTGCTTTGGTTGAGTTCAACAAGGCAAAGCTTGGCGCCAGGCGGGCGGAAGCCCGCAAGGAAATCTTCGATCAGATCGTCAGGGCCGCAGGGAGCTTTGCAGGAGCCCACGGCATTGATTACATCCTTGCCGATGACTCACGGGTCAATCTCCAAAAGGGCAGCGAGCTCCAGATCGTTCAACAGATATCGCTACGGCGGGTGGTGTACGCCGACCCGGCGTTCGACATCACGGACGAGCTGATCGGGTGGATCAACCAGAGGTAATCCTCCCCGCCGCCGGCACGACAGGCCTCAAAGCCATGAATAGCACGACGACGGTATACACGACCTCCGATCTGGCCCAGCGCGTGGCCGGCGAGCTGCGCGGACGAGGCGATATTCGGATCGTTGGCGTCAACTCGATGGACGAGGCAACCGCAGACGAAATCACGTTCATCGCTGACACCAGCCACGCCGGGCGCTGGCGAGAGGTGGCGGCCGGCGCAGCCGTGGTCAGCGAAGGGCTCGAACCTTCTGATGGCGACCGCCATGCCCAGGCCTTGATCTTCGTGCCGGACGCCGAACTCGCGATGATCGAACTGCTGCGCCTGTTCGAACCGTCGGAACCGCTGCCGCAGATTGGAGTGCATCCGTCGGCGGTGGTTCACTCAACGGCGACGATCGGTCGCGGGGCGCGGATCGGGCCCCACGTGAGCATTGATGAGCAAGCGAACATCGGCGACCGAGCAGTGTTGCACGCCGGTGTCCGCGTCTATGGGACCGTGCAAATCGGCGACGACGCAGTGCTCCACGCCAACACGGTCGTTCGAGAGCGTTGCCGCATTGGGCGCCGCGTGATCCTCCACCAGAACGTTTCGATCGGTGCCGATGGATTCGGATACCGGCCGTCGCCCGACGGGTCCGGCTTGCTGAAGGTGCCGCAAATCGGCACGGCGGTCATCGAGGACGACGTGGAGATCGGCGCCAATTCCTGCGTCGATCGAGGCAAGTTTGGCACAACCGTCATCGGCGCGGGCACGAAGATCGACAACCTGGTTCAGATCGGACACAACTGCCGCATCGGCCGCGACTGCGTCATCGCCGGCTTGGCCGGGCTCAGCGGATCGGTGATCGTGGGTGACGGTGTCCGTATTGGCGGGGCCGTGGGCATTACCGAGCATGTCCGGATCGGCGACCGTGCGACGATCGCCGCCAAATCCGGCGTGATGCGGGACATCCCCGCTGGAGACACCTACCTCGGGAGCCCCGCCGACGAGGTCCACCAGAAATTGCGTCAATTCGCCTCCATCCGTAAGCTACCCGACTGGATGCACCGTGTATCCCGGCTGCTCAAGATGGAGCAGTTGTAGGATCGTCCGCTGCTATGCCGGATCGTGTAACGTTGCGACAACCAGATCAGACCATGCTCGATGCGCCTGAAAAAGATGAACCAGGCATCGGTGCGACCACCAAGCAGCCGATGCAACACACCCTCGCCGGTGAGGTGACAGTCTCGGGAAGGGGCCTTCTTCTAGGTGAAGAAGCAACCGCGACGATCCTGCCCGCCGCACCGAACCACGGCATCGTCTTCGAGCGAATAGACGTCACCCCGCCGGTTCAGATCCCCGCGCTGGTCCCGTACATTGCCCGGCGAGCCCGTCGAACCACGCTGGCATTGGAGAACACGTCGATCGAAACCGTTGAGCACTGCATGTCGGCGTTCGCCGGGCTGGGCGTCGACAACGCTCTGATTCGGCTCGACGGGCCGGAGCTGCCCTGCGGCGACGGGTCACCGGCCCAGTTTGTTGATCCAATCATCGAGGTCGGTCTGATCGAACAGGACTCGCCGCGGCGCGTCTTCCGCATCACCGAGCCCATCGTCGTCGAGGCGGGCGGCGCCATGCTCACCGCACTTCCCATCCGGGAGGACGAGCTGCGAGTGATCTTCGACCTCGACTACGGGCACAACTCCCATCGAATCAAGCGCCAGATCCAAACCTATGCCTCCAGCAACGGCGACTATCGGAATGAGCTTGCACGAGCCCGCACCTACAGCCTGAAGGAGGAGGCGCAAGCACTATGGGATCGGGGGATGTGCCGGCACCTTTCCCCAAGAGACGTTTTGGTCATCGACGACGATGGCCCCATTGACAACCAGTACCGGTACGACGACGAGCCCGTGCGGCACAAGATTGTGGATCTGCTGGGCGATCTATACCTCGTCGGCTGCGAAGTGCACGGGCAGCTCGTGGCGTACAAGTCCGGCCACGAGCTCAATCGACAGCTGTGCATCAAGATTGTCGAACAGATGGAAGCGGCCCATCGCCAGGAGATCCTGCTCCACGGCCGCAAGCTGGATGTCCGCGCGATCCAGCGGCTGATGCCCCACCGCTACCCGATGCTGCTGGTGGATCGGGTCGTGGAGATGGACGGCGATCGCAAGGCGATCGGCGTCAAGAATGTGACGATCAACGAGCCGTTCTTTAGCGGCCATTACCCCGGAACGCCGATTATGCCGGGAGTTCTCATCGTCGAGGCCATGGCCCAACTCGGGGGTCTCCTGATGAGCCAGAAGCTGGAGCACACCGGCAAGATCGCTGTGTTGCTAAGCCTCGATAAAGTCAAGCTCCGGCACCCGGTGACCCCCGGCGATCAACTCATTCTCGAGGCTGAGGCGGTGCGAGCCAAGCCTCGATCCGCCACCGTCAAGTGTCAAGCGTTCGTCGGCACCAAAGTTGCGGCTCAAGCACTGATCAAGTTCATGATGGTTGACGCGGAGCACGATTGACCTGGGCGGTACCCACAGGCCCGGTGCCGACCGCGAGCAGAACTGATGCCAACAATCCACTCCACCGCGATCGTTCACCCATCTGCCCGAATCGCTGACTCGGTGCGGATCGGTCCATACTGCGTCATTGAGGCGAAGGTGACGATCGGCCGAGGAACAGTGCTACACAATCACGTCATCATCCAATCACTCACAACGCTCGGCGAGGACAACCAGGTCTACCCGTTCGCCGTGCTGGGCGCAGACCCCCAGGATCGGAAATTCCGAGGCGAGCCGGTCCACTGTGTCATTGGCGACCGCAACCTTATCCGCGAGCATGTCACCATCCACCGAGGCACCAGCGACGGAGACAGTGTGACGCGGATTGGTAGCGAAAACCTCATCATGGTCGCATCGCATATTGCCCATGACTGTCAGGTCGCGGATCACGTAACCATCGCCAATCAGGTGATGCTTGCCGGCCACGTTCGGATCGAGGACGGCGTAAGTATCGGCGGCGGCGCGGGGGTGCATCACTTTGCGACGGTCGGCACGTGTGCGTTCGTCGGCGGGCTGGCCCGCATTGCCAAGGATGTCCCGCCTTACATGATTGTCGAAGGCAACCCCGCTGAAGTGCGGGCGGTCAACTCCATTGCCATGACCCGACGAGGCTACTGCCCCGAGCACATCGAAGCCGTCAAAGACGCCTACAAGCGACTCTACCGCGACAACGACGTTGCCATGGCCGAGAAGCTTACCGAGCTTCGGCAACTGTACCCGCACGTTCGTGCCGTAACCAGGCTGTGTGACGCTTTGGCCGCGATGGGCGACGGGGTCCATGGCCGTGCTTTAGAACTCACGCGTGGCAACCACAAGCGGTCGGCCAAGGTCTGACACAACCCAGACGCCGGATTACACCGCGGCTTTGCGGGCAGGTCGCTATCGCAACACCGCTCACTTCCGATCGCTCGTCAGATCTCCTGCCTTGCTGAGCGCTGCCCCGCCGCCAAGCAGCCGGTGACTTCTGTTTCCGGCAGCCGCGCTGATCGCAGCAAGCACTTACCCCGGCTCGTCATCTTCGAGCTCCTCGTCTTCGAGAAGAACCTCGTCTTCGTTGTCGTCCTCTTCATCGTCTTCGTCGAGAAGGTCGTCCTCGTCAAAGTCCTCATCTTCCTCATCCATCTCGAGATCTTCATCGTCGTCGTCGTCGTGGTCCGGAGCGTTCTCACCCGGCAAAGGGACCGACAAGACGCTGCAATTGGGCTTCAGCGAAAGACTCCCGTCCAAGATCAAGTTGGGGGCTCCATCGACAGCCTCGACCAGGCCGCCGCCTTCAAGAGGAATCATTCCAGAGGAGGACGAAACTCCGGTAAACTCTGACATCAACTGAACTCCGCGATTCAATAAGGTGCTTGCGCCTGGTAGCGCGCCGTATTGGATCGACTCCGCCAGAGAAGTCAACCCCATGGGGCCGGCCTATTTCCCCCCGCCCGGCCGCTGCCCACAGCCCGCATGCACCGCAGGCCGGCCGGCCGGCCGACGCCCGCCCAGCCGCGCCCTCGGAAGGTCCCGGCCGGGTAACCTCCAGGCTCCGGCGAAGCATCGATGAGGTTCGGCGCCCTCAAGTCACGGGTTGTGTGGTACGGCAACGGCCACCGTCGAGGAGGCCGTGGAAAGAAGAACCCACCCATCGATCACCACCGCTTGCTGGAGCCGTTGGGGGAGTGACGGAAGTTGGAACACCTCGCCCATGAGCTTGCAATTCTCCGACAACGCGTAGAGCCGATAGGTGTGCTGCGTCTGCCGGCCCGATTGGCCGGGAATCGTCACCTGCTCGCTCTTGTATCGGCTGATCACCACCAGCCGATCGCCAGTCGGCAACAACCACTTGTAATCGCGCGGGGCGCCGACCATCTCGGCTCCCAATATTCTTCCCTGGTGGTCGAAGCGAACGATCCGATGCCCGTATCGAGCGAAGATCCGGCCGTCGTCAATGAGGAGGTCCCTCAAGTCAAGGCGATCGCCCACACCTTGAAATGGAATATCAAACGGCGGTGACATGGCGCCGTCTTGCAATCGGATTGATCGCAACGGGTTCATGCCATCGGAATGTTGAGCCGATGGGCTCTGGACGACTACATATCCGCCCGCCGGCCAGGCGCGGTGCGCCCCTTTCGCCGCCCCGGACACGTTGGCCCACAGTGTCTCACCCGACAGCAGGTCCACCATCTCGATGCCGGCTGCAGTGCCGTACACCATCGAACCAAGCGGCCCGATGGTCATCCACTTCACCCCCAAGCCGCCAAGCGGAGTGATTTTGTAGATCGTCTCGCCCGAATTGGGATTGACCACCAGGATTTTCGGTACTCGATCGCCTGATTCATCGGACCCTTGCACGCCGGCCAGCACGAGCGCGAAATCGCGCAGTTGTGCCTCGTGGACCTCGTCGAGCCCGCGCTTCAGCGCCCGCGGCCAGCGGGGAGTTGTGCCGTCGCCGGGATTGAAGGCAATCACCTCACCCGATCGCCGCACGAGGACCAGTGCGTTGGAACTGACCAACGGGAGTACTTCCGAAGGGTCCAACGGCTGACCGTTGGGCATCCGTTGATCACCGCCGCGGGCACCGGGGCGATCTGGGTCGGGGTCACCCAGATGATCCGTCAAGCTCGGCGTGGCCCATCGTTGCGTCCCGTCGGCCGGGTCGATGAGCACCGCACGCGTGTCGCCCACATCCGAGATCACCCAGAGAAGCAAACCGCGCGAATCGAACCGAAGGATGTAGGGTGTATCGTGATCCGTCAGGTCGGTGGACCACAACGGATCACGCCTCGGGCCGGTGATCAGACGCAGTGAAGGCGAGTCATAGAGCAACGCGCGATCGGGAGGCGGTGCCGCGGTCACCGGCCAGTAGTACGGTACCAGTGCTTCGGGAAGGCGGTCAGCAAGGCCCACGGCTTCGCCGATCCACGGTCTGCGGTGTGCGGTGGTCCCCGCCTTCAGTGACGCCAGCCAGGTCGCCGCTTCGCGCCGGCCAACGGTGCTCATCAGCGACGTATCCCCGTAGGTATCCACCACGTGCTGCAACACTGCCCGAGCGTGACCCAGCCATCGGGCCTGTTCACTGTTTGATACGAGCAATCCGAGCAGCCGGCTTGCCCGTTGCTGCCCGGGTGCCAGGCGATAGACCGCGGTCAGAGCGCCCGCAGCGGTGCGGTCGTCACCACCGGCCCCGGCGCGAACCCCCGCCTCAATTGCCGAATCCGAAAATGGAAACTCATGGGCGAGCGCGATGAACTGCTCAGGCGTAGCGCGGGGATCGCGCCGAAGCATCTGCAACCGGATGAGCGCGAGATCGGCCTGAGGTTGATAGACCTCCTGCCCGTGAGCCTCAATGAGCGAGCGAATCCGCTGCGCGGCCCAGGCTGCCGCCGGCCGTACCACCCCATCCCACCTGCGGTCAGCAGCGGCCCATGTCGGCGTTGACAGAATCGCCTGATAGGCCTCCACGGCTCTGCCCAAGGCATGGGATGACAACCACTGGCCGTAGGCCAGCAAGTGCTCCACCCGCTGATCCGATTCAAAGGCAACAAATCCAATCATGGCATGAAGGTCTTCGCCCTGCTCGATTGTCTGAGCGATTCCTTTGTGATCGAGCTCCAGGAGTATGTCGAGCAGCTCACGCCGGGCGCGACTCAGATCGCGATCAGTTGGCGCGTTGTTGACGGTTCGGAGCACCAGATCAGCCGCCTCCAGCGCCAGATCCAGATCGCGCACCCGCATGCCCAGGCGAACCAGAGCGATGGCCGGGGCGGGATCACTCGGCGCTGCAGCGAGCTGTTGGCGCAGCATCTGCTCGGCTCGCCTCAACGGCATGTAGGACTGCAAGCGATCGTTTCCGGCCAGGATCAACTGTGACCCGACCACGAGCGGATTACCGCCCAGCTCCACATCAACGCGGTGCAGGACCCGGCCGGTCTCGACGTCAACCACCACCAGGGCATCATGCGTCGGCACAATCAGCGCGCCGTCAACCAACTGAACCCGACCACGAATCTCATCGCCGTCCGCGCCGAATCCAGATGGGTGGTCCGCCGGTTGCGCAGCGTCAGGAAACCGCCACATCGGACGGTCCAGGCTATCGAGTGAGAAGGCGCGTATCTCGCTTCCGACCGCATACACCGACTGCTCGTCTGCGAGGAAATATCGTGGCGAGTCCCATGCCTCGGGTCCGGTGCCGACGCTTTCGATCTCCTCGCCGGTGTCCCAATCCAGTAACACCACACGCCGGTGGTCCGGCCGAAGGGCGAGCACCCCGCGAGGCGTAACCACGGGCCCGACCATCTCCCACGGCCGGCGATCTGACCAAGAGGCGCTCAACGGCGGGTGGTAGCGACGCAGCCATCGGGTTTGGCCGGTTGCGGCATTGATCCGCGCCACGGCGCCGATCGCGGTGGCGACGACCAGATCACCCCGGTGAAGGACGGGCGTCGAGAATGGCCGAACGCGGTGAGTGCGAATCCCACCGCTGGTGGCCACATGTCGAACCCATCGAAGCCGACCATCCTCAAGGTCCAGCGCGATCATGTAGCAACTGGTCAACAACTGCCGGCTGATCTTTCGGGCCAGCACGTACACGCCACCCTCGGTGATGACGGGCGCCCCGTGCGGGAACAGGCCGTCAAGCTCGCCGCCTCCCGCCAGACGATCAATCCGAGCGGCCCACCGCAAGACACCGTCTTGGGCATCCAAGCAAACTACCTTGCGGTCACTGGTCGCCGCATCGGCGTAGGCATGGCCGGTGAGCGTGACCAGCGCCCCATCGCTCAGGGCAACGATATTCAGATCGGCGATCTGCCGGCTAAGCTGGTCGATGGCCGGCATCATCGGCCGATCGACATGCGGCGGCCAAAGCGGCCGACCGGTGAATCGGTCCACGGCACGGATGGTTCGGCCTTCGTTGACATACGCCGCTGAACCGGAGACCGTCGCGGCGGCGGTCAACATCGCGCCCGACCGCTGGAGCTGCTCCACCAGCCGGCTCGCCGGTGGCTCACCACTGATGGGGTCGATCAGACGGCGACCCAGCGGCATGCCTGAGAGGCGAATCGACCAGATCGGCTGCCCAACCAGTTGGTCAAGGTCGGCCGATCGGGCTCGATCCAACGGCGAGATTCCCTGCTGAACCGGCGTCGCCCCGATTCCATCGGGGCTGGTGATGATGAGGGCATCGAGCCGGCTCTTCAGCACCTGGCCGTCGGTTCCGAGATCCGTCAGCGAGCGGACCGCACGCTCCAGATTGGATGCATCTGAGACGTAGTGTGCTGCCAGGCCTAGCATGAACCAACAATGCGCAGCCCGCTGTGGGCGTAGATCGGGATGCTTCACCGCCTGCCACAGCCAGGTCATGGCCGAGTGGAACCGGGCCGATTCCAGATCGTCCTGGGCAAGTCGAAGAAGTGCCTCCAGCCCCGGTTCTGTGGTCGAGCGCGTGATCGCCAGGCGGCGTAGCTGCCCCGCCTCCAGCAGGCGCCGCGCCTGGGCCGTTTCAGTCAGCCGATACCGATTGAGCAGCCGATCATCGCCCAGTACCTCCGCGAGCACTCGAGCCCGGACGGCAACGAAATGATCCGCTGAGGTCTCGTTGACCGGCAGCAGCTTCATCGCATAATCGTCAAGCAGCTCTTGGTAGATCCGAACGGCTTCGCCGACGTTATCCCTCACCTGGTCCCGCGCAAGGCGAAACAGCTCCCACGCCCGGGGTGAAGCATCCACGTAGACTGGGTTCTCCTGCTGCGCGGCCGCCCCGATCAGCGGGCACAAGATCGCCAAGCTGACGACCAGGCGCCGCAAGGCTCCGCCGCTCGACCCCCGGCGGGCTACACCCCTCGTCATGTTGTGGTCGCGGTCATAAGTCACGCGTGATGTTCTCCGCCGAATGGTAGGGGGCTGCGATTCAGCCAAACCGTCCTGACAACCGATGAAGGCGCATCCAGTCATCGGTGCGGAGGCAAGCGGCCGAGTAGGAGCCTTGGCGTCATAAGCGATCCGGACGGCATGGCGAAACAGGAGCGTCAACCGCGTGATCGGCCAAGGCGCGTCGTGGTCTTGATTGTGGGGATCATCCTTCTCAGCCTCGGCGACTTGGCCATCACGCTCATTGACCTGCGATCGACTGGAATGATGGAGGCGAACCCGATCGCCGGATACTTCATCAGGCTCACCCAGTCTGTGTCGGCTCTGGCCGCGTACAAGATGCTGTCGGTCACCCGGAACAACAGATACGGCGACGATTGGCTCACTCTCGACTGAGCGACCAACCCACGATACAGTGGACGCATGTGTTGTCCGCCGCAAGGCATCATTCGCACGGCTGTGGCGGGTTTGATGCTCTGGTCGATTCTCGGCTGCGCGGGACACCGCTCGCCGACGATCTCCCTGGCCCAAGTCGCGCTGACTGATTCGAGTGACGAGGCTCTGAGCCTGGCATTCGTGCTTGAACTGAAGAACCCAGGCAATGAAGCACTGGACCTCTATGAATTCACCTACAGCCTTGCGATCGACGGCAGACCGGTTTACCAAGGCAAACGCGCAGCCGAGGCCACGCTCAGCGCTGCCGGGACTCGACAACTGACCATTCCCGCCGTTGTCCCTTTCGCCCGGCTCGGATGGACTCCGGCAGCGCGCGCCGGGCCGGTGACATACGCACTTACCGGAACTGTGCTTTATAACACACCAGGCGACCTCGCCCGCCTGCTGTTCGAAACCGGCGTGCGGCGGCCGAAGATCAGGTTCGCCCATCGCGGTCAGGTCCGCCTGCGGCCACCGCTCTGATCGACTTGGGGCTGTGTGGTCCCGGCCCTGCCGACGTGCCTTTCCCACGCTGCGTGACCCTCACAAGCTGAGTCGACCGCACAACCGCCAACCTGGGGCAACTCCTTGGCCCTTGAGCAGTTATGCACCGCTATCGGCGTGTCGATATGCCCTTGACCGCCTGCATTGAAGGCTGCCGGATCAACCCAGAGGGAGCTCACATGCAACTTCAAGGCATTCTTGCTACGGCCAACAAACATGATGCTTCGGACATCCACCTGGTGAGCGGTCATACGCCAATGATGCGCGTCCACACGGTGATAACCCCGATGGATTACCCGATTCTCACGCCCGAAAGTGTGCACGAGGCACTCTCAGAGATGATCACAAAGGTTCAGATGGCCCGCTTCGAGGAGACGAAGGACCTCGACTTTTCCTACGAAGTAGAGGGCCTCGGCCGATATCGCGTGAATGCTCACCAACAGCGAGGCGGTATCGGGCTGGCCATGCGGGCCATCAAGGCCGATGCACCACCGTTGGAGGAGTTGAATCTCCCTGAGATCATCAGTCGCCTGACATTCCTGCCTCGAGGATTGGTGCTGGTCACCGGCGACACCGGCTCGGGCAAATCAACGACCCTTGCATCGATGATTCAGGCGATGAATGATCGGTATCGCAAGCACATCATTACGCTTGAGGACCCGGTCGAGTACACCTTCGAATCAAACAAGTGCCTCATCGAGCAGCGCGAGCTTGGTGATGACATGCCCAGCTTCGCCTCGGGGCTCAAACACGCGTTGCGTCAGGATCCAGACATCATTCTTGTCGGCGAGATGCGAGATCTGGATACGACGGCGCTGGCCATCTCCGCTGCGGAGACCGGCCACCTGGTTCTCTCGACGCTGCACACGGTCAATGCCTCGCAGACGGTGGAGCGAATCATCGACATGTATCCCGCCGGCCAGCAGAACCAGATCCGGTCCATGCTGGGCAACACCCTGCAGGCCGTCGTCTCCCAAACGCTGTTCAGTCGTATGGATCAGCCGGGGATGGTGCCGGCCGTCGAGGTGATGCTGTGCACGCCTGCGGTTCGCAACATCATTCGCGAATCGCGAACCTTTGAGATTCCCAACGTCATCGACACCAATCGTCAGATGGGAATGATCAGTTTGGACAACTCGATCGCCCAGCTCTATTTCAACAGTCTCATCACCCGCGAGGACGCCATCGCCCAGGCCGCCTACCCCGACAAGTTGGAACGACAACTCGCGGCCTAGTGACCTGAGTACCAAATTCGATGCCGCAATACCGATACCAAGCGCGACATCCGTCTGGTCAGATTCAGGCTGGGGTCCTGGCCGCCAACAGCGCAGCCACGGCCGCAGCGATCCTGCGCAAGAACGGTCATCACCTGCTGCAGCTGGTGCCTGTTCAATCCAACGCAGCCCAATGGAGCGGTCGGCTCAAGGCACTGAACTACTCCAGTGGACCCAGCCAGAAGGACATTCTCGACTTCACCACCCAGTTGGCGGTGATGATTCGAGCGGGCATCGCCCTGCGCCTTGCGCTGGATGGCATCGCCGATCAGGTGACCAATCCGAAGTTCAAGAAGATCCTCCTGAGCATCAAGATGGACGTGGAGTCGGGTAAGCAGTTCTCCGAGGCCATCGCGAAGTTCCCAAGGCTATTCGGCCAACTGTACGTGAACATGGTGCGAGCATCAGAGATGTCCGGTTCGTTCGCGAAGATGTTGGACCGAATCGCTGTGTACATTTCCCAGCAGCTCGAAACCCGCAAGATGGTCATCGGCGCCAGCATTTATCCGGGGATCATCGCCACAATGGCCATCGGGGTGACTACGTTTCTGCTTACCTTCGTTCTTCCCAGGTTCGCCACTGTGTTCGAGGGCAAGGAATCCATACTGCCCTGGCCGACGAAGTTCCTCATGGGCTTATCGGACTGGATGGTTCATTACTGGTGGACGCTGTTGATCGGCGGGGCCGTCGGCTTCACTGCGTTCTCCCTCTTCCTCAAGACCGACCTGGGCCGCTTCTGGTTCGACAAGGCCAAGCTCACCGTACCACTGTTCAGCCGAATGTTCAGGGCGCTATACGTGAGCCGTTCGCTGCACACGATGGGAGAGCTGCTCAACGCCGGCGTTCCCATGCTCGATGCGCTCGCCATTACCGGAGATATCACGGGCAACCTGCTGTACAAGCGAATGTGGCGGCGCGTCTACGCGGCCGTCAAACAGGGCAAGAAGATGCAGGTCGAGCTGATCAAAGCCAAGCTGTTGCCCACTTCGGTGGTTCAGATGGTCGCTGCGGGTGAAGAGTCCGGGCGGCTCGGTGAGGTCCTTGACGAGATCTCGGTTTTCTATGCGAAAACCTTGCGCGATGCGATCAAGGCCGTCACCGGCATGATCGAGCCGATCATGATCATCCTCATGGGATCGGTCGTCGGGTTCATCGCCATGGCGATCATTCTGCCAATCTTTAAGATGAGTTCGCTGGTTGGGGGGTGATTTGACAACCGAGGGAGGCGTGGAGAAAGCAGCATGATGATCGTCGCTGCACTGACACGAGCCACAGGGGCAAGTCACCGGAGCCGGAACACCACCGGGCGATCGCGGCTGATCTCGCGGCGCCGCCTCGGCGGCTTCACGCTCATCGAGACCGCACTGGCCACGATCATTGTCGGGGTCGGGGTGCTCGCCATGGTCACCGCCCAGCAGGCGTTTCATCAGAAAAACTCCTGGTCAACGCATGTCAGCACCGCAACCGCGCTGGCCAACGAGATCCGCGAGATGACCTGGAATCTGCCCCGGCATGATCCGGTCACCGGCGACGCCTTCTGGGGGCCGGAGGGCAACAACGAACTCTGGGTCGGCGACTTCGACGACCTCGACGACTTCGACGGCGATGGCCAAGGGTTGATCTTCTCAGCCGAGCTCGGCAACGGGCCGATCAACGCCCGCCGAGAGATCATCTCCAACATGGTCGGCTGGACTCAAATCGTACGCGCCTTCAACGTCGATCCGTTCAACATCACCAGCATCCAGCCGGATGCCTCCACCAACATGATGCTGATGGAGGTGACTGTGACCTACCAAAGTCCCGGCGATCAGAACCCCGTCGAGATCACCAGGGTCAGGTGGATCGCTCGCAAGTGAAGACGCCATGATCGATTGGAGCGCGCTTGGCACCCGCAGCAGCACACGGAGGCGTGGAGAACAATCAATGCCGCAGCTTCCCAGAACGTTGAACGATGGTCTCCGGCGGCAATCACGGGCCCGTGCGCAGCGGCCCTCGCCTCGTCGCGGCGTGTCATCCATATTGGCGATGATGTTCCTGGTCATCTTCGGATCGCTGACGGCGGCCATGGCCGTGGTCGCCCAGGGCAACCTTCGCACCGCGGACTCGGCCATGAAGGTCTCGCGGGCGATGAGCGCAGCCGAGACGGGACTCGTCTTCGCCGCACGGCGCCTCGCTACCGAATCAAGCCGATTCGTCGTGGAGAAGGGCGTTATCGACGACAACTTCGGCCACGACCTCTGGCGGGGAACGTACAATGTTGCAACCGACGGCGCCGTGGAGGTGCTGCCGCCGGTGGGATACATCGAAGCGATAGATCCGTTGGGCGTGGTGGACGCGGTGCGCAACGCCCATCTTGCCGACTCCCACGACATCACGCCGGAACCCGGCGACGCGGCCCTGCCCGAGATCGATATGTTCGACACGCTGCGCGTACGGCCGATCGCGCTGACGACCAATCCCGACGGTACGCCGAGTAAGAACGGCCCGTACTTCCGGGTCAAGTACGAGCTGATCGTGAACGCCCCGTACCTTCGCGTCACCAGCCAGGGCGTGGACGGCAATATCACCCGCACGTTGCAGATGGATTTCCGCATTGATAAGAAGATCGAGTTCGCGATCATCAGTCCCAATCGCATCATGATCGGAAAGAACGTCCGCATCGAGGGCCCGCTGGGCTCACGGTACGGCGTGAACCCCGATGGCACGCCCAACCCAGCTGAATTAGGTACCGCCAACGGCGACCCGCTGGTGATGCGCAGCGACTTTTACTTCCTCGACGCCGTCCTAGATGTAAATCTCGATACCTTCTTCACCCAAGTGGCGGCGTTCGACGTTGACGGCGACGGGCGACTTCGCCCCGACCACCCGATCGAGATACAAGGCATCAATGCCGCTCCCGGGGTGCTTGTGGACTACGATCTGGACCAGTATGTCGATGACTTCGACCTCTTCCTGGCCCAATTCGACGCCAACGCCGACCGCAGGGTCGTGCTCGCCGACGAATTCCTGGGCATCGACGACCAGTTGTTCAGGCTGATCGATGAGGCCTATCCCGATCGCGACGGCGATGGTGTACCGGGGACCGCCACCGACATCGCGCTGGGCTACAACGACGGCGTGATCGACGCCAACGACCTGTACGCCAAGGTACACGGCCGGCTGGCCTTTGCGGTGGCCCGCGCAGCCTGGGAAGCGGCCAACGGCGCCAGCTACCAGACGATCGTGCACGGCCCGGTGCGTCCCGGTCTCGATCAGGCGCCAGCCATCTTCGAAGCCGACGAGGAGGAACTCCGCGAGCTCAACACGGACATGTTCACCAACGCCCAAACCTGGTTCAACGCCCAGGCCCTGGCCACTTTCCAACTCCAGGTCGATGCTCAGATCGGCCTTGGCGTGCCGCCCGCAACCTACACCGACCCTTCGGACGCCACATGGGAGGACGTGCCCTTCGGCGCCCAAGCGGCCGGCGGCGCGCCGTATGACTACTACCAGCGGCCGATCTACGACAACATGACGTTCACCAACGTGCGAATCCCGATTGGCAACAACGGACTTTTCCGCGATTGCACGTTCATCGGCGTCACCTACATCGAGACCGACGTGGACTGCATCCACGAGAACTGGAACTATAAAGGCGCGCTTGAGTGGAATGACGATAACGGTGATCAGGTCATAACCACGGACGAAATGTCGCTGAAACCGAGCTACGACGCCATGCTCCCACCCACCAACGGGGCCGGCACCTGGCCGGACACGCGCGTGCGGTCGAACAACGTCCGCTTCGATGGATGCACGTTCATCGGTTCGGTCACCGGCGACAAGCCCAACGAATACGCCCACTGGCGCAACAAGATTCAGTTCACCGGCGCCACTCGGTTCTACATCGATCCGAATGATCCTGATCTGTTGCAGGAGATTGCCGGCGGCAATCCGGACGCCCAAGGCTGGCAGGATGCGATTCTCGGCATGGTCCCCGACGATATCGAGGAGCTCGAAAAGAGCTCGATCCTCATGCCGGGGTGGTCGGCGGACGTCGGCAACTTCACCAACGAGCAGGATGTCGATCCCACCCTTACACCCAAGGTCAAGCTCAAGGGGACCATTGTGGCCGGCATCCTGGACGTTCGCGGCACGGCCGATGTGCACGGCACCCTGCTGATGACCTTCCGCCCCCAGGCGGGTGTGGGGCCATTGTTCTACGGCGGGCTCACCGACGCATTCAACACCACGATCGGCTATTTCGGCCCGTCTGACGGCGACGGTGAAGGCGTCGATACCGCCGACGCCAGCTTTGTGGGCTTCGGCGAGATCACGCTGCGCTACGATCCCGACGCCAAGCTCCCCGACGGAATCCCCTGGCCGATCAGCATCAGCGCCGATCCATTCACCTACACCGAAGGAGGGTCGATGTGAGCCCGACACGCACGCCAACCCCTCGCCGGATTCGACCCTACCGGACCGCCCGGCGGGGATTCAACCTGGTCGAGATGCTCATCGCCCTGGCCATCACCGCGGTCCTGCTCACCGCCACCATGGTCGCCCTGGACGCATCGTTCATGGCTTACCAGGCGACAACCGAGGAGGCCTCCACTCACACCATCAGCCGGCTGATCATGAATCGCATGTTGACGCTGATCCGCACCGGGCGGGAGTTCGGGCCGTTCCCCGTCAACCCGCAGGATTCACTCGTCCAGGATGACTTCATTCAGTTCCTCACGCCCAACGGCGAGGTGCTGGAACTGCGATGGGTCGAGTTGGAGGAAGCCCTGTATGTGATTCGCGACCCCGGCGGCCTCAACGAATGGCATCTGCTGCTCGAAGGCGTCGTCAGGCAAGACGATCCTAACAATCCCGGCGACTACATCCGGCCGTTCACCCTCGAGTACAAGCTCGGTCGCAAGCTGTACCGGGCTACCATCGATCTCACTGTTGTGCCCGATGACAACATGAGCGTGACACTCGACGGTGACAATCAGCGGGTCATTCGTTTGGTGGCCTCCGCCATGCCGCGAACCGAAGTCTATCTGTCTGATTGAGACACCAGCCCACGGCCCAGCGGCGAATCTATCACACGAGATGTCCTGGGCCTTCGCTACGCGCCGCCGGCCGAGCGTGGGCGCTGCGGCCTGTAGGTCGCGGTGCACCCCGGCGCCTCGGTCACGGTCGCGCTGCGTAACGCAAGTTCCGCCGGGAGTACTGCGCCGATCGCCTCGGCGATGTGGCGCGCCACATGCTCAGCGGTCGGATTGACCCGATCAAATGGCGAGACGGCATTCAGATCCTGATTTTCAAGCGGCGCTAAGATGACGTCGAGCTGGCGCTGGAGCCAATGAAAATCGCAAAGCACGCCGTCGTGGTTGACCTCTTGGCCCCCGACCACGACCCGCACGCACCACTCGTGCTCATGCGTTTGCTCGCGCTGCCCGGCCAGGGTGATGGCATGGGCCGCACGGAATATTCGCTCAACGGTCACCTCATACATGGCGCCGAGAGTATAAGCCGCCAAGACCCCGCCCAAATGCATCCGCGGCGATGACCCTCATAGCCCCGTATGCATATGCGGGGGCTCTTGGCGCAAAGCGGATATCCTTAGCGCCCATGACGGACTCGCCAGACGCGCCATTGATGCTTTCGGTCTCCGGTGCCCGGGGGATCGTGGGCGAATCGATGACCTCCGCTGTGGCCGCCGATTATGCCGCCGCGTTCGGCTCATTCGTCACGCAGACAACCGGCGGATCGCACGTCACGCTGTGTGTGGGACGCGACACCCGGCCATCGAGCGAGATGCTCTGTGGGGCAGCCGTCGCCGGCCTCACCGCTGCTGGGTGCGCGGTGATCGACCTCGGCGTGGTCGCCACCCCGACGGTCGCCGTGATGATCACCGAGCATCGGGCAGCCGGCGGACTGGTCGTCACCGGCTCCCACAACCCGATCGAGTGGAACGGGCTCAAATGCCTCAACGCCTGCGGCATCGCCTCGGCAAGACACGACGTTGACGAAATCACACGCCGCTTCAAACAGCGTGACCTTCGCCGCGCCGAACCCCGCACACCTCCTGCGGTGACACGCGATCAGCGCGGCCACGAGATGCATGTCAAAAAGGTGCTGGCAAACCTCGATGGGAAGCCGATTCAGCGAGCGAAACTCAAAGTTGTGCTCGATTCGGTCAACGGCGCCGGTGGCGTCGCCGGCCGGATGCTGCTGGAGCGGCTGGGCTGCACACTGGTGCACCTCAACGCCGAGCCGACCGGTCGCTTCGCCCACGGCCCCGAGCCGGTGGAGGAGAACGTCGCTGAACTGGCGCAACTGACCGCTGCGGAAGGTGCCGATTGCGGCTTCGCGCAGGATCCCGACGCCGATCGGCTGGCGATCATCGACGAGACCGGCAGATTCATCGGAGAAGAGTACACCGTGGTGCTGGCGGCGAAACGGATGTTTGATCTGCACGGGGGCGGGCCGATCGTCGTCAATCTCTCCACCAGCCGTATGATCGACGACCTGGCGGCGCGATACCCCGGTGCGACCGTCATTCGCACGCCGGTCGGCGAGGCCAACGTTGCAGCTGCAATGCAGCAGGCGGGGGCGATGATCGGCGGAGAGGGCAATGGCGGCGTGATCTTCCCGAAAGTCTGCTCGGTCCGCGACAGCCTCTGTGCCATGATCCTTGCGCTCAGTCTCCTGGCCGCCGAAGGCCGTCCGCTCAGTGAAATCGTCGCGAAGCTTCCCCGCTATGAAATGATCAAGCATCGCTTCGATCTCAAACAGCTCAGCGGCAACGACGCAGCGAATGAAGCGGTGCAACGCGTCACCGATCGCTTTGCCGAGGCGGATCTCAACACCGCCGACGGCGTTCGCGTGGACTTTCCCGACGGATGGGTCCATCTGCGGCCCAGCAACACCGAGCCGATCATACGCCTGATCGCCGAGGCCAAGACCGGTCAAAGAGCTGGGGAACTGGTTGACGAAGTCGCCCTCGCCGCACGGCTGCGGTAGACGCCGACGAGCCGCCAGACACGATTCGTAACAAGCCGACGAAGCCGCTGGCGGGGGTCCCGGCGCGCCGGGACGGCTCGCTACACGCGGCCCTTCGTGCCTCCGTGCCTTGGTACCTTGGTGCCTTGCTGATTCACCGACTCGTGTACCGTCCAGGTGATGCCGTCCGTGGTCCAATCGATGTGCACGGTGAAGAAGCCGCCGCGGTGCGCCTGGACCAGTGGCCACATCACCTCACGATCGGTGCGAGGAATGGGTAGCCCGGGCACTTCATCCATGGACTTCCACTCCAGGGTGCCTTCCTCAAATTCGGTCCATTTCACGGTGTGCGGGGCAATCGGCCGGATGACTTCAAACAGAAAGATGAGCCAGTGGCCTTCCCCTTCGTAGGCCCGCTCAGACACGATGCCGGTGAGCCGCAGGTCGTCTTGATTCAGACTCAAGCCGGTTTCCTCTCGAATCTCGCGGAGCGCGCATTCATGCGGCCCCTCGCCGCGGGCGATGTCGAGCTTGCCGCCGACGGGCGAGTACATGCCGGCGTTCGGCGAGTGCTTGCGGTGCAACAGCAGCACATTTCCGCCGTCATCGTAGAGGTAGCACAGCACGGCGATCTTGTATGGCAACGGGTGGTCCACGTCGGGCAAACTCAGCAATCAGACCGGCAGCTCAGCGGCACGCAGACCGCTCACGGCGACCATGTCTTCAATAGCCTGGCGCGTCTCTTGATCAGGCGGGCACAAGGGCAGCCGCACCGCCCCGGTATCTCGGCCGAGGATCTGCAAGGCTGCCTTGACCGCAATTGGGTTGGTGGCCAGGCTCAGCAGCCCGCGGGACAGCCCAAACAGCTCTCCGTGAAGAATCCTGGCGGCCTCCCAATCACCTTCCAGGAACGCGCGACACAGGTCCGCGACCTTCTGGGGAACCAGATTGGAGACCACCGAGACCACGCCGACGCCGCCGACCGACGCCATCGGCAGGGTCAGCGTATCGTCGCCGCACAGCAGCGCCAGGTCCGTCCGCAGCGCGATCTCGCTTGCCTGATCCAGCGAACCGGTCGCTTCCTTGATCGCCTGGATGTTGGGATGGGCCGCCAGCCGCTCGATGGTGTCGGCCGAAAGAGCGACGGATGTTCGGCCCGGGATGTTGTACATAACGACGGGCAGGCCGCACGAATCGGCCACGGCCATGAAATGGCGATACAGGCCTTCCTGCGAGGGCTTGTTGTAGTACGGCGTCACATGCAGGGCCGCATCCGCGCCCGCGGCGTGCGCAAAGCGGTGCAGATGGATGGCGTGCTCGGTGTTGTTCGAGCCGGCTCCGGCAATGACCTGCAGCCCGTGCGACTTGGCCAGCTCCACCGTCTTCTCGACGACGACACGATGCTCCTGGTCGGTCAGGGTCGGTGATTCGCCGGTGGTGCCGCATGGGACCACGCCGGTGACGCCCCCAGCGGCCTGTTGACGAATGTTCTGCTCCAGGCGTTCGATGTCCACGGTCGAGCCGTCGGCGACGAACGGCGTTACCAGAGCTGTGTAAGCCCCCTTCAATGGAGTCATTGCAGTCCTCCCGCTATTACCCGCAACCTTGAGGCAATGACCGGTCCGCGGCCTCGCGCATCAACCGCTTCATCTCGGCGACGGCCTCTCGCAGGCCGATAAACACCGCCCGGCTGACGATCGAATGCCCGATGTGCAGCTCTTGCACCCCCGCCAGGGCGGCGATCGGCTGGACGTTGGCATAGGTCAATGCGTGCCCGGCGTTGAACCGCATACCGGCCTGGCGAATCAGCTCCCCGGCGTGGCGGACCTTATCCAGTTCATCGCGAATCGCCGGATGATCCGCATCACGACCCTTGCTGAAGAACGCATGGGCATAAGGGCCGGTGTGCACCTCGCAGACCGTGAAGCCACAGGCGGCAGCGGCTTCGACTTGCGGTGGCTCGGCATCGATGAACGCGCTGACCGCGAGTCCCGCCTCTCCAAGGCGAGCGACCACCTCCGCGAGATGATCGCGCTGGCCGGCCACGTCGAGCCCTCCCTCGGTGGTGATCTCGGCCCGGCCCTCCGGCACCAGCATCGCCAGCTGAGGCTTGACGTCACAGGCGATCTCAATCATCTCGGGCGTGGCCGCCATCTCGAGATTGAGCTTGACATGCACCATTTCGGCCAGCCGATGGACATCGCGATCTTGAATGTGGCGACGATCCTCGCGCAGGTGGACGGTGATCCCGTCGGCTCCGCCGAGCTGCGCCTCGGTCGCCGCCCACACCGGGTCCGGCTCATAGGTCCGCCTCGCCTGGCGGATGGTGGCGATATGGTCGATGTTCACACCCAGCTCGATCACGCTCGCAAGCGTAGGCGACCCGGCGGGGGTTCACAAGCTTTCCGACGGGCTGCGGCTGGTGCATGGTGGGGCTGGGGCAAGGCGTCTATACTCCACCTCGCCGCGGCCCCAGAAGGAGGCGTCGCACGTGACGGCCTTCGCCAAGAAGCTGGCTCAGCTCAAGAACGATTTGGTCACCCAGGGCGAGCGGGTGATGGAGATGACGCTGCGAGCCGTCGAGAGCTTCTTTGAATTGGACCAGGCCAAGGCGGACGCCGTCATTGAAGACGACAGCGTCATTGACAAGGTCGACGTCGAGATCGAGCGGGCCTCCATTCCCTTACTGGCCATGGGCGAAACCCAGGAGCACGAGATCCGCTCCGTGCTCACGATCGTCAAGATCAACAATGAGCTCGAGCGAATCGCGGACTGTGCCGTCAACATTGCCCAGACCGTCAAGGACTACGGCCAATTGACCGAGCAGATTCCCCCGACATTCCGGGTCATGGCCAACAGCGTTGTGGGCATGCTCCGCGACTCAGACAAGTCCCTCGCGCAGCTTGACACCGACCTTGCCCAGCAGGTCCTGGAGTTCGACGACACCGTCGATCGGTTCAAACGGGAAATCTCACTCGATGCTCAGGAGAAGGTGGCCTCGGGTGAGTTCAGCGCAGCTTTTGCGTTCAAATTGCTGACCGTCACTACGGCGCTGGAGCGCATCGCCGATCACTGCACCAACATCTGCGAGCAGGTGATCTACGTCGAACGGGGGCTCGTCGTACGACATCTTCCGCAAGGCTGGTCGAAGCCCGCACCGCCGATTCTGTAAGCCTCCACCAGATGTACCCACGCGCATCCCCCCGCATATTCATGCGGGGCTATGATCCGGGATTGATGTCCGACCGTCTTTCGTCCATTCGCGCGACACTCGAAACCCACGGCCAGGCACATCTTCTTGCGTTTTATGATGATCTGTCCGAGTCGGAAAAAGCGCAGCTGCTTGAGCAGCTCGAGCACATCGACTTCGCTGGGCTCGAGGCCTTGATCGAAACACACGTTCGTGCGGGGGCGCAGTCTGAGGTGCCCGCAAATCTCCAACCTGCGCCGTATTACCCCCTTCGGGGGGGCTCAACGGACGACGCGGTACAGTATCGCGCAGCGGGGGGGGACTTGATCCGAGCAGGCAAGGTGGCGGCATTGGCCGTCGCCGGCGGCCAGTCCACTCGCCTGGGCCGCAACAGCCCCAAAGGCACCTATCCAGCCACCGTCGTCACCGGGAAACCGCTGTTCCGCGTCCTCGCCGAGCAGATCGTCGCCAATCAGAACCGCTATCGGGTCACGATTCCCTGGTACATCATGACCAGCCAGACAAACGACGCGGCCACCCGAGCTTTTTTCCGGGACAACAACTGTTTCGGGCTCAATCGGCGCAACATCTTCATGTTCCCGCAGGGGCTTCTGCCCTCGATCGACGCCTCCAGCGGAAAGTTGCTGCTTTCGGAGAAGGGGGCCGTGGCGATGAACCCCGACGGCCACGGCGGTTGCATCAAGGCATTGGCCGCCAGCGGGGCCATCCACGACATGGTCGCCCGCGGCATTGAACACATCAGCTACTTCCAGGTGGACAACCCGCTGGTGAAAGTCATCGACCCGCAGTTTGTCGGCCTGCACGTTGCTGCTTCGGACAGCTCAGCTGAGATGTCCAGCAAAATGGTTCCCAAAGCTCATCCTCAGGAGAAGGTCGGCGTGTTTTGCCGATCCGACGGCAAGACCATTGTCATCGAGTACTCCGATCTGCCCGAGCAACTTGTCCAGCAGCGCGAGGAGGCCGGGCATCTGCGATTCCTCGCCGGCTCGATTGCAATCCACATGATCAGCGTCAAGTTCGTCCAGAAGCTGACCGCCGACCCGCTGCGCCAAGCCCTTCCCTATCACCGGGCAGACAAGACGGTGCCGTTTATCGATCCGAAGACCGGCCGGCGGGTCGAGCCGACCCAGCCCAATGCGGTCAAGCTGGAGATGTTCGTCTTCGACGCGATTCCGCTCGCCAAGTCATCGATCATCTGCGAGACCAGCCGGGTCGAGGAGTTCGCGCCGATCAAGAACGCCCGGGGCGAGGACTCGCCGATGACATCGCATCAGCTCCAGTCCGATCGCAGCGGGGCCTGGCTGGAAGCCCACGGTGTGAAGGTTCCCCGCGACGCCGAGGGACATGTAGCGGCGAAGATCGAGCTCGGCCCGCTCACCGCCCTCACATGCGATGACCTGGCAGGGATCGACCTGCCTGTGGTAATTCAACCGGGTGCGGCGATCGTGTTGTAATTCCATATAGCCCCGGGCTTGCCCGGGGTAAATGCCCGAACCGGCAGGCGCTGCAGCAAGGGCGGGCACCCCCGGCAAGCCGCGGGCTATATGGGGGTTCGCGGCCCCCGGCGACCGCTGTGCCATTCGCGCACGACCTCCGCCGCGGCTTCCGCCAGCAGCGTCGCCGGCTCAGCCAACGAACGCTGCCGCCCGTACCGATCACTCAGGCTGACGATGCCGGCCAGCCATCCCCCCTTCGCCGCATCAACACACGCGTCAGCCCCCGGGCCGGTCTGGCCGACGATAGCGATGGTGGGCACCGACAGATCCCAAGCCGCCTTGGCCACGCCGATGGTCGCCTTGCCGTGGAGCGACTGGCTGTCCAGGCAGCCTTCGCCGGTGAGCACCAGGTCCGCCCGCTCACATCGACGGGCAAACTCCACTGCGTCCAGCACCAGCTCGATGCCGGGCTCAAGCTGCGCCCCACATAATGCGACCAGTCCGAAACCGACACCGCCCGCGGCACCGGCCCCGGGCATGTTCGGATCCCCGCGGCACAACGAGGCCAGGTGGCTCAGGGCCGAGTCGAGCTGCCTGACCTGCCGAGGCGTCGCGCCTTTCTGCGGCCCGTAGACCGCCGCTGCGCCTTTGGGCCCGCATAGCGGGTTGTTCACATCGCAGGCGACACGGATCCGAGGCAAGCCCGAAGGCGGCTCGTATCGGCTGACCTTATGAAGCGTGCCCCCAGTCAGCGGCTGATCCAGGAGCATGCCCGATCGATCGGAGAACCGGCCGCCGAGGGCCTGCGCGATGCCCGCTCCGCCGTCCACCGTCCCGCTTCCGCCGATACAGACCATGACGGTTTCACATCCACTGCTCGCGGCGGCGGCAATAAGTTCACCGGTGCCGTAGGTTGTGGTCCGAGTCGGATCACGACGGTGCACCGGAATGAGGGCCAACCCGGAGGCCTCCGCGAGCTCGACGACAGCCGTCTTGCCCCCACCGGCAATGCCGAAGCGGCCCCGGACCGGCTCGCCAAGCGGCCCGGTGACGGTGGCATGGTGAATCGTCCCCTTCATCGCGCCGATCAGGACGTCGAGGCTGCCTTCGCCGCCATCGGCAAGGGGGCACTGGTCGCAAAGGATGGCGGGGTCCGCCTTGGCCACGCCGATGGCCATCGCCGCGGCCACTTCCTGAGCTGTGAGCGATTCTTTGAAGCTGTCCGGCGCACAGAGCACTCTGCGCGGGCGGCTCCCGATCAATCTTGTACCTGATCCGTTGACCACGATGGTTCTCGGCTAACCGGCCCACATCCGGCTTGGGCCAACACGGCGAGTGGCGTCAGAATACACTTACCCAAGCAGCGCCCCGGCGGTCACATGGAAGAGATCTACAGCAATCTTTTGGCGGCCTACGGCCCCTTCGCCGATATCTACGGCAATCTTTTGGAGGCCTACGGCCCCTTCGCCGTTTTCGTGCTGCTGATGCTCAGCGGCGTTGGAGTTCCGCTGGGCGAAGACCTCATCGTCATCCCGGCGGGGATGCTCATCGGCCACGGCACGCTTAACCTTCCGCTGACAGCGGCGTCCGCTTACCTGGGGGTGCTGGGCGCGGATTTCTTGTGGTTTGCCATCTGCAGGACCTATGGCACGCCGCTTCTGCACAAGCGGTGGTTCAAACGGGCGGTCCATCCCCGCCGTCTGCTCGAGGCCAAACACGAGATCGAGCAGCGCGGGGCGTGGGTGGTGGTGATGGCCAGGTTCATTCCCGGCAGCCGAACCCCTGCCATCACCGCCGCCGGAATCCTCCACCTTCCGTTCTGGAAGTTCGCGCTAGCCGAGTGCAGTTGCTGCCTGTTGACCGTGCCCTTGCAGCTGGGGCTCGGATTCGGCATCGCGCGGGGGGTAGGAACCGAGAAGACCGCAGACCTCACGGCCGCACTGATCGGCGTGGTCGTGCTGATCCTCGCCCTGCTTCTGGGATTGGCGTGGTGGCGGCAGCGCCGCGCGAGGCGCCGCCGGTCGCCGAGAGCCAAGGTCGCCTGGCTTCGCCGATTCCGCCTCCGGCGTCCGCAGCATCGCACGACGAACAACGCCTGAGCTGCCAAGCGACCCGCTCACTGGCTTGTCAGCGCTATTCGTACTCTCGCAGGAAGCCGATGAACTCTCGGCGGTGCTCCTGCTCCTCGCCCATCAGTTCGGTCGCCAAGTCTTGCGTGACGTAGTCAACGCCGTCACACGCCTTGATGATCTTGTCGTAGATGGCAATGACCGCTTCTTCGGCTCCGATGACTCCCTTGATCACCGACACCACGTCGGTCGAATCACGCCGCGGCTGCAGCGCATCCTGGGTCCACTTGAGACTCTGTGAGCCGGGCACGGTTCCCTCCAGCGTGCGGATCCGTGCGGCCAGCTTCTGGGCGTGACCGATCTCCTCGGCGATGTCGCCTTCCAGAGACTCCCTGATCTCCTCCGCCCGCACGCCGTCGAGGTTGGCGGCGTTGGCGAGGAAGTTCATCACCGTCTCCAGCTCGGCGTTGTACGCCTGGATCAAGAGCTCAATGATCCGCTTGGTTTTGGCTTTTGTCGCCGGCATAACAGGTTCCTTCCTGGTTGAAATAATTCAACGGTCGGGATTGTAGCCCGCAGGTCGCAGCGCCGTCGGCCGTATACTCCACAACGGTTCGGCCGCGACCACCCAACGATGCGGAGGAGCTTCATGCGAGCCCTGGTAACCGGGCAAATCGGGATGAACAAGAAGCCGTACCTCGACGCCGTGGCCGATCTGGCCGGGCGGCGTGGCGGCCGGATCGAGGTGTTTCATCTCGGCGACCTGATGTACGCGGAGGCCCCCGACATCCGCCCGGGGCGCATTCTCGACCTGCCGCTCAGCCGGCTCACAGCGCTGCGTCGGGCCGCGTTCAAGGACATCATTGCCAAGACCACGCCGCCCCAAGATCACCCCGACATCATCGTCAACACCCACGCGACTTTCCGCTGGCGCCACGGACTGTTCGGCGGACTCGACTTCGACCAGGTGCGCACGTTGGCCCCCAACATGCTCATTTGCCTGGTGGACAATGTCGAGATGGTGCACCATCGGCTCCACGCCGAGCACGACATCGACGCCACGCTGAAGGATTGCATGGTCTGGCGGGAGGAAGAGATTCTGGCCACCGAGCTGCTCGCCCAGGCCGTCGGATGTCAGAACCAGTTTTATGTTCTCAGCCGGGGCCGGCACCGCGCGACGACTGAGAGCTGCCTGCGCCTGATCACCCAGCCCGGCCTGCGCAAGGTCTACCCCAGCTTCCCCATGAGCCACGTCGTCGATATGCCGGCGGTGCTGGCGGAGATCGACCAGTTCCGCGCCCGTCTCGCCGAACACTTCATCACGTTTGATCCCGGTGATGTGGATGAGAAGTTGTTGCTGGAGCGGGCCATCGCCGCGGCAAAGGACGGCCGAGATTGGGTCGAGGTGAAACCCAACAGCTTCGGCGGCCGGGCAACGACCGACCACTCGATCCGGGTCTCGGTGCGCGAGGTGCTGGATATCGCAGGCGACATTGATGGGCAGATCTATGCGCGCGACTTCAAGCTCATCGACCAGTCAGACATGATTTGTTCGTACATCCCCGAACTGCCCGGGGGTATTCCGGGCCTCTCCAGCGGCGTGGAGCGCGAGCTTCAGCACGCCTTCGAACACACCAAGGAAGTCTACGTCGTCTGGAAGCCCACCAAGACCCCTTCGCCGTTCATCACCGAAACGGCGACGAAAATCTTTGGCAGCGTGGACGATGCGCTGGAGCATTTCGAGTCCAAAGGGATGCTTCCCCAGTGCGGTCTATTCGGGCGTTGACTGTTTCGCCGTCGCTCGAAGAGTGGCGGTCGTCTTCGAGTGAGCGGCGAAACAGCGCTGACCGAACGCTCCGCATAGGTTGACCGTACCATCACGGTCATGCCGCGCTACAAACTCACCGTCGCCTACGACGGAACCAACTTTCACGGCTGGCAGAAGCAATGCGCCTCAGATGGGCCGGCGCAGGAGTCGCTGCGCACCGTGCAGGGCGTGCTTGAAAAGGCCATCGTAGACGTGGTGCGCGAGCGGGTCAGCGTCCAGGGCGCCTCACGCACCGATGCCGGGGTGCACGCTGTGGGACAGGTCGCCGCCTTCAGCTGTCAGATGGAGTTGGCGCCTGATCGCCTTGCCCCGGCAATCAACTCGCGCCTGCCTGATGACGCGCAGGTTCGTAGTGCCAGCATCATTCACGAAGGCTTCAGCCCCATCACCGACGCGGTTTCGAAAGGTTACCGTTACCGCATCGCCCACGGTCGCAAGGGTCCGCCGCCAGCCGGCCTGCCGCCGTTATTCAGCCGGCACACGACCTTTTGGACCCCCTATCGTCTCGATCCGATTCCAATGAACGAAGCCGCGCGTCGTCTGGTCGGCGAGCACGATTTCACGAGCTTCACGCGCAAGAACCACGGTCGGGAAAGTCCGGTTCGCACCATCTTCGACTGCACGGTCACCGCCACCGGCCGCCATCGCTGCCGGTTGGACATCTGCGGCGACGGCTTTCTGCACAACATGGTGCGCATCATCGCCGGCACACTGGTGGAGGTCGGCCGTGGCAGGATCGACCCGGGCGCTCTGGGCGACATCCTCGCCGCCGCCGATCGCACTGCCGCTGGACCAACCCTTCCGCCGCAGGGGTTGTGTCTGATGTGGGTTCGGTACGAGAACGTAGCTGAAGGGGCGCGGCCCGCTTAAGCGGGCTGCGCCGGTATGATTCACCTCGTGGAGAAACGAATCGACAAGTCATCGCGTTCACTACGCGAACGATTTCGCGGGCGCCATCGCTTTGAGCACTGGTACGTTGACAATCAGGTGTACTTCATCACGGCGCGCTGCAGAGACCGCTATCGGGCGTTCGCCAGCGAACAGGCAAAGGAAATCTTCTGGGATCGCTTTCAACATTACACCGGACACGCCGGCTTCTTTCCATGGGTGACATCGCTTCTTGATAACCACTACCACACCGTTGGCTATTTGCGCGAAGGGATCCAACTGAAGACGATGATGCAGCGGCTGCACGGCTCGGTCGCCAAACTCGTGAATGATCTGTTGCCGCAGCGCCGGGCAGAGTTCTGGCGCGATGCAAAGGGACGTGAATATTTCGATGGCTGCGTCCGTGACGTGCGACAGTGTCGGCTGGCTTATCGGTACACCTTGACGCAGAGCGTTCGGCACAGCATCTGCACGGATTATCGTGACTACCCTCATACGCGCATCAACGTTGCTCTCGATCGCGGGCTGAGCCGTGCGGTAGCGCTGGGGGCATTTCTCGAGAACGTGCCTTACACGCGCTACGAATGCTTATAACGGCCCACGTGCAACGGCCGTCGCTGTAGACTGACCGGCCTTGCCCATGCGCATCATGCACATTTCAACACGGCTGATCCTCGGCGGATCACAGGAAAACACGGTTCTTTCCTGCGAAGGCCAAGCCGAGCGCGGGCATCACGTGAGCCTCGTGTACGGCCCCATCTACGGTCCGGAAGGATCACTGCTGGATCGTGTACATAGGCACGGCCGGATCGAAACCACCGAAACACCGCACCTCGTGCGCGCGATTTCACCCGTTACCGACCTTCGATGCTATTGCGATCTTCGCAGGATCATCCGCGACTGGAACCCGGATGTGGTGCACACCCATTCATCCAAGGCGGGAATCATCGGCCGGCTGGCGGCGTGGAACCAAGATGTTCCCTGCGTCGTCCATACCATTCACGGGCTGGCCTTTCATCCCTATCAAGCAAAGTGGCGCAACGCCTTGTACGTCCTCGCCGAGCGCATCGCGGCAAAGCGATGCCATCGCCTGATTTGTGTCGCCGACGCCATGCGCAAACAAGCGCGAGCCAAACATGTCGGCCAAGCCGACCAGTACGTTACTGTCTACTCCGGCATGGAGGTGGATCGGTTCATCAACCCTTGCTGGTCGCGCGACGAGGTCCGGGCCGAACTCGGCTTTGCCAATGACGACTTCGTTCTCGGCACGATCTCGCGGCTCGCCGAGCTGAAGGGCCACGACGACCTGCTCGATGCGGTATCGCCGCTCATGCGCGAACGGGCGAACCTGAAACTGTTGTGGGTCGGCGACGGGTGGTGGCGCGATCGCCTGCTGAAGCGCGTTGCTGACATGGGACTCAACCGGCGCGTGGTCCACACCGGCCAGGTCAGCACCGAACAGATTCCCAGGTATCTGCAAGCGATGGATGCACTGGCTCACCCCAGCTATCGCGAGGGGCTGCCGCGCACGGTGCCCCAGGCGCTGCTCAGCGGCGTGGCGGTCATCGTCTATGATGTCGATGGCGCCCGGGAAGCGTGTGCCGAGGGCGAGACCGGGCGACTGGTGGGGCCGGGCGATTCCGCGGCCCTGCGCGACGCCGTGCAGTGGATGATGGATCATCCAGCCGAGCGAGCAGAGATGGCCCGCCGCGGCCAAGAGGTGTGCCGAACTCGCTTCGCCGCTTCCACGATGGTTGATCAACTGGAAGTCGTCTACGAATCCGTGCTGAGCCAAAGCCGATAGCCCCGGGCTCCGCCCGGGGGTTTATCATCACCCGTCATGACCAACATCCTCATCGTCGGCCCACACCCGGATGATCAGGAGCTGGGGATGGGCGGCACCATCGCCAAACTTGCCGAACAGGGTCATGACGTTCTGCTGCTGGACATGACCAACGGCGAGCCGACCCCGCACGGCGATCCGCAAACGCGCGCGAAGGAGGCCGCCGAGGCCGCAGAGATCCTCGGCATCCAACGCCGGGGGCTCGATCTTCCCAACCGGGTGCTCCAGTACAGCATTGACGCCCGCCATTTGGTCGCCGGGGTGATTCGTGAACATCAAGCCGAGATTGTCTTCACACCCTGCCTGCCGGACGCCCATCCGGACCACACGGCCACGACGCGCATCGTTGAAGACGCCAGATTTGATGCAAAGTTGACCAAGACTGATCTTCCGGGGGAGCCGATCTATCCGCGCTGGCTGTTTTATTACTACTGCACGCATCTGCGGACGATCCCCCAGCCGAGCTTTCTCTTGGACATCACCGGATACGAGGACCGCAAGCGCCAAGCGATCCTGGCTTACGACAGTCAGTTCGTGCAACCGGCGAAGAACCGACGGATCGTCGAGTGGCTCGACGCCGCCGGAACCTACTTCGGCAGCCGCATCAGCGTCACCGCCGCGGAGCCGTTCTTTACCAAGGAACCGCTTGGACTCACGGGATTGAATGTGTTGACGCCGGCGGCAGCACGCTGACACATTGAAACCGCTCAATTGCTCGCTTGCCCTGACCCGAGCCGAACGCAGTGCGCACGTCCACCGGCTTGAGGACAAGCCGGCTCGCTATCGAAGAATCAGCAGCCACGTCAGCAGCACAATGATCAGGATGCTGGTGGCGATGCTGAGAAGAAGCACTATCTTCGCACGCGGTGATCCCCTGGCGGCCTCGAGGGGACGACCCTCCTTGGTTCCGTAGCCGGCCCAGCGCAAGGGCAGGCGCGCCAGGCTCTGCTGCCAGCCGGCCAGGCGCCTGCCCTGATACGCCGGGCGGGGTGAGAGAATCGCCGGCACGGTCGCCGCCGCTGCGAACACCAACTGGCCGGGAGCGATCATCACTGCGAACCCCAACGGGGTGGCGGCGAACTCTCCCAGCCACTGCATCAGGCTCTGTCCGCCCCCCCGCGCAGGACGTCGGCCTTGCCACCGACGATCATGGCGATCACGACCGCAACTCCGGCCGTCACCGCGGCGACGGGGATCACGCCCAGTGCCACCACCAGCGTCGGCCAGATCCCCGGCACAACAGGCGGGGTTGGCATCGGCCCGGGGATGATCGGCGGGTTCTCAAGGTTCGTCTCTGGGGCCGACGGTGGATTGTCCATGGCGGTATTATGGTTTGATCTCCATCAGTCGACAAAGCGCTAGCGACGTTGGACGCCGTAGACGGATGGGATTATGGCGAGGGAAGCGAACGAACTTCACATCGATGGGGCCACGCTGATCGAATCGATGACACACATCCCGAAGCATCTGGCGAGCGAAGGCGTGATGGGTTCGGTTCGGCCCGGCCGCCGGCAGCAAGCCGATATCGACTTCGGATGGCCGCTGCTGGAACAGGTGGTCGAGCTCGAGGCCGGCCGGGCGATGGCGGTGCGCGAGCACGATGTGATTGCCGTGGAGGCGGCGGAAGGCACCGCGGCTCTGATCGAGCGGGCTGCGGGCCTGTGCCGGGCCAAGGGTTGGACATTGCTCAAGACCGCCCGGGCCGACCTCGACCCGACGAGCGATATGCCGACGATTGATGTCGATACGATTGAGCGCTTGGCCAAGGCCGGCGGGCGCTGCGTGGCGCTCGGGGCGGGGCGGGTCAGGCTGATTGACAAAGCAGCCGTCCTCACCGCCGCCGACCGCGCCAAGATCGCCGTGGTGGGCATCGACTAGCCGGGGCGCAAGACCGGTCCGGTGCAAAACCGGTCCTGGTCCGGTTTCTGGTTGTCTGCGTAAGCGAGCCAACCCAGGCCGCGCCGCGGTGAGTACAATGACACCTACCGCGGGATCGCCAGGCATGAGCGTCGCCTCGTCAATCACGACCGCCGAGCAATTGCTTCACAGAGCAAGCGAGCTAGGCCGCTGTGAGTTGGTTCGCGGAGAGCTGATCATGATGAGCCCCGCCGGATTCAGACACGGACGCATCGCCGCGAAGCTGGCGCACCTGCTGCTGGGGCATGTCGAGAAGCACCACCTTGGCGTGATTCTCGGGGCCGAGACCGGCTTCATCCTCGCCCGCAATCCTGACACGGTCCGTGCGCCGGATGTCGCGTTCGTCAAGGCGCAACGGGCGAAAGAGGCACCCCAACGCGGCTTCTTCCCGGCAGCGCCCGATCTGGCCGTCGAGGTCCTTTCGCCTGACGACGCAGCCGGCGAAGTGCTGGCCAAGGTGCGGGACTGGCTTGGGGCCGGGACCGCCGCGGTCTGGATCGTCGATCCGGAGCATCAAACCGTAGCCGTGCATCAGGCTGACGGTCCTGTGGTCACCTATGAAGCCGGCGACGAGCTGCCAGGCGACGATCTGCTGCCCGACTTCCAGGTCAAGGTGAAGGCGATCTTCGAGTGACTTGGGGATGCCGGGGCGTCGCTCCCCCGGGCAGAGTAAGAGCCGGGCGCGGGAGCCTGCGGTTGTCGCCGTAAGCGGGCTGGCGAATGCCTCGCAATCCAATCCTGCCCTTCCGGGCGGGGCTATTGTTGAACTATCACTACGCAGGCCCAAGACAAGAAATACGTCTCGCGCGCGGGCGTGAAGCTTGAGCATGCCTTGCGCGAATTCAAGGTCGATGTGACGGGGCTGATCTGCGCTGACTTCGGGTGTCACGTCGGCGGGTTCACGGACTGCCTGCTTCAGCACGGGGCGGCGAAGGTTTACGCCATCGACACCGGCTATGGCGTGCTGGACTACCGCCTGCGCACCGATCCACGGGTGGCGGTCATGGAGCGGACGAATGTGCTACACGCGAAGCCGCAAGCGGCCAAGGTGGATCTGGTGGTGATCGACCTGGGCTGGACGCGGCAGCGGGACGCGATCCCCGCTGCGCTGCGCTGGCTTGGGCCGGGGGGGCGAATCATCAGCCTCATCAAGCCTCATTACGAGCTTGCCGGGGACGAGAAGACCTCGCTGCTGGTCGACGGCGTGCTTGCGCCCCAGCACGCGGAGGCGGTTGTGCAGCGGGTGCTTGGCGAGTTCGGCGGACTTGGGGCCGCTGTAACGGCCATGACCCTCTCGCCCATCAGGGGCGCAAAGAGCGGTCGCCGAGCTGGAAGCGAAGGCAATCGGGAGTACCTCGTCGGGGCCGCAAAGCCACCCGGGGATAGGGCACCCGTTGAAGCCGATACGCTGCCGATCGACGCCTCGCCGGATGCGTAAATCTGATAGAATGCAGCGGTCGTTTCCGCAACGAACTCGCGCTTCGCACACCCATGGCTGGCATCTCCGACACCGCCATAGCATCCGGTGGCCCCGGCCCCTCCAACGCCGGGCACATCGTCGATCAGTCGATCGAACGCGAGCTGCACGACAGTTATCTCACCTACGCGATGTCCACGATCATGGACCGGGCGCTCCCGGACGTGCGGGACGGGCTGAAGCCGTCGCAGCGGCGAATCCTGGTGGCGATGAACGATCTGAACCTCGGCTCGCGGGCCAAGCACCGCAAGTGCGCCAAGATTTGCGGCGACACCTCCGGCAACTACCACCCGCACGGTGAATCGGTCATCTACCCCACGCTGGTCAACATGGGCCAGGATTGGAAGATCCGCTACCGGCTGATCGACAAACAGGGCAACTTCGGGTCCATCGACGGCGACCCCCCTGCGGCAATGCGGTACACCGAGGCCCGCATGACTGCCGCCGCTGTCGAACTGCTCGAAGATCTCAACCTCGACACGGTTGACTTCCGATCCAACTACGACGAGACGCGCCGCGAGCCGACCGTTCTGCCCGGCAAGCTCCCCAACCTGCTGATCAACGGGTCAACCGGCATCGCCGTGGGCATGGCCTGCTCAAGCCCGCCGCACAACATCCGGGAGGTCTGCGACGCGATCATCGCGGTGATCGACAAGCCCGAGATCGCCCTTGAAGAGCTCATGGAGGTTCTCCCCGGCCCGGACTTTCCCACCGGCGGAGCGATCCAGGGCCGGGCGGGGATCATCGCGGCCTACGCCACCGGCCGGGGCCGCATCGTTATCCGCGGCAAGACGCATCTCGAGACCATCCGGAACCGCCAAACGATCATCATCGACGAGATCCCCTATCAGGTTGTCCAGAACAACCTGATCGAGCGCATCGTTGATGTGGCCAAGGTGGGTCGAATACCCGATATTTCCGACGTCAAGAATTTCTCGGGCAAGTCGCACCGGACGCGGATCGTCGTCTATCTGAAGCAAGGCGCCGACGCCGAAGTCGTCGAGAAGCAACTGTATCAGTACACGCCGTTGCAGTCGGCGTACTCGATCATCAACATCGCGCTGGTGAATCGTCAGCCGCGGACGCTCGGACTACGGCAGCTTATCCAGTGCTACATCGACCACCGCCGAGACGTCATTCGCCGGCGCACGGAACACCTGTTGCGAGAAGCCCAGAAGCAGGCGCACAAACTCGAAGGGCTGATCTACGCCGTCTGCGGCATCGACCAGGTCATCGCGCTGATCCGCAGTAGCAAGACACGCGAAGAGGCGCTCCAAAAACTGTTGGCCTGGCGGTTTCGGATCGCCCGGGACCACGAGTACGCCTCGCTGGTGCCGAGGCCGCTGATCGAGCGATCCAACGTCGGCGAGGGCGTACGGCTCACCGGTGTTCAGGCTGACGCGATCGGGTCCCTGCGGCTGATCCAGCTCGTGGGGCTGGAGATCGAGAAGCTCACCGGCGATTACACCAAGCTGCTCGGTGAGATTGACCGGTACCAGCAGATCCTTGCCGAAGAGGCGGAGATTCTGAATATCATTCGCGCCGACGCGCGCGATCTGCGCGAGAAGTTCGGCGACGAGCGCAAGACGGAGATCGAGCGCGACGAAGCGGAAGACTTCGAGATCGCCGACCTCATCGCCGAGCATGACGTAGTGGTCACCATCTCGCATCAGGGCTATGTGAAGCGCCTACCCACCGAGACCTATCGCGAGCAGCGCCGCGGCGGGCGCGGCATCAGGGGATCAGACGCCCGCGAGGGCGACTTCATCGAGCAACTGTTCGCCGCTTCGACGCACGACGACCTGCTGTGCTTCACCAATTCCGGTCGCGTGTTCAAGATGAAGGTGTTCAAGATTCCCGAGATGTCGCGGAACGCCAAAGGCCGGGCGATCGTGAACCTGCTCCAGCTGAGGCCGAACGAACGGGTGGTCGCCTTCCTGAACATCGAGGACTTCGAGCGGTCGGAGGATTTTCTTTTCTTCGCCACCGCCCAAGGCCGGGTGAAGCGCACGGCGCTTGCGGATTATCGCAATGTTCATCGAGCGGGCATCATCGCCATCAACCTCAACGAAGGAGACCGGCTGATCGACGTGGTGCACACCAGCGGCATGGATCACGTGGTGCTGGCCACCGCCTCGGGCATGGCCATCCGCTTCGATGAGAACGACGCGCGGGTGATGGGGCGCGGCACGGCAGGCGTCAAGGGCATCGAACTTCGACCGGGCGATGAGGTGGTCGGCCTGATCCGCGCCGACGATGGAGCCGACCTGCTCACCGTCACCGCCAACGGCTATGGCAAGCGCACCGGGCTGTCGGACTACCTCGTCCATGCCGAAGACGGCACGACCCGCCCCCAGAGCCGCGGCGGCAAGGGCCGCATCGACATCCGCACCACCGCTCGCAACGGCCGGGTCGTCGCCATCCGCGGCGTCAAGAAAACCGACAGTCTCATGTTCGTCAGCGAACAGGGGATGATCGTCCGCGTGGGCGCCGACTCCATCTCCCGCATCGGCCGAAACACCCAGGGCGTCCGCCTGGTCAATCTCAAGCCCAACGACCGGGTGATCGCCACTGCTTGCGTGGCTGAATCCGACGACGACAACGGCCCCAACACCGGCGGCGCTGACTCTTGAGACGGCCGGCGATCTTCATCGCTTGTGTTGAGTCCCCCCGGCTGGTCTCGATGGCGCGTTTGTGCCATGATGCCTCAATGCCTTGAAGCATCGAGGCCTCGATGCGTCGATCCCTTGATGCCTCGATGCCTCGATGCCTTTCCGATGACCCGGGTCTTCCTCGTCCCGACAGGTCGGGACTCGTCAGACCCGGCTTCGCTCGATGCCTTGAGGCCGCACACCGCCATGCTCACGCTCCGCCGACCGCAGCACGAGACCCGCGTTGAGATCATGCCGCTGATCGACGTGATCTTCCTGCTGTTGACGTTCTTCATCTACGCGATGGTGTTGACGGTCCGGGCTGACCTGTTGCCCATGCAGATGCAGGCGTTCGCTTCGGGTGAGCCGGCCACGGTCCCGCCTGCGGTAACCATCAGCATCGATCACGCCGGTGCTCTTTTTTTCAACCGCGAGCCGATCTCCCTGGACCAGGTGCTCCCTCGCCTGCGCGAGGTCCAGGCTGACGCACCGGACACGGTGGTCTACATCGCCGCCCAGGAGCACGGCACGCAGGACCGACTGCCCACATTCCTGAGGTTGTACGACAAGCTGGCCTACGCTGGACTGGATATCAAGCTGGTGGGCGCGCCGTCGCAGGAGACCGCCGGCCAAGGCGCCGCAGACCAGCTCGACCGTTGACTGCCATACAATCAACCGGTGCAGAGTCGCCAACCAACTCTTGCACTGTCCGTGGGACTGGCCGCGTCAGTGCTCGCACACGTCGCTGTGGTGGCGCCATTGCTCGTGACGGTCATGAGCGCCGCGGGCGGTCGTGCTGTTCACCTCCGCGGTCAGTTTGATCCCCAGGATATTCGGCCTCGTACTGACGAGATTGCTCTTGGCGTCGAGACCTCCGCCGCGTCAACGTTGACCTGGATCGGCTACGAGCAATACCAGCAACATCTTGCGGCCTTGGCTGAGATCGAGCAGGCTGCGTTTCGTACGAACCCTGCGGGCGCAGCGCAGCCGAGCCCCGACGAGGGCGTTTCAACGCCGGTCGCCGACGCTCCGGCCACCCCCACGGGCAACGTAACAGCTGAGCCGGCTGATCCCCTCGCCGAGTTGGCGGCCTGGCTTGACAGCCTTGGCGGTGATTCAGCATCGCCGGAACCAACCACACGCGTCACGGCCGGGACATCCCCAAGTGACCACCAGGCGCTGCTCGAGGTCCTCGCAGCGCTTCAGCGGTTGTTGAGCACACCAGTTGAATCACCCCGCGCCAACCAGGCCGCAAAACCAGTGAACTCACCACTTCAAGAGCGCAGTGACGATGCGACGCGAGATCACGGTACACCGGCTGAGAAGGAATCCGACCCGACGTCGATCATCGATGTACCGCGTGAGAATTGGCAACTCGGCAAACCCATCGCCGCCCAAGGGGTCCAGATCAGGCCGCGCAAGCCAAGCTTCACTACCGTCGTTCTGCTCACCGCTGCACCGGGGAACCCGCTGTGCGAGATTCAGTTTCGCCACGACGGAAAGCCGGCGCTGGCCCGGATCCTCGAAAGCTCCGGCGACACCCGCGTCGACGAGGCGATTCTCAACAGCCTCTACCGCTGGAGCGCCGCCGGCAAGCGACTCGACGCCCTGGCGGACGACGAGACGATCACGGTCCGCATTCGGATCGTGTTGGTACGGACCAGTGGATCATGAGCTGCCCGAAGACGACTGCTCCAGCCGTTCCTTCCAGGTCTGCAGGCGGGCGTGATCGGTCATCACATAGGTCAGCGGCGTCACCGTGATGCAGCGTTCGAACAGCGCTTCCACATCGGTGTCCGGAGCGGTGTGGGTAAACTCCATGCCACTGCCGGCTGCCCAGTAGTAGACCCGCCCGGCCGGACTCACCCGCCGCTCATAGGAGTCGGTGCCCGGGGCGGCGTTCATTTCCACCACGCGAATCTCGGGCATCGGGGCATCGTCGCGCTCGGTGAGAGGGATGTTGATGTTGATGACGCTATGCGTGTCAAGGCCGCCTTCGGCAGATTCGAGCACGCGATCGATCGCTGCCCGGGCAATTCGGGCGGCTCGGCCATATCTGGTCTTGGCTCGCTCGCCGATGTGCAGGCTCACAGCGATCGCGGGCACGCCCAGAAACGCCGACTCCATCGCCGCGGCGACGGTGCCCGAGTAGAGAATGTTGATCCCCACATTCGCCCCGCTGTTCATGCCGCTAATGGTCAGATCGGCGGGGACGTCGGAACCGAATCGCTGTGGCCAAATCGACCGCAAGGCGAGCTTGACGCAGTCGGCCGGCCGGCCGTCCACCGCGATTCCCTCCAGGCGATCGTTGACCGTGACGGTCTCGATCATCAACGGTTCGGTATAGGTGATGCCGTGACTCGCGGCCGTCTGAACGGTCAGCGGCGCGACGGCAAAGATCTCCCCCAGCCCCTGCAAGGCGTCGTACAGGGCGGCAATTCCCGGCGAATTGATCCCATCATCGTTGGTCAGCAGGATTCGCATAACTCGGCCGTCGTGAGGAGTGTACCAGCATGCCTCCGGCCCGCGCGTCGCCCTCAAATCCTATCTAAACTGTACCGATGATGGCTCAATTCGATCCACACCGACCCGTATCCGCTGCGCATAATGCTCGACACATAGATCCCCAACAAGGCGAGTACATCCTCGATCGCGAGTCGGTCCGGGCCGTTGATCGGGCTGCGATCGAAGATTATGGCATTCCCGGCATCGTGCTGATGGAGAATGCCGCGCGTGGACTGGCGGCCGAGGCGCTGGCAATGCTCCAAGAAGTGCGCGCCTCTTCGCCGTCGGTCCTGATCGTGTGCGGTTCGGGCAACAACGGCGGGGACGGCTATGCGTTAGGACGGCACCTGCACAACGCCGGGGTTGACTCGGTGTTCGCGGCCTTGGGCGAGCCGAAGCCGGGCTCCGATGCCGAAATCAACCGCGCCATCGGCCGCAAGATCGGCCTGCGGGAGGTCCCGCTCGATAAGATTGGCACGGTGTTGGGTGAAGTCGATCTGATCGTCGATGCGATCTTCGGCACGGGCCTGGATCGGCCGGTCGAAGGCGCTGCGGCCCAGCTCATCGAGTCGATCAATTCGGCGGTCCGGCCGGTGCTGGCCGTCGATGTGCCTTCCGGTCTGGATTGCGACACCGGGCAGCCCCTGGGCGCGACGATCCGGGCCGCGCGGACTGTGACCTTCGTCGCGCCCAAGCCCGCGATGACCCAACCGGCCGCGGCGGAATTCCTCGGCAAAGTCGTCACCGCGGACATCGGCGCACCAATCGAGCTGCTCAAACGCTTCGGCCGTCCAGTCCCGCAGGCGCCATCAAGCCGCAGGCGTTGAACACGATTTTTCGTGTCCATGCCATCGGCAGTCCGAAGCTTCCATGAATGACCCGTAGCGCTTCGGTGTCGGGTATGCTGGCGCGGCGCGGCGTCGAGGCTCAGTCGTTTGTCGGGCCGGACGCGTCGGGGCAAGCCCGACGGCGAAACACCGCTTCATGCCTTGGTGCCTCGATGCCTTGATGCCTTGATGCCTTCTGATCCATGTACCACGCCTTACTAACCAACCGCTACCTGACCTCGCGGGTGATCCCCCTGATCGCGGTGGCGGCGGTGGCCTTGTGCGTTGCCCTGGTCATCATCGTCGTGTCGGTGATGACCGGCTTTCTGAATATGGTCCGGGATTCCGGCCGAACGCTCATGGGCGATGTGGTGATCGGCTATCCGGTGACGGGGATTCCCCACTACGAGCGACTGATCGAGCGGATCGAAGAGCTGCCGGAAGCGGAAGCGGCCACGCCGGTGGTTGACAGTTGGGGCTTGCTGAAGATGCCCTATCCCGACGGGGCGAACAAGGACACCGAGACGGTCCAGATGTGGGGCATCGACCCCGAGAGTTTCGCAAGGGTGACCGGATACGCCGACACACTGTACTGGCGGCCCCCGACCGAGCAGCAGCTCAAGACGATGGCCGACGACGACCCCCGGCGTCAGATGGATGAGCAGATTCTCCTGGACGGCCTGGCCCTGCGCGACAGCCGCAGCGATCGGGCAGGCATTGTCCCGGGCATCCACGTTTCGATCGGCAACGACCGGCAGTCCGACGGATCAATCCGGCCAGCCCGCAACGGCTACTGGTGGATGCCCCAATGGGAGGTGACGTTGACAACACTTCCCATCGCCACCGGGGGCGGAATGCTGGAGCCGGAGAGCCGCATCTTTCCCGTGGTCAACGAGTTTTTCTCCGGCGTATTCCTGATCGATGACAAGCGGGCAATGGTCCCCCTTGAGATCGCCCAGCGCATGTTGCATCTGGACCAAGGCGAGATCGTCGATGAAGAGCAGCTCGATGACGACGGCCTGCCGAAGGTGATCGGCGTGGACCCGGCGAAGGCGACGATGGTTCTGATCCGCGCGGCCGAGGGCGTGAACCCCGACGAGCTCCGCGAGCAACTCGTGGGCGTCTACGACGCGTTTCGAGCGGAGTTACTCCAAGACAACAACGCCCTCGTCAAACCGCCGCCGCAGGGCATGGGGCTCTCTATCAAAACATGGGAACAGCAGCAAGCCGACTTCATCGAACCCATTGAAAAAGAGCGCGAGCTGATGCGAACGTTGTTCTCGCTGGTGTATCTGGTCTGTGCCGGCCTGGTGCTGGCCATCTTCTGGGCGATTGTCTATGAGAAGACCCGCGACATCGGCATCCTGCGGTCAATCGGCGCGTCGCGCTTTGGCATTTCATGGATCTTTCTGCGCTACGGCCTGGTGATCGGGATCGCGGGGGCGCTGGTCGGCGTCGGCCTGGCGTATCTCGTCGTGCGCAACATCAACACGATTCACACCGCGATGGGCGACCCGCCGATGTGGCTGGCGATCATCATGCTCACGCTGGCGCTGGTGGCGATCGCGCTGACCGTCTATCACGGGCGCCGCGGGGCTTTGATGCCGATTACACTCGGCCTGCTTGTATCCATTACGTTGATCGGCGCCGGTGCGGTGATTCTGGTCCTCAAGGATCGCGGCGGCGTGGTGATCTGGGACCCCTCGGTCTATTACTTCACGACGATCCCCAACGAGATGGACTCCGGCACCGCGATCTTCACGATGATCGGGGCGGTGATCTTCTCGCTGATTGGGGCGTTTCTCCCCGCCGCCAAGGCCGCGGACACCGATCCCGTCCGGGCCCTTCATTATGAATAACACACGCCTGGCCGAATCTCGACCCTCGTCCACAGCTGCGCCGACCACGCGCGCACTGCTGAGCGCCGTGAACATGCACAAGACCTATCGGCTGGGGCGCGTTGATGTGCCGGTGCTCAAGGGGGCCACGCTGCACGTCAAGCCAGGCGAATGGGTAGCGATCCTCGGCCCATCCGGGTCGGGCAAGAGCACGCTGTTGCATCTGCTGGGCGACCTGGACCAACCGGATGCCGACGGCGGCGAGGTCCGCTTTGACGGCCGATCACTCGCCTCGATGTCACGCCGGGCCCGGAATCTCTATCGCAATCGCTCTGTTGGCTTTGTGTTTCAGTTCTATCATTTGTTACCAGAGTTGAACGTACTTGAGAACACATTCCTGCCTGCATTGGTTGGGTTGCATCGGTGGGAGTACTACCGGCGTATCGGCCAACTCCGACAGCAATCGACGCGGTTGCTTGAGTCGTTCGGCCTCGGTCATCGGCTCAAGCATCGCCCACGCGAACTCTCCGGCGGCGAGCGCCAGCGCGTCGCCATCGCTCGGGCGCTGATGAACAACCCCAAGGTCCTGCTCGCCGACGAACCGACGGGCAATCTTGATGAAGCAACCGGCGCCGAGATCCTTGATCTCATCGCCCAGCAGCATCGCGACGGCCTGACGATTGTGATGGTGACCCACGATCCGGCCATCGCCAAGCTCGCCGATCGAGTTGTCCACCTCCACGACGGCCGGATCGCGGAGTAAACGCCGAAACGTCAACACCGCAAGACAGCCGCTTGCGGCTTCGCGGCACAGTCTGCCGGCCTTCGGGCGTCCAGGGAAGTCAACCTCCACGGCCATCGGCGATTCGCGGCTCAGCAGGCGGATCTCCCGGCCGCAGCGCCCGGATCACCGCCAATATGGCACTTCGAATGACGCCCCTGATGTATACGGCATAACGGTTGACCACCAAGGCGATCTTGGTCGAGGAAATTGTCATCCCTGACGATGACCTCGCCGAATAGAATGGTACTGATATTGCGATCCCTCTTCAGTGAAATAAGCCTCCTCGCAGAAAGCTTGTTCTAACGACCCTCAAGTGCCTTGCGTCCGGCCGGCACACGCCCCGGCAGGCCCAAGCCGGCAACCCGGAGCCTCGCCATGTTCGAACGGCTCACCGATCGCGCTCGAAAAGTCATGGCCCTGGCCAACCAGGAAGCCCAGCGCTTCAACCACGAATATATCGGGACCGAGCACATTTTGCTGGGATTGGTCAAGGAAGGTTCCGGCGTCGGCGCCAATGTGCTGAAGAACCTCGACATCGATCTGCGCAAAGTTCGCCTGGAGGTCGAGAAGCTCGTGAAGTCCGGGCCGGACATGGTCACCATGGGCAAGCTCCCCCAGACGCCGCGAGCCAAGAAAGTGATCGAGTACGCGATCGAAGAGGCGCGCAACCTCAACCACAATTACGTCGGCACCGAACACCTGCTGCTGGGCCTGCTGCGCGAACACGACGGCGTCGCCGCTCAAGTACTGATGAACCTCAGCCTGAAGCTGGACGAGGTGCGCGAGGAAGTGCTGAACCTGCTGGGCGCGGGCGTGGAATCAGATGAGGCCGCAGAAGCACTGGACCCCAGCGGCGAGCCGGGAACCGCCGCCCGACGCGGCAAAGGCAAGAGCAAGACCCCCGCCCTGGACAGCTTCGGCCGGGATCTGACTGAGCTGGCCCGCAAAGATGAGCTTGATCCGGTCATCGGCCGCAAAGACGAGATCGAGCGCCTCATCCAGATTCTGTGTCGGCGGACCAAGAACAATCCCGTGCTGCTGGGCGAGGCCGGCGTCGGCAAGACCGCGATCGTCGAGGGCCTGGCCCAGCAGGTTATCTCCCAGGACGTGCCCGACCTGCTGTATGACCGCCGGATCGTCGTGCTGGACCTGGCGATGATGGTGGCGGGCACCAAGTACCGCGGGCAGTTCGAGGAGCGGATCAAGGCCGTGATGAACGAGGTCCGTCGGGCCAAGAACGTGATCCTGTTCATCGACGAGCTGCACACGTTGGTCGGTGCAGGTGGGGCCGAAGGGGCGATCGACGCCTCCAACGTGCTCAAACCCGCGCTGTCCCGGGGCGAGATTCAATGCATCGGGGCAACGACCTTCGACGAGTATCGCAAGTACATCGAGAAGGACGCCGCGCTGGAGCGCCGCTTCCAGCCGATTCCCGTGGAGCCGCCGAACGCTGAGCAGACGCTGGACATTCTCAAGGGTCTGCGCGAGCGCTATGCGACGCATCATCGCGTCACGATCACCGACGAGGCGCTGAGATCCGCAGTCGAGCTTTCCGGCCGATACGTCACCGGCCGAGTCCAGCCGGATAAATCGATCGACGTGATCGACGAGGCCGGGGCGCGGGTGCGGCTCAAATCCATGACCAAGCCGCCCGATCTGGCCAACCTCGAAGAGCAGATCGAGCTGTTGGCCATTGAGAAGGACTCCGCGGTGAAGAGCGCCGACTACGAGCAGGCGGCTGAACTGCGCGACAAAGCCGAAAAGCTGCGCAAGGAAAAGGAACGCATCCAGCAGGAATGGCGCAAGCGCACCAACGAGGTTGACGGGGTGGTGGATGAAGAGGTCGTAGCCGAGGTTGTCTCAAAGATGACCGGCGTGCCGTTGACCCGCCTGGAGAAGGAGGAATCCGTACGGTTGCTTCAGCTCGAAGAGGAGCTGCACAAGACCGTGATCAGTCAGGCCGAAGCGGTCAAGTCCGTCGCCAAAGCGATTCGCAAGGCCAGAAGCGGCCTGAAAGACCCTCGCCGGCCGATGGGCTCGTTCATCTTCATCGGGCCGTCCGGCGTGGGCAAGACGCTGCTGGCCAAGGCCCTGGCGGAGTTCATGTTCGGCAATCAGGATGCATTGGTGTATCTGGACATGTCCGAGTACATGGAGAAGCACAACGTCTCGCGACTGATCGGCGCTCCGCCCGGATACGTCGGGTACGAGGAAGGCGGCCAGCTCACCGAGCGCATCCGCCGGCGCCCCTACGCCGTGCTGCTGCTCGACGAGGTGGAGAAGGCCCACCCCGATGTGTTCAACATGCTGTTGCAGATCATGGAAGAGGGACGCCTGACCGATTCGTTCGGCCGGCACGTGGACTTCAAGAACACCGTCCTGATCATGACCTCCAACATCGGGGCGGAACTGATCAAGGGCGGCCAGGCCTTCGGGTTCGGCAAGCGCGACGAAGTCCAGGACTACGAGAAGATGAAGAAAACCTTGATGACCGAGGTCGAGAAGCACTTCCGCCCCGAGTTCATGAACCGGCTCGACGAGGTCATTGTCTTTCACCCGCTGGACAAGGAAGATCTCTACCAGATCATCGAGATCGAGCTGGCCAAGGTGCACGAACGGCTCAAGGCAAAAGGCATGATGCTCGAACTCGACCGCAAGGCGAAGGATTTCCTGATCGACAAGGGCTTCAACCCCGACTTCGGGGCCAGGCCCCTGCGCCGGGCGATCAGCACGCACGTGGAAGATCAACTGGCGGAGTCGCTGCTGGGCGGGGAGTTCAAGTCCGGCGACAAGATCCTCGTGACCCGTAAGGAAGATGCGGACAACCTCTACTTCGAGTCGCAGCCGCTGCCGAAGGACGAGGGCGACGGCGGTGATGACGAAGGCGGCGAAGCCGGGCCCCAGCCGAAGCCCGACAAACCCACCCAAGAGCCGGCCAAGACCGCCTGACCCCGCCCACGCGCATCGATTCAAATCGCCCCGCACGGGATGCGGGATTCCCGCGGGTTACCACCCGCGGCTGTGGTCTGGGTGGTGGATCGTCTGATCTAACGGATCATCAGTAATCGCAGGCCGTCGGGTTCGCTGACGACCTCGGCCGTCTTGAACTTGAACTGCTTGGCGACGTGAGGGTGAAACCGAATTCGGATCACGCCGGCGCCTATATTCTCCAAGAACACCTCATGACGGGGGATGCCCAACAACATGCGGGTCAGCGTCGCGGCCAGATCAGCGCGATGCGTGCGGAAGAACTGGGCGAACTCTTCGAACCCCTGCCCGTCTTGCTCATACGCCCGCTTCGTCTGCTGCGAAACCAGTTGCTCCCATAACAACTCATATTCTTCATTGCGCAGACACGTCAGCGTATTGCCCAGAACGTCCTGCGGCACCAAAGCCCGAAGGATGATGCTGCCGTCTTCCTGCTCCTGGCGGATCTGAAACCGCATGCGGTCGTCATCGGGGGCCTGCTTGGTGTCGCGGCCGATCGGTCGCTCAGCAAAGACGATGATGGTGCCGTCATCAAGCGTGATTTGATCGGGCAGTTCGCCCATCGCGGCGCTGCGGTAATACCCCGGTCGAGGGTGATATTCCACGCGATAGGATTCGCAGGCGATCGCCGCCAGCAGGAAGATAGCCGCTGAAGCAATGGCAGTTGCGCCGCCGTTGCGTTGGGTTACATCAGTTGCTGGAATGCTGGGCGTCATTGGACGTTGGCTTCGACTCGAGGTCCATCACGAAGTCGGCCACCCACAGCTGGCTTTTGCCGCCGTCGCCGCGCTGGCTGGTCCACATCATGGTCGTGCCGTCGGAGTTGAATGCGGGAAGGATGTCCGCGCCGCTGGCGTGTGTGATCCGACGCCGGCGGGTCCCATACTTGATCGTCCCCGTTGAACCGGGCACATCACCCCCATCAGCATCCAGCACAAACACCTCGTAGTTGTGGTGACCGACCTCACTGGTGGCATATACGAGATACCGGCTGTTTGGATGCCAAAACGGGGCCCAATTGACGTGCTCATTGTCGGTCAGTTGATACTCGCGGTTCAGAGCCACGATCGTACCATCTTCATTGAACGCAAGCTCGCCGACGAACAGTTGCAGGTAATGCTGTCTGCCGCGATCAGCGCGAAAGCAGATTCGCCGGCCGTCGGGCGAGAAGAACGGCCCGCCGTCATACGCCTGCGACTGCACGATGCGCGCCAGACGTCCCGTCAGCAGATCCTTAACGAACAGATCGCCCCGATTCGATTCCATCGAACAATACAGCAGATGGCGGGCGTCGCGGCTCAGCGTGCACTCGGCCTGATAGGCCTGATCGTCCCCCAGCAGCACGTCAAGCGAATCCGCCGGGCCGGCGGTGGTGTCGAGCTTGCAGCGGACAATCTTCATCTCGCGGGGGAACATCCATTTGTACCGGCCGGAGAGACGCTCGAACCCCGGCGGCGTTGTTTCGCTCGGCGGGCCGATCGTCGAAGCAAAGATCACCACGTTCGGATCGGTCGGATGAAACCACCCGCAGGTGTTCGCAGAGCCCGGCGGGCTGATGCGGATGATGTCGTCGAGGCCGGTGATACGACCGGCATCGTCACGGACCAGATCGGCGATGAACATCGCGTAGAACTCATCAGCCGCTTCGCCGGCCGGGGGGACCCCCACCGCCTGGAAGATGATCCGAGAATCCTCCGGCGAGAAGTACGCCTCCCCCGCCTTGACGAAGCGGTCGGCGAAGGTGAGCTGGAGGTGGTTTTCGAGGATTCCCTTCTCGGCCTGCTTCCAGTCGATTGGGTCGGACACCGCGGCGGGGCGGATCGAATCGTCAAAGACTCGCACCTGGACTGTGCAACCGGCCAGCGGCGCACCGAGCACAATACAGATTAATAGAACTCGCATCGTAATCCTCGGAAAAGCGGCGTACGGTCATTCGACGGCGCCACAGATCATAGCGAATCGAGGTGATCGTATTGCGCAGCTACTCAGCGAGCCGCGGCGTCCTCGCCAGCGGCTGCACACGATATGCAGAGGCGCTCCATCGCGAGGAATGTGCGAGCAATCAGTTTCCGAAGAAGCCGCTCGCGGGGACGCGGCGGCTCGCGAACTCGCGGGGACGCGGTGGCTCGCTCTCACGCCTCAAGTCTCTACGAGATGCACCTTCGGCATGATCTTGATGACTGGATCGTCGAACAACGAAACGCCATGCGCCTTGAGATACCGGCCGATGGCCATGATCGGGAAATACAATCGGTAGAGGTGGTATCGCAGGTAGAACACGCCGGGGAAGCCGGTGCCGGTGAACCAGGGTTCGACCCAGGAGCCGGGCGGATCACCATCCGGATTGATCAACGGGTCCGCGGCCTGCTCCTTGCTCAACTGCGTTTGGGCCAGCCACTCGATCGCCCGGCGCAGATCAGGATCATCGGGGCCGAAGATCTCCTGGAGGACCATCGCGGCCCAAGCGGTTTGGGAAGCGGTGGCCGGGCCCCGGCCTTTCAGCGCCGAATCCAGGTATGAATTGGCCGACTCACCGAATGACCCGTCCGGCTTCTGGATCGATTTCATCCACCACCCGGCCCGCTGAATCCAAGGCCGGCTGGGGTCTTCGCCGCAGCGGATCGGCCCGATGACCGCCTGCCAGGTCCCGTAGATGTAGTTGACGCCCCATCGGCCGACCCAGCAGCCTGCAGATTGCTGAGTCCGCTTGATAAAGTCGATCGCATGCCGCACCGCCGGGCGCCTGTTTGTGTAGCCGTGGCCACTGAGGCACTCGAGCGTTCGGCCGGTGATGTCCGGACAGGATGGATCCTGCATGGCGTTATGATCGGCGAACGGGACGTATTCGAGGATCCGATGATGTCTGGTTCGATCGAACGCGGCCCACCCGCCATCGTCGTTCTGCATGGCCAGCAGCCAACGGACGCCACGTTGGGCGGCAGCGGAGTTGCGCGCCCCGCCGAGGCGGCCCAAAGCCATCGCGACCATCGCGGTGTCGTCCACATCCGGATACCACGCATTGTGATACTCAAACCACCAGCCGCCAGCCTCGGCCGGCTGATCCAGATTGTCGGCCCAATCACCCCGGTGTTTGCACTCGCGGTCAATCAACCAGCGGGCGGCCCGCCGTAGCGGCGCACCATTCTTGGTCGTGCCGCAGTCGGTCAGTGCGTAGAGCGCGATGCCCGTATCCCACACCGGGCTGAAGCACGGCTGAATGCGGATCGCGTTGTCCTGTTCGATGAACAGATCGTCCAGCTCGCGCTCGGCCCGTTGCAGGATCGCGTGGTCCCGGCGATAGCCCATCGCGCCTAGGGCGATCTGGATGTAGACCATTGGCGGGAATATCGCCCCCAGGCCGGCCGTGCGGACGCCTGGGTCTTCACCGGCCCGACTCAGGATCCACTGCTTCGCCCGCGCTAATGCGATCCGCTGCAGCGGCGACCCACCGAGGCTGCGCAGACCCTTCAGCACACAATCAACCAGGAAGAAGAACACCAACCAACCGGTCGGTCCCGACCGCACGTTGCTGAGGCGGTGGCGCCGCCACTGATCGATGAACAGCTCGTCGATGGCCATTGACGGCCCCAAGCGCCGTATCGGCCGAAGGGCCGAGACGATCGACAGCGGCATGATCATTGTGCGCGTCCACGCGCTCACTTTGCTGAGGTCGAAGTAGAGCCATCTCGGCAGGAGAATGATCTCCGGGGGAATCTGGGGCACCGCGTTGAACGAGATCTGACCGAGACAGGCCAGGTAGAAGTTGGTGAAGCTTCCGCAGTTCTCCGCGCCGCCGAGAGCAAGGATCGCCAGCCGGGCTTTGGCCATGTGCCTTTCGGCCGGATCGTCCCCAAGAAGTTTGAGCGCGAAATACGCCTTGACCGTCGCGGAGAGGTCAATGGTCGATCCCGGGAACTGACCCCAGCCTCCGTCTTCACGTTGAAGTGAGCGGAGGTAGCCGGCGATCCTCATGAGGACGACCCGGCCGGGCCGGCCGTCCGCCATCGGCTGGTCCTCCTGGCCGAGGATGAACTTCATCAGGATGTATTCACTTTCGAGAATGGAATCGCCCTGCAGCTCGCCGCACCAATGACCATCATCGTGCTGCAACCGCCCAAGCGCCTCCACCGCGCAACCAAGCGTGCGGATGAGCCGCGAATGATCCTCGATGGGCACGTCGTGAAACACAGGAATTTCCTGAGGCTGGCCGATTGCGGTGCTGCGTTTCATTCTACGCATCGGATACCCGGGTCTTCCTCGTCCCGACAGGTCGGGACTCGTCAGACCCGGCTTCGGCGTCAAGCCGGACCTGACGAGCCCGGCGCGCCGAGAGAGGAAGGTCCGGGTCCCTTGTTGCTACGATGATGCGATGTCTTCTTCGTCGCCAATATCAAGCAGCACCACGCCGTTTGCCGCCTCAGCGATCAGCGGCCACCTGGACACCCGCACCGCAGCCACGGAGGTCGCCGGCGACCTGTACGACCACCTCGGCGACACCTGCGATCTGGCGATGCTGTTTGGGAGCTTCCATCACCGCGCCGCGTTCGCTGAAGCGGCCCAGATCATTCGCCAAACATTGTCTCCCCGCACGATGCTTGGGGTGACGGCGGAATCGGTCCTGGGGGTTGACCAGGAGCTGGAAGGTCGGGCCGGCTTATCGGTGATTGGGCTCCGACTGCCCGGCGCAAGGCTGCATCCGTGGAGCTATCGCGCCGAGGAAGATGCTGCGGTGCTCAAGGATCGCCAGGCGATGCGCCAACACATCGGCCACAGCGACGATCTTCGCACGGTGATCATGCTCGCCGATCCGTTTTCGACGCCGATCACCAAGCTTCTGCCCGCGGTGACCGGGTGCGGCGACCCTGGGCAACCCGTCGGGGTGGTCGGAGGGATGTCGTCGGGGGCAAGCCAACCCGGCCACAATTTGCTGGTGCTCGATGATCAGGTCCCCACCAGCGGGGCGGTGGGGGTCACGATCGCCGGGCCCCTCCAGATCGACATCATCGTCAGCCAGGGATGCCGGCCGATCGGAAACCCCTTGGTCATCACCAAGTGCAAAGGCAACGTGATTTTCCAGCTCGGTGGGGGCAAGGCCTTGGAGGCTCTTGGGGAGCAAACCAACCTTCTTGATGAGGATGAACGGGGGCTGCTGTCGGGCGGGCTGCTGATCGGAACCGTCATCAACGAGTACAAGGAGCGCTTCGGCCGGGGCGATTTTCTGGTTCGAAACATCCTCGGCTTCGACAAACAGCATGAGGCGATCGCGGTGGGTGATCTGCCGCGTCCCGGCCAGACGATCCAGTTCCATGTGCGCGACGCTGCGACCGCGCACGAGGATCTGCAACTGCTGCTGGATGGCCAACAGCTCAAGGATCCGCCGCTTGGAGCGCTGTTGTTCACGTGCAACGGTCGCGGCAAGAAACTGTTCAATGAGGAGAACCACGACGTGCAGACGATCCGCAATCGGCTGGGCGACGTGCCCCTGGCCGGGTTCTTCGCCGCCGGCGAGATCGGCCCCATCGGCGACCGGTCATTCCTCCACGGCCACACCCTGAGCCTGGCGCTGTTCCGGGCAGGGCCGAGCTGAGGGCATCCGCCTTCAAGACTGGTCTCTTTGTAACCTCTTGGCGTTCTCAGTGTCTCCATAGGGCATGAGCTGGGCTTGCGTGCAGACCTCGCGATGACCGCCTACATCATCCGGCGCCTTGTGCTGATGATCCCCACGCTGTTGGGGATGACGGTGATGGTGTTCCTGATCGCGCGTCTGGCGCCGGGGCGACCGGGCGTCACCCAACACGAAGCCACCCAGATGAGCGCGGAGGCGCAGACGGCGATCCGCGAGTGGTACGAGAAGCGCTACGGGCTCGATCTGCCGTTGTGGAGGCAATACCTGCGATGGTGGCGTGGGATGATTCTTGTTGATGCACAGGCCGCCGCCTGGACCGATGAGCCGGCGCCGCGCCCGGTGTACACGTTGCGTCGAAGCGCACCGCATTACCCCCAGGGCATATCGAACTCCCCGCCTACTGAGCGGTTGCCAGTGCTGCTGGTGCGAGGCAAGGACAACCGCTGGCTGCGGCTGGTCCAACCCAGCCCAACCGCATCGCCCAAGGTTCGCATCCTCAAACAGTCCGATGAGCAGTTGTCCAGGCGGCTGGACGATCACGCCGGGGGGGTTTCTGTGGAAGAAGATCAGGATGGGCGTGAGCTACGGCACGCGTTGTTATCCGGCCAACTTGTTCCCGTGGATCAGGAGATCTCCCAGCGGGCGGTCCGACGCTACCGACATGACATTGAGTTATTCGAGCTGACGCTCGGCGAATCGCAGACCAGCCACACGACGGTGATGGCCGAACTCAAGCGCCGCCTACCCATCACCCTGATGATCAGCTTCATCGCGTTCCCCCTGGCGTTTGCGATCGGGATCCCCTGCGGAATGGTGATGGCGAGCAGGCGCGGCCGGGGATTCGATATGGGCGCCAACCTGTTGCTGCTGGGGCTCTGGTCGATCCCCATTGTGTTGTCGGCCACGTTGCTCATCGGCTACACGGCCGCCGGGGGACAGGGCGTCGAGTGGTTCCCAAACAACGGGCTGTCAAGCGTGGATTCGGAGGCCTGGCCTTTCTTCCGCTGGTTGACTGATCGGCTGTGGCACCTGGTCTTGCCGGTGGGGTGCATTGTGTACAGCGGGATTGCGTATCTCGCCAAGCAAATGCGGGCGGCCATGCTCGACAACATCACCATGGACTATGTCCGCACCGCCAAGGCGAAGGGTGTGCGTTCCACCGACGTCATGCTTCATCACGTCTTTCGCAACAGCCTGCTGCCGCTGATCACGATCTTGGCCACCATCGGGCCGTTCCTCATCGCCGGCTCGGTCATCATTGAGGTGATCTTCAACATCGAGGGGATGGGGCTGTTCTTCTTCCGGGCCGTGCAGAACCGTGACTACGACGTGGTGCAGGCTCTGGCCCTGGTCGCGGGCATCCTCAACCTCACAGGTCTGCTGCTGGCCGACATCGCCTACGCCATCGCCGATCCGCGGATCACTCACAAGTAACGCTTGCCGGTTCGTTGATGTCGAAGTTCTCCGCCAGGTCATCTGCCATGGAAACGCAAGGCATCACCGCCCAGGAGCGCCAGCAGCTCATCCCCGATCTGCCGGTGCAGCGGTTTGACGGCGATTCGCGATTGTATTGGCGGATCGTCTGGGACGATTTCAAGAAGAACCGTCCCGCCTTTGCGGCCCTGTGGGTGCTGGGGTTCATGGCCTTCCTGGCCGTCTTCGCCCCGTTGCTTGCAAACCACCGCCCGTACATCTTGATCGACGAGCAGGGAATCCGCTTCCCCCTGTTCCGCTTCCTGGGTGTCTGGGACTGGATACTTCTCATCGGTCCGGTGCATTTGATCGGGGCGATCGTGCTGGGTCGCTTGGCGGCGCGTCGAGGTTCTGTTGCTCGGCTGATCGGCATCACCATTGTGCTGGCGCTGGCGCCGTGCTCGCGGCGATTGTCGGGGAGCTCGGCCGTGCAGCGAGTCAAGGCGCCATGTGGTGGACCGCAGTGGTCATGACCAGCTCGGCGGGGCTCCTGATCATCGCTCACGCCCTTGCGGCCCTGAACACCGACCGCAATGACGAGTCGGGCAAGCCCAGCGCCGGCGGCGCGACCGCGCGCTTGTTCGTTGGGGCGATGTTGTTGCTCACCGCCTCGGGTCTCGTCGGGACACTGGGCAAGCCGCAGCTTGACACGACCGACTACTCCATCGGGGCGCAAGACCACGGGGTGTTCGCGCTGTTTGCTCCGGTCCCGCACGACCACACAAAGCCGCAGGTTTACTTGCGTAACCAGCGTCCAGGCGGCCCGTACCTGCGTGTTGTGCCTTGGGGCGGCTCGAGTGCGGCGCAGGACTTGGGGCTCACCGATTCGCGGCGAGATGGTGATCTTGCCGTGGAGGCGGGCGGCTCGCTGACCCTGGACACACCGCTGCGGGCTCTTCGTCATGGTCAAGGCGTACGCAATCGCGACCAACCTATGGCGGACTTCACCATCGTGACGCGCAGCGTGCAACGGTTTTCCGTGTCGTTGTATGGCGCCGCGACGATCGGCGATGTGCTGGAAACGATCGAGCGGACCAGTGGAGGCGCGATCCAGGCCGGGATCAGCCACGACGGCCGGCGAGTCGAACTCTTGGACCTGACCGCCAAACGGTCGATCCATCTGCTGGGCACAGACGATGTTGGCTCGGATGTCGCGGCCCGGCTCATCCATGCCACCCGCGTGGCCCTGTCCATCGGCTTTGTCTCTACCGGGATTGCCGTGCTCATCGGCATCACCTTCGGGGCGGCGATGGGCTACTTCGGCGGATGGGTGGACATCCTCGGTATGCGGATCATCGAGATATTCATGGCCATCCCCCGCTTGTTCCTCCTGCTGACGGTCATCGCCTTCATTGGGCCGCAGTGGAATCAATACATGCTCTATGCGATGATGGCAGTGATCGGAGCCCTTTCGTGGATGAACCCAGCCCGGTTCATTCGAGCCGAGTTCATGCGTCTGCGGGATCAGGAGTTCGTGCAATCTGCCCGGGCGTGCGGGTTGCCGGTGCGGTCGATTCTATTCAAACACATGCTGCCAAACGGGGTCACGCCGGTGCTGGTCGATGCGAGCTTCACCGTGGCGGCGGCGATCTTCATCGAGACCGGCTTGAGCTTTCTCGGCTTGGGCATCAAGCCGCCCGGCTCGAGCTGGGGCCAGATGCTCTCCGGAGCCGTCGATCCGGCCAGCGGCGTGTTCCACTGGTGGCTGGCCATTCTTCCAGGCGTCATGATCTTCCTCACGGTGTTTGCATTGAACCTCATCGGCGACGCGCTTCGCGATTCGATCGACCCGAAGTTGAAGCCGGACCTGACGAGTCCGCCGCGGCGGACGAGGAAGGTCCGGGTCGAACGTCGCCACGCGCGGCCTGGCGGCCGCAGCTAAACAAGAGCACGGATGACCACGACGCAAACACAAACAATCATTGATTCCACCGCCCGACCGCGGCCGATGTTCGAGATCGCCGACCTGGCGGTGTCATTTGACTCCGCCGGCGGGCGCATCGGGGCGGTGGACGGCCTGAGCCTCGCGATACATCCGCGACAGACCGTGGCCCTGGTGGGTGAGTCCGGCTGCGGCAAATCAGTCACCGCCATGACCGTGTTGCAACTGATCCCCCGCCCGCCGGGGCGCTTCGATCGCGGTTCGATCCTCTTTGAAGGACGCGATCTGCTTTCGCTGACGGAAAAACAAATGCTCAAGGTGCGTGGCGGCGAGATCGCCATGATCTTCCAGGAGCCGATGACCAGCCTCAACCCCGTCTACACCATCGGCGATCAGATCATCGAGGCCGTGCTACTACACCAGAAGGTCAGCCAGAAAGAAGCGGTCGAGATCGCCGTCGCGGCGATGGACGATGTAGGCATCTCCAAGCCCGCCCAGCGGCTTCGCGCTTATCCACACCAGTTCTCCGGCGGGATGCGGCAGCGAGTGATGATCGCCATGGCCCTGGCCTGTCAGCCCAAACTGCTGCTGGCCGATGAGCCCACCACCGCGCTTGACGTGACGATTCAGGCCCAGATTCTCGAATTGCTTGCTGATCTTCAGCGCGACCGTGACATGGCCATGATGCTGATCACCCATGATCTGGGCGTGGTCGCGGAGAATGCAGACGTGGTTTGCATGATGTACGCCGGCCGGGTCGTCGAGTATGCCACGGTCTACGACCTGTTCGAAAAATCGCACCACCCATACACCCGCGGCCTGTTCAAGTCGATGCCCAAGCTCGGGGAGATCAAGCACCGGCTCACGACCATCGATGAGGTGACCAACGATCCCGACCAGTTCAAGAAGCTGCCCGGCTATGAGAAAGGAATCGTGCCCTGGTGGCCGGCGATGGTTCCGCCGGATGACTTGGCCAAATCGCCCGGCAGGGCGGATTCCGTGCTCTATGAGATCGAACCGGACCACTGGGTCGGCTGCTGGCGAACCGAATACCTCGAACACCACCCTTCTCGCCGCCCCGACATCGCGTTCCGACGCGATGATCTCGCATAGAGCGACCGTTGGGTTTCACATAGCCCGCCACTTGTGGCGGGTGGTGGTTCATGATGATTTGAGTATCGACCCCGGGCAAGCCCGGGGGTATGTGTGCCGGGGCGCGACACGTCGTTTGCCTCACTCGCCGGCGCCAGTGGGGGCACTTGTGTGCTTGGGCTGGGTGTCCTGAAGAATCGCGTAGGCCACGTGGGTGACGCAACTGTTGATGCGCTTCAGGTGCGTGAGCAGATCGAGATGGATCGCGCTGGTCTCGTGCGATTCGACCAAGCCGGCGTTGAGCCGGGCAAAATGCCGGTCCCGCAGTTCCCGCTCGCATTGATCGATCCGCTGCTTGTGGCGGAGCAGTTGCTGGGCCAGGGTCCGATCACGGGTGGTGAAGGCGGTCTCGGCGATGACCACGTTCTCGGAGACCTTGCGGTAGAAGTCCTTGAGCTCCTCGGCCCCCTCTTTGGAGAACTCGGCGCCGAGGCGGATTTTTTTCAGCACCAGCTCGCTGATGTTCTTGTCGATGATGTCGCCGATCGTCTCCACCTCGGCCAGATACCGAAGCAGGCGCATCTGTTCGTCGGAGTCGTACTCGCCGGCCTCTTCTCGAGCCATCCGGGTCAGGAAGCGCTTGATCTCGGTGTCCAGCAGATCGACGTGATCGTCTCGCACGGCTACGTCGCGAGCAAGCTTCTCGTTGCCGGTCTCCAGCGCCGCCCAGACGTCGCGGAGCATGGCACGGATGATCTCGGACATGTGGGTGATCTCGCGCAACGCCTGGCCCATAGCCAGGGCCACGCCGCCGATGGGCCCGTTACTGATGTACTTGGGGCCGAAGGCCTTGCGCCTCTCGGGGGGCGGTGTGGGAACCAGGCGCTCCAGAAGTGAGCTCACCACGCCGACCAGAGGCAGTCCGACCGCGGCCAGGACGATGTTGAAGCCACTATGCACGCCGGCGATCGCCAAGCCAAACGACTCGGGCCCGGGGTTGGGCAGACGGTCGCCCAACAGATTCAAAGCCGCCAGCGCCAGCCCGGCCAAAGCCAGTTTCAGCAGCAGATTGCCCAGCGCCAATCGCCGGGGCTCGATCACCCGCCAGCCGACGATGAGCGTGGTCACCGCGAGCCCCACGTTGGCGCCCAGCACGACGGGGACGGCGAGTTTGAAGCTGACCGCTTCGGATACCCCCAGGCCGATGACCAGGCCGATGGTGGCCGTGCTCGACTGAAGGGCCATCGCCAACATCGCCGCGAAGATCGCCAGCAGCAGCGCGTGCTCGGTGAGGTTCTCGAAGTTGATGACCTCCCACAGGCCGCTTTGCATGTCCACGGTTTCCGCGGCGCGCTTCATGATGTCGATGGCCAAGAGGATGAATCCGAGGCCGAGCAGGACCTGGCCGATTCCACGACTGCGCGGACTCTTGGTGAACTGAAACAGCGCCACGCCCCCCAGCACCACAATGGGTGCGTACTGCTCCAGCCGAAGCGCAATGAGCAGCACCATGACGGTCAGGCCGATGTTGGCTCCCAACACAATGGTGAGCATCTGGCGGGCAGTGAGGTGGCCGGCCTGGACGGTGTGCACCGCCAGCAGCGACATGGTGGTGCTGGAAGGCGCGACGATGGAGACCCCGATGCCGGCCAGGAAGGAGAAGCCGCGCCGCGACGCCAGCCGCTGCATCCAGGTGCCCAGTCGCCGGCCGAACAGCCGGTCCAGACCCTTGCGCAGGTAGCGCACGCCGAAGACCAGCAGAGCCACGCCGCCGATGATCGTCAGAAGGTTTATCAAGTCGCCATGCCCCACACCTACTTCGGCGGCAGGACAGGGTCGCTGGGGTTTATTTGTCTATTTTCAAACGTGGTGCGGGTAAATGACCATTGCCCCCGCCACGGCCTTGAGGCCCCGTCCGTGGCGATTGCCGCCACAAACGCCCACCTCACGCGTCATCGAGCGACTCGGGCTCAATGTTCGCAGCTTCGCCGGCCAGCTTGTTCCGGACGTATTTTTTCATCCAGGTATCGAAGGACCTGCCGGCGGCGGTGTCCTTGCCGGTGAATCGGACCTGAGCGATGTCGTCGTAGGGGATGGTGATGCGCTGCCCGCCGTTGGTGGGAATGATGCGTATCTTCGAGTCGCTGAGCGTGGCTGCGGATGTGCGATCGAAGACGTAGCCTTGGATCGATTCGCCGCTGGACTTTCGCGTGATGGTGATATCTCCGCGATAATCGAGCGCCTCATCGAGGGCGCGGCGCAGCTGGTGGGGATTGGAGGCATCGCAGGCCAGTCCCTGCAGCGTGACTCGATTGTCGGTTGATTTGTCGGACATGTATCAGCCAAGTAGGGCCCGCTGTGCGGACCAATGGGGGCGGTGCGCACAGCGCACCCTACGCGTATGGGACCATGCTATCAGCATGGTGCGTTGCCGCCCAGAACAACGTGAAGGAGCTTGCCCGCTCGTTCGTAGATCCCCGGATCCCGGCTTTCACGCGGTCCCGCCACGTTGAGGATTCGAACGTTCTGTTCGCTCAGCCATGCCACGATCGTCTTCGCGGCCAAGGGATCGTGGGGATCGACGACCAGGCATGGCTTGGCGAGTGAGGCGGCGAAGTCACGTGTCAGGGCGGTGCCGCCGGTGAGCTCGCCGTGAGCGATGATGAGGGTACCGTCGGCGTCGCGGACGTTGAACTCGGTGCGCTGGGCCGGATCGGCCAGTGGCGTTTCGGTCAAAGGATAGACGTCTGCGATCGGCCCCTGCTCGCTGGCTCGACCCTTGGGGCACCAGCCGCCACAGGGCAGGTCGAGCTTGATCGCCACGTCCAGAGCCGCCCGATCGACGCCGGTCTGTCCGCCGGTGATGATCCTCTCGAGCATCAGGGATCAGGAGTCAGGGGGTCAGGGGTTAGGGGGCGCGGGTGCCGAATCGGCTTGTGGGCTCAGCTCGCGCCCGGTGTTGGGGTCAAGCAGCTTCCAGTGAAACGCCTTGATGAGCCTGGCCAGCACTAACCAGCCGATCTCCTCCTCCGTGACCGTCACCAGCATCTGGGTGATGGGATTCTGGTTGGGGGTCAGCTCGATCTGAATGCCCGGCCCGTGCAGCACATCGTCGGCGCCGTTGCGTTCCGGGCCGGTGTTGCAGTCGGCCAGGTTGCGCAGGATGTCGCGGCGAGGGCCGATGGGCGCCAGCCCGCTCCCCCCGGCCGGCTCCTCGCGGGAGAGGATGACGAACTGCCGGGGGGCATCGGTCTGGTCGGTGATGGATTCGGCTCCCGCCATCACTGTACTCGCCTCCATGACTGGGGTGGCCCAGTCAAGGTTGAGCTTCCGGGTCGTCTGCTTCACGGCATTCGTCTGCAGCCTCTTGAAGCAGTCGGACCAAGGTCTCCACCAGTCGCTGCAACGGCACCGGCTTGACGAGATACGCGTCCACGCCGATCGACTCTGCGTAGGCCATATGGCGCTTGCCCTGGTTAGCGGTGATCATCACGATCACCGGCGGGTCGGGTTCCTGTTTGATCTTCTCCAGCACCAGGAATCCGGACCGCTTCGGAAGCATCATGTCCAACACGATGGCGTCGGGGGCACCGCTGCGACACGCGCTCACAGCGGTGTTGCCATCGACAACCATCGTGGTCGTCGCGCCCTCGGCCCGCATCGCCAGGTCGATGCTGCTGAGGATGTCCTCGTCATCGTCGACGATGAGGATCTTCTTGCCTTGAAGTCGTGCGGTCGGCATCGTGGGCCGTGATCGGTAAAGGCAACTGGCAGGAGCGCTGAAAGGAAGGACTTACGACCCAGGACACGCAGGCCACGGACAAAAGAAAGCAGGGTATCTACTTTTCAATGCACAGCGATCAGACCGTCCAATCCGCTTCGCTTCCTTCGTAAAGCTTCACTCTGTGGTCTCAGTGGTCTGGGTGGTTCATTCTCTTTGGTCTAAGTATCCCCGCCAGGACCCGCCGGTCAACGTTGGGCCGTGAGATCCCTTTCCCGCGCGGCCTCGTTTGACCGCTGCACAATCAAATCAATGTCCGTCTGGGTCAACCAGGGCAGCGATTGCAGCTTAGCGATCAATCGGCTGGGCACCGGCCGGCCGAGGCGTTCGTGCCGGGGGCGGCTCTTCCAGCGGCGGTGCACCCAGAGATACTGGTCCGGGGCGCTGCGGATCATCTGCTCCATGGCCCGGTTATACCGCGCGGTGATGTAGAAGAGCGGGTCGGGCTGATCGACCCAATCCTGGGGACTGATGACGTCCGCACACGTCAGCTCGTACTTGAAC